>NZ_JBJXVU010000006.1:0-305177 GCF_046159675.1 Cellulosimicrobium sp. RS | reverse complement strand
GCGACCGCGACGCGCGCGGTGGCGCGGGCCGTGGGGGAGCGGGCGCCGGTCGTGCGGGAGCGGGCGGCGGGCGCGGCGGGGGCGGCGCGCAGGGCCGCGGCACGCCGAAGGGCCGGGGCGCCCGCGGTCGGGGCGGGAAGCGGCGGTGACGGCTCCGCCGCCCGCGCCGCAGGCTCCGGGTGGCCCGGTCGAGCTCGTGCTGCTCGACGCGGTGCCCCCGGACGAGCGGGGCCGGCTGCTCGCCGCCGCGCTCCGGCTCCGGCTGGGACCCGGGCAGGAGGAGTTCGTGCCGCCCGCGGCCGACGTCGTCGCCGCGGCCCACGCCGACCCGGGTCGGCACCTGCTGGTCGCCCGCCCGCCGGGCGGCGACCCCGTCGCGCTCGGCGTGCTGCACCCCGGCGGTGCCCCGGCCGAGGTCGCGGCGCTGCTCGACGGCGTCGCCCCGGACGGCGTCGTGCTGTTCCGCGGCTTCCTCGTCGACGTCGCGGCGCAGGGCGGCGGCGTCGGGTCGCGCGTCGTGCGGGACCTTCCCGGCGCGGTCGCGGCGCTCGCGGCGCTGCGCGGGCGGACGACGCCGTACGAGGCGCTCGTCCTCACGGTCAACGACCGCAACGCCGCGGGGCGGCGCGCGTACGCGCGCGCGGGGCTGCGCGACCGCGGCGCGTACCTCGGAGGGAGCGCCGGGCCGCAGCGGGTCATGGCGCGCGCGCTCGCAACATAGGCATTGACTTATATAAGCGCAGTATGAAAGATGGGGGTCATGGAAGCGTTCGACGTCCTCGGCGACCCGGTGCGTCGTCGGATCCTCGAGCACCTCGCGCACGGCGAGCAGCCCGCCGGCGAGATCGCGGCGCGCGTGGGGGAGGAGTTCGGCATCAGCCAGCCCGCGGTGTCGCAGCACCTGCGCGTGCTGCGGACCAGCGGGTTCGCGTCGGTCCGCCCGGACGGGACCCGGCGCCTCTACGCGCTCGACCCGGCGGCCCTCGACGAGGTCGAGGACTGGGCCGCGGGCCTGCGCCGGTTCTGGGAGCAGCGGCTGGACGCGCTCGGGACCGAGCTCGCCCGGGGTGCCCGCGAGCGCCGTCGGGCGACGGCACCTGGCGCCGACGAGGACGACGAGCGCCCCACCGACACCACGAGGAGGACAGCATGAAGGACTTCATCGCCGAGCTCGAGGCCGCGCGGCGCACCGTCGGGACGGGAGACCTGCCCGCCGGTGCGGCACGGGTCGTCACCATCGAGCGCACCTACCCGGCCGACGTCGAGGACGTGTGGGACGCCGTCACCGACCCCGAGCGCATCCCGCGCTGGTTCCTGCCCGTGACGGGCGACCTCCGGGTCGGCGGCACCTACCAGGTCGAGGGCAACGCCGGCGGCGAGATCCGCGCGTGCGAGGCCCCGCGGCTCCTGCGGCTCACGTGGGTCATGGGTCCGCCGACGCCGGAGGACTCGTCCGTCGTCGAGGTCCGGCTCGCGCCCGCGCCGGACGGCGGCACGACCCTCACGCTCGAGCACACCGCCGTCGTGCCGCCGGAGATGTGGGACCAGTTCGGCCCGGGGGCGGTCGGCGTCGGGTGGGACGGCGCGCTGCTGGGCCTCGGGCTGCACCTCGACGGCGGGGCGACGCTCGACCCCGAGGCCGTCCTCGCGAGCCCCGAGCTGCGCGCGTTCAACGTCGCGAGCAGCGAGGCGTGGGGAGCGGCGCTCGCCGCGGCCGACGGGCTCGACGCGGACGACGTCGCCGCCCGCGTCGCCGCCACGACGGCGTTCTACGTCCCTGCGGACGAGGACTCCTCCGGCACCCGGTAGGGCCGCCCCCGCGGTCGCCGGTCGCGGGTCGCGCCGCCGGTCCCGCGAGGTACCGCCCTGGGTGGACGCCCCGCGGCGGACGTCCGCCGCGGGGCGGATGTTCACCCGTGGTTCACCCGGCATACCCTCGTCCGATGACTTCGCCCGATTCGTCCCGCACCACGACCCTGCCCGGCCCCGGCCCGACACGTGACGAGGGCGAGGGCACGCTCGTCCGACCCCCGGCGTCCGAGCCGTCGTCCGGGCTCGCGGGGCAGGCGCTCGTGGCGGTGTCGTGGCTCGTCGGGGCGGCGCTCGTCGTCCTCGTCGCCCGGATGCTGCGCGGGCCGAGCGAGTCCCTCTACCTCGCCGTCACGGCGCGCACGGCCGACCTCCCCGGGACGGAGCTCGTCGCCGAGGGCGGCGTGCTCGTGCTCGTGGCCTGGTGCGCGCTCGTGGCCTGGCGCTCGCGCCGGGGCGGCCCGCCCGCGGTCGCGACGACGCTCGTCGCCGGCGTGGGCGCCGTCGCCGCCTACGCCGCGAGCGAGGCCGTGAAGTCCCTCGTGCGGCAGCCGCGCGGCTGCTGGGAGCTGGTCGAGGTCGCGCACTGCCCCGCGGCGGGCGACTGGTCGTTCCCGAGCAACCACACCGCGATCGCGTTCGCCCTCGCGACCGCCGTCGTCCTCGCCGGCGCGCCGGCCGTGCGGGTCCCCGGCGCCGTGCCGGCGCGGCACGCGACCCGCTCCCGCACGCGCGACCTCGCGGTGTGGGTCGTCGTGCCGGCCCTGCTGGCCGTGGCGGTCGCGGCGGCCCGCGTCGCCCAGGGCGTGCACTTCCCGCACGACGTCGTGGCCGGCGCGGCCGTGGGCGTCGCCGTGGTCGTGGCGGCGGTGACGGTGCTCGCCGGTCCCGCCACGACGGCCGTCGCGGCGGCGTGCCGCGTCGACGGGGTGCGCCGCGTGCTGCTCGCCCGACCGTCCTGAGCCCGCCCGCGGGCGGCGCCGTCAGCGCGGCGCGGTGACGAAGACGTCGAACAGCTCCGGGTGGTGGGCGTGCACGAGCACGGCGAACACCACGACGTCGAACAGCAGGTGGACGGCCACGACGTACGTGAGCGACTTGCTCCAGGAGAAGATCCAGCCCTGGACGAGCGCGAACGGCACGGTGAGCAGCGGGCCCCACTCGCGGTAGCCGAGCTCCCAGAGGAACGACACGAAGACCGTCGCCTGCAGCAGGTTCGCCGTCCACACCCCGAAGTGCTCGCGGTACAGCGCGAAGACCACGCACACGAAGAACAGCTCGTCCCAGATGCCCACCGCGTTGACGCCGACGAACAGGCGCGCGATCTCCGCGCCGCCCGTGATCGGCGGCCAGTTGAGGTACGCGCCCGACCCGATGAAGTAGAACGGCAGGATCAGGTAGCCCGCCACGACGACCACGACCAGGTACACGACCTGCCCCCGCGTCCAGCGGCGCCCCGTCGCGACGGGGAACGTGACGGCGTCCTCGCGGAAGACGAAGCGGGAGAGCGCCCACGGGACGAGCACCGCGAGGGAGAGCACGACGGCGAAGCGCGCCATGCCGGCGTCGGACAGGTCGGCCTTCAGCGAGATCGTCGAGATGATCCCCATCCCGACGCCGACCAGCGCGAGGTCGCGGCCGAGTCGACGGTCCACGAGCAGCCCGAGGGCGACCCCGAGGACGAGCGGGACGTACCCGAGCGGGCGCACGTGGACCGCGAAGAGCAGCACCGCGGAGCCGGACACGAGGACCGCGGCGAGCAGACGCAGGGGCGACCCGACCGCCCAGGGCGGGCGGGCGGCGTCGGGCAGCGGGCTGAGCGCGGGGGAGGTCACGCGCACACGGTGCCACGACCCGGGCGCCCGGGCGCGCGCCGCCGCGCCGGGACCGGGCCCCGACCATGCCGAGACCGGGCCGAGACCGGGCCGCTGCCGGGCCGCGCGGGTCCCCGGCGCTACAGCTCCTCGTACACCGCCGGGTCCTGGCCGTTCGTGCGCCCGTCCGGCCGGGCGAGCCCCGTCAGGGCGTTCATCTCGTGCGTGGTCAGCTCGAACGAGAACACGTCGAGGTTCTCGCGCTGACGCTCCGGCGACGACGCCTTCGGCAGCGGCACGACGCCGAGCTGCACGTGCCAGCGCAGGATCGCCTGCACCGGGGAGACGCCGTGCGCGGCCGCGACCTGCGTGACGACCGGGTCCCGGAGCAGGTCGTTCGCGCGTCCGATCGGGCTCCACGCCTCCGTGACGACGCCGCGCTCCGCGTCGGCCGCGCGCTGGAGCGGCTGCGGGAAGTACGGGTGCAGCTCGACCTGGTTCACGACGGGCGTCACGCCCGTCGCCGCGATCACCGCGTCCAGGTGCTCGGGCAAGAAGTTCGAGACGCCGACGTGCCGGACCAGGCCCCGGTCGCGGCACTCCACGAGCGCCTCGTACGCCTCGACGTACCGGCCCACGCGCGGGTTGGGCCAGTGCACGAGGTACAGGTCGATCTGGTCCAGGCCCGTGCGCAGCACCGACTCCTCGACCGTCCGGACGGCGTCGTCGTGCGCGTGGTGGCGCCCGGGGAGCTTCGACGTCACGAGCACGTCCTCGCGCGCGACGTCCGAGCGGCGCACCGCCGCACCCACGGCGCCCTCGTTCTCGTAGCTGAACGCGGAATCGATCAACCGGTACCCCGCGTCGATCGCGCGCGCGACGGCGTCCGCACCCTCCTCGCCCTGGAGCCGGTAGGTGCCGAGGCCGATCGCGGGGATCGTCGTGCCGTCCTGCGCCGCGAGGGTGGGGATCGTCATGGGCCCATCGTGCGGGCGACCCCGGCGGCCCCGCACGTCGGCGGGACGCGGCAGCGGGACCTCGCGCGGGCGAGACGCGAGAAATGGCCCCTGGTCGGCGGGACCAGGGGCCACTTCTCACCTGTCGGCGGGTGCTACGCGGCGCTCGGGAACGGGACCCCCGTGGTCGCGTGGCAGCGGTAGCCGTTCGGGTTCTTGTCGAGGTACTGCTGGTGGTAGTCCTCGGCGTAGTAGAACGGCCCGGCCTCGGCCGCGGGGCGCATCTCCGTCGTCACCGGGTCGTACCCCTTGGCCTCGAGCACCGCGGAGTAGCGCGCCGCCGTCTCACGGACGGCCCGCTCCTGCTCGGGCGTCGTCCAGTACACGGCGGACCGGTACTGGGTGCCGACGTCGTTGCCCTGGCGGTAGCCCTGCGTCGGGTCGTGGCGCTCCCAGAAGATCTTGAGCAGCTCCTCCTCGGAGACCTTCGTCGGGTCGTACGCGACGAGCGCCGTCTCGGTGTGGCCGGTGCGCGCGGTGCACGCCTCCTCGTAGGTGGGGTTCGGCGTCGTGCCGCCCATGTAGCCGACGGCGGTGCTCACCACTCCGGGGACCTGCCAGAAGATCTCCTCGGCGCCCCAGAAGCAGCCCATCGCCAGGTAGAGCACGCGCGTGCCCTCAGGCCACGGGCCGGTGATCGAGGTGCCGAGCACGGTGTGGGGACGCGGCGTCTGCAGCACGGGCGACTGGCGCCCGGGCAGCGCGTCCTCCGGGGCGATCATCGTCGTCTTGCCGGACGAGCCGAAGATCGCGTCGAAGATCGAGTTCATCGCTTACCTCCTGAGGTGCCCGGACGACCGGGGCGCTGGCCCACGACGCATCGTCCTGGCACGGGGTAGAACGCGGCGGGGGCGGTCGGTGTTCCGCGGACGTGCCGCGACCAAGGGGGTCGAGGGAGGCGTCCGGCCCGAGCCTCTCACGGGACGATCGAGTCGATGTACCCGCCGTCGACGCGCACCGCGGCGCCGGTCGTCGCCGACGCGAGCGGTGACGCGAGGTAGGCGACCATGTGCGCGATCTCCTCCGGCTCGATGAGGCGCTGGAGCAGCGACTGCGGGCGGTGCTCGCGCATGAACACGCGCTGCGCCTCGTCCCACGGCAGGTCGTCGCCGACGAGCTCGCGCGCGAACGCCTCCACCCCGCCCGTGTGCGTGGGCCCGGCGAGCACGCTGTTCACCGTGACGCCCGTGCCCGCCGCCGCCTTGGCGAACCCGCGCGAGACGCCGAGCAGCGCCGTCTTCGTCACGCCGTAGTGGATCATCTCGGCCGGGATCGCGACCGCCGAGTCGCTCCCGACGAACTGCACCCGGCCCCAGCCGCGCTCCGTCATCCCCGGCAGGTACGCGCGCGTGAGCCGCACGCCCGCGAGGACGTTCACCTCGAAGTAGCGGCGCCACGTGGCGTCGTCGATCGCGAGCGGGTCCGCGCTCGAGAAGATGCCGAGGTTGTTCACCAGCACGTCGACGTGCGGCACGGCGTCGAGCACGGCCGCCGTCCCCTCGTCGGTCGCGAGGTCCGCGGCCACGCCCAGCACGTCCGCCCCGGGCACGTGCTCGCGCACGTCGGCGGCGGCCCGCTGCGCCGTCTCCTCGGAGCGCCCGTTGACGACGACCGCCGCGCCGCACGCCGCGAGCGTGCGCGCGATCGCGAGCCCGATGCCCTGCGCCGAGCCGGTGACGAGCGCCCTCCTGCCGTCCAGGTCGATCCTCATGCACGGGCTCCTTCCGGGTCGTCGGACGACGGCCGCCGCCCGCCTCCCTACCGTGCCCCGCGGCGGTCGCGGCCGCCACCGCCCCGCCGCCACCGCCCCGCCGCCGTCGCCATGGCCGCCCCCGCCATGGCCGCCGTCGAGCAGGTGGTCCTGGCTCGTCCGGGTAGCGGGACGGACCAGGACCGCCTGCTCGGCGCAGGGGGTGCGCCTAGGCTGGTCGGGTGACCACCTCGAGCGAGCACCCCGACTGGACCACCACCGGCTTCTCCACGCGTGCGATCCACGCGGGCCAGGACCCGGACGCGACGACCGGCGCCGTCGTGCCGCCGATCCACCAGGTCTCGACGTACAAGCAGGACGGCGTCGGCGGGCTGCGCGGCGGCTACGAGTACTCGCGCTCCGCGAACCCGACGCGCACCGCCCTGGAGGAGGCGCTCGCGGCCGCGGAGTCCGGCGGCCTGCGCCCGACGGCGGACGGGTCGCCCGCCGCGCGCGGGTTCGCCTTCGCGTCCGGCCTCGCCGCCGAGGACACGCTGCTGCGGGCCGTCGTGCGCCCCGGGGACCACGTGATCGTGCCCGACGACGCGTACGGCGGCACCTACCGCCTCATCGCCCGCGTGTTCGGGCCGTGGGGCGTCGAGCACACGCCCGTCGACCTCACGGACGTCGAGGCCGTGCGCGCGGCCGTGCGCCCCGAGACGCGCGTCGTCTGGGTCGAGACCCCCACGAACCCGCTGCTCGGCGTGAGCGACGTCGCGGCGCTCGCGGGCGTCGCGCACGACGCCGGGGCGCTGCTCGTCGTCGACAACACGTTCGCGACGCCCTACCTCCAGCAGCCGCTCGCGCTGGGGGCGGACGTCGTCGTGCACTCGACCACGAAGTACGTCGGGGGCCACAGCGACGTCGTCGGGGGAGCGCTCGTCGTGGCGACGGGCGCGCAGCTCCCCGGCGGGCTCGCGTCGCCCGCGGGCGGCACGGACGTCGCGGGGGCGGTGGGCTTCCACCAGAACGCGTCGGGCGCCGTCGCCGGGCCGTTCGACGCGTGGCTCACGCTGCGCGGGCTCAAGACGCTCGCGGTGCGCATGGACCGCCACCAGGCGAACGCGGCCGCGGTCGCGGAGTTCCTCGACGCGCACCCGGCCGTGACCGAGGTGATCTACCCGGGCCTCGCGTCGCACCCGGGCCACGAGCTCGCCGCGCGTCAGATGTCCGGTTTCGGCGGCATGGTCTCGTTCCGCGTGGGCAGCGAGGCGAAGGCGCTCGACGTGTGCGCGCGCACGCGGGTGTTCACGCTCGCGGAGTCGCTCGGCGGGGTCGAGTCGCTCGTCGAGCACCCCGGACGCATGACGCACGGTTCCGTCGCGGGCACGGCGCTCGAGGTCCCCGACGACCTCGTCCGGCTCTCCGTCGGCATCGAGGACGTCGAGGACCTCCTCGCCGACCTCGGGCAGGCGCTCGCCTGACGGGGAGATCCTGCGCACACCGCGCGGGCTCGCCGTGCGCAGGGGCGCGCGGCGGGGGCCGCTCCCCTAGGGTTGCGCTGTGAGCGCGCAGACGGACCAGCACCGCACCCCCGACCCGCTTCCTCCCGCGCGTCCCGGCGCAGCGGCCGTGCCCGACGCCGTGCGCTCGGCCGCCGCGTGGTCGTGGCGCCTGCTGCTCATCGGCGCGGCGATCGCGGCCGGGCTGTGGGTCGTGACGCAGCTCAAGGTGATCGTCGTGCCGATCGCGGTGGCGCTGCTGCTCACCGTGCTCCTCACGCCGGTCCAGCGGTTCTTCCGGCGGCACCTGCGCATGTCGCGCGGCCTCGCGTCGGGCGCCGCGCTCATCGCGCTCATCGTCGTGGTCGCGGGGCTCATCGCCATCGCGGGGCAGCAGATCGTCAGCGGCTTCCAGGACCTGCGCGACCAGGCCGTCGAGGGCTTCGAGCAGTTCACGAACTGGCTCGCCGACGGCCCCCTCGGCCTCGACTCCACCACGCTCTCGCACTGGCTCGACCAGGCGGGGACCGCGGTCTCCGAGAACCAGGACTCGATCGTCTCGGGCGCGCTGGGCGCGGCGACGACCATCGGCCATGTGCTCGCCGGGGCCCTCATCGCCCTGTTCTGCACGTTCTTCTTCCTGCTCGACGGCCGCTCGATCTGGTCGTGGGTCGTGGGGCTGCTCCCGCTGCGCGCCCGCGACCGCGTGCACCAGGCCGGCCGCCGCGGCATCGTGACGCTCGCCGCGTACACGCGCACCCAGATCCTCGTTGCCGCGGTCGACGCGGTCGGCATCGGCGTCGGCGCCGCGTTCTTCGTGCCGTCGCTCGCGCTGCCGCTCGGCATCCTCGTCTTCGTCGGGTCGTTCATCCCGATCGTCGGTGCCATCGTCACCGGGTCCATCGCGGTGCTCGTCGTGCTCGTCGCGCAGGGCTGGGTGCAGGCGCTCGTCATGCTCGGCATCGTGCTGCTCGTGCAGCAGATCGAGGGCCACATCCTCCAGCCCTTCCTCATGGGGCACGCCGTCTCGCTGCACCCCGTCGCCGTCCTGCTCGTCGTCGCGGCGGGCAGCTTCGCCGCGGGCATCGTCGGCGCGCTGTTCGCTGTCCCGATCGCCGCGGTGCTCAACACGGTGGTGCTCTACCTGCACGGCCACGACAAGTTCCCCGAGCTCGGCACCGACGACCGCGTCGTCGTGCGCGGCAGCCCGCAGCCGCCCGTCATCGCGCGCGCCGAGTCCGACCTCGACGACACGGGCGCCCGCCGCCCCGGTCGCCGGGCGCACGACGCCGGCGGCTCGGCGGTCGTCGAGACGCAGGACGCCGGCGTCGCCGACGCACCGGGCGAGGGCACGCCGGGAGAGGCGCGGTGACCTCGGGTCCCGTGCCCGTCCCGCTCGACGACGTCCGCGACGCCGCCCGCCTGCTCGACGGCGTCGCGTACCGCACACCGGTCCACACCACCCGGGCGATCAGCGAGGCGGCGGGCGTCCGGGTCCTGCTCAAGTGCGAGAACCTCCAGCGCGCGGGGTCGTTCAAGGTCCGCGGCGCCTACGTGCGCATGGCGCGCCTGAGCGCCGACGAGAAGGCGCGCGGCGTCGTCGCGGCGAGCGCGGGCAACCACGCGCAGGGCGTCGCGTTCGCCGCGGGACTGCTCGGCATCCGGGCCGTCGTGTACATGCCGGTCGACGCCGCGCTCCCCAAGGTCGCGGCGACGCGCCAGTACGGCGCCGAGGTCCGGCTCGTCGGCGCCGACGTGGACGAGACGCTCGCCGCCGCGCGCGCCGAGGCCGACCGCACCGGCGCCGTGTTCATCCACCCGTTCGACCACCCCGACGTCGTCGCGGGCCAGGCGACCATCGCGCTCGAGATCCTCGAACAGGTGCCCGACGTCCGGACCGTCGTCGCCCCGCTCGGCGGCGGCGGGCTCGTCGCCGGGCTCGCCGCGGCGTTCGCCCAGGCCGCGCCGCACGTGCGCGTCATCGGCGTGCAGGCGGAGCGCGCCGCCGCCTACCCGGGCTCGCTCGCCGCAGGAGAGCCGACGACGGCCCGGCTCGCCGGGACGATGGCCGACGGCATCGCGGTCGGGACCCCGGGAGCGGTGCCGTTCGGGATCGTCGCGCACCACGGCGTCGAGGTGCGCACCGTGACCGAGGAGGAGATCTCCCGGTCCCTGCTCATGGTCGCCGAGCGCGCAAAGCTGCTCGTGGAGCCCGCCGCCGCGACCGGCGTCGCGGCGCTCCTGTCCGGGACGGCCGCGGTCGACGCCGGCGCGGCGGACCCGGTCGAGGGACCGGTCGTCGTCGTGCTGTCCGGGGGGAACGTCGACCCGCTCGTGCTGCTGCGGGTCGTGCGGCACGGCCTCGCCGCCGCAGGCCGGTACATCCAGCTCCAGGTGCTGCTCGACGACCGCCCCGGCGCCCTCGCGCGCATGCTCGAGGCGATCGCGGCGAGGCGGGGAAACATCATGCACATCGACCACGACCGCACCGACGTGGGCCTCGCGATCGGCGAGGCGTGGGTGCGCATGCAGGTCGAGACCAAGGGCCCCGAGCACTGTGACGAGCTCGTCGCCCACCTGCGCTCCGCGGGCTACCGCGTCGAGCGCAGCGACGGCGGGTCGCCGCGGGTCTGACGAGACCCGAGAAGCGAGAAGTGGCCCCTCCGACACGTGTCGGAGGGGCCACTTCTCACGTCTCGCCCGGCGGCGTGCGGCCGCCGGGGGCGCGTCAGCCCTCGAAGGGCTTCGCGGCGGTGATCTTCACGGCGATCTCGTTGCCGTTCGGAGCGGTGTAGCTGGTCTCGTCGCCGACGGTCTTGCCGTCGATCGCGGCACCGAGCGGGGACGTCGGCGAGTACACGTCGAGGTCCGTCGTGCCGGCGATCTCGCGCGAGCCGAGGAGGAACGTCATCTCGTCGCCCGCGACGACGGCCGTGACGACCATGCCGGCCTCGACCTTGCCGTCGTCCGGCGGCGTGCCGATGCGCACGTTGCGCAGCTTCTCGGTGAGCTCGCGGATGCGGGCCTCGTTCTTGGCCTGCTCCTCGCGGGCGGCGTGGTAACCGCCGTTCTCCTTGAGGTCGCCCTCGTCACGGGCGGCGGCGATGCGCTCCGCGATCTCGGTGCGGCCCTCGCCGGACAGGTGGGCGAGCTCGGCCTGCAGCCTGTCGTGCGCCTCCTGGGTCAGCCAGGTGACGGTGGTGTCGGTCACGGTTCGCTCCTTCCTTTCCATGGTTCGACGGTCGCGCCGGGCACGGCCGTGCAGAGACGGGCAGCCGGGGCGCGTGCTCACGCGAGCGCCTGCCTGCCCGGGTCGGTGACGCTGCCCGGGTGGCAGCGCGGAGGACTGGTTCCCGCCGGACCGCCGGGTCGCCCGGTGGTCGGTCGCCTGTCACGAGCACCGGCCGCGGGCCGCACGCGGTCGGGTGCGGGAATCCCTCAGGATAGCAAAGCACGAGGTGCCGACGGCGCGGGGCGGGCCGGTCCGGCGGCACGACGGACGGGAGTGCGGCGGCCGGGCCGCACGACGGCCGGGCGGCTCAGGGGGCCGGGCGGCAGGACTGGACGATCCCCGTCGTGGCGAGCTCCGACGTCGCGACGCTCACGGTGTAGCGCGACTCCGTGACCTCGACGGGACCGACCGTGACGTCGACCGTGCCGACCTGCGCGTAGCTCTCGGCGAGCGCGTCGAGGGTGCACGTCGCCGTCGTGCCCGGGTCCATGTACACCTCGAACGTGACGTCCACGCGCTCCGGGCTGACGACGGTGTACCCGAAGTCCTTGTAGCGCACCGGCTCGTTCGCGTAGCGCAGCCCGATGACGAACGTGACGGCGAGCCCGACGACCGCGACGAGCACGATCCCGACGACCGCCAGGCGCCGACGCCGCTCGGTGGGCTCGGGCCCGTACCGGCCCGCCGGAGGGCGCAGGGGCGTGCTCGGGCTCGGCTGCGGGGCGGTGGTCTCGTTCGTCATGGTGCGGTCCCGTGGTCGGTGCCGCCGCGCCCCGGTCGCTGGCCCGGCGGGTGCCGGCGGTGGCCGGCGGTTCGTCAGGTGTGGGCGCGGTGGTGGATCATGTCCTCGACCCATCTTCGCAGAGCCCCGGCCCTCGTCGTGCACCCACGGCGTCCTGTGCCGCGTCCCAGGCCGCGCGAGGAGACGTACGACGCACCCGGGAGGACCAGTGGCCGAACCCGCGGCCGGATCGACCACCCACCGCGAGCAGCCGGAGACGCTCCGTCTCCTGGCCGTGCACGCCCACCCCGACGACGAGTCGAGCAAGGGCGCCGCGACGACGGCGCGCTACGCGGCCGAGGGCGTGGACGTGCTCGTCGCCACGTGCACCGGGGGCGAGCGTGGCGACATCCTCAACCCGAGCTTCGGCGAGGGCCCGGCGGACATCGAGGGCATGCGCGCCCTGCGCCGCGTCGAGATGGCCGCCGCGGCGCGCGCGCTCGGCGTCCGGCAGCAGTGGCTCGGGTTCGTCGACTCGGGGCTGCCCGAGGGGGACCCGCTGCCGCCGCTGCCCGAGGGCTCGTTCGGTCTCGTGCCGCTCGAGGAGGCGGCCGCGCCGCTGGTCGAGCTCGTGCGCGAGTTCCGTCCGCACGTCGTCACGACGTACGACCCGTCGGGCGGCTATCCGCACCCGGACCACGTCATGTGCCACCGCGTCGCGTTCGAGGCGTTCCACGCCGCGGGCGACCCGGAGCGCTACCGCCGGGAGGGCGGCGCGGCGCCCTGGTCGCCGCTCAAGCTGTACTACAACCACGACTTCTCGATGAACCGCATCCGCACGCTCCACGAGGCGATGCAGGGCGCGGGTCTGGAGTCGCCGTTCGGCGACTGGGTCGAGTCGCGGTCCGCGCGGGAGATCCCCGAGCGCGAGGTCACGACGCGCGTCCACGTGGCGCGCTACTACGCCCAGCGTGACGCGGCGCTCATCGCGCACGCGTCGCAGATCGACCCGGAGGGCTTCTTCTTCGCGATCCCGCGCGACCTCGAGGTCGACGTGTGGCCGTTCGAGGAGTTCGAGCTCGCGGAGTCGCGCGTCCCGACGGACCTGCCGGAGGACGACCTGTTCGCCGGCGTGCGGGAGCTCGTCGCGGGCGAGGAGGTGGCCTCATGAGCGCGGCACCCTTCCTCGACGTGCCGACGCTCGCGGGCGGCCCGGGTTGGGCGGCGGACGTCGTCGCGGAGACCGCGACGCCGAGCCCGTCGGACGACCCGCTGCGCGAGGACCTGGACCCGAACGACGTGTCGCCCGGCCTCGCCGGGTTCCTCGCGATCTTCGCCGTGGCGCTCGCGACCGTGGCCCTGTTCTTCGGGCTCTCGCGCCAGCTCCGACGCATGCGGCACAACGCCGAGACCCAGGGGATCGGCCCGGACGGCCCGGTCGACGCGACCGCCCCGGAGACCCCCGCCGGCTCCGCGTCCGCCGGCTCCGCGTCCGACGGCGCCGCGCCGGACAGCTCCACGTCCGGCGGCACCCACGACGGGCGCGGCCCGGACGAGAGCGGCCCGGAGCGGCAGGGCTGACCGTGGCGACCGGCGCTCGCGTCACGATCGGGCAGCTCGAGGTCTCGGCCGACCACGCCGCGAACCTCGTGACCGTCGGCGCGGCGTTCCGGGAGGCGGCGCGCGTGCGCGCCGACCTGCTGGTGCTGCCGGAGTACGCCGCGGCGTTCGACCCGCGCGGCACCGGCGCGGAGCACGCGGAGCCGCTGGACGGGCCGTTCGTCGGCACGCTGCGCCGGCTCGCGCGCGAGCACGGTGTCGCGGTCGTGGCGGGGACCCTCGTGCCGGGCAGCGCGTCCGGCCGGGCGGTCAACGTCGTCGTGGCGGTGGACGCCGCGGGCGACCTCGTGGGGACGTACCGCAAGGTGCACCTCTACGACGCCTTCGGTCACCGCGAGTCGGACCGGCTCGACGCGGGGGACCCGGCCGCGCCGCCGCTCGTGCTGCGCGTCGGCGACCTGACGTTCGGCGTGATGACCTGCTACGACCTGCGCTTCCCGGAGAGCGCGCGGCGCCTCGTGGACGCGGGCGCCGACGTGCTGGTGGTGCCGGCTGCGTGGGCGGCGGGCGAGCTCAAGGCGGACCAGTGGCGCACCCTCGCGCGGGCCCGCGCGATCGAGAACACCGCCGTCGTGCTCGCCGTGGGTCAGGCGGGCCGGGGCGTGACCGGGCGCTCCCTGCTCGTCGGCCCCGACGGCCAGGTGGGGCTGGAGCTCGGCGAGCGCGCGGAGCTGCGCAGCGCGGACCTCGACCCGGCCGCGCTGGCCGCGGTGCGCGAGCGCAATCCGTCGCTCGCGAACCGGCGCTACGTCGTCGTCCCGAAGGACTGAGCCGCGCGGGGCGCCCGGGTGGGCGCTCAGCGCGACGGGCGCTCAGCGTGCGGCGAGCGCCGCGATGAGGATCGCGGCGTAGTGGCACCCGTAGCCGACGACCGTGAGCACGTGGAAGATCTCGTGGAAGCCGAACCAGCGCGGGCTGGGGTTGGGCTTCTTGATGCCGTAGACGACGGCGCCCAGCGTGTAGGCGAGGCCGCCGACGGCGACGAGCCAGACGATCGCCGGGCCGTTCGTCGTCGTCCAGAACTGCGGCATGTAGCCCACCGCGACCCACCCGAGCGCGACGTAGATGGGCACGTACACCCACCGCGGGGCGTCGAGCCACAGGATCCGGGCGAGGAGGCCGAGCAGGGCCCCGCTCCACACGATCGCGAGCAGGATCGTCGCGGTCCGCTGGGGGAGCAGGAGCACGGCGAGGGGCGTGTAGGTGCCCGCGATGATGAGGAAGATGTTCGAGTGGTCGGCGCGGCGGAGCACGCCCGCGACGCGGGGCGACCACGTGCCGCGGTGGTAGACCGCGCTCGTGCCGAACAGCAGGCACGCGCTGAGGCCGAAGACGGCGCACGCGACCTTGCCCGCGACGGGTGGCGCGACGAGCACGAGGACGATGCTCGCGACGAGCGCGAGGGGGAACGTCCCCGCGTGGATCCAGCCGCGCAGGCGCGGCTTGACGACCTCGGCGACCTTCGCGACCGCGTCGCCCACGTTCTCGCGGACGGAGTCGAGCGCGTCGGTGCCGGGTGCGTGCGCCGGGCCCGGGTCGGCGGGCGGCGCGCTCGGGGTGCGGTCGCGGTCGGTCGGTCGGTCCACGACGTCTCCTCGGTGGTGTGTCCGTGCACGGAAGAGGCCGGCGCGGGGCTCCCACGCCAACCTACGCCATCGTAAGTTACGCCAACGTAGGTTCGCGACCGGTCCCCGCCTCGCGGTGTGAAGATCCTGGGCAGGGGCGCGCGGAGCGGTCCGGGCCCGCCGGACCGGGCACGGACGAGCGGTAGCGTGTGCGGGTTCGGCCCGAGCGCCCCGCACCGGGGCGCGCCCGCCGGGCGTCCCCGTCCGCCCATCGCCGAGGAACCAGCGTGCGCCTGCCCCGCCCCGTCTACGGACTCTACGAGCGTCGCCTCGCGGCGACCCTCTCGCGCGAGAGCGTCCCGCGCCACGTGGGGGTCATCCTCGACGGCAACCGGCGGTGGGCGCGCTCGTTCGGGGAGTCCACGGCGACCGGCCACCGCCGGGGTGCCGACAAGATCACGGAGTTCCTGGGCTGGAGCGAGGACCTCGGCGTCGAGGTCGTCACGCTGTGGATGCTCTCGACCGACAACCTGTCGCGGTCGCAGGAGGAGCTGTCGGCGCTGCTCGACATCATCGAGGACGCCGTGCGCGACCTCGCCGAGACGGGCCGCTGGCGCCTGCGGGTCATGGGTCGGCTCGACCTGCTGCCCGAGCGGCTCACGGCGGCGCTGCGCGACGCCCAGCAGCGCACGGCCGCCGTCGACGGCCTCCAGGTCAACGTCGCGATCGGCTACGGGGGGCGCCACGAGATCGCCGACGCCGTGCGGTCGTACCTGCGCGAGCAGGCCGCCGCGGGCGCGCGCCTGCAGGACCTCGCGGAGAACCTCGACGTCGAGCACATCGAGGAGCACCTCTACACCAAGGGCCAGCCGGACCCGGAGCTCGTCATCCGCACGTCGGGCGAGCAGCGCCTCGGCGGCTTCCTGCTGTGGCAGAGCGCGCACTCGGAGTTCTACTTCTGCGAGGCGTACTGGCCCGACTTCCGTCGCGTCGACTACCTGCGCGCGCTGCGCGCGTACTCGCAGCGCGAACGCCGGCTGGGCCGCTGATCGGTCACCCGGCGGGTAGGGTCGATGCGAATGCATCGACCGATCCGTCCGGGGGCGACATGACGCAGCAGCACGCCGACGACGCGGGCCCCGAGCCGGGCCCCGGGAGCGCGCGCCTCGCCGTCGAGACGTGGGAGTCCCTCTTCCGGGCCCAGGTCGCGATCATGCGGCGGCTGCAGTCCGACCCGGTCTGGGACGGCCTGACCCTGCGCGAGTACGACGTGCTGTTCTCGCTGACGAAGGGCCCCGAGGACGGGATGCGGCTGCGCGACCTCAACGCGTACATCCTGCTCAGCCAGCCCTCGCTGAGCCGCATGGTGGACCGGCTCGCGGCGCGCGGCCTCGTCGAGCGGGCGACCCCGCCGGACGACGCGCGGGGCACGCTCGTCCGGCTCACCCCGGCGGGCCGGGACCTCCAGCGCGCGACCGGCCGCGCGCACGCCCGGGCCATCGCGACGTACGTGGGCGGCGCGCTCGACGACACCGACCTCGCCACGCTCGGCGAGCTGCTCGAGCGGCTGCGCGCCGCGCAGCCGGACATCCCGGACGCCGCGCCGGGACGCGCGGCGGGCGCCCCGGGCGCCTGAGCGCGCGCCCACGGACGAGGCGGGCACCTCGGCGCCTCAGCACCGGCTTCGCACGCTCGGCGCTGTGGCGCGGAACACGTCCGGTCCGTCCCTTCCGCTACGGGCCGTCGCACGTCGGCCTGCCTAGGATGCGAGCGTGTCCTCAACGCCGAGCACCATCCCGAACCCCGTCCCCGGGCCCCGCGCCGACGGCCCGCTGCGCGTCGTCGTCGCGCCCGACTCGTTCAAGGGCAGCCTGAGCGCCGCCGACGTCGCGCGCGCCGTCGCGACGGGCGTGCGCAGCGTCGTCCCCGACGCGGAGGTCGTCGAGCTCCCCATGGCCGACGGCGGCGAGGGCACGCTCGAGGCCCTGCTCGCCGTGTGGGGCGTCCCGGCCCGCGAGGTCGCCACGGTCGACGCGATCGGCCGTCCCCGCACCGCGCGGTACGGGGTCTCGGCCGACGGCCGCCTCGGCGTGGTCGAGCTCGCCGAGGCGAGCGGGCTGCCCCAGGTGAGCGACGTCGCGCTCCAGCCCCTGCACGCGCACACCCGCGGCACGGGTGCGGCGGCGGCCGCCGTGCTCGACGCGGGGGTCGACGAGGTGATCGTGTGCCTCGGCGGGTCGGCGTCCACCGACGGCGGCGCGGGCATCCTCACCGGCCTCGGCGCGCGGCTCCTCGACGCCGACGGTGCGCCCGTTCCCGACGGCGGGGAGGGCCTCGCGCGGGTCGCGCGGCTCGACCTGTCCGGCCTGCACCCGCGGGCGCGCGAGGTCCGCTGGCGCCTCGCGGTCGACGTCACCAACCCCCTGCACGGCGAGCGGGGCGCGGCACACGTGTTCGGACCGCAGAAGGGCGCCCAGCCGGCGGACGTGGCGTTCCTCGACGACGCGCTGCGGCGCTGGGCGGGAGTCCTCGCGCAGGAGACCGGCGTCGAGGTGGCTGAGCTCGCGGGTGCGGGCGCCGCGGGCGGCGTGCCCTCGGGCATGGTCGGCGTCCTCGGCGCCGAGCTCGAGCCGGGCGCGCGCCTCGTCGCCGAGGCGGTCGGGCTGCCCGCTGCCATCCGCGCCGCCGACCTCGTCGTCACGGGCGAGGGGTCGTTCGACTCGCAGTCCGTCAACGGGAAGGTCGCGGACGCGATGGGCGCCCTCGCGGCGGAGGCACCGCACCGGCCTCCGGTCGTCGTGCTCGCGGGCCGGGTGCTGCTGCCCGCCCACCAGGCGCGCGAGGCCGGGATCGCCGCGGCGTTCAGCATCGCGCCCGGGCCCATCGCGCTCGACGAGCTGCTCGACCGCACGGCGTCCCGCCTCGTCGACCTCGCGGCGACCGTCACGAGCCTGCACGTCGCGTCGCGGCGCTGACCGGCGCGTCCCTCGCCGCTGCCCTCGGCCGGCTCCCGGGGGACGGTGCCGCCGTCAGCGCTTCGGCCAGGCCCACGCGGGCTGGTCGAGGAGCCCCTCGCGCCCGGCGACCGTCGTCTCGCCGAACGGTGACCGCACGAGCTCGACCTCCACGAGCTCGTCCGCGCCGGACAGGTCCGCCGGGCCCGACGCGGCCGCGTCGCGCAGCGCCTCGACGAGCGGCGGCGCGTGCGTGACGACCACGACCTGCGTCTCGCGGCCCGCCGCGTGCACGAGCGCGCCGAGCGCGGGCAGGAGGTCGGGGTGCAGGCTCGTCTCCGGCTCGTTGAGCACGAGGAGCTCGGGCGGTCGCGGCGAGAGCAGCGCGGCGACGAGGAACAGGTAGCGCAGCGTCCCGTCGCTGAGCTCGGCGCCGGTGAGCGGCCGGAGCAGCCCGTCCTGGTGGAAGGCGACCTCGAACCGGCCGTCGTCGGCGTGCACCGCGAGCCGGCTGCCGGGGAAGGCGCGGGCGACGGCGTCGTCCAGCTCGTCGCCGCGCCCCAGGTCGCGCACGGTCTCCAGCGCCGCGGCGAGGTCCGCGCCGTCGTGCGCAAGGACGGGCGTGCGGGTGCCGAGCTGCGGCGAGCGCGCCGGGGCGTCGGCGTCGGTGCGCAGCTGGTCGTAGAAGCGCCACGACCGCAGGCGCTCGCGCACCGCGACGACCTCCGGCGCGCCCACCGGGTCGACGAGCTCGGTGAGCACGCTGTCGAAGGGCCGCAGGCGTGCGGGCGAGGACTGCCAGCGGCCCGCGTCGTCGCGCACGCGGACGGCCGGTCCGCGCCGCTCGACCTGGAGCGTCGCGGGCCGCGGGACGGGCCCCGACCAGACGGTCTCGACCTTGATCTCCGGGTCGAGGGCGAACGCCGACCCCGGGTGCTGCGGCAGTCCGAGGTCCACCGCGTAGCCCAGGTCGTCCGGCGTGGCCCCCGCGAACCCGAGGCGCAGCGCGACGGGCGCCGTCCGGCGCATGCCCTGGACCGGGCCGCCCGCGCGCGCGGCCCGTCCGCCCTGCTCGGGCCCGGCCCAGAGCGTCGACCGCAGGCCGCCTTCGCGGGCCACCGCGCCGACGGCGCCGCCGAGCGCGCACCCGGACAGCAGACGCAGCGCGCGGTACAGGCTCGACTTGCCCGTCCCGTTCGCCCCGGTCACGACCGTGAGCCGCCCGAGCGGCAGCACGAGGCTCCGCAGCGAGCGGTAGCCCTCCACCGCGATCGTCGCGAGCATCGGTCACCTCCCGCCCGGCACGCTACGCGCCGGGTCCCACGCGGCGGCGCGGGCCCCGGCGCGGTGCGCGTCGAGGCGGCGTCGGGCCGCGTGGCGCGTCAGTCGGTGATCGCGAACGCGTCGATCTCGACGAGCATCTCCTCGCGCGGCAGACCCGTGAACACCGTGGTGCGGCTGGGGAGCACGCCCTTCGTGGTGTGCTGCGCGACGAACGCGCCGTAGGCGTCGTTCATGATCGGGAAGTCCTCGCGCTTCGTGAGGTACACGCGGAGCATGACGACGTCGTCGAACGTGGCGCCGGACGCCTCGACGATGGCGCGCACGTTCTCGAGCGTGCGTGTGGTCTGCGCCGCGACGTCGCCGGGGTAGAGGTACTCGTTCGTCGCCGGGTCGACGGGCCCCTGGCCCGATACCTGGACGAACGGTCCCTTGCGCACGCCCTGGTGGAACGTGTGCGCGGGGGCCGGGGCGTCGGGGGTGGAGATCGCGGTCTTCTCGGTGGTCATGCGGGGTCCTCTCGGAGCGTCTGGGTGTCTGGGACTCGTGCGGGGTCGTGCGGGTCGTCGGGGTGGGTCAGAGGTCGATCGTCGCGAGGTCCACGACCTCGTCGCCCCGCACGACGGCGGCGACGCGCCACCGGTCGAACGTCGTGCAGGGGTGGGAGATGCCGAAGCCGACGACGTCGCCCGGGCGGACCTGGGCGGTGGCGGGACCGCCGACCTGCCCGCCGCCGGCCTCGTCCGCGTCCAGCGCGAGGTAGAGGTGCTGGTCGTTGAGCGCGGTGACACGGGTGCCGGCGAGCTCGCGCGGGGCGAGCCAGCCGTCGTCGGACTGCGAGCGCAGCCAGAGCGCGACGGGCAGGTCGATGTCGAACGAGACGTCGCGCCGGCCGATGCCGCAGACCGCGAGCCCGGGCTCCGGGACGGAGAGCACCTGGCCCCAGACGGTCGCGGCGGCGCGCAGCGGCTCCGCGCCGGGGATGCGGCTCCACGGGTCGGTGCGCGAGTAGAAGCCGTGGTCGTGCGTCACGTACGCGCCCGAGCGCACGACGACGCGGACCTCGACCTCGCGCCCGTCCGCGCCGGGGACCGGGCCGGGGAGCCCGGCGAGCACGACGTCGAGGAACGTGCTGCCGCCCGCCGACAGCACGAGCGGCTCGTCGACGCCCGCGAGACCCTCGCGCACGAACGCGGCGCCGAGCTCGCGCAGCCCGTCGCACCAGGCGCCGACGGCGGCGAGCTCGTCGGCGGTCGTGCCGCCCGCGACCGAGCCCTCGTACCCCGTCGCGCCGAGCAGGCGCAGGCCCGACGCGCGGACCGCGCGCGCGAGGTCGAGCGCCGCGGCGGTGCTGCGGACGCCGGTGCGCCCGCCGGGGACGCCGAGCTCGACGAGCACGCCGAGGCGCGCGCGGACGGCCGTCGGGGCGTCGGCGAACCCGCGGGCGAGCAGGTCGACCCCGTGCGGCGAGTCGACGCACAGCCACACCTCGTCGTCGCCTCCCGCGGCCTCGGCGCGCGCCAGGTCGTCGCGCAGCGACGCGATCTCGCGCGGGTCGAGCAGCTCGTTGGCGAGCAGCACGCGCGGCACGCCCCAGTCGCGCACCGTGCGCAGCTGGGACGGCGTCGCGACCGTCGCGCCCCACGCCCCGGCCGCGGCCTGGCGCGCGTAGAGCGCGCGCGACATCGTCGTCTTCACGTGCGGCGCGTGCTCGACCCCGCGCTCGGCGCACACGCGCGCGACGGTGCCGACGTTGTGGTCGAGCGCCGCGTCGTCGAGCGTGAGCAGCGGCCAGGAGAACGCGTCGTCGGTGACGCGCGGCGAGCCCGCGAGCACGTCCGCGACGGTGGTCCCGGCCGGGAGCCGCAGCCCCTTGGTCCGGGGCCCGACGACGTCGCGCGCCCAGGGGCGGTCGGGTGCGGGCCGCGCGGCGTCGTGCGTCGTGCCGGTCATGGGGTCCTCCTCGGGGACGGGGCTCTCGTGGACGGGTGCAGGGGGCGGCTCACGCCGCCGGGGCGCCCGGGCGCAGCGGGCGGCCCGGGAGCGCGCCGGTGAGCGCGCCGTCGCGCAGGACGCGCACGCCCGCGACGAGCACGTCGTCCACGCCCGACGCCGGTCGGCGCGGGTCCTCGTACGTCGCCTCGTCGCGCACGCGGTCGGGGTCGACGAGCGCGAGGTCCGCGACCGCCCCCGGGACGACCGCACCGCGCCCGGCGAGCCCGAAGCGCGCGGCGGGCCGCGCGGACAGGTGCGTGACGGCGTCGTGCCACGTCCAGTCCCCGAGCGTACGCACGTGCTCGGCGAGGAAGCGCGCGAACGCGCCCCAGCCGCGCGGGTGGGGGCGGCCGCCGCCCCCGACCGGTGCGTAGATCGCGTCGGACCCGCCGACGTGCGCCCGGTGGCGCAGCAGGGCGCGGACGGACTCGGGGGAGTTCGTGGGCGGCTGGGCGAACACGCATGACGCGCGCAGCCGCGTCGCGACGAGCAGCCGCACCGCGGTCTCGGCGGGGGACAGCCCCAGGCGCGCGGCGACGTCGGGCAACGTCATGCCCTCCGTCCACGACAGGTCCTCGGCCGGGCCCGGCGCGGCCCCGGCGAGGGGGCCGGTCGGGACCGCGGCCATCGTCACGCGCGGCCACAGGTCGGCCAGGTGCGGGAAGTGCTCGCGGTGCAGGCGCTCGAGCACCGCGGGGTCGGAGAGCGCCGCGACGGTCGCGTCGACGTCCGCGATGGGGAGCCACGTCGGCAGCGACACCATCGACAGGATCGAGCAGCCGCGCAGGTACGGGTACGAGTCGAACGTGACGTCCAGGCCCGCGGCGTGCGCGTCGTCGACGTACCCCAGCAGCTCCGCGGCCGGGCCGTGGTAGTGCGAGACGTGCGTCGCGACCCCGGACGCGCGCGCCACGCGCACGAGCTCCGCGAAGGCCGGGCCGGCCCGGTCCTCGTAGCCGCGCATGTGGGACACGTGCGGCACGCCGCGGGCTGCGAGCACGCGCGCGAGCGCGACGAGCTCGGCCTCGTCGGCGTACGTCGCGGGGACGTACTCGAGGCCGGTCGACAGACCGAGCGCGCCGTCGTCGAGCGCCGAGGCGAGCAGTACGAGCATCCGGTCCGTCTCGGCGGGCGTCGCGGGGCGCGCGGCGGCGCCGAGCACCGCGTAGCGGATCGTGCCGTGCGGGGCGAGGTAGCCCACGTTGACGCGGGTCGTGCCGTCGTACGTGGCGAGGAGGTCGGCGACGGACCCGCCGCGGAACGTCGGGTGCTCGCCGTTGATCGCCGCGAAGTACCCGCTCGCCCAGGCGGCGGCGTCGTGCAGGCCCGACGCCGCGGGCCCGCCGTCGGCGTCCGGGCGCGGCGAGGGCGCGTAGGACACCCCGTCCTGCCCGACGACGACGCTCGTCACGCCCTGGCGCAGCATCGCGAGCTGCACGTCGTCGTCGAGCACGGCGGCCTCCCCGTGCACGTGCGCGTCGACGAACCCGGGCAGCAGGAGCCGGCCGTCCGCGTCCAGCACGTCGGCGCCCGCCGGAGCGGTACCGGCCGCGGGCGCGACGCCCTCGACCCGGCCCGCGCGCACGGTGACGTCGACGGGGGAGGAGGGGCCGCCGTCGGGCTCGACGAGGCGCGCCCCGCGCACCACGAGGGCGCTCATGCCGGGCCGCCCGCGTCCTCGTCGCGACCCTCGACCCAGCCGCCGACGCCGCGCAGGCCGCCCGCGGCGAGCTCCTCGGCGCGGTCGCGCGGCCAGCCCGCGACCCCGGGCCGGGTCTGCCACGGGTGCGGCCCGTCGAGCGGCCGGTACTCCACTCCGGCCGCGTCGAGGCGCGGCAGGTGGTGCGCGACGAGGCGCTCGCGGAACGCGCGCGCCGCGGGGGACCCGGGGGAGCGGTCGGCCTCGGGGGACCACATGACCTCGGCGAACGCCGCGAGGCGCGGGAACGCGGCGTAGTCGACGCGGCGCGCGGAGTCGAGGTGCTCGGACCAGAGCTCCGCCTGCCCGCCGAGCAGCGCGCCCGGCGCGGGGTCCGTGGCGCGACCGCCCGCCGTGCCGCGCGCGGCACCCGCGAGCTCGGCCGGCAGGGGCTCGAACGCGTACACGTCGTCGAGCGTGGTGAGGAACCCGACCGGCACGGGCTCGTCCGGGGTGTCGCCGCCGCGGTGGTCGAGGTACACGACCTGCTCGGGCGCCATGACGACGTCGTGGCCCGCCGCGAGCGCGTCCGCGCCCACGGCCCAGCCGCGCCACGACGTCACGACGACGCCGCGCGGGAGCGCGGGGCCGAACGCCTCGTCCCACACGACCGCCCGCCGACCGCGGGACGCGACGTGCTCGGCGAGCCGCGCGAGGAACCAGCCGTGCAGCCCGCCGACGTCGTCGAGCCCGAGCGCCTGCGCGCGCGCGACGATCGCGGGGTTCTCGCGCCACAGCGTGGTGGGCACCTCGTCGCCGCCGATCGCGACGAACGGCGCGTCGAAGATCTCCAGCACCTCGTCGAGCACGTGCCGGAAGAACGTCAGCGACTCCTCCGACGGGTCGAGCACCTCGGTGCTCACGCCCCACGTGGTGCGGACCTCGTGCGGCCGCTTGCGCGTGCCGAGCTCCGGGTACGCGGCGACGGCGGCCTCCACGTGCCCCGGCGCGTCGATCTCCGGGACCACGGTGACGCCGCGCTCGCGCGCGTACGCGACGATCTCGCGCAGGTCGTCCTGCGTGTAGAAGCCGCCGTGCGGACGGCCGTCGGCGACGCCGG
Organism: Cellulosimicrobium sp. RS; assembly: GCF_046159675.1. Lineage (NCBI taxonomy): Bacteria > Bacillati > Actinomycetota > Actinomycetes > Micrococcales > Promicromonosporaceae > Cellulosimicrobium > Cellulosimicrobium sp. RS. The sequence continues at coordinate 281,219 of NZ_JBJXVU010000006.1, read as the reverse complement.
CGCGCCAGGTGCCGAGCCCGGACTCGCGCCGCCACGCGCCCACCTCGGTGAGCCGGGGGTAGCGCGCGATCTCGACGCGCCACCCCTGGTCGTCCGTGAGGTGGAGCTGGAGCACGTTGAGCCGGTGCGCGGCGGCGAGGTCGACGAACCGCAGGACGTCGGCCTTCGGCAGGAAGTGGCGCGCGACGTCGAGCAGCACGCCACGCCACGCGAACCGCGGGTGGTCGGTGACCGCGACGTGGGGGAGCGCGAGCGTCGCGCGACCGCCCGCGCCCGTCACGGTGGGGGCGCGGCGGAACGCGGCGGGGCCGGCGAGCTGGCGCAGGGTCTGGGCCGCGGCGTGCGCGCCGTCGAGGTCGGCCGCACCGACCCGGACGCCGTCGTCGCCGACGACGAGGCGGTAGCCCGACGGCGGGAGGTCGTCGTCGACCGCGAAGACCACGGACGGGGTGCCGTCGGTGGGCGCGGTGCCCGCCGGGGCGGGCACGAGGTCCAGGCCGAACGCGTCCTCGGTGACGCGCCGCCACCAGCGCGCCGCCCGGTGCAGGGCGGGGTCCGCGACGACGGTCGTCCCGTCCGCGACGACGGTCGTCCCGGCGCCGGGCTCGAGCGTCACCGGGGCGGGGAGGATCCCGGCGGGGTCCGCCGTGGACGAGGTGGGCACCTTTTGGAAGGACACCGAACGAGCCTAGCGGGCCCGCGGGGGCGTTCCTACCCGGCTGTGGACGAGTGGGACAGCGCTGCCGCAAGCGTGCGTTCGCGGCCGGGAGGATCACGCAAGCCGCTTGCGGCCGGACGTATAGTCGACGGCATGTCGAGACGTCTGGCGGAGGTCGCCACCAAGGTCGGTGTCAGCGAGGCCACCGTGAGCCGCGTGCTCAACGGGAAGCCCGGCGTCTCGCAGGCCACGCGGGACGCGGTGCTCACGGCGCTCGACGTGCTCGGCTACGAACGGCCCACCAAGCTGCGCGGGGAGCGCGGCCGGCTCGTGGGGCTCGTGCTCCCGGAGCTCGTCAACCCCATCTTCCCGGCGTTCGCCGAGGTCATCGGGGGCGCGCTCGCGCAGCAGGGGTTCACCCCGGTGCTGTGCACGCGCACGGCGGGCGGCGTGACGGAGGCCGAGTACATCGACCTGCTCCTGGGGCAGCACGTGTCGGGCGTGATCTTCGCGGGCGGCTTCTACGCCGAGCGCCAGGCCGACCACGCGCACTTCCGCCGGCTCGAGAAGCTCGGCCTGCCCGTCGTGCTGATGAACGCGTCCGTCGAGGACCTCGACTTCCCGCGCGTCTCGTGCGACGACCTCGTCGCGATGAACCAGGCGCTCGGCCACGTGCTGTCCCTCGGCCACGAGAGGGTCGGCCTGCTCCTCGGCCCGGCCGACCACGTACCGTCCGAGCGCAAGCTCGCTGCCGCGCAGGCCTTCGCCGAGCGGCACGGCCACGCGCTGGACCCGGCGCTCGTCGTGCACAGCCAGTACTCGCTCGAGAGCGGTCAGGCCGCCGCGAACCGGCTCCTCGAGGCCGGCGCGACGGCGATCGTGTGCGCGAGCGACCCCCTCGCGCTCGGCGCGGTCCGCGCCGTCCGCCGCGCGGGGCTCGACGTGCCCGCCGACGTCTCCGTCGTCGGCTACGACGACTCGAACCTCATGAACTCGACGGACCCCGCGCTGACGACCGTGCGCCAGCCCATCGAGCCGATGGGTCGCGCGGCCGTCGACCTGCTCGCCGGCATGATCGCGGGCGCCGACGTCTCCCGCGACGAGCTGCTCTTCGAGCCAGAGCTCGTCGTGCGCGGCTCGACGGCCGCCGCACGCACGACGGGTCGTGACGCGACGGTCGCCTGACCGCACCCTCTTCCTCCTGGGCCCCGGCCCGGCCGCCTCGTGCGCGCCGGGCCGGGGCCCTCGTCGTCTGCCCTGCGGCGGGGCAGGTCTCGCCTCTGGCTGACCGCCGTCGCGGTCTGGACACGTCGAGATAGTTTTCAATAACGCTGCTGTCAGGTTCTTGCGCTCATTCTGTCGACTAGTTACTGTCATGCCCGACGGCGCGGTCGGCACCCGGTGCACGACGGCCGTCCCGGGACCATCCCGGGACCATCCCGGGACCATCCCGGACTGCATCGAACGCCGTGCGCCGACCGACGGGGCGACCGCCCCGACCACCGGCCACGCACTCACGGAAGAGGACGCGGTGAGCAACGACCACCCCCGAGCCGCCGACGGCGCGCCCACCCCCGACGCGGCCCCCGCGGCGGCGGCACGGCCGGCGGCCTCGTCGCCCGACTGGTGGCGCAGCGCCGTGATCTACCAGGTGTACGTGCGCAGCTTCGCGGACGGGAACGGCGACGGGACCGGTGACCTCGCAGGCGTGCGCCAGCGCCTCGGCTACCTGCGCGACCTCGGCGTCGACGCGATCTGGTTCACCCCCTGGTACGTGTCCCCGCTCGCGGACGGCGGCTACGACGTCGCCGACTACCGCGCGATCGACCCGCAGTTCGGCACGCTCGCCGAGGCCGAGCAGCTCATCGCGGAGGCCCGCGCGCTCGGCATCCGCACGATCGTCGACGTCGTCCCGAACCACGTCTCGTCCGAGCACGAGTGGTTCCGCGCGGCCCTCGCGGCCGGGCCCGGGTCGCCCGAGCGCGAGCGCTTCTGGTTCCACCCGGGCCGGGGCGAGGACGGCTCGCAGGTCCCGACGCACTGGGTCTCGGAGTTTCCAGGGCGGCACGTGGACGCGCACGACGAACCCCGACGGCACGCCCGGCGAGTGGTACCTCCACGTGTTCGCGCCCGAGCAGCCCGACCTCAACTGGGACCACCCCGACGTGCGCCGCGAGCACGAGGACATCCTGCGGTTCTGGTTCGACCGCGGCGCCGCGGGCATCCGCATCGACTCGGCGGCGCAGCTCGTCAAGGACCCGGCGCTGCCCGAGGTCCCGGACCACCCCGGCCCCGGCGAGCACCCGCACGTCGACCGCGACGAGCTCCACGACATCTACCGCGGCTGGCGCGCCGTCGCCGACGCGTACGACGAGCCGCGCGTGCTCGTGGGCGAGGTCTGGCTCGCGGACCGGGAGCGGTTCGCCCGGTACCTGCGCCCGGACGAGATGCACACGGCGTTCAACTTCGACTTCATGGCCCGCCCGTGGGACGCGAAGGCGCTGCGCGAATCGGTCCAGACCACGCTCGACGCGCACGCGCCGGTCGCCGCCCCCGCGACCTGGGTCCTGTCCAACCACGACGTGACCCGACCCGTGACGCGCTACGGACGCGAGGACAGCTCGTTCGCGTTCGCCACCAAGCGGTTCGGCACGCCGACGGACCTCGCTACCGGGCGGCGTCGGGCCCGCGCGGCCGCGCTGCTCTCCGCCGCGCTGCCCGGCTCGCTGTACCTCTACCAGGGCGACGAGCTCGGCCTGCCCGAGGTGGAGGACCTCCCGCCCGACGCGATCCAGGACCCGATGCACGCGCGGTCCGGCGGCGTCGACCCGGGCCGCGACGGCTGCCGCGTCCCGCTCCCGTGGACGCGCGGCGGCACGAGCCACGGCTTCGGGCCCGACGGCGGGGCGCAGCCCTGGCTGCCCCAGCCGCGCGGCTGGGGCGAGCTCTCCGTCGAGGCGCAGACCGGCGACGAGACCTCGGTGCTCACGCTCTACCGGCGCGTCCTCGCGACCCGCCGGGCCGAGCCCGCGCTCCGGGCCGGCGGGTTCCGCTGGCTGGACTCCCTCGGCGGGGTCGTGCTCGGCGACGACGTGCTCGCCTTCGTCCGCGAGGCCCCCCACGACGGCGACGGGCGCGCGGTCGCGTGCGTCGTCAACCTCGGGCCCGACGACGTCCCGCTCCCCGCGGACGCCGAGGTCCTCCTGCGCAGCGACGCGCCCGGGAGCGCGCCCCGCGCGAGCGACGCGCCGGGCGCGGCGCGCCTGCCCACCGACACCGCCGTCTGGCTCCGGGCCTGACCGCGGCGACCGCCACGAGAACCCGGGCCGCGGGGCCCCGGCCCCCCGACCCGCACCCGCTACCCAGCACCCCGTAACCCACCCAGCACCACCGGAACCCAGGAGTGACGATGAAGTCCACACGTCAGGCGACCGCCCTCACCCTCGCGGGGGCGCTCGCGTTCAGCACGCTCGCCGCGTGCTCGAGCGGCGGCTCGGGCAGCGACGACGAGAGCAGCGGCTCGGGCGGCGACGGGAAGGTCACCCTCAAGGTGGTGTCCCTCCTGCCGGGCTCCGAGCAGGAGGCGATCGACGCCTTCAACGCGCAGGTCGAGGAGTTCGAGGCCGCGAACCCGGACATCGACGTGCAGCCGGAGGAGTACGAGTGGAAGGCGACGACGTTCGCCCCACAGCTCGCCGGCGGCACGCTGCCCGACGTCTTCGAGATCCCCTTCACCGACGCCAAGACGCTCGTCGAGAACGGTCAGCTCGCCGACCTCGACGAGCAGTTCCGGACCCTGCCGTACGCCGACAAGTTCAACCCGGCGATCCTCGAGGCCGGGACGGGCTCCGACGGCCACGTCTACGCGATCCCCGCGAAGAACGTGTACGGCGTGGGCCTGCACTACAACCGGGAGCTGTTCGAGTCCGCCGGCCTCGACCCCGACCAGCCGCCGACCACGTGGGACGAGGTCCGTGAGGACGCGAAGAAGATCGCGGACGCCAACCCGGGCGTGGCGGGCTACATGCAGATGTCGCAGAACAACACGGGCGGCTGGCAGCTCACGGTCAACACGTTCGCGCGCGGCGGCCGGACGCAGGAGGTCGCCGACGACGGCACCGCCACGTCGACGCTCACGAACGACGGCACCAAGGAAGCGCTCGAGTGGCTCCAGGCCATGCGCTGGGAGGACAACTCCCTCGGGAGCAACTTCCTCCTCGACTGGGGGACCATGAACCAGGCGTTCGCCGCGGGCCAGGTCGCCATGTACACGTCGGGCTCGGACGTCTTCACGTCGCTCGTCCAGACGAACGCGATCGACCCCCCCACCTACGGCCTCGCGGCGCTGCCGCTCGAGGGCGACGACGCGGGCGTCCTCACCGGCGGCACGCTCGCCGCGATGCCGGCGGACGTGGACGAGGCGAAGAAGGAGGCCGCGATCAAGTGGATCGACTTCTTCTACCTCGGCAAGCTCGTCGACGAGAAGCGCGCCGTCGCCGACGCCGAGACGCTCGTCGCGAACGACCAGCCCGTCGGCACCCCGGTCCTGCCGATGTTCTCCCCGGAGCAGTACCAGCAGAACCAGGAGTGGATCAAGGACTACATCAACGTCCCGCTCGACCAGATGACGAGCTACACGGACACGATGTTCGACCTGCCGCTCGTGGGTGAGCCGTCGCAGAAGACGCAGGAGATCTACGCCCTGCTCGACCCCGTCGTCCAGGCCGTCCTCACCGACGAGAACGCCGACGTGGACGCGCTGCTGGAGCAGGCGAACACCGAGGCGCAGGCCCTGCTCGACCAGGGCTGACGCCCGTCGGGGCGCGCGGGCACCGTCCGCGCGTCCCGGCCCGCAGACCCGGGTCGGCCGGCGGCACCCCCTGCCGGCCGACCCGTACCCCGCCGGTGCCCGACGGCGCGACGCACCTCGCGTCGTCGGGCACCTCCCACCGCACCGAAGGACGTCCGCCCGTGACCGCCACCACCGCCCCGCCGCGACGGGGACCCGCCTCGCACGCGCGGGCCGACCGCGGCGGCCGACGCCGCAGCCCCGTGACGTGGTTCCGCGGCGGCGGCCTGAGCAACCTCGTGTTCCTGCTCCCGCTGATCGTGATCTTCGGCGTCTTCTCGTGGTTCCCGATCGTGCGCGCGGTGATCATGAGCTTCCAGGAGACGAACCTCGTGAGCGACCCGACGTTCGTCGGGCTGGACAACTTCCGCCAGGTGCTCAGCGACCCGCTCCTGGGCAAGGCCGTGAAGAACACGCTCTACTTCGCGTTCCTCGCACTGCTCTTCGGCTACCCGATCCCGCTCGTCGCCGCGGTGCTCATGCGCGAGGTCCGCCGGGCGCGCGGGCTGTACTCCGCGCTCGCGTACCTGCCGGTCGTCGTGCCGCCGGTCGTCGCGGTGCTGCTGTGGAAGTTCTTCTACAACGGCAGCCCGACGGGCGTGTTCAACACGATCCTCGGCTGGGTCGGGCTCGGCCCGTACCCGTGGCTCCAGGACGCCTCGACCGCGATGCCCTCGCTCGTGCTCGCGGCCACGTGGGCCGGCGCGGGCGGGACGATCATCATCTACCTCGCGGCGCTCACGAGCGTGCCGCCCGAGCTCTACGACGCGTCCGAGGTCGACGGCGCCGGGCTGTGGCGCAAGATCTGGCACGTCACGCTGCCCGCGCTGCGCGGCGTCCTGTTCATCACCCTGATCCTCCAGGTGATCGGCACGGCGCAGGTCTTCCTCGAGCCCTACCTCTTCACCGGGGGCGGGCCGAACAACGCGACCCTGACGATCCTGCTGCTCATCTACCGCTACGCCTTCCAGAACAGCCTGGGCGGCGACTACGGGGCCGCGACCGCGCTGTCGATCATGCTCGCCGCCGTCCTCGCCGTCTTCTCGGTCCTCTACTTCCGGCTCACCCGGTCCTGGAGCACGTCATGACCCTCTCGCCCACCGACAACCCGAGCGAGATCGGCGTCGTCTCGCAGGACTCCGCGGCGGCTACGGACGCCGCCGACGACCCGGCGGGCACCGCTCGCCGCGCCGCGGAGGCGAGCCGCACCCGTCGCGAGGCGGACCGCCGTCGGCTGCGCGCGCGCCGCCGGAAGGTGCTCGACGGCGTCGAGGACCGCGGCGCGCTCTCCGAGGCGGACTGGCGCCGCCCGTCGGTGCGGTGGGGGATGGGCACGACCCACGTCCTGCTGCTCGTGGTCCTCGTCGTCGCGGGCCTCGGGCCGATGCTGCTGCTCGCGAAGTACGCCGTCACCCCGACGCAGGACATCCTGCGCACGCCGATGGCCGTCTTCCCGAACGGCATCGCGTGGGACAACCTCGACAAGGCCTGGAACGACGTCCAGGTCAGCCGGTACTTCCTCAACACGATCTGGCTCGCGGTCGGGTCGTGGGCGTCGCAGATCCTCGTCGCGACGACGGGCGGCTACGCGCTGTCCGTGCTGCGGCCGCGGTACGGGAAGGTCGTGCAGGCGCTCGTGCTGTCGACGATGTTCGTGCCCGCGATCGTCCTGCTCGTCCCGCTGTACCTGACGATCCTCGACCCGCCGCTGCTGGGGCGCTCGCTCATCAACAGCTTCTGGGCCGTGTGGCTGCCCGCGGGCGCGAGCGCGTTCAACGTGCTGCTCGTCCAGCGGTTCTTCGACAGCCTCCCGCGCGAGGTGTTCGAGGCCGCGCGCATGGACGGCGCCGGGCCGTACCGGCTGTTCTGGTCGGTCGTGCTGCCGATGTCGCGCCCGATCGTCGGCGTCGTCTCGGTGTTCGCGGTCATCGCGGCCTGGAAGGACTTCCTCTGGCCGCTGCTCGTCCTCAAGGACCCGGCGATCCAGCCGCTGTCCGTGCGCCTGCCGTCCATCGAGGCGTCGACCGACCTCGGCGTCTTCCTCGCGGCCCTCGCGATCTCGACCCTCATCCCCGTCGGCCTGTTCCTCGTCTTCCAGCGCATGTTCCTCCAGGGCGCCGGCCTGGGAGGAGCGGTCAAGGGCTGAAACCCGGTACGTCGCCGAACACGACTTTGGTGTCGTTATCCCGCGGATAACGACACCAAAGTCGTACTCGACCGCGCGCAGGGTCGTGCTCGACGGCGCACGCGGCCCGGACGGTCAGGTCGCCTCAGCCGCGGCCGCGGGGCTGCATCGCGCGCAGGACGGCGTCGTGGACGTCGGTGTTGCGCTGCGCGCCCGCGAGGCGCGCGGCGCCCGGGCCCTGCGCCGTGATCGGCGTCGCCTCGCCCGTGTGGCCGCCGGTCGTCCAGTCGACCGTGAACTGCAGGTCGGAGCCCGCGAGGTCGAACGGGCCGTCCTCGGCCGTCGCGCCCTCGCCGCCCTCGTCGTCGGGGTCGACGTTCTCGATCGCGAGCCCGCCCGTCGCGTGGTCGCCCACGACGAGCACGAGCGTGTCCCGGTTCCGCTTCTGGAAGTCGAGCGCCAGCGCGACGGTCTCGTCGAGCGCCTGCCCGGCCTGGATCGTGCGCGTCGCGTTGGAGCGGTGCGCGAACTCGTCCACGCCCTCCTCCTCGACGAGCAGGAAGAACCCGTCGCGATCGCGCGACAGCACGTCGAGCGCCTTGGCCGTCATGTCGACGAGCGGCACCTCCGGCTCGTAGAGGTCGCCCTCGCCCTCGTTGCGCTGCTCGAACATCTCCTCGTTCGCGAACAGGCCGAGCAGCTTGCGCCCGCGCGCGTCCGCGAGCCCCTCGGCGTCGCTCACGTACGTGTAGCCGAGGTCCTGCGCGCGCTCGACCAGGTTCCCCTTCGTCCCCTTGCTCTGCTCGGTCGGGTCCTTGGCGGGGTTGTCCTCCCACGCGCCGGGGTCGCCCGCCGGGTACCACCAGTCCTCGCCGCCGCCGAGGACGACGTCGGGCCGTGAGCCCTCGAGGAGCTGGCGCGCGATCTCGCTCTGGTCGCCCCGGTCGGGCACGTGCGCGCCGAACGCCGCCGGTGTCGCGTCGGTGACCTGCGCCGTCGTGACGAGTCCGGTGGCCTTGCCCGCGCCCCGGGCCGCCTCGAGGAGCGTCGGGACCGGGTTGCCGTCGACGTCGACGCCCACCGCCCCGTTGTACGTCCGGACCCCCGACGCGAACGCCGTGGCGCCCGCCGCGGAGTCCGTGACGGCCTCCTCGGGGTCGGCCGAGTCCGTCGTGGTCCACCCGGCGTGCTCGAGCGAGTCCATCGCGAGCTGCCCGTCCTTGCCCACCGTCGCGAGCCGGATCAGCTCGCGGTGCGAGAGCCCGAGCCCGTCGCCCTGGATGAAGATGACGTTGCGGGCGCGGTCGTTCCCGTGGCCCTGGCCGCCGCCGCGGTCGCCGCCCCGGTCGTCGCCGCGCTCGCCACCGCCGCCGAGCGGCAGGAGCATCACGAGCGCCGCGGCGGCCGCGACCCCCGTCGTCCCCGCGCTGAACCGTCCTCGTCGTGCCTGCATGAGACTCCCCTTTCCCACCGGCGCCGGCTCCGGTGCCGGCACGGCCGCCGCGGACGGGGTCGCCGTCGTCGCGGGGCACGCCCGACGGCGTCGGTGCCGTCGGGACGTTCCCCACGCTAGGCAGGGGCGGGGGACTGGCAAGCCGGGCCGGGGTGCGGGGCGGTCACCAGCGGTTGTGGACCTCCTCGGCCCAGCCGACGAGCCCGTCGAACCGCACCGGCGCGGGCGGGGTGCCGCCCGCACCCGGCGCGGCCGGCGGCGTGAACGTGCCCGACCAGTGCCCGAAGCACTGGTCGGTCGACGACGAGACGACCCCGAGGTGCGTGCGCGTGACCTTGGTGTGGAAGGGCACGAACGTCGCGTCGAGGCCGCCGCCGGTGACGCGCCACGGCCGGTCCGGGTCGGCGAGGTCGTAGTCCCACACGAGCTCGTCGGGGAGGTGGTGGAGGCGCCCGTCGACGAGGACCGCGTTCTCGGTCGATCCCGTGCCGACCGTCCAGCGGCCGCCCACCTGGATCCCGACGACCCGGCCGTGGCTCTCGCCCGAGCCCGCGCCCCAGTTCCACCGGACGTCGTACGGCCAGCGGCCGCGCCCGTGGTCGAGCACGGCCCACGACGACCCGGCCGGCACGTCGACCGTCCGGCCGTCGACCCACAGCGTCCCGTGCGCCGGGCGGGCCACGTCCTTGACCGTGTACTGGAACCGCGTGTCGCTCCACGGGACCACCACCGCGAGCCGCTCGTGACCCGGCGGCAGCGTGGCGACGACGTCGAACGAGACGTCGCGCGTGCGCGCCCGCAGGCGCGTGCCGCCGTCGACCTCGTCGAGGTCGATCGCGAGGTTCCTCGCCCGGGCGCGCGCCGGGCCGTCGCCCAGCGTGCCGGGGAGCTCGACGCCGCGCGCCGGCGCCACGGTCGCGGCGGCACCCCACGTCCGGCCCGACTCCCGGTCCAGGACCCACACCTCGTGCACCGCGGCGTAGTCGATCGAGGAGACGGTGAGGGCGAGGACGTGCGTCGGGGTGGTGACGCCCCAGTACTCCCAGCGCTTGTTCCGGCCGAACCGGCGCGGGCCGCCCGCCCCGCGGCGCCCGATCGCGTCGGTGTCGACGAGGGGCTGGCGGGCCCAGCCGACGGCCCGGCGGTCGAGGCGGCCGTCGGGGCGCGTGAGCGGCACGCGCTCGGTGATCTCCGGGAGCGGCACGGCTCCACCTCCACGTGGTCGGCTCGGGCGGCTCGTGCGCGGGCGTCGGTGCCCGCGGCGCGGCCCGAGGGACGAGCGGCCCGAGTCTAGGGTGCGACCGGCCTCGCGAGGGACGAGGTGACACTCTGTCCCGTCAATGTCACGTCCGAGGTGCCCGCTTCCGGACGAGCGGGCTCAGGAGCGGGTGCCATGATCGGGAGCATGCCCCCGTTCTCCCCCCAGGACGTCACTGCCGACACGGGCCGGGCCGCCGAGCCTGTCGAGCCCGTCGAGCCCGCCGCCACCCCCGCGAGCACCGTCGACCCCGGCCCTGCGCCCGACCTGCGCCCGTACGACGCGCTGCTGCTGTACTCGTTCGGCGGGCCCAACAAGCCCGAGGACGTCGTGCCGTTCCTGCGCAACGTCACCGCGGGCAAGGGCATCCCGGACTCCCGCCTCGAGGAGGTCGGCGAGCACTACTACGGCTTCGGCGGCAAGAGCCCCATCAACGAGCAGAACCTCGCGCTCAAGGCGGCGCTCGAGGCCGAGCTCGCGCGCCGCGGCGTCGAGCTGCCCGTCGTGTGGGGCAACCGCAACTGGGAGCCGTACACGACCGACGCGATCGACGAGCTCGAGGCGCTGGGCGCGAAGAACGCCGTCGCGCTCGTGACGTCCGCGTACTCGTCGTACTCGGGCTGCCGCCAGTACCGCGAGGACCTCGCGGTCGTGCTCGACGGGCGCGGCCAGCTCGGCCCCGACGGCTCCACGGGCGTGCAGTTCGACAAGGTGCGCTCCTACTTCAACCACCCGGGCTTCGCGCAGGCGAACGTCGACGCGGTGCTCGACGGCTACGCGGCGCTCGCGGACAAGGGCGGCGACGGCGCGGCCGCGCGGCTCGTGTTCGTCACGCACTCCATCCCGGACACGATGGAGGCGGCGTCGCGCATCTCGTTCGCGACGTACTCCGAGCAGCACCTCGACCTCGCGCGCGTCATCGCCGCGGAGGTCTCGGCGCGCCTGGGCCACGACGTCGCGTGGGACCTCGCGTACTGCTCGCGGTCCGGCCCGCCGAGCCAGCCGTGGCTCGAGCCCGACGTGAACGACCACCTGGAGGCCCTCGCGCAGGACGGCGTCCGCGACGTCGTCCTCTCGCCGATCGGCTTCGTCTCCGACCACATGGAGGTCGCGTACGACCTCGACACCGAGGCGATGGAGACCGCGACGGGGCTCGGGATGACCGCCGTCCGCGCAGGCACCGTGAGCACGCGCGAGCCGTTCGTGCGCGGCCTCGTGGACCTGCTCGTCGAGCGCGCGGCGCTCGCGCGCGGCGAGGACGTCGCGCAGGCCACGGTCGGCGCGCTCCCGGCGTTCCGCTCGGTGTGCGCGCCGGGCTGCTGCCTGCGCCGCGACGGCGAGCCGAGCGGCGTCCCGGCGCTGTGCAGCACGGACATCCACAGCTGAACCCCGGCGGACACCCCGCACGGACCCGAGAGGAACCCCGATGAACGACGCCGCGCGCGTGCCCGCGGACCACGAGCAGATCAACACCACCATCCGCTACGCGATGTGGTCCGTCTTCGCGACGGCGGCGCCCCTGCCCGCCGACGCGGACGAGCGCGCGGGCCTCGTGGCCGACGCGCTGGCCGCCGTCGGCGGCGGTGACGACCCGTCCGCGACGGACGGCGACCTCGTCGTGCGCGGCTGGTACGACGTCGCGGGCCTGCGCTCGGACGCCGACCTCATGGTGTGGTGGCACGGCCCGACGGTCGAGTCGGTGCAGCGCGCCTACCAGCACCTGCGCGCGAGCGGCCTGGGCGCGCACCTCGAGCCCGTGTGGTCGAACGTGGCGCTGCACCGCCCGGCGGAGTTCAACCGGGGGCACGTGCCCGCGTTCCTCGCGGGCGAGGAGCCGCGCGACTACCTGTCGGTCTACCCGTTCGTGCGCTCGTACGACTGGTACCTCCTGCCCGACGCCGAGCGCCGCACCATGCTGCGCGACCACGGCCTCGCGGCGAAGGACTACCCGGACGTGCGGGCCAACACGGTCGCGTCGTTCGCGCTCGGCGACTACGAGTGGATCCTCGCGTTCGAGGCCGACGAGCTGCACCGCATCGTCGACCTCATGCGCGAGCTGCGCGCGACCGAGGCGCGCCGCCACGTGCGCGAGGAGGTCCCGTTCTTCACGGGCCCGCGCACGACGCTCGCCGACTGGGCGGACCGCCAGCCCCTGGCCTGAGCCCCACCCACCCACTCAACCCAACCGCCCGCCCGCCCGCCCGGCAGGCCCGGCCCCGCCCCGGGCCTGCGGCCGAGAACGACTCTGGTGTCGGTATCTCCGCGATACCGACACCAGAGTCGTTCTCGGCGGGGAGCAGAGTCGTTCTCGTCGGCGAGCAGCGTCGTTCTCGGCGGGGGAGCGGCGACGCTCCCAAGGTGCTCAGCATGCTGAGTGATGTCAGGCTGGAGGTATGACCACCGCAGCCGCCGTCCCCGCGGGAAGCGTCCGCGCCCCCGCTCCCTCCGATCGGGTCCGCCAGGTCGTCGTCCTCGTCGGCTCGCTCGTCGCGGCCGGCGCCGCCGCGTACGGCGCGGGCGCCTTCGGCGGCACGTCCGTCGAGCAGACCGCCGGCGGAGCGCTGTCCTCGACCGCGACGCCCGTCGCGCCCGACAACCCGGCGTTCCGCATCTGGTCCGTCATCTACCTGGGCCTCTTCGCGTTCGCCGTCTACCAGGTGCTGCCGCGGCACGCGACGAGCCCCCGCCTGCGCGCGACCGCGTGGTGGGTCCTGGTGTCCATGGTCCTCAACGCCGCGTGGATCGGCGTCGTGCAGGCCGGGTGGGTGCCGCTCAGCGTCGTCGTCATCGCGGCGCTGCTCGCCGTCAACGCCGTGGTCGTCGTGCGGCTCGTGCGCCGTCGGCCCGAGTCGGCGGCGCAGGCCGTCGTGCTCGACGGGACGATGGGCCTGTACACCGGCTGGGTGAGCGTCGCGACGCTCGCGAACGTCGCCGCGGCGCTCACCGACGCGGGCGTCGGCGAGCTCGGCCTCGGCGCGACGGGCTGGTCGGTCGTGCTCGTCGCGGCGGCCGCCGCCCTCTCGGTCGCGTGGGCGGCGTTCGCCGCCGGTCGCCGCGCGGTCGTGCTCGGCATCGGCCTCGCGATGTCGTGGGGCCTCGCGTGGATCGCCGTCGGGCGGTTCCAGGGCGAGCTCGTGAACCCCACCGTCGCCTGGGCCGCCGTCGCAGCATCCGCGATCGCCCTCCTGTCGGCGCTCCTGGCGACAACCCGCCACCCACGCCCCTGATCACCCGCCGAGCACGGGATCCGCGACCGGATCGAGCCCAGGACGGTCGCGGACCCCGTGCTCGGCGGGGCCGAGCGTGGTCCGTCAGGGGTAGAGGCCTCGGATCTGGTGGGCCTCTGCTACGCGCTGGACGCCGATGACGAGCGCTGCGTCGCGCAGGCTCAGGTCCTCTCGGCGCGCGAGACCCGCGACCTCCTCGTAGGCGTGGAGCATGCGGTGCTCGAGCTTGTCGCCGATCTCCTCCGCGGTCCACCAGTACGCCTGGTTCGCCTGGACCCACTCGAAGTAGGAGACGACGACGCCGCCCGCGTTCGCGAGCACGTCCGGCACCACGGTCACGCCGTTCTTCGCGAGCACGCGGTCGCCCTCGGCGGTCGTCGGGCCGTTGGCGCCCTCGACGACCCAGCGCGCGCGCACGGTGCGAGCGGTGTCGCCGTCGAGCACGCCCTCTACCGCGGCCGGGACGAGCACGTCGACGTCGAGCGCGAGCAGCGCGTCGTTGTCCACCGGGTCGGCCCGGTCGAAGCCCACGACGCTCCCCGTCGCGGCGACGTGCTCGACCAGGGCGCGCACGTCGAGACCGTCCGGGGCGTGCACCCCGCCGTACTGGTCGGAGACCGCCACGACGCGGGCCCCGCGGGCCGCGAAGATCGCGGCCGCGTGCGACCCGACCTTGCCGAAGCCCTGGATGGCGACGCGCACGTCGGACAGCGGCACGCCCGCCTCCTCGAGCGCCGCGGCGGTGACGTGCACGACCCCGGCGCTCGTCGCCGTCGTGCGGCCGAGCGACCCGCCCACGGTGATGGGCTTGCCCGTCACGACGGCCGGGATCGTGTAGCCCTGGTTGACGGAGTAGGTGTCCATGACCCACGCCATGGTCCGCTCGCTCGTGCCCATGTCGGGCGCCATGATGTCCCGCTCGGGCCCGATGACCGGCATGATCTCCGACGTGTAGCGGCGCGTCACGCGCTCGAGCTCGGCGTCGGAGTAGGAGCGCGGGTCGATCGCGACGCCGCCCTTCGCGCCGCCGTACGGCAGGTCCACGAGGGCGCACTTCCACGTCATCCACATGGCGAGCGCGCGGACCTCGTCGATGTCGACGCTCGGCGCGTACCGCAGGCCGCCCTTGCCCGGACCGCGCGACACGTTGTGCTGCACGCGGTAGCCGTGGAACAGGACGGTGCGGCCGTCGTCGCGCCGCAGCGGCACGGCCACGTTCACCTCGCGGCGCGGGGTCGCGAGCATCTCGTGCAGGCCGTCGTCGTAGCCGAGGAAGCGGACCGCGCCGGCGAGCTGCGCGTGCGCGGTGTCGAGCGCGGACGCCGGGGCGCCGGCGTCGGGGGAGCGGCGCGTGCCGCGGGGGAGATCGGTGCTGTCGGTGGGGGTGGGGCCGTCGCTCGTGGTGGCGGGCGGCACGGACGTCGTCGTCACGGTTCCTCCGGTTCGAGGTTCTCCTCGGTGCCGCGGGGGTGTGCGGCACCGAGGGTCACGCTACCCCCGGCGCGGTCGCTCGCCCCTCACGCGCCCCGGCGGTGCCCGAGGGCGTCGACCGCCGCGAGCTCGTCGGCGGTGAGGGAGAACCCGGTGACCCGGAAGTTCGCCTCGATGCGCTCCGGCGTCACGGACTTCGGGATGACGACGAACCCGTGGTCGAGGTGCCAGCGCAGCACGACCTGCGCGGGGGTGACGCCGTGCGCGGCCGCGACCTCGGCGAGCACCGGCGCGTCGAGGTCGGTGCGCTTGAACGGGCTGTACCCCTCGAGCACGACGCCGCGCTGCGCGAGCTCGTGCACGACCCGGTGGTCGTAGTCGGCCGGGCTCCACGGGATCTGGTCGACGGCGGGCGTCTCGCCGACCTGCTCGGACAGCACGTCGACCTGCTCGACCGAGTAGTTGCTCACCCCGATCGAGCGCACCTTGCCCTCGTCGCGCAGCTCGACGAACCGCTCCCACACCCACGGCGACGCCTCGCCCGCCGGCGGCCAGTGGATGAGCCACAGGTCCACGTGGTCCGTGCCGAGGTCGCGCAGCGACGCCTCGAGAGTCTCGCGCTCGCGGCCCGCGGCGTCCGGCGGGAGCTTGGTCGTGACGAACACGTCGGCGCGGTCGACGGAGGAGTCGGCGAGCGCGCGCCCCACCTGCGCCTCGTTGCCGTAGCCCGTCGCGGTGTCGACGTGCCGGTAGCCCACGTCGAGCGCGTGGCGCACGGCGCGGTAGGCGTCGTCGCCCTCGGACTGCCAGGTGCCGAGACCGAGCAGGGGCATCGGGCCGCCGGGCAGCTCGACCGTGGGGACGGGGGCGGGGTCTGTGGAGGTCATGCCGTCAGTCTCCGTGCCCGACGCCGTCCCTCGCCACCGCGGGCGCGCTCGGCACCGCGGGCCCGCCCGCCGTCGCGCGGGCGGGAACGGTCAGCGCCGCGTGCGGCGCCGGTACTGGGCCGGGGTCTCGCCCGCGAGGCGCGCGAACGTGCGCGTGAACGACGGCTGGTCGTAGAACCCGCTCGCCGCCGCGACGTCGCCGATCGACACGGCGCTCCCCGCGAGCAGGCGTGTCGCGTGGTCGACCCGGGTGCGCAGCACGAGCTGGCGCGGCGTCACGCCGTACACGCGCCGCACGCGCCGGTCGAGGACCGCGGGCGTGCACCCCGCCGCCTCGGCGAGCCGCGCCGTCGTCCAGCGCGCCCCGAGGTCCGCCTCGACCGCGGCGACGAGCGCGGCGAGGGAGTCCATCGTCGCGTCGTCCGCCGCGCCCGCCCGCAGGTCGTGCGAGACCGAGACGATCCCCACGAGGTGACCGGCGTCGTCGTGCACGGGGAGCTTGGAGGTGAGGAACCAGCCCGACGTGCCGCCGAGCCGCCGGATGCGCTCGAGCTCGCCGCGCAGCGCGCGCCCGCGCAGCACCTCGGCGTCCTGCTGCTCGTAGCGCTCGGCGAGCTGTGCGACGAACAGGTCGCGCGCGCGTCGGCCCAGCACCGCGCGGCGCGAGCGCTCGTTCGTCCGCGCGACGAACACCGGGTTGACCGCGACGTACCGGCCCGTGACGTCCTTCGCGCAGAACATCGTGTCCGGCAGCTCGTCCATGAGCGCGACCATGGCGGGGCTGAGGGCGGCGAGGAGCGCCATGCCCTCGGGCCACAGGTTGTCGCGGACGGGTGCCATGTCGCCCCGGATCGTACAAGACGAGCCACCACGACCCGAGGCACCCTGGAGGGATGAGCAACGACGCGCCCGCCCGGCCGCTCCCCACCCCCGGAGCCGTCGGCGGCACGAGCCTCACCTCCCCGGACGACCTCGTCGAGGAGGCCGTCGCGCTGGCCCGGCGCTGGCTCGCCGCCAGCGAGGGAGCGGGCGACGCGCGCGCCCGCCGGACCGCCGAGCGGCTCGGCGCGCTCGTCTCCGACCCCACGGGCCTCGAGCTCGCGGTCCGGTTCGTCGACGACGTCGCGCGCCCCCAGGACGTGCACGTCGCCGCGCGGGCGCTCGGCCGCCTCGGCGAGCTCGCGGGCAGCGCGGGGTCGTTCCTCGGGCCGGTCGACCGGTCCCTCCTGCGCGTCGGGGCGGGCGTCGCGCCGGTGCTGCCGCGCGTCGTCGTGCCGGCCGCGCGCGTGCGCCTGCGCCAGCTCGTGGGCCACCTCGTGGCCGACGCCGGCCGCGGCCTCGGCCCGCACCTGGCCCGCACCCGCGCGGAGGGCTACGCGCTCAACGTCAACCTCCTCGGCGAGGCCGTGCTCGGCGAGGCCGAGGCGGACGCTCGCCTCGAGCGCACGCTCGCGCTCGTGCGGCGCCCCGACGTCGACTACGTGTCGGTCAAGGTGTCGTCCGTCGCGTCGCAGCTCGTCACGTGGGACCTCGACGGGTCGTGCGCCCGCGTCGTCGAGCGGCTGCTGCCGCTGTACCGGGCGGCGCGCGACCACGGCGTCTTCCTCAACCTCGACATGGAGGAGTACAAGGACCTCGCGCTCACGACCGCGGTCTTCCGCGAGATCCTCGCGCACGACGACCTGCACGACCTCGAGGCCGGGATCGTGCTCCAGGCGTACCTGCCCGACGCGCTCGGTGCGCTCGACGGGCTCACGCGCTTCGCGGCCGAGCGCGTCGCCGCCGGGGGAGCGCCGGTCAAGGTGCGCCTCGTCAAGGGCGCGAACCTCGCGATGGAGGCCGTCGAGGCCGAGCTGCACGGCTGGCCGCAGGCGCCCTACCCGACCAAGCCCGACGTCGACGCCAACTACGTCCGCCTCCTCGACCACGCCCTGCGCGCGCCGCGGACCGACGCCGTGCGCATCGGCGTCGCGAGCCACAACCTCTTCCACGTCGCGCTCGCCGTGCTCCTCGGCCGGGCCCGCGGCGTGAGCCACGCTCTCGACGTCGAGATGCTCCAGGGCATGGCCCCCGGCGAGGCGCGCGCCGTGCGCGACGAGGTCGCGGCCGACCGCGTCGAGAGCGGCCCGCGCGCCGGGCGCGGCGGGTGCGTCGTGCTGTACACGCCCGTCGTGCGCGACGAGGACTTCGACGTCGCGATCTCCTACCTCGTGCGCCGCCTCGAGGAGAACGCCGCCGAGCAGAACTTCCTGCACGCCATGTTCGCGCCCGACGGGTCGCCCGCGGGCAGCCCCATGGAGCGCCAGGAGGCCGCGTTCCGCGCGTCCGTGCGCCACGGGGTGCACTACGCCGAGACCGACGTCGCGCCGCGCCGCACGCCCCGGCCCGCCGTCGGCGGCGGGACCGGCGCCGGCTTCGCGAACGCCCCCGACACCGACCCCGCCGTCGCCGCCTCGCGGGACTGGGCCCGCCACGTCACCGGGACCGGCTCCGGGTACGTCCCCGTCCGCACGCCCGAGCTCACGACGACCGCCCAGGTGGACGACGCCGTCGCGACCGCCGTGCGCGCGACCGCCGCGTGGTCGCAGGTCGCCCCGGCGGCCCGCGCCGCCGCGCTGCGCGCCGTCGCCCGGCGCCTGGAGGAGGCGCGCACCGACCTCGTCGCCGCGATGGTGCACGAGCCGGGCAAGACCGTCGCCGAGGCCGACCCCGAGGTGAGCGAGGCCGTCGACTTCGCGCGCTACTACGCGCGCTCCGCCGAGGAGCTGGACCACGTGCCCGGTGCCCGGTTCGCGCCCGACGGCGTCACGCTCGTCACGCCGCCGTGGAACTTCCCCGTCGCGATCCCCGTGGGCGGGGTCCTCGCGGCGCTCGCGGCCGGGTCGGCCGTGCTCGCCAAGCCCGCGCCGCCGACGCCGCGCTGCCTCGAGGTCGCCGTCGAGGCGGTCCACGCGGGCCTGCGCGACGCGGTGGCCGCGGCGCCCGGTGACTTCGCGGGGCTGGACGCGGGCTCGGTGACCGAGGTCGTGCAGTACGTCCGCGTGCCCGACGACGAGCTCGGCACCCGCCTCGTCACGCACGACGACGTCGCGCGCGTCGTGCTCACGGGCTCGATCGAGACCGCGCAGCTCTTCGCGCGGTGGAAGCCGTCGCGGCCGGTGCTCGCCGAGACGTCGGGCAAGAACGCGCTCGTCGTCACGCCGTCGGCGGACCTCGACCTCGCGGTCGCGGACCTCGTGCGGTCGGCGTTCGGGCACGCGGGGCAGAAGTGCTCGGCCGCGTCGCTCGCGATCCTCGTCGGCTCGGCGGGCGACCCGCGGACGGAGACGGGCCGCCGGGTGCGGCGCCAGCTCGTGGACGCGGTGCGCTCGCTCGCCGTCGGTCCGGCGACGGACGTCGCGACGACCATGGGCCCGCTGACCGAGCCCGCGTCGGGCAAGCTGCTGCACGCCCTGACGACGCTCGAGCCGGGGGAGTCCTGGCTCGTGCGACCGCGGCTGCTGGACGGCGGGCCCGAGCTGGAGGGCCGCCTCTGGACGCCGGGTCTCAGGGAGGGCGTCGCGCCCGGGTCGCCGTTCCACCTCACCGAGTACTTCGGGCCGGTCCTCGGGATCATGACGGCCGCGACCCTCGACGAGGCGATCGCGCTGCAGAACGCGGTCCCGTTCGGCCTCACCGGCGGCATCCACAGCCTCGACGACGCCGAGGTCGAACGCTGGCTCGACGCCGTCCAGGTGGGCAACGCCTACGTCAACCGGCACATCACCGGCGCGATCGTGCAGCGGCAGTCGTTCGGCGGCTGGAAGCAGTCGGCCGTCGGGCCGGGCGCCAAGGCGGGCGGGCCGAACTACGTCGCGCAGCTCGGGCGCTGGAGCGACGCGCCCGACACCTCGACGAGCGCGTCGGCGTCGGGCACCGACGGCACGCACGACGCGGTGCCGCCCGCGCGCGAGACCGCGCCCGAGGCGTGGCTCGCGTGGGCGAAGGCCGACGACGTGCGCTGGTGGGAGCGGGAGTTCTCCGTGGGCCACGACCCCTCGGGCCTGCACGTCGAGGCGAACGTCTTCCGCTACCGCCCGTTCGACGTGCTCACCGTGCGCGTCGGCGCGGACGCGCTCCCCGTCGAGGTCGAGCGCGTCCTGCACGCCGCGCGCACCGCGGGCGTGCCGGCCGTCGTCGTGCCGAGCACGGGCGACGCCGCGGTGAGCGACGAGGAGTTCGCGCGCCGCGTCGCGTCGGGCGCCGTCCGGGGCCGGGTCCGCGTCGTCGGCTCCGCGCCGGGGCTGCACGAGGCCGCGGCCGAGCGCGTCGGCGAGGTCACGGTGCTCGACCACCCCGTCGTCGCGAGCGGGCGCCGCGAGCTGCTCACCGTGCTCCACGAGCAGGCCGTCAGCCGCACGACGCACCGGTACGGCCACGTGAAGCGCTGACCGCTCCCGGCGCGCGGGAGAGGCTCGGCCACCGCCGGGCCCCTCCCGCGACGACCGCGCGGCACCCCGGTCGCTACCGCGCGTCCGGCACCGGCGAGACGGTCACGGACGCCGCGTCGCGGTACGCGCGCAGGCGCTCCGCCTGCTCGGCGACGGCGTCGGCGAGCCCGGCGTCCCACGGGACCCAGGGGTCGGTGAGGACCGTGAGGCGACGGCCCGACGCGCGGGGCCGCCACGTGCCCACGACCTCGCCGCCCGCGAGCACGGCCCCGGGCCGGCCGAGGACCCGCCACAGGTCCTTGGCACGCGCCACGTCCGGGACGAGCGTCGCGCGGTCGCGCAGCTGCAGGAACAGGTCGTAGGTGCCCACGAGGCGCACGACCGGGGCGCCGGGCGCGGGTCGCGCGTCGCGCTCGCGCGCGGCGGCGCCCGTGACGCGACCGAGATCCTCGGCGAGCACCCAGCGCTCGGTCGGCCGCGGGCCGGGCTCGACGTCGGCGACCTCGACGCGGACCGCGTCGTCGGGCCACCGGTCCCGGACGTCCTTCACCGGGGCGTCGAGGAACGCGGCGACGTCCTGGACGCTGGCGGCGGGGAAGAAGCGCAGGTAGCCGCGGACGACGTCCAGGCGCGGCAGGGCGTCGCCGCCGAGGCGCCCGTAGAGCGGCGGCTCGAGGCCGGGGACGCGCCGCAGCACGGGCGGGGACGAGCCCGGTTCGAGCTCGAGCCCGGCCTGCAGGGCCGCGAGGCGGAACGTCTGCTCGTAGCTGTGGGTGGCGCCGCACGGCCCGCACCAGCGCAGGTGCGGCTCCGGGAGCCGCGCGGTGAGCCGCGTCGAGAGGTCGCCCTTGACGGTCGGGGTCTCGACGAGCTCGCGCTCGAGCCGCGCCTCGGTGCGCAGGGCGTCGAGCACGGCGACACCCGCCGCGCGGAGCGGTCGGCTCGCGTCGTAGACGCGCTTGGCGGCGTCGGCCTCGGAGAACGGCGCCGTCGCGGTCGCGACGTCGGCGAGGTCCGCGCGGCGGTAGACGTGCGGGGCGCCGCGCAGCGTCCACGCGAGCGCGAGGTCGGGCGGCAGGGTGCTGGGCGCGACGGGCGGGGCGCCCCGGACGGCGAGCGCCCACGCGGCGCCGTCGGACCCCGTGTCCTGGACGCCCAGGTCGAGGACGGCGACGTCCGTCACCGCGGCCGCCGCGCCCGGCGCCCGGTCGAGCTCGTGGGCGTGCCAGCGCGCGGCGAGGACGTCGGCCCGCGAGAGCGTGGCCACCACCGGTTCCGTGGACGGGTGCACGACGCCAGGTTACGAGCGACCGCCCACAGCGTCTCGGCCCCCCACGCCTCGGGTGCCGCGCGGCGCCGCGGACGGCGCGGGGTCAGACGGAGTCGCGCTCGACGAGCTCCGGCGCGAGGACCTGCGACGCGATCTCGTCGCCGCGGCCCCCCACGAGGTCGAGCAGGAGGTCGGTCGCGCCGCGCACCATCTCGACCATGGGGTTCTGGACCGTGGTGAGCGGGGGCGACGTCGTGGCGGCGGTGGCGAGGTTGTCGAAGCCGACGACGGACACGTCGCGCGGCACGTCGCGGCCGTGGGCCGCGAGCACGCGCAGCGCGCCCTCGGCCATGAGGTCGGACGCGACGAACAGGCCGTCGAGGTCCGGGTGCGCGGCGATGAGGCGCTCCATGGCCGCCGCGCCGCCCGCGACGGCGAAGTCGCCGATCTCGACCGCGTCGTCCGGCAGGCCGGCGTCGCGCAGCACCTCGCGGAACCCCGTGAGCCGGTCCACGCCCGCCGTCATGTCCTGCGGGCCGGCGATCGTCGCGATACGGCGCCGGCCCGCCTCGACGAGACGCCGCGCCGCGAGGCGGCCGCCCTCGACGTTGTCCACGTCGACGTACAGGAGGTCCGGCGTCGGGTGGAACGGCCGCCCCACGAACACGGCGGGCAGGCGCGCCGCGAGGAGCGCTTCTTCGAGGTCGTCGTCGCGGTGGTGCGACGCGACGATCGCGCCGTCGACGTGGCCGCTGCTGAGGTACCGCACGATGCGGCCCGGCTGCTCGTCGGGGCGCGCGAACAGCAGCACGAGCTGCAGGTCCGTGCCGCCGAGCGCGGCGCTCACGCCGCGCATCGTGCCCGCGAGGAACGGGTCGGTGAGGATGCGCTCGTCGGGCTCGGGGACCACGAGGGCGATCGAGTCCGTGCGGCGCGTCACGAGCGAGCGGGCGGCGCGGTTGGGCGTGTAGCCGAGCTGCGCGACGGCGGCGTCGACCGCCGCCTGCGCCTCGGGCGACACCCGCAGGCCGCCGTTGATGGCGCGCGACGCCGTCGAGCGCGAGACACCCGCCGTCTGGGCCACCTCGTCCAGGGTCGGCGCGGAGCGCAGGCTGTTCATCGGGACAGTATGGCGCGCGCGCTCCCCGGTCCGCACCGCCCCGCTCACCGTGTCCTCACCGTCGCCGTCACTCGGCCGGGGCGGCGTCCGCGACCGGCGTCTCGCGCGCCGGGATCGCGTTGTCGCGTGCGACCTGGGCGTACCAGGCGCCGCTCGCCTTGACGGTGCGCTCCTGCGTCTCGTAGTCGACGCGGACGATGCCGAAGCGCTTCGTGTAGCCGAGCGCCCACTCGAAGTTGTCCATGAGGGACCACGCGAAGTAGCCGCGCACGTCCGCCCCCGCGTCGATCGCGTCGCGCGTCGCGCGCAGGTGCGCGTCGAGGAACTCGAGCCGGTCCTGGTCGTCGACCGAGCCGTCCGGGCCCACCTGGTCCGGGTAGGCGGCGCCGTTCTCGGTGATGTACATCGCGACGCCGCGCGGGCCGGTGAAGTCGCGCTGCAGGCGCGTGAGGAGGCGCGTCAGCCCCTCGGGCTGGACCTCCCAGCCCATGTCCGTGCGCGGCAGGCCGCGGGAGTGGGCGTGCACACCGTCCGCGGCGGGGTAGGGGGACGACGTCGGGCGCACCGGCGCGGCGTCGGCCTCCTCGTCGCGGACGCCCTCGGGGCGCGTGCCCCCGCCGCCGTCGCTCCCGGTGCCGGGCGCCGTCGTCTGCGGGCGGGCCGAGACCGCCCCGCCGTTGTAGTAGTTGACCCCGAGCGTGTCGATCGGGGTGGAGATGATCTCGAGGTCCCCGTCCTTGACGTGGTCGAGCAGGCCGTAGGGCGCGACGTCCTCGAGGACGTCGGCCGGGTACTCGCCGTGGAAGACGGGGTCGAGGAAGATCCGGTTGAACTGGCCGTCGATCCGGCGCGCGGCGTCGACGTCGGCCGGGTCCTGGGGGTCGACCGGGTCGGACACCGTGAAGTTCAGCGTGAGCCCGAGGTTCGCCTCCGGCGCGCGCTCGCGCAGCGCCTGGACCGCGAGGCCGTGCCCGAGCAGCAGGTGGTGCGCGGCCGCGAGGCCGTCCTCGCGCGACTGCCGGCCGGGCGCGTGCACGCCCGCGGTGTAGCCGAGGAACGCGGAGCACCACGGCTCGTTGAGCGTCGTCCACACGCCGACGCGGTCGCCCAGCGCCTCGTGCATCGTCACCGCGTACTCGGCGAAGAGGTACGCCGTGTCGCGCGACGTCCAGCCGCCCTTGTCCTCGAGCGCCTGCGGGAGGTCCCAGTGGTACAGCGTGAGCCACGGCAGGACGTCCGCGGCGAGCAGCTCGTCGACGAGGCGGTCGTAGAACGCGAGCCCGGCGGGGTTGACCGCGCCGCCGTCGGGGCGCACGCGGGCCCACGACGTCGAGAACCGGTACGTCCCCAGGTTGAGGTCGCGCAGGAGCGCGACGTCCTCGCGGTACCGGTGGTAGTGGTCGCACGCGACCATGCCGTCGTCGCCGTTCACGACGGCGCCCGGCACGCGGGCGAACGCGTCCCACACGGAGTCCGTGCGTCCGTCGGTGTGCCCCGCGCCCTCGATCTGGAACGCGGCCGTCGCGGCGCCCCAGAGGAAGCCGGGGGGCATCTCGACGCGTCCGGTCGCGGTCGCCGGGTTCGGGGGGAGGGGCGCGGACGGGACGAAGCTGGTCATGGTCGATTGTCCTTCGAGAAGTCGCGGGATGGCACGCGGGCGGGCCGGTCGGGCCCGCCCGCGCGACGGTCGGCGCGCAGCACGGACCGCGCCCACCGGGCGGTGGGCGGGTCGTGCGGCGCGGGGCGTCGGGCGTCAGCCCTTGACGGCGCCCTGCATGATGCCCGCCACGAGCTGGCGGCCGGTGAAGATGAAGATGACGATGAGCGGCAGCGTGACGAGGAAGATCCCGGCCATGACGAGCGAGTAGTCGACGAAGAAGTTCGACTGCAGGGACCGCACCACGAGCGGCAGCGTCGGGTTGTTCTGGTTGAGCACGATGGACGGCCAGAAGAAGTTCGTCCACTGCTGCACGAACGTGAACAGGCCCAGCATCGCGGCGGCCGGGCGGGCCGCCGGCAGCGCGATGGACCAGAACGTGCGGATCATGGACGCGCCGTCGACCCGGGCCGCCTCGATGAGCTCGTACGGGAGCGCCTCGCCGAGGTACTGCGTCATCCAGAAGACGCCGAACGCCGTGACGAGCGCGGGCACGATGACGGCCTGGAGCTTGCCGATCCACCCGAGGTCCGACATGAGGATGTACATCGGGATGACGCCGAGCTGCGTGGGCACCGCCATCGTCGCGATGACGAACACGAGCAGCGGGCCGCGGCCGCGGAACCGGAGCTTCGCGAACGAGAAGCCGGCGAGCGTCGAGAACAGCACGACCGAGAGGGACGTGAGCACCGCGACGACCACGGAGTTCCAGGCGGCCTTCCAGAAGTTGATCGCGTCCGAGCTCATGACGTCGGCGAACCGGTCGAACAGGCTCGCGTCGGGCAGGAGCTGGGGCAGCGCGCTGCGCGAGATCTCCTCGGGCGTCGAGGAGCCGAGGATCAGCGTGAAGTACAGCGGGAACACCGAGATGAGCAGGACGATCCCGAGGATGGTGTACGTGACCCAGCGCGGGCGGCGCTGCGTGCCGCCGACGTTCTTCCCGGCGCTCCGGCGGCGGGACGCGGCGCGGGCCGCGCCCGGGCCGGCGGTCTGGGCGATGACGGGGACGGAGCTCATCGCTTCCTCCGGTCGGTCGGGCTGGCGGCGGTCGGGACGGACGCCTCGGTCCCCGCGGCGGAACGCTGCGCGGACATGGCGTCCTCGGCGCGCAGGCGCTTGCGCGCCTCGTGGCGGCGACGCACCCAGCGTGGCGGGCGCGGCTGCGCGTTCGACGTGGCGATCCGCCGGGTGACGAGGAAGTTGACGATGCCCACGAGGATGATGAGCAGGAACAGCAGCCACGCGACGGCGGCCGCACGGCCGAAGTTCTTCTGGTTGCCCCACGCGACGTCGTAGAGGTAGAGCACGGTCGTCATCCACTGCCGGTCGGCGCCGCCGAGGCCCTGCGCGTCGAACATGCGCGGCTCGTCGAAGATCTGCAGGCCGCCGATCGTCGACGTGATGACGACGAAGATGATCGTGGCGCGGATCTGGGGGACGGTCACGGAGAAGAACTGGCGCACGCGCCCGGCGCCGTCGATGATCGCGGCCTCGTAGAGCTCGCGCGGCACGGCCTGCATCGCGGCGAGGAAGATCAGCGCGTTGTAGCCGGTCCAGCGGAAGTTCACCATCGACGCGATGGCGACGTGGCTCGCGAGGGCGTCGGCGTGCCAGCGGATCGGGTCGACGCCGACGAGGCTGAGCAGCTCGTTGATGAGCCCGTACTGGTCGGCGAACAGGCGGCCGAAGATCATCGAGACCGCGACGGGCGCGACGACGTACGGCAGCAGGACGCCCATGCGCCAGAACGTCGCGGCGCGCAGGTTCTGGTCGAGCAGGGCCGCGATCGCGATCGCGGCGACGACCTGCGGCACGGACGAGAGCACGAAGATCGAGACGGTGTTGCGCAGGGACTTCCAGAACGTCGGCTGCGCGAGGACGTCCGTGTAGTTCTGGAGACCGACGAAGTCGCCCTGGCCGCCGAGCAGGTTCCAGTCGTAGACCGACACCACGGCGGTGTACACGAGCGGGAAGAGTCCCGTGATCGCGAACAGGATGAAGAAGGGCGAGATGTAGAGGTAGGGCGAGACCTTGACGTCCCAGCGGCTGAGGCGCTGGGAGAAGCCGACGCGGCGCGGCGTGCGCGGCGGCGGCCCGCTGAGCCCCGGCGAGGGCTGGGTGGGCGTGAGGACGGCCATGTGGGATTCCTGGGCTGCTCGGTGGCGCTGGGTGGCTGCGGGTGCGGGGCGTCGTCCGCGGGCGGACGCGCGCGGGGCCGGGGGCGGCAGATCGTGCCGCCCCCGGCCCCGTCAGGTCACAGGCCCAGGTCCTGGAAGGACTGGAGCGTCTTCTGCCACGAGGAGGCGGCGTCGTCCGTCTTCTCGACGTCCACGCGCTTGATGCCGTCCTGGACGGTCGTGTGGATCGAGAAGTAGTTCGCGCCCTTGAACGGCGCGCTGTCGATCGCGAGCGCACGGTTGACGAAGATCGTGCCGACCGGGGCGTCGTTGAAGAAGTCGTTCGTGAAGGACTGCACGGCGTCGGACTCCTGCGCCTCGAGCTGCGACGGGAACGTGCCCGCGTTCTCGAAGGCCGTCGTCTGCTGCGCCGGGTCGGTCAGCCACGCGGCGAGCTCCTTGGCCGCCTCGGCGTTCGGGCCGGAGGCCGGCACCGTGAGGAACGAGCCGCCCCAGTTGAGGCCGCCGCCGGGGAAGACGTCCGCGACGTTCCAGCCGGTGACGCCGCCCGAGCGCTCCTCGACCGGGCCGGTCATCCACGCGGGGCAGATCATCGTCGCGAAGCCGTCGTTCTGGAACGCGGCGTCCCAGTCGCCCGACCACTGCTCGAGGCCGGCGGAGAGCTCGTTCGTCGTCGACTGCTCGAGCACCGTGTCGTAGATGTCGATGATCGGCTGGTTGGACGCGAGGTCCTTGGGCGTGCCGTCGGACTCCTCGTAGGCGTTGTCGATCTGGTTGACCATCGCCTGCGAGATGGACATCGCGGAGTCGTACCAGGCCGCGTCGCTCGCGGCGACGAAGGTCTTGCCCGCGGCGAAGTAGTCGTCCCACGTGGCGTCCTCGCCACCGAGGAGCTCCGCCACGCCTGCCGGGTCGCTCGGGAGGCCCGCAGCCTCGAAGAGGTCCTGGCGGTAGCAGATCGCGCTCGGGCCGATGTCGGTGCCGTAGCCGATGAGCTTGCCGTCGGTCGTCGTCGCCTGCTGGACCTTCCAGTCCACCCAGCGGCCGTCGAGCGACGAGTCGGTGAGGTCGGTGAAGAGGTCGGGGTACTGCATGAGCTCCGGGAGCCAGTCGACCTCGATGGCCTCGATGTCCGCGAGGCCCTCGCCGCCGGCGGCGAGCTTCGTGGTGAGGTTGGTCCGCGCGTCCTCGGACTTGGCGGCCTTCGTCTGCTTGACGGTCACGTTCGGGTGCTCCGCGGTGTACGCGGCGAGGAGCTCGTCCGTGTAGCCGAAGTCGTTGAACGTCGCGACGGTGAGCGTGATCTTGTCTCCGTCGCCGGAGCCCGTCGCGTCGTCGTCCGAGCCGGAGCCGCTCGAGCACGCGGTCAGGGTGAGGGTGATGGCCGCGAGGCCTGCGACGGCGGTGATCGCCTTGCGGGGCCGGCGGGTCGTACGGGTGCTGCTCAGCACGGTGACTCCCTTGTCGGTGGGGCGGGGTCGTGGCAGCGCTCCCACCACCAATGTGGTAGCGCTTCCACACAACGGCCTGATCGTGCGTTCCCGCCCGAACCCGTGTCAAGCCTGGGTCGGGTCCGCACGGGTGTGGTCGCGCTCCCACCGACGTATCGCCGCAGGTCAGGGCGTTACGGCGACCTACCAGTTGGTCGGGTTCTGTGGAAATCGTTACCGGTTCGAGACCGGTCGCCGGGCCGGCGTCGCCGGGTCGCCGATCAGGTCGGGCCGGGCGCCGCTCGGTCGGTGGTCAGCGCGACAGCCACGCGAGACCGGCGGACTCCTCGGCGGCGAGCGCCGTCCGCACGGCCTCCGCCGCGGCCTGCTCGATCGCCCCGCCGAAGAGCGGCACGTTGGCCTTGACCTCGCCGTCGTAGCGCTCGACCGTGCCGTCCCCCTCCGGGGAGAGCGTCACGGTGCCCGTGAGCCGCACCGGTGCGCCCGTGATCTCGAGCGACACCGTGCCCGACCGCTCGCCGTCGCGCTCCGGCTCCCAGGCCTCCGCCTGCCGGATCTCGAGACGACCCCCGACGAACGAGCGGACGTGCGCCGGGATCTGGTCCGTGGGCAGCGTCCGTCGCACCGTGACGGTGAACCCCTCGTCCGGCCCGCCGGTGACGTCCACCTGCTCGACGTGTGCGCCCTCGCCGCCCGAGCGGGCGGCGCGCCAGCGGACGAACTCCTCGTCCGCGAGCATCGCCCCGACGGCGTGGACGGGGGCGGGGTAGCGGAGCTCGACGCTCAGGTGCACGGGACCTCCTCGGGCCCTGCGCCGGCCCGTGACGGACCGGCCGACGGGACGGCTGACGGTTCGGGCGACCGCGCACGCGGGCGCTGAGGGGACTCTACCGGTCGCGCCCCTCTACGCTGGGGTCCGTGTCTGCCATGAGTGACCTCATCTCCCGCCACGCCGACCTCAGCCCGGCGGACAACGAGTGGTTGCACCTGCTCGTGGGCGACTGGCAGGTGATCTCCGACCTCGCGTTCGCCGACCTCGTGCTGTGGCTGCCCACGAGCGACGGCAACTTCGTCGCCGTCTCCCAGTGCCGGCCGTCGACGGGCGCGACCGTCCACTACGACGACATCGTCGGGTCGTTCGCCCCGGAGGGCCAGCGCCCGCAGCTCGAGCGCGCGCTCACCGAGGTGCGGTCGCAGCGCTCGCGCGAGCCACGCTGGTTCGGCGCGTACGCCGTGCGCGAGGAGGCCATCCCGGTCCTGCACTCCGGGAAGGCGATCGCCGTCGTCGCGCGGCAGACCAACCTCGGGAGCGGGCGCACGCCCAGCCGCCTCGAGCTCAACTACGTCGAGGCCGCGGACGACCTCATCGCGATGATCTCGCGCGGGGAGTTCCCCTTCCCGAACGCCGCGACCGGTCCGCGTCGCGGCGCGCCGCGCGTCGGCGACGGCCTCATCCGGCTGAACTCCGAGGGCGAGGTCCTCTACGCGAGCCCCAACGCGCTGAGCTGCTTCCACCGCCTGGGGGTCATCGGCCCGCTCGTCGGGCGGTCGCTCGCCGAGGTGACGGCCGACCTCATCGAGCACCAGACCCCCGTGGACGAGTCGCTCCCGCTCGTCGTCATGGGCCGCGCGCCCTGGCGCACCGAGATCGAGGCGCAGCGCGTCGCGCTGTCGCTGCGCGCGCTCCCGCTCACCGAGTCCGGCCAGCGCATCGGCGCCGTCCTGCTGTGCCGCGACGTCTCGGAGCTGCGCCGCCGGGAGCGCGAGCTCATCACCAAGGACGCGACGATCCGCGAGATCCACCACCGCGTGAAGAACAACCTCCAGACCGTCGCGGCGCTCCTGCGGCTCCAGGCCCGGCGCATGGACGTCCCCGAGGCGCGCGCGGCGCTGGAGGAGGCGATGCGCCGCGTCGCGACGATCGCGCTCGTGCACGAGAGCCTGTCGCAGACGCTCGACGAGGAGGTGGAGTTCGACGACATGGTCGGTCGCGCGCTGCGCCTCGCGGCCGACGTCGCCTCCGCCGACACGAGCGTGCGCACCGTCCGCACGGGGAGCTTCGGGCTCGTGCCCGCGGAGGACGCGACCCCCCTCGCGCTCATCCTCACCGAGCTCGTCACGAACGCCGTCGAGCACGGCCTCGCGAAGCAGGAGACCGGCACGGTCGAGGTCGCGGTCGAGCGCGACGGCTCGGCCCTGCGGATCGTCGTGTCGGACGACGGTGTCGGCATGCCCGACGGCGACGTCGCCCGGGCGGGCAAGGCCGCCAAGAGCGGCCTGGGGTCGCAGATCGTGCAGACCCTCGTGACGAACGAGCTCGGCGGCACCATCGAGTGGTCGCCGCGGCCCGGCGGGGGCACCCAGGTCGTGCTCGCGCTCGTGCTGCGCGACGGCAACCGCCAGGGCTGACCGGCCGGCACGGCGGCGGCCGCCGCGCGGAGGCGCGCACGGCACGGGTCGCGGAGCGGAGGCACCGCACGACGACGGGCCGCCACCCCGGAGGGTGACGGCCCGTCGTGCTGCTCGACGCCCGGAGGCGGAGCGGCGTGTCAGCCGGCGCGGCGTGCGCGCGCGGTGCGGCGCTTGAGGGCGCGGCGCTCGTCCTCGGAGAGACCGCCCCAGACGCCGGCGTCCTGGCCGGACTCGATGGCCCACTTGAGGCACGTGTCGACGACGTCGCAGCGGCGGCAGACGGCCTTCGCCTCCTCGATCTGGAGGAGCGCAGGGCCGGTGTTCCCGATGGGGAAGAACAGCTCGGGGTCTTCGTCGAGGCAGGCTGCGCGGTGGCGCCAGTCCATGTTCGTCGTCTCCTTCGGGCAGAGGGGAGCCTGGTCGCGAGGTGATGACTCGTCGCTGGGCGACCCGGCAGGGGGCTGCCCGGGCCAAGGGCTCGAGGCGGGGGGTGATTGATGCTTGAACCAGGTTCACACCTCGTGAAGCACAGCACAAGGGGTTACGAGAAAGTTTCCGTCGCATGAATCGTGAGGCCTTCGTCACACGGGTGTGAAGCCGCAGGTCGGCGCGTACGCTGGGTGATCGTGCCCTCCCGCGAGCCCTCCGGAACCCCGCCCGAGCCCCGCCCGACGCCCCCGGGACCGTCGTCCGACGGGGGGTCGCGGCCGCCCGCGCTGACGGCGCTCGTCGCCGGGGTCGGCATCGAGATCGCCGCGCTCGCGGTGGGCGCCGTGCTGATCCTCGTCGAGCTCCTCCGCGGTGGTTCGCAGTCGTTCGGGGTGAGCGTCTTCCTCGTCGTCTTCGCCCTCGGCGTGGGGGCCGTGCTCGCCGCGAGCGTGCGCGGGCTGCTGCGCGGGCAGCGCTGGGCGCGGTCGCCCGTCGCGACCTGGCAGATCCTCCAGGGGGTCGTCGCGGTCAGCTCGCTCCAGGTGGGCGTGACCCCGTGGGTCGTCGTCGCGCTCGTGCTCGCCGTCGTGGTGCTCGTCCTCCTCATGCTGCGTCCCGTCGTCGAGGCGACCACGCGCGACGTCCGCCCGGCTGCCTGACTCCCGGCGCGCTGCTCGATTCCGGCGCGCACGCCTGCGGCCCGGCCTGTTCGCCTGACGGCCCCGGAGGACCGGCCCTGCCCCCGCCGTGGCCGACGCTGCGCCGGGCGCGGCTCTCGTCCGTCACGGGCGGGCGACCTGGAGCGGCGCCAGCCACGCGCCCTGGACCAGCACCCCTCGGCCCGGTCGGGGTCGGCCGGGTTCGGTGAGCCACTCCAGCCCGTGCCCGAACACCTCGGCGCTCCCGCGTTCCCGCGGCGCGAGGACGATCCCGCTGCGCGCCCCGCGCAGGTCCGCGAGCGGACCGCGCAACGCCGAGGCCGCGGCGCCCGTGGTCGCCGACGCGAGCAGCACGAGCCCGTCCCGGCACAGCGCCGCGAGCCGGTCGGCCTCCAGCACGCAGAGCTGGGTCAGCACGTCCAGGTCGTCGACCACCACGACCCGCGGCGCCGTCGCCCTGCTCGGGAACGTCGCAGCGCCCTGACCTGCCTCCAGCGTGTCGAGGAGGCGCGCGACGTCCGCCGGCGTGTACCGCCGCACGACGATCGCCCCGTTCCGGTTCCCGTTTCCGTTCCCGTTCCGGATCCCGTTCCCGCTCTGGTTCCCGTTGCTGCTGCCGCTCGCTCTCCAGTCGGTCGTCCCGCTCCCGTCCCGGTTGCCATGGCTGTTGCTGCTCGCCCTCCCGTCTTTCCTGCCGTTCCCGCTCCTGGCCCGGCCGGTGGTGCGCGCGGTGCGCCCGGGGGCAGGCATCGCCGCGCCCGCCAGCGCGCCGTCGCGGCTCACGACCGCGCGGAGCGAGCCGGTGGCGGCCGCGTGCCGGGCGAGCAGCGCGAGCGTGCTCGTGCGGCCGCTCCCGGGCGGCCCGACGACGAGCGCGCCCCGCGCGACGTCCATCCACAGCGTCCGGCCGTCGTCGCCGCCCCGGCCGACCGCGACGTCCGCGGCGCCTCGACCGACCGGGTCGCAGGTGGGTCTCGGGCCGGGCGCGACGTCCGTGCCGTCTCGGTCAGTCGAGGCGACCGCGAGGCCGGGGTCCGTCACGACGAGGACGGTGCCCGCGTCGATCCCGCCCGGCGCGTGCCCGGCCACGTCGAGATCGGCGGTCCCGACGTCGTCGGGCAGCGGGTGCAGCCGGAACGCGCCCCGCAGGGGCGGCGCCGGGCGCCGTGCTCGTCCTCGCGCGACGGTCGGTGGCAGCACGACCTGGCACACGAGCGGGTCGCCCGGCCCGAGCCACACCGCCCGGCCGGGCGGTCCGCCTTGCCCGGCGAGCGCTGCTGGCACGCCCAGCGACACGTCGTCGTGGCGGTCGCGCGAGGCCAGCACCGCTCTGACGCCGACGAGCGACGCCAGGCCGCCGACCGTCGGCCCGCTCGCGCTCACGGCGACCGCCGTGGGGGAGTCGGCGAGCACGTCCGCGAGGGCGTCGGCGCCGGCTCCGCCCGCGACGCCGGCGAGCACGCCCCGCACGGCCTCGACGTCGTCCACGAGGAGGAGGGTGCGTCCGGTCGTGCGGTCGAGCCCCGCGGGTCGGGACTGACCGTCGTCGTGACCGGCTAGGAGCCGGAGGAGGCGGACGACACGGCGCGGGTCGCTCCGGTCCACGACCGTGCCGGTGCCGGGGTGCGCCGCGAGGTCCGCGAGCCCCGACCCGATCGCGTGGACCGCCCAGCCGCGGTCGAGCGCAGCCAGCCCGACGGTGCGCAGGGCCGTGGTGCGGCCCGACCGGGGCCGGCCCTGGACCGCGAGATGACCGTCGCGCGGGTCCCAGCGGACCACCGTGCGGCGCTGTAGGGCCGGCAGGTCACCGAGCGCGACGGGCAGCGCGCGGTCGTCGGAGCGCACCGCCTCGCCGTCGATCCCGTCGGTCCCGTCGGTCCCGTCGGTCCCGTCGGTCCCGTCGGTCCCGTCGATCCCGTCCACCCCGTCGACCCCGGCGAGCTCGCCGGGTCCGACGCGAGCGGGCAGGGCGGGGAGCCACGGCGCGGGGTGGGGGCGCAGTCCCGAGCGCGCCGCGACCTCGTGCGCCGCCGCGACGAGGAGCGGCAGGTGGTCGTCCGAGGAGCCCGGCGCAGGCCCGCCCGGGCCGCGTCCAGCGCCCCACGGGTCCGCGAGCCGCACGCGCGCCTCCGGCAGGGCGAGCGGCCCGCCGGCTCGTGCGCACTGCACGGCCACCGGTGGCTCGGCGCCGCGGCGCAGGACCAGGCGCCCGGGCGTCGATGCCGGGACGCGGGCCGCGTGCGGCGAGTCGACGACGTCGCGCGAGTCGGCGACGTCCACGACCCGGAGCGCGATCCGCAGCGTGACGTTCGCCCGCACGTCGGCGCTGACGGCGCCTGCGGGCCGCTGCGTCGCGAGGACCAGGTGCACGCCGAGCGACCGGCCCTGCGCGGCAACACGCAGCAGCCCGGGCACGAGGTCGGGCAGGTCGTCGGCGAGCGCGCGGAACTCGTCCACCACGACCACGAGCCGCGCGAGCCGTCCCCGGGGGAGGGCGTCGATGCTCGCGACCTCCGCCGCGGCGAGGATCCGCTCGCGCCGGTGCAGCTCGGCCCGGAGCCCGGCCAGCGCCCGTCCCGCGAGCCCCGGGTCGAGGTCGGTCACCTGGCCCACGACGTGCGGCAGCCGGCCGCACGCCCCGAAGCTCGCGCCACCCTTGAAGTCGACGAGCGCGAACGACAGCTCGTCGGGCGAGCGTCCGAGCGCGAGCCCGGCGACCAGGGACTGCAGGAGCTCGGACTTCCCGGCGCCCGTCGTGCCGGCGACGAGCGCGTGCGGCCCCTCGCGGACGAGGTCGACGGCGACGGGCGCGCCCCCGGGCCCGACGCCGAGCACGGTCCGCAGACCGTGCCCGTCCCGGCGGGCCGCGTCCTGCCAGCGCTCGGCGACCCACGTCGCGAGCCGGTCCGGCGCTCGCGGTGCGCCCAGCAGGGGACCGAGCGCGACCGCCGACGGCAGCGACCGCGCCGTGGGGTCGCCCGGGTCGGGCTCACCCGCACGGTCCCCGTCCCCGGTGCCCAGCCGGCCGAGGTGCTCGGCCGCGGCGAGCCGCCGCGCGAGGCCGAGCGCCCACCCGGCGCTCACGCCGACGTGCTCGCGCGGCGTCCGGGCGCCGTCGGGACCCGTGACGACGGCGACGGCTCCCGAGACGTCGACGAGCGTCCGGCACCACGCCGGGACCTGCGCCCGGTCCCCGAGCACCAGCAGCACGTCCGTGCCCACGGGTGCGCACCGCTCCCACGCCCGGGCGAGCTCGCCCGCAGGCACCGGGCCGTCGACGACGACGAGGCCGGGCGGGTCGGCGGCGGCCACGGCGTCGAGCGTCCGGACGGCGCGGGCGTGCGGCAGCCAGCGGCACCACGACCACGCGGTCGCGTCCTGCGCCGCGGGCCGCACCGTCAGTGGCGCCCCCGAGGCGAGTACCTCCACGAGCAGGGCCCGGGCCGCGGCGAGCGCGACGTCCCGGGGCCCGACGACGGCCACGCACCCGTCCGGCAGCCGGACCCGCGACGGGCTCGTCCCACCCGACGCCGCGAGCGACGCCCCGCCACCGGTCGCGCCCACGGACCCGCCCGACGTCGTGCCGACCGTCGTTCCCGGCGCCGCCCCTGACGACCCGGCGTGCGCCGAGGGAGCGCCCGCCGCCCCCGCCCCCGCTGCTCCCGTCCGCGCCAGGTCGGCGCCCGGGGCGAGCCGGGCGATCGTCGCCCAGAGCAGGACGTCGGCGGGCCGGGGGCCCAGCGGGTCCACCGGCACGGTGCCGGGGGCGGTGCCGACGTCCGCCGCGGCCTCGGACGGCGCGGCGCGCTGCGCGACGCGGCGGCGGCGCGCCTCGGCGATCGCGGGACCGAGGACCGCGAGCGGCCCCACGAGCGCGAGCAGCGCGAGGAGCGGCTGGCGCAGCGCCACCGCGAGCCCGACCGACGCGACGGCCGGCACGAGCGCGGTCGCGAGCTGCGCCGTCCCGAGGCGGCCGGCCTCGGTGGGACGGTCCGGACCCACGGCCGGTCCCGACCGGGGACCGTGCACGAGCGCGGGCCGCGCGCGCAGGGCGTACGCGCCGTCGGGCGTCACCAGGGCGCGGCCGACGCGCCAGCGCACCGCGCGCCACGAGCCCACCCGCCGACCGGCCCGGGCCGGGCGCGTACGAAGGACGGCAGCGTCGTCGGGCACTCGGCGCGTGCCGCGCGGAACGCGGACCCGCACCCGGGGCCCGCGCCGCGTGGTGCGCCAGCGGACGTCGAGCCGGTCGACGCGGGTGCGTCCCCGGTCGCCGTGCCCGACGGCGACGAGCCGCCCGGCGTCCGGGCCGCCCAGGACCGCGACGTGCCGGGGCGCCGCGAGCACGTCCTCGGGCACCGGCCCGTCGTCGCGACTGCGCGGGTCCGACCCCGCCCGCACGACCGTGACCGTCGCCCCGGGGAGCAGCGGGCGCGTGCCGCAGCGCTGGTCGTCGTCGACGGGGACGCCGTCCACGGCGAGCGGTGCCGTGCGCAGCTCGGGGCGGCACCCGAGGTCGGCGAGAGCGGGTCGCGCGTCGCCCAGGCGCGTGCCCGCGGCGAGCAGGACGTCCGTGCCCGGGTGGACCGTCACGCGCACCCACACCCCGCCGTCGGACGGGGGCGCGGGAGTGCCGCCCGGCGGTGCACCGGGAGCGAGGGGCGGGGCGGGGGAGAGCACCCGGCGATCGTGCCCGACGGCGGTCCGCGCGGGCCGGGCACGACCGCGCCCCTGTGGACGGGGGTCCGTCCACAGGGGCGCGCGTCGGCCGAAGGCCGGTGGGGCGTGTCGCTCAGTCCACGGCGAGCGCCGCGACGGGCGACGTCCGGGCCGCGGTGCGGCCGGGGACGACGGAGGCGACGAGCCCCGCGACGAGCGCGACCACGAGCACGAGCGCGATGTCGCGCCACGGCACGGCGAGCGACACGTCACCCATGACGCTCAGCGCCGTGGCCGCTCCGGCCCACCCGTAGAGGACGCCCAGCACGATCCCGAGGACCGCCCCGACGCCCGCGATGAGCATGCCCTCGATCGCGAGCATCCAGCGCAGCTGGGAGCGGCTGAGGCCGATCGCCCGGAGCGTCGCGGACTCGCGCCGCCGCTCGATGACCGAGAGCGAGAGCGTGTTCGCCACGCCGATGAGCGCGATGACGACCGCGACCGCGAGCAGCCCGACGATGACCCCGAGGATCGTGTCGATGACGCTCTGCATCGCCGCGCGCTCGACGGCGATCCCGGCGACCTCCACGGGCGTGTCCGACTCCACGACGGCGTCCTGGATCGCAGGGACCACCTGCGCGGCGGCGCCGGTGTCGTCGAGGCCGACCCACAGCCGGGACATGAGGCTCGTCGGGTCGACGGCACGCGCGTCGTCGACGGTGAGCAGCCCGCCGGAGCCGATCCCCCCGGTGCGGACCGTCAGGTCGAGCGTCTCGCCCGTCGGGCCCGTGAGCTCGGCGGTCTCGCCGTCCGCGAGGCCGTAGTTCTCCGCCTCGCCCTCCGAGAGGAGAAGCGTCCCGGGCCCGAAGGCCGCGAGGTCGTCCGGCGTCCGCACCACGGAGCGCGCGGCGTCGGGGTCGGCGCCGTGGAACGACGTCTCGGTGCCGTCCGGCATGGTCACCGTCGCGGCGTACAGCTCGACGACGCGGGACACGCCCTCGGTGCCGGACACGGCGCGCACGACGTCGGACGGCACGGGCTCACCGGTCGACCCGTACGCGTCCGTCGCGACCATGACGTCGACGGGGTACTGGTCGTCGAGCGCGGCGTCGAGCGAGGTGCGCGCGCTCGCGGCGCCGGTCGACATCATCGCGACGAGCGTGACGCCGATGAGCAGCGCGGTGCTCGTCGCGGTGGTGCGGCGCGGGTTGCGCAGCGTGTTCGCGGTGGCGAGGCGCGCCGTCGACCCGGTGCCCGCGAGCAGCCGGCCGACGAACGACACGACGGCGGGCAACCAGTAGACCGCTCCGACGAGGACGCCCACGAACGACAGCGCGCCGCCGGCGACCCCGGCGAGGAGCCCGATCTCGGGCTTGTCGGTGAGCCCGAGCCAGATCCCGCCCGCGAGGACGGCGACGCCGCCCAGCGTGAGCAGGGACGCGATGACGAGCCGCACGCGGCCGCCGCCGCGCAGGATGCTCGGCGCGTCGGCCGGGCGCAGCGCCTCGAGCGGGGCGACGCGGGTCGCGGCGCGAGCGGGGGCGAGCGACGCGACGACCGTCACGAGCGTGCCGACCACGAGCGGCACGAGCACCACCACGGGCGTGACCGTGATGGTCGCGGGGACCGGGACGCCCAGGTCGGCGCCGCGCGCCACGAGGAGCGCGATCTGCGTGAGCAGGCCGCCCAGGACGATGCCGGCGAGCGACGACACGACGCCGAGGATCGTCGCCTCGGTGAGGACGGACCGGGCGAGCTGCGACTTGTTCGCGCCGACCGCCCGCAGGAGCGCGAGGGTGCGCGTGCGCTGCGCGACGAGGACCTGGAACGTGTTCGCGATGACGAGCGCGGCGACGAGCAGCGCGACGGCGGCGAACGAGAGGATGACGTACGTGAAGACGTCCTGGTCGCCGGTCATCTTGCGCGCCTGCTCCTGCGCGTGCTCGTCCGGCGTGACGGCCTTCGCCCCGTCCGGCGAGGCGGCGACGAGCTCGGCGCGCGCCGTCTCGAGGTCCGTGGCGGGCGCGAGGGCCACCATCGCCGACGAGTAGGTGCGGGCCGGGTCGTCGGGCGTGGCCTGTGCGGCCTCCCAGGCGGCGACGTCCTCGGCCGGGACGACGACGGCGCCGCCCATCTGGGCGTACGCGCCGTACGGGTCGTCGGTCGTCCCGACGACGGTCAGCTCGTCGCGGACCTCCGTGTAGTCGCCGCCGTCGGGCGCGGTCTCGTCCCACACGTTGCGCGAGCTCGTGACGGTGTCGCCGATCCCGACGCCGAGGCGCTCGGCCACGGCGGTGGGCAGCGAGACCTGGCCCGACGCGGTGGGCATCGAGCCCTCGACGACCTCGAGCGCCTCGAAGCGCGGGTCGGACGGCGCCGGGACGCCGAGCTGGAACACGCGCTTCGCACCGTGCGAGAGGTCGAGGTAGGTGAACGCCGTGGCGTCGACGGCCTCGACGCCGGGCACGGAGCGCAGGGCCTCGACGTCGGGCGCCGTGAGGTCGTCCGGGACGGACACGACGAGGTCGGCGTCCGCGTACTGCGCGGCGATCGAGTCGTTCGTGGTCTGGGTGATGACGTTGCCCGCGATGAGCGTCGCCGTGACGAAGGCCGTCCCGATGACGATCGCGACGCCGGCCGCGACGAGGCGGCCGATGCTGCGGCGCATCTGCGCCAGGGTGAGCCGGAACATCAGGCGCGCACCGCCTGCGGGGCGGGGCCGTCGGTGCCGGCGTCGAGCGTGCGGAGCGCGTCGAGCCCTGCGAGCACCGACTCCGGCGTCGGGTCCGTGATGTCGCCCGCGATGCGCCCGTCGGCGATGAGCACGACGCGGTCCGCGTAGGCCGCGGCCGTCGGGTCGTGCGTGACCATGATGATCGTGCGGCCGAGCTCGCGCACCGAGCGGCGCAGGAAGCTCAGCACCTCCGCGCCCGAGCGCGAGTCGAGGTTGCCCGTCGGCTCGTCGGCGAACACGACCTCCGGGCCGGCGATGAGGGCGCGCGCGATGGCGACGCGCTGCTGCTGCCCGCCGGACAGCTCGCTCGGACGGTGGCTCAGGCGCGCCTCGAGGCCGAGCGTGCGCACGAGCGTCTCGAACCACGCACGGTCCACCTTGCCGCCCGCGAGCTCCACGGGGAGCGTGATGTTCTGCTCCGCCGTGAACATCGGCAGGAGGTTGAACGACTGGAACACGAAGCCCACGCGGTCGCGGCGCAGCTGCGTGAGCGCGCTGTCGTTGAGCCCAGTGACCTCGGTGTCCCCGATGAAGGCGTGCCCGCTCGTCGCGGTGTCGAGGCCCGCGAGCAGGTGCATGAGCGTCGACTTGCCCGAGCCCGACGGCCCCATGATGGCCGTGAAGTGCCCGCGCTCGAAGTCCACGTCGACGCCGTCGAGCGCGTGCACCGCCGCCTCGCCCGTGCCGTAGGTCTTGCGCAGCGTGCGGGCCCGCACCGCGGGCGGGCCGGCGGGGGCCGGGTCGGTGGGTCGGTACACGGTCGTGTCCACGTCGTCTCCTGGTTCGTCGTGCCGCACGCGGACCGGTGGTCACGGGCGTGCGTCGGGATCGTGGACGACGCTACGGAGAGGGCCCGGCCCGCCGCGTCCGGCGACGGTCGGGTCATGGCCGCGGGCCGGGTCATCCTCTGGTCGTAGGAGTGCCCCGCCCAGGGTGGACACGACGACGCCCCACCGGTCGGGGACCGGTGGGGCGCGGGCGGAGCGGGTCAGGCGCCGGGGCGCACGAGCCCCGTCTCGTAGGCCGTCACGACGGCCTGCACGCGGTCGCGTGCGCCGAGCTTGGCGAGGATGCGCCCGACGTGCGTCTTGACCGTCGCCTCGGCGACGAACAGGTCGCTCGCGATCTCGGTGTTGGAGCGGCCGCGCGCCATGAGCACGAGCACCTCGCGCTCGCGCTCGGTGAGGCCCTCGACGGCCGCGTGCGCGGGCGAGTCCTGGACCTGCTCGGCGGGCAGCGCCGTCACGAGGTGCTCGAGCAGGCGCCGCGTGGACGACGGCGCGATGACCGCGTCACCGCGGTGCACCGTGCGGATCGCGGCCAGCATCTCCTCGGGCGGCGCGTCCTTGAGCAGGAAGCCGCTCGCGCCCGAGCGGATGGCCTCCAGCACGTACTCGTCGAGGTCGAACGTCGTGAGGACGATGACCTTGGGGGCGTGCGCGCCGTCGGCCGCCGCGGCCGTGAGGCGGGCCGTCGTCTGGAGCCCGTCGAGGTGCGGCATGCGCACGTCCATGAGCACGACGTCGACCGGGTGGTCCGCGAGCAGGCGCAGCGCCTGGAGCCCGTCGCCCGCCTCGACGGCGACCGTGAGGTCGGGCTGGGAGTCGATCACCATGCGGAAGCCCGCGCGCACGAGCTGCTGGTCGTCGACGAGCGCGATGCGCACGGGGGCGTGCGGCTCGGCGGCGTACGCGTCGCCGGGCACGGGGAGGGCGTCGGTCATGGTGTCCTGTCGGTCGGTCCGGTCGGAGGGCTCGCGCGCGGGTCAGGGGGGCGGCGGGGGCGGGGCGAACAGGCCCGGCGCCGGTCCGGTGGCCGTCCTGCCCGGTCCCATCCTGCCCGACGGTCCCGACCTGCCCGGCAGCGCGGGCCCCGACGGCACGGGGCCAGACGGCGCGGGGCCCGGCGGCACAGGTCCCGACGGCGCAGGTCCCGACGGCACGGGGCCGGGCGGCACGGGCGCGCGACCGGGGACCGGCGGCACGGGCAGGCGCAGGTGCACGCGGAACCCGCCGCCCGCGCGCGGCCCCACCTGGACGGACCCGCCGAAGAGCGCGGCCCGCTCGCGCATCCCGAGCACGCCGTAGCCGCCGGAGCGGGCGTCCTGCCGGGCCTCCGCCGCGCTGGAGGCGCCCCGGCCGTCGTCCTCGACCTCGAGGTCGAGGGTCGTGGCGCCCCAGCGCACGACGACCGTGACCTCCGGGTCCGGTCCCGCGTGCTTGAGGACGTTGGTGAGCGCCTCCTGGCAGACGCGGTAGACCGTGAGCCCGGCCCCGGGCGGCAGGGTGCGCGCCTCGCCCACGCGCACGAACGACACGCGCATCCCGCTGTCGCGCACCTGGGCGACGAGGCTCTCGAGGTCGGCGGCGTCGGGCTGCGGCGCGCGCTCGAGGGCGGCCGGCGGGGGGTTCCCCGGGAGCTGCTGCGTGGCCGCACCGGGTCCGGACGGCGAGCCCGGGCCGAGGACGCCGCCGCGCCCCGCGGGCAGCGCCAGGGTGCCCCCGGGCCCGACGGCGGCCCCCGGCGCGGGCGGGCGCGGCGGCTCGGACCGCAGCACGCCGAGCAGACGACGCATGTCGGCCAGGGCGGTGCGGCCCGTCTCCGAGACGGTCGCGAGCGCGCGGGCCGCGGCGTCGGGGTCGTGGGCGGCGGCGTACCGGCCGCCGTCGGCCTGGGCGATGATGACGGACAGCGAGTGGGCCACGATGTCGTGCATCTCGCGGGCGATGCGCGCCCGCTCGGCGGCGGTCGCGATCTGGGCCTGCTGGTCGCGCTCGACCTCGAGGCGCTCGGCGCGGTCGACGAGCGCGGCGATCGTCTCGCGCCGGGACCGCCGCACGAGGCCGAACGCCCAGACGGCGAGGAACGTCATGCCGCCGAACGCGGACGTGAGGAACACCATGAGCGCGAGGTCTTGGAGCCGGCCCGACAGCAGCCCGAGCGCGACGCCCAGGACGACCGCCCCGACGAGCGAGGCGACGATCGCGGTGCGGTGCGCCCAGCGCGGCCCGTAGACCGTGACCGAGTAGAGCGCGACGAGCACGGCGAAGTCGGCGGGGAAGATGAGGAGGTAGCCCGCGAGCAGGTGCACGAGCGCGACCGAGTACACCGTGACCGCCGACGCGAGCGGGTGCGAGCGTCGCCAGGGGAGCGGGGCGAGGAGCAGCACGGCCCAGAACGCGGCCCAGCCGCCGCTCGTGCCGACGCCGCTCGCGCCGGACGCGGAGAACGCCGCCGACGCGGGCACGAACACCACCGCGAGGACGAGCGTGACGGTGAGGTCCACACCGAAGCGGTGCTCGTCGGACCACTGCCCGAGGCGCTCGTACCAACCCATGCGTCCAGCCTAGGCAGGGGGCGCTCCCGTGGCGTCCGACCAGGGTCGCAGAGTTCATCGGGCACGATGGGACCGAAGTCGTACTGATGCCCTAGCATGAGCGAATGACCCACGTACTGCTAGCGGAGGACGACCCGGCGATTGCCGAACCTTTGGCGCGCGCACTGACACGTGAGGGTTACAACGTCGTCGTCCAAGGAACTGGTCAAGGGGCGATCGACTCGGCCAGCGGTGCGGACATCGTGGTGCT
The DNA here is from genome assembly GCF_046159675.1 of Cellulosimicrobium sp. RS. Taxonomy (NCBI): domain Bacteria; kingdom Bacillati; phylum Actinomycetota; class Actinomycetes; order Micrococcales; family Promicromonosporaceae; genus Cellulosimicrobium; species Cellulosimicrobium sp. RS. The sequence goes on along the minus strand of NZ_JBJXVU010000006.1, from coordinate 238,785 downwards.
CGATCTGGGCCTTCCGGACATGGACGGTCTCGACGTCGCACGCGAGATCCGTCACAAGGGCCTGACCACGCCCGTGCTCGTGCTCACCGCGCGCGCCGACGAGGTCGACCTCGTCGTGGGGCTCGACGCGGGCGCCGACGACTACGTCACCAAGCCGTTCCGCCTCGCGGAGCTCCTCGCCCGGGTCCGGGCGCTCCTGCGGCGCTCGCACGGCGAGCAGGTCGACGAGGAGGAGCTCGCGGCGCAGGACGTCCGCATCGACGTCTCCGCGCACCGGGCGTTCCAGGGCGAGCGCGAGCTCCACCTGACCACCAAGGAGTTCGAGCTGCTGCGCGTGCTCGTCGCGAGCGCGGGCTCGGTCGTCGTCCGCGACGCCCTGATGCGCGACGTGTGGGGCTCGGAGCCCGTCGGCTCGACGAAGACGCTCGACATGCACGTGTCGTGGCTGCGTCGCAAGCTCGGTGACGACGCCAACGCGCCGCGCTACATCTCGACCGTCCGGGGCCTCGGCTTCCGCTTCGAGACCGGCGAGAGCTGACCGTCCCCTGACGGGACGAGGGACACGGGGAGCGAGGAGCAGCGTGCGGCGTCGGATGCTGCAGGCGACGGTGGCGGCCGTGGCCGTCGCCGTGATCCTCCTCGGGTTCCCCCTCGCCTTCTACGGCGCCCGGTTCGTACTCCAGGGCGAGGTCGACGACGTCTCCTCGCGCGTGGAGCGCCTCTCCCGGTCCATCGACGCGCGCCTCGCGGCGGGCGACGAGATCCCCGACTACGTCATCGAGGACGCGGTCCAGCCGCGCGCGAGCGACCCGCCGGCGCACGTCTACGTCGCGCTGCCCGACGGCACGGTGCTCACGGCGGGCGACGAGGTCACCGGCCGCGAGATCGAGCAGCCCCTGCACTCCGACTCGGGCGCGCTCGTGACCCTCACCGTCTCCTACTGGGACGCCTATCTCCAGGCCGCGCAGGTCGTGCTGCTCGTCGTGGCCGCGGCGATCGTCGCGTTCGCCGCGGGCATCGGGATGGCGGTGTGGCAGGCGAACCGCATCGCCGCGCCGCTCGTGTACCTCGCGGCGTCGGCGGAGCAGCTCGGCTCGGGGCAGGTGCGCCCACGGCTCGAACCCTCGGGCGTCGAGGAGATCGACCTCGTCGCGGCCGAGCTCGCGCGCAGCTCCGACCGGCTCGCGGGCCGGCTCGCCGCGGAGCGTCAGTTCGCGGCCGACGCGTCGCACCAGCTCCGCACGCCCCTCACGGCCCTGAGCATGCGGCTCGAGGAGATCTCCCTCGCGTCCGACGACCCGGCCGTCCAGGAGGAGGCGCGGATCTCCCTCGAGCAGGTCGAGCGGCTGGTCGGGGTCGTCGACGACCTCCTCGCGTCGTCACGGCGCGCGCAGGGCGGGACGACGGAGGCGGTGAGCCTGCTCGACGTCGTGCACCAGCAGGAGGAGGAGTGGGTGCCGACGTTCGCCAAGGCGGGACGCCGGCTCGTCGTCGACGTGCCGCCCGAGTACCAGGTGCTCGCGACGCCCGGCGCGCTCGCTCAGGTGTTGGCCACGCTCATCGAGAACTCGCTCAAGCACGGCGGCGGCACGACGACGGTCCGCGCGCGCCCGTCCGGCACGAGCGGCGCCATCGTCACCGAGGTGTCCGACGAGGGCGCGGGCGTCCCCGACGACCTCGCGCCGCGCATCTTCGAGCGTGAGGTCACCTCGGGCGCGGGGACCGGTCTCGGCCTCGCGCTCGCCCGGGACCTCGCCGCGTCCGACGGCGGCCGCCTGGAGCTGGCGCAGCGTCGGCCCGCGGTCTTCGCGCTCTTCCTCGCGGGGGTGCCGCGGCGCCTCGACCCGCGCGTCGTGCTGCCGACGGGGACGGCCGTCGCGGCCGGTGGCCGACGCCGGCGCCGACGCGGCTGACACCTCCGGGACGCGTGCGGCTCAGTCGGTCCGCACGTCCGCAGGAGGGCGAGGCGCGCCGTCCGCGGCCTTCGCCGGGGTCGCGGCGTCGGCGCGGTCTCCCGTGAAGACGAGGTGGCGGTACGCGACGTAGCGGAACGCCGTGCCCAGGGCGAGCCCCACGACGTTCGCCGAGACGTTCTTGGCGAGCGGCGACGTCAGCCCGAGCGCGTACGTCGAGATCGCGAGGCACCCCACGGCGATGAGCATGCCGCCCACGTTGACGACGACGAACGCCGCGAGCTCGCGCCCGCGCGACTGCGTGCGCCGGTCCGAGAACGTCCAGTACCGGTTGCCGACCCACGCCACGAGCGTCGCGACGGCGACGGAGACGATCTTCGCGGTGAGCGGCTTGTGGCCGAGCAGCTCGCCCGGGCCGAAGCTCAGCAGGTTGAACAGGCCCAGGTCGACGACGTACGCGAGCGCGCCGACCGACCCGAACTTCGCGAGCTCGCGGACCCGCGCCAGCACGCGCTCGCGGCGCGACCCGGACGTCGCGGACGTCTCCGCTCGCCGGTCCAGGTCGTTCACCACCCCTCGAGGCTACCGGCCGGTCCTGGGCCCCGCCCGGGTGCCGTCCGCCGTCCGTCCGACGGGCGGTCGAAGGAGGGCCGTCCCGCGGCCAGGCACTAGGGTGGGTGCACGTGGCAGCCCCAGTGATCGCCGTGGTCGGCGGAGGACAGCTCGCACGCATGATGGCCCCCGCGGCCGGAGAGCTCGGCGTGCACCTGCGTGTGCTCGTGGAGGCCGCGGACTCGTCCGCGGCCCAGGTCGTCGTGGACGCGCCCGTCGGCGTCGCGTCCGACGAGGCCGCGGTGCGCTCCCTCATCGCCCCCGCGGGCGCCGCCCCGGCGGACGTCCTGACGTTCGAGCACGAGCACGTCCCGAACGCGCTGCTCACCGACCTCCTCGAGCACGGCACGCCCGTGCGCCCGGGCCCGGACGCGCTCGTCCACGCCCAGGACAAGATCGTCATGCGCCGCCGGCTCACCGAGCTCGGCGTGCCGTGCCCGCGCTGGGCCGCGCTCCCCACGGACCCGACGGCGGCGCGGGCCGCGCTCACCGACTTCCTCGCCGAGGTCGGGGGCGAGGCCGTGGTGAAGACGGCGCGCGGCGGGTACGACGGCAAGGGCGTCCGCGTGGTCTCGGCCGCGGAGGGCGGCCCCGAGCAGGTGGCGGAGTGGATCGAGTCGGCCGCGACGGACGGCCCCGAGCTCCTCGTCGAGGAGAAGGTCCCGTTCACGCGCGAGCTCGCCGTGCTCGTCGCCCGGCGCCCGAGCGGCGGCGCGGACGGGCGGGGCGAGGTGCGTACCTGGCCCGTCGTGGAGTCGATCCAGCGCGACGGCGTGTGCGCCGAGGTGATCGCGCCCGCGCCCGGCCTCACCGACGCCGAGGCGGAGCGCGCACGCGACGCCGCCGTGCGGATCGCCGAGGGGCTCGGCGTCACGGGGGTGCTCGCGGTCGAGATGTTCGAAGTCCCGGGGGAGGAGGGCCCGCGCGTGCTGGTCAACGAGCTCGCGATGCGCCCCCACAACTCCGGCCACTGGACGATCGACGGCGCGGTGACGAGCCAGTTCGAGCAGCACCTGCGCGCCGTGCTCGACCTCCCGCTCGGCGACACCGCGGCGACCGCGCGCTGGACCGTGATGGCGAACGTCCTCGGCTCGACCCTCGACGAGCTCACCGACGCGCTGCCCGACGTCCTCGCCGCGTTCCCCGACGCCCGGGTCAACCTCTACGGCAAGGGCGTGCGTCCCGGGCGCAAGCTCGGCCACGTCAACGTGAGCGGCGACGACCTGGACGACGTCCGGCGTCGGGCCCTGGCCGCCGCCGCGACCCTGCGGGGCGAGCGCCCCGCGACCGACCCGAACGAGGAGCGCGCATGAGCCAGAACCCTGTCGTCGGCATCGTCATGGGGTCGGACTCCGACTGGCCCGTCATGGAGGCCGCCGCCGACGCGCTGGCCGAGTTCGACGTGCCCGTCGAGGTCGACGTCGTCTCCGCCCACCGGATGCCCGTCGAGATGATCGACTACGGCCGCACCGCCGCGGAGCGCGGCCTGCGCGTGATCGTCGCGGGCGCCGGGGGAGCGGCCCACCTGCCGGGCATGCTCGCCGCCGTCACGCCCCTGCCCGTCATCGGCGTCCCCGTGCCGCTGCGCCACCTCGACGGCATGGACTCGCTGCTGTCGATCGTGCAGATGCCCGCGGGCGTCCCCGTCGCGACGGTGTCGGTCGGCGGCGCGCGCAACGCGGGCCTGCTCGCCGCGCGCATCCTCGCCGCGGGCACCGACGACGACGCCGCGCGGCTGCGCGAGCGCATGGTCGCCTTCCAGGCGGACCTGGGGGAGCAGGCGCGTGCCAAGGGTGGCCGGCTGCGCGCGTCGCGCGCCGGCGAGCAGCGCACCGGCTTCGGCGCCTGAGCCGAGGCGTCAGCCCGTCGGTTGCGGGAGGCCGCCCACCTGACCGGGCGCGAGGTTGCCGTCCCGGATGTCGACCCAGAACTGGCCGACCGTCTCGGGGTCGAGCTGCACGGTCGACCCGAGGTTCCCGCCGGGGCGGAAGTCGGGGTTCGAGATCGGCGGGGTGCCGGTGATGCCGTCCGGCCCGTTGGCCTTGCGGAAGGCGAGCGCGAGCTTGCCGAGGTCCACGATGCCGGTCTTCTCGTCCACGGTGAGGGCACCCAGCCCGGAGTCGAGCAACGAGACCTGGTCGCCCGGGCGGAAGAGGATGCTGGGGTTCGCCGCCTGCGAGCTGATCGCGCCGACGACCTGGCGCTGGCGCTCGGCCCGTCCGATGTCGCCCTGCGGGTCGGAGTACCGCATACGCGAGAAGGCGAGCGCGGTGTGCCCGTCGGCCACGTGGCAGCCTGCCGTCCAGACGAGCTCGCTCTTCGGGTCGTCGACGTCGTAGTCGAGGCACAGCTCGACGCCGCCGACGGCGTCCACGATCCCCTCGACACCGCCGAACCCGACCTCGACGTAGTGGTCGACCGTGAGGCCGGTGAGCTGCTCGACGGTCTGCACGAGCAGCGCCGGGCCGCCCCAGGAGTACGCCGAGTTGAGCTTGCTCGACCCGTTGCCCGGGATCTCCGCGTACGTGTCGCGCGGCAGGCTGATGAGGGCGACCGGGCCGCTCGGCGGCGCGTGGAGGACCATGATCGTGTCGGTGCGGGCGCCCTCGGTGCCGTCCTCGCTGATGCCGTCCCCCCGCGCGTCCGACCCGGCGAGCAGGTAGGTGTTGCCCGCGGTGCCGGGAGCGCCGGAGAGCGCCTCGACGTGCTGGATCTTGCCGTTGGCCCAGATGAGGAGGCCGACGGGCCAGGCGAGGAGCGCGACGATGACGACGCCGGCGACGAGCCCGACGATGCGGCCCTTGCGGACGCGGAAGCCGCCGCCCGGACGGGACGCCCCGGTGGCGGTGGGTGGGCGTCCGCTGCCCGGGCCGCCGGGGCCGGCCGGGCGCGGGCGAGGTGCCGCGGTGGGTCGACGTCCCGCGGTCGCGGTCGCGGCGCGCGCGCTCGCGTGCGGGGACGACGAGACGCGAGCGGGAGCCGAGCGCTCGGGCGACCGCGCCGGCGCGACGGACGGGGGCAGCGCCGAGGCCACGGGCTCGCTCCGAGGTCGTGCGCGCCCCGCGGGCGGCGCCGGCGGCGGCGTGCCCTGGCGGGCCGGGGTCACGGGGATCTCGCGCGACGACTGGCGCCGGATGCGTGGCTCGGCCCGGACGGCGTCGTCGGGCACGGGCCGGGCCGGCGGACGGGGGCGACCGCTGTTCCCGACGGCGATCGCGTCGTCGGCCGACGTAGGCCGAGGCGAGCGACCGCCCTGGGGCGTGAAGCTCGGGGGCAGCGACCGGGGATCGCGGGAGTCGGTCATGGGATCACCCGCACTGCGCGGTCTCGTCGGCGGCGGAGAACGCCTCCTTGCCGGCTTCCTTCGTCTGCACCGGCGCGGGCTCGTCCGAGGCGGTGTCCGGCACCGGGGCGTCGTCGCCCTCGCTCGCCGGTGGCGCGTCGGTCGCGGCGTCGTCCGCCGGCTGGTCGGCCGCGGGGGCGGGCGTCACGATCGGCTCGTCCGCGCGCACCTTCGCCCACAGCTCGTCGGCCTCCGAGGTCCAGACGACCTTCGCGTCGGGGTCCCGCGGGTCCGGCGCGTTGGGAACGGTCATGAAGGTGATGTTGCCACTCGTCGCGCCCCGGAGGCTGAAGGCGAGCCCGGCGAGGCTCGGGATCGACGAGAGGTTGTCGCTCGTCGTCAGCGACCTGGTGCCCGCGTCGACGAAACCGTAGATCTGGCCGAGGTCCGAGAGCACGTTCTTCGACAGCACCTGGTTGACCGTCGCGGCGAGGAGCTGCTGCTGCCGGCCGATGCGGCTGAGGTCCGACCCGTCGCCCACCCCGTACCGGGCGCGCGCGAAGCCGAGCGCCTGGGCACCGTCGAGCGTCTGCCACCCCGCGGCGAGCTTCAGGTCCGCCTTGGGGGAGTCGATCGCCTCGGGGATGCACATGCGCACCCCGCCGATCGCGGACACCATGTTCTGGAAGCCCGCGAAGTCGACGACGACGAAACCGTCGACGTAGACGTCGGTGAGGCTCTCGACGGTCTGCATGGTGCACGCGGCGGCGGAGTCCACGTCGCCGCCGACGGTCGCCCCGTTGGCGAAGGCCGCGTTGAAGCGGGTGTTGGCGGGGGCGGTCGTCTTCCCGCTCGTCGTGTTGCACGCCGGGACGTCGACGCGCGAGTCGCGCGGGATCGAGATCATCTCCACGCGCGAGCGGTCGGCGGACACGTGCACGAGGATCGTCGTGTCCGAGCGCATGCCCTCGACGCCCTCGACCTCGTGGCCGTTCTCCCCGCCGCGCGCGTCGGACCCCATCACGAGGATGTTGAGGGGCTTCCCGGCGTTCGGGTCGCTCGGGTCCGGGGTGGTCTGCGCGGGACGGTCGTCGAGCAGGTCGAGCGCGCTCGACGACGTGATGTTGCCCTGGATGTTCGACAGCGCCGAGGCGCCGCCGACCGCGCCGAACGCGAGGACGGCCGTGGCGACGAGGCCCACCGAGCGCGCGACCCGGTGGGTGCGCTGCCGTCTCGCGTGCGCAGGACCGCGCGACGGCCGGGAGGCCGCGGCGCTGCGGTTCTGGGCGCGGGAGCGTGGGGTCACGGGCATCGAGCATAGGCGGACGCCGCGACGCGCTGGCGCGTGCACGGGGCTCGCGGCGTGGAGGAGTTGTGGAACCTACGGTTCCGACCGGGGACGCGTGGGCACCGCGCCGTCGTCGATCGTGGCGGTCCGCGCGGTCTCGTCGTGCTCGAGCTGGCCGACCGAGTCGTCGACGCGCTCGAGCGTGGCCTCGGCCAGGCCGAGCTCGCGCGTGAGCACGGTGATCTTCCGCTCGAGCTGGTTCGTGCGCCGGTGGCTCGTCGCGATGAAGCTGACGAACGCGATCACCAGCGCGTAGAGCAGCAGGTCGGTGCCTCGCCCGACGTCGAGCAGGTTGGCGACGAAGGTGAGCCACTCCGGGAAGAGGATCGCGAGGACCGCGCCGATGACGAACGCGACGAGCAGCAGCCGACGGATCGCCTGGTGCCGGGCGTTCGCGGTCGACCGGGTGAGCAGCACGGTCACCACGACGACCGCGGCGACGAGGATGACCTGGATGAGCATGACCGATCCCTGCTACTTGAAGACGAGGTCGACGAGGATGTTGACCGAGTTCCAGAGCGACTGGCCCTTGGCCTTGGAGTAGTCCGTGTACAGGACGTGGACCGGGTGCTCCCGCCACGGCAGCCGCGTCCGGCCGAGCTGGAGGACGATCTCGCTCGCGTGGGCCATCCGGTCCTGGCGAAGGTCGACGTGCCGCGCCGCGTCCACGCGGATGACCCGCAGGCCGTTGTGCGCGTCGGTGAGCCGCAGCCCGGTGCTCTGGTTGGTGAACCACACCGCCGTCCGCAGGACGAGGCGCTTGAGGAGCCCCGGCCTCGTGCGGTCGTCGAGGAAGCGCGAGCCGAACACGATCGCCACGTCCTCGGCGCGCGCGAGCTCCACCATCGCGAGCGCGTCCTCGACCTGGTGCTGGCCGTCCGCGTCGAACGTCACGAGGTACCGCGCGCCCTCCTGCGCCCGCGCGTACTCGATGCCGGTCTGGAGCGCGGCGCCCTGGCCGAGGTTCACCGCGTGGCGGACCACGACGGCGCCCGCCTCTCGCGCGCGCTCCGCGGAGTCGTCCGTGCTGCCGTCGTCGACGCAGACGACGTTCGGGAAGGTCTTGCGCGCCTCGGCGACGACGTCGCCGACCACCGCGTCCTCGTTGTAGAGCGGGATCACGAGCCAGACGTCGTCGGTGACGGTGCGGGTGGGCGCGCGACCGTCCGTCGCCGCGTCCGAAAAGTCCATGCCCTCATTCTTGCAGCATCCGGAGCGAGGTCAGGACGAAGGTCAGTCGTCCCGTGCCGACCGCGTCGGTAGGCTGGCCGGTGCGGTGCCGCGGTTAGAGTGAGCCCGCCCACTGCTGTCGAGAGCGAGGAGCTCCTCCCATCATGAGTGTGCGCATCGCACCCAGCGCCGACGTCGCCGAGAGTGCCGCGATCGGCGACGGCAGCCAGATCTGGCACCTCGCCCAGGTGCGCGAGGGGGTGTCGATGGGGGAGTCGTGCGTCGTCGGACGAGGCGCCTACATCGGCACCGGCGTGCAGATGGGCCGGAACTGCAAGGTGCAGAACTACGCCCTCGTGTACGAGCCGGCGACGCTCGCGGACGGCGTCTTCATCGGTCCCGCCGTGGTGCTGACGAACGACACCTACCCGCGCGCCGTGAACCCCGACGGCACGCTGAAGAGCGCGGACGACTGGCACGCCGTCGGCGTGACGATCGGCGAGGGGGCAGCGATCGGTGCGCGCGCCGTGTGCGTCGCCCCCGTCACGATCGGCGCCTGGGCGACCGTGGCCGCCGGCGCCGTCGTCACCAAGGACGTCCCGGACCACGCCATCGTCGTCGGGGTTCCCGCGCGACGGGTCGGCTGGGTCGGACGAGCAGGCCGACCGTTGGAGCGCGACGGCGAGCACTGGGTGTGCCCGGTGACGGGGGCCCGCTACGAAGAGAACGACGACACCATCAGAGAGGTTGCGGCCGAATGAGCCAGACACTGATCCCCGCGGCGAAGCCGATCGTCGGGGACGACGAGCGAGCGGCCGTGGACCGCGTGCTGCGCAGCGGGATGATCGCCCAGGGCCCGGAGGTCGCCGCCTTCGAGCAGGAGTTCGCCGACGTGCTCGTCGGCGGGCGCACGTGCGTCGCGGTCAACTCCGGGACCTCCGGCCTCCACCTGGGCCTCCTCGCCGCGGGCATCGGCCCGGGCGACGAGGTGATCGTCCCGTCGTTCACGTTCGCGGCGACCGCGAACTCGGTCGCGCTGACCGGCGCGACGCCGGTGTTCGCGGACATCGAGGCGGACCACTTCTGCCTGTCGCCCGACGCGGTGCGCGCCGCGATCACCGAGCGCACGAAGGCGATCATGCCGGTGCACCTCTACGGTCACCCGGCGGACATGACGGCGCTCGGAGCGATCGCCGAGGAGCACGGTCTGCTGCTCTTCGAGGACGCGGCCCAGGCGCACGGCGCGACGCTCGACGGCCGTCCGGTCGGCTCGTTCGGCACGTTCGCGATGTTCAGCCTCTACCCGACGAAGAACATGACGTCGGGCGAGGGCGGCATGGTGTCCTGCGCGACCGACGAGGTCGCCCGCAACGTCCGGCTGCTGCGCAACCAGGGCATGGAGCGCCAGTACGCGAACGAGGTCGTCGGCTTCAACGCCCGCATGACCGACGTCCACGCGGCGATCGGCCGGGTGCAGCTCACCAAGGTCCAGGGCTGGACCGCGGACCGTCAGCGCAACGCGGCGTTCCTCACCGAGAACCTCGAGGGCGTCGTCACGCCGCCCGTCGCCGACGGGGCGGTGCACGTCTACCACCAGTACACGATCCGGGTCGCCGACGACCGCGACGGCGTGGTGACCGCGCTGCGCGAGGAGCACGGCGTGGGCTCGGGCGTCTACTACCCGATCCCCAACCACCGTCTCGAGAGCCTGCGGCACTTCGCGCCGGGCCTCGACCTGCCCGAGACCGAGATCGCGGCGCAGCAGGTGATCTCCCTGCCGGTGCACCCGTCGCTCACCCAGGCCGACCTCGACCGCATCGTCACCGCGGTCAACACCGTCGTGAAGGCAGGTGCGTGATGGCCGACCTCCGCGCAGGCCTCATCGGCCTCGGTGCCATGGGTCGGCACCACGCCCGGGTGCTCCGCGAGATCGACGGCGTCGACCTCGTGGCCGTCGCCGACCCGGGCGGCGACCCCTACGGCGTGTCGGGTGACCTCGACGTCCTCCCCGACGTCGACGCGCTGATCGCCGCCGGGATCCAGATGGCCGTCGTCGCGGTGCCCACCGTCTTCCACGAGGACGTGGCGCTCGCCCTCGCCGCCGCCGGCGTCCACACGCTCGTCGAGAAGCCCATCGCCGCCACGAGCGAGGCCGGCCGGAAGGTCGCCCAAGCGTTCGCGGAGGCCGGCCTGGTGGGCGCCGTCGGGCACATCGAGCGCTTCAACCCCGCGCTCCAGGAGCTCCGCCGCCGCACGGAGGCGGGCGAGCTCGGCGAGGTGTACCAGATCGCGACCCGCCGCCAGGGCCCCTTCCCCGCGCGCATCGCCGACGTCGGGGTCGTCAAGGACCTCGGGACCCACGACATCGACCTCACGGCCTGGGTCGCCCAGAGCCCGTTCCAGTCGGTCGCGGCGCAGACGACCCACCGCAGCGGCCGTCCTCACGAGGACATGGTCACGGTGACCGGACGTCTCGAGAACGGCGTCGTGACGAACCACGTCGTCAACTGGCTCTCGCCGATGAAGGAGCGCGTCACCATCGTCACCGGCGAGCGCGGCGCGTTCGTCGCCGACACGGGGACCGCCGACCTCACCTTCTACGCCAACGGGGTCATCCCGACGGAGTGGGAGGCCGTCTCGGCCTTCCGGGGCGTCTCCGAGGGGGACGTCACGCGGTACGCCTTCGCGAAGCGGGAGCCGCTCCGCGTCGAGCACGAGGCGTTCCGCGACGCGGTGCTGGGGCTGCGCCACGACGTCGTGACCATGGAGGAGGGGCTGCGCACCCTCGAGGTCGCGGAGGCGGTGCTCGATTCGTCCCGTACGGGCACGATGATCACCCTCTGAACCTGCTCGCCCGCACTGCGGACTTTCTCCCGGGAACGTACGGTGACGAGAGAGTGCCCAAGGCACACATCTCGACCACAGGGGAGGAACGATGCAGTCGCATCGGTTCGGTACGTCACTTCGATCCCTCGTGGCGGGCGCCGCGGTACTCGCGCTGCCGTTCACGGCAGCGACCGCCGCGCCCGCCACGGCGGCACCAGCCACCGCGGCACCCGCTCGCGCCTCGCTCGAGGCGCCGGAGGGCGGTGAGGGGATCGAGTCCGACGTCGCGGAGCTCGCCGTGGACGAGAGCCCCCAGGCGCTGGACGCGCCCACGGACGCCGACGCCCCGTTCACGGAGGCAGGTGCTCCCGAGCAGGACGGCACGGTCGTCGCGACCTCCGGCGAGACGACGGGCCTCGCGGTGGTCGGCGTCACCTGGGAGCAGGGCACCGCACCCGACGGTGCGACCGTGGTGCTGCGGACGCGCACGGCCAAGACCTGGTCGGAGTGGGCGGTCCTCGACCAGGAGGAGGTCGTCTCCGACGACCCGACGGAGGACCAGGTCGGGTCCGACGCGACCGTGCTCCGCGACGGCACGGAGCCGGCCTTCGTCGGGGACGTCGACGAGGTCGAGGTCGCGGTGCGCGGCGCCGCCGACAGCCTGCCCCAGGACATCCGCCTCGTCGTGATCGAGCCGGGGGAGGCGGACGCGGAGCCGACCGTGGCGACGACGAGGCTCGTGGAGGAGCCGGACGTCGCGCCGCCCGCGATCGTCGACGAGTCCGCGTCCGGCGGCACCACCTTCGAACCCGACGGCTTCGCGGCGGCCGCCGTGTCCCGTCCGACGATCAACACGCGCGCGCAGTGGGGCGCCGACGAGTCGATCATGACCTGGACGCCGCAGGTCGGCCGCGTCAACGGCGCCGTGGTGCACCACACCGCCGGCTCCAACAACTACACCGCGGCGCAGGTGCCGTCGATCATCCGGGGCATCTACACCTACCACGCGCAGTCCCGCGGCTGGGGCGACATCGGCTACAACTTCCTCGTCGACAAGTTCGGTCGCATCTGGGAAGGACGCGCGGGCGGGGTGGAGCGCGCGATCGTCGGCGCGCACGCGTCAGGCGTGAACTCGCACACGTTCGGCCTCTCGCTCATGGGGAACTACGACCAGGTCGGCGTCCCCGCCGCGGCGATGGACGCGATGTCGCGACTGATCGCCTGGAAGCTCTCGCTCCACGGCGTCAGCGCGAACGGGACGGCGAGCATCGACGGGCGCACCATGTCGGCCGTCGTCGGCCACCGGGACGTCGGCCAGACGTCGTGCCCGGGCGCGAACCTGTACCCGCGGCTCGGTGAGCTCCGCTCGAAGGCGGCTTCCCTCCAGGGTTCGGCACCCTTCCGGACGACCTCGCGGAGCCTCGCGGGCGACGCCCTGCCCGAGCTCGTCGTCGAGCAGCGAGGGACGGTCTCGCTCCGGGCACCCCGCGGCTGGGGGTGGGAGGCGCCGACCACCGTCAGCACGGGCTGGGCCGGGCGCACGCTCGTCGCGGCCGGTGACTGGGACCGGGACGGTCGCGGCGATCTCGTCTGGCGCGACGCGAGCGGTCGGCTCTTCCTCCTGGCCCGCACGGCGAACGGCTGGGCAGCACCCCGGCAGATCGGCGAGGGCTGGTCCGTGATGAACGCGATCGTCGGCGGCTTCGACTGGGACGGCAACGGCTATCCCGACCTGCTCGCGCGACGAGCGAGCGACGGAGGCCTCTGGCTCTACCCCAACAACGGACGCGGTGGCTTCGGCAGCCCGCGGCAGATCGGCTGGGGCTGGCAGAGCATGTCGGCCATCACGATGATCGGGAACCTCCGCTCGGGCCCGGCGCTCGTCGCGCGCGACGCGACCGGCCGCCTCGTGACCTACCGGGGCGACGGGCGGGGCGGGTTCAACGGCACCGTGCGCCTGGGCCAGGGGTGGAACGCGATGACGACACTGATCGGCGTCGGGGACGCGTCCGGTGACGGGCACGCCGACCTGATCGCCCGTGACCGGGACGGGTTCCTGTGGAGGTACCCCGGCGACGGCCAGGGGTCGTTCGGTGCGCGGACCCAGATCGGGAACGGTTGGCAGTCGTTCTCCGCGGTCGTGGGGACGCGGTCGGGGGACGTCATCGAGGTGTACCCGGTCGACCGCTCCGGAAACCTGCGCCGCTACCCGTACTCGAAGGACGACCGGTTCGGCACGACCCTCCCCACCTCGGTGCGTGTCGGGGCGGGGGCCTCGGTCGTCCCCTCCGGTGACTGGAACGGTGACGGGCGCCCCGACCTGATGGTGCGCGGGTCCGACGGGCGGCTGTTCCTGCACGCCGGCACGGGCGACGGCGCCTTCTCGCCGACCGCCACGCAGATCGGTGTCGGATGGAGCGGGATGGTGTCGATCGTCGGCGCTCCCAACTTCGCCGGGGACGGCCGTCCCGCGCTCCTCAGCCTCGAGCGGGGCTCCGGCCGGATCTGGGTCTACCCGGGCGACGGCAGAGGTGGTTTCGGCCGACCGTTCGTCATCGGCACCGCCCCCGGTGCCGACACGCTCGTCAGCGTCGGGGCGTGGACCGGCCGCGTCCCCGACGTCGTGACGCGCGAGAGCGGCGCGCTCGTCCTGCGCGAGGGCAACGGTGCCGGACAGCTCGGCGCTCCGCGCAGGATCGGTCAGGGCTGGGGCGGCGCGGCGTCGATCATCGGTGTCGGTGACGCCACCCGCGACGGCCGGCCCGACATCGCCCTCGTGGCGGCTGACGGCACGGTCCGGCTCTACCCCGGGGACGGCCGAGGCGGCTTCCTCGCGAGCTATCCCTTCGGGAGCGTGCCCCAGGGCGCCGCGACGTCATGACCGTCCTCGGTGCGCCGTCCCGGGTCCTCGTGGACGACCCGGGACGGCGCTGCCGCGCGGCGGTCGGTGCCGGGGCTGCAGGGTTCGCGTAGACAGCCGACGGTTCGCCCGGGGCAGGGCGGTCGTGCGCCGTCCTCGCCGAGCCCGCGGCCTGGAGCCGTCCCGGCGTCGCCGACGGCGTGCCGCACGACGACGCCGGGACGCACGGCGGGTTCAGCTCAGGACGCGGACCACCTCCCAAGCGCTCCCGATCACGCGGGGCGACCCGAAGCGGTCGCCCAGCCACGGGTAGATCCGCAGCGCGCCGTCGCTGCCGGACGCGAGGACGTCGGGCCGGGTGTCGCCGTCCCAGTCGTCGACCACCGTCAGCAGCCGCATCCCGGACCAGCCCGTGCCGATCTGCCGGCCGGAGAATCCTCCGTTCACGCCGCCCTGGTAGAGGAAGAGTCGGCCGTCCGCCGCTCGGGCGACGAAGTCGACCCGACCGTCACCGGTCCAGTCGCCACCGCCGAGGACCGCGGTCATGCCTCCCCAGCCCGGACCGACCCGGAACCGGGACTGGAAGCTGCCGTCGCCGCGACCGGGGTACTGCCACATGACCCCGCCGCTGTCGATGGCGAGCATGTCGACGGCACCGTCACCGTCGATGTCCCCGGGCATGACGATCATCCGGAAGCCGCCCCACCCGGGCCCGACCTTGGTGGCCGAGCCGAACCCGCCCTTGCCGTCCGGTTCGTACCGCCACAGGACGCCCGTCTGGTCGACGGCGAGGACGTCCGTGCGCCCGTCGCTCGTCAGATCGTTGGCCCGCACCACCAGCCGCATGCCCGACCAGCCCTTGCCGACCTGGCGCCAGCCCGCGAACCCGCCGTCGCCCGTGCCCTCGTACGACCGGAGGCTCCCGTCGTTCATCACGGCCACGAGATCGGGGCGGCCGTCGGCGGTGGTGTCCGAGTCCAGGCGGGTGCTCCCGGTCAGCTTCCACCAGTCGCTCCGGAGCCCGAGCGCGGAACGGAACGCGCTCCCCGACACGGTGACGCTGCCCGACGAGCCGGCGATCACGACGTCCACGACCCGGCCGCCCCACTCGCCGTCCCCCGTCCTGCGCGACGTCTCGACGTAGCGGGGCGTACCCACCTGCGGGTACGCGGTGCGCAGCCTCTCCGTCGTGACGCGGAGCGACCAGCTGTGCACCGGGTTCCCGATCGCGTCCCACGGGTCGGGCTTGGCGACCTGGTAGGCCAGCGACCCCGACGCGGTCCAGCCCCCGTTCGACGAGCTGAACTGGGTGAAGGCAGGGGCGCCGCCGAAGTACCGCACCTGGTTGGCCGTACCCGCGATGGCAGCGTCCGTCGTGCTCGCCTCGTGCGTCGTCGTCACGACGCCGGCGCTGTTGTAGGTGCGATACCCGGGGTACACCTGGCACGACGTCGTGTCGCAGGTGTGCCACGGTGCGCTCGGACGAGCGGCCCGGTCGAACGACGCGTACGTCCGCGCGGCGACGGCCTGAGCCCGCAGGGCGTCGGCGGGCCAGCTCGACGGGGACTCGGACGGGACCACCGAGCGGAGGTAGGACTCCATGGGGAGCGCGTTGACGGTCCGCAGGCGTGGTGCGGCTCCGTCCTCGACCGCTCGGACGGAACCGCGGTAGAGCTTGCTCGTGCCGTTCGGCAGGAGCAGCCGCACGGTGCCCGACGGCGCCTCGATGCCGAGGAAGGACGACGACGCCCCCTGCGACCAGGGCCGCCACGCACCGTTGACGAGCCCGTGGAGGAAGAGACCTTCGGCCTGCCGGACGATGCGCCACTGCGTCACGGTCTCTCCGGGGAACCCGATGGGCCGTCTCGTGTTCCGGGTGTCGGACGCCGTCATGCCGTCCTGCGCGACGACCCGGACCTCGTTGTCGTCGTCCGCGGAGACGAGCACCCGGATCTCCGCGTTGTTCTGCGTGACGCGCGTCGTCCCGGGGTAGTAGAAGTCGAGGATGTCCTGGTACCCGACCCCCTGCGTGGCCGCACCGCGCGCACCCCACTGGGACAGTCCACGGCCGTGACCGAACCCGTGCCCGGCGATCGTCACCGCGCCGCCCGGCGGGAGGTAGACCCTCTCGGACGTGGTGACGACGGCAGCGGCCGCTGCCGACGTCACGCCCAGGACGGCGACCATCGCCGCGGTGACGACGCTCGCGACGAGCGACCTTCGATGCATGTGTGAGCTCCTTGTCGATCCGGAGACCAGCGTAGGCATCCGACGACGTCATCGCCGGTTCGCGCGACACGAACACCTAGGATGAATCCGCCCCGTCAGCGAGGAAAGGACGCCGCGTGCGTGTCGCGCTTGCCAGCAGGATCTACGACCCGGAGCCCGCGGCCGCAGCGTTTCGGCTCCGCGCGCTGGCCGAGGCGCTGGCCGAGGAAGGTCACGACGTCCAGGTCCTCACGGTCGCCGCACCGCGGGGCACGGTTCCCGGACCGGTCGGGGAGCGGGTGCGTGTCCGTCGTTGGCCCGTCCTGCGCGATCGACAGGGCTACGTGCGCGGGTACGTCCAGTACCTGAGCTTCGACGTCCCGCTGTTCCTCCGGCTCCTCCTGACGCGGTCGCTCGACGTCGTCGTCGCCGAGCCGCCCCCGACGACCGGTGTCGCGGTGCGGCTCGCGTGCGCGGTGCGTCGGATCCCCTACGTCTACTACGCCGCCGACGTCTGGTCCGACGCGGCGGACACCAGCGGAGCGGCCCCGGGGCCCGTGGTCCGCGCGCTGCGCGCCGTCGAGTCGTGGGTGCTGCGGGGCGCTGCCCGCGTGGTGGCCGTGACCGACGGCGTCGCGGACCGGGTCCGCGAGCTCGGGGCGCGCGACGTGGCCGTCGTGCGCAACGGCATCGACACCGAGGTGTTCCGACCAGACGGCGAACCGGCTGCGTCCCGACCGCCGGGGCCGTACGCCGTCTACGCCGGGACCACCTCCGAGTGGCAGGGCGCCGACGTCTTCGTCCGGGCGCTCCCCGCCGTCCGAGCCGCGGTCCCCGGCGCGACTCTCGTCTTCCTCGGCCAGGGGAGCGCCTGGGAGGAGATCGAGCGGGTCGCGCGGTCCCTCCCCGACGGGGCGGAGGCGGTGCGCATGCTCCGCACCGTCCCGCCCGCCGAGGCGTCGGCCTGGCTCCGCGGTGCGCGCGCGGCACTCGTCTCGTTGCGACCGGGACTCGGGTACGACTTCGCCTTCCCGACGAAGGTGTACGCGGGACTGGCGTCCGGCACGCCGGTGCTCTACGCCGGACCGGGCGCCGCGCGCACGGTGATCCGTCAGGACCGCCTGGGTGCGGCCGTGGACCACGACGTCGACGAGGTCGCCCGCGCCCTCTCCGAACTTCTCGCCGTGGAACCGGCGCCGACGGAGCGGACGCGGCTCGCGCGCTGGGCCGAGGAGAACGCCTCGGCACGGGCTCGGGCGCGCACGGTCGCCGAGGTCGTCCGCGGGGCGTCGCGCGGGGCCCGGCCGTGAGCGGCGTCCGACCCGCCGTGACGGTCGCTCCCGCCCGACAGGACGAGGGGGCCGCGCCGTGCGACTGACGTCCGTCCTCGGCCGGATCTACCAGCGCACGCCGGGAGGACTCCGCCGACTCGCAGGGCGGGCGTCGTCGGCGCTGCCCCCGGCGGTCGAGGAGCGACTGGCGGCGTGGGCCGCGCACCGCCCGTACGTCGCGCCTCCACCGCCGGTCGACGTCCCCGACGCACGCGTCCGGCTCTACGTCGCGCCCGCCAACTATGCCGGTCAGGGCTACGCCTGGGCCCGTGCGGTCGAGCGGCACCTCGACGGGGTCGGGGCCCGGAACATGGCTCCGCTCGGAGGGTTCGGGTTCCAGGCCGACCAGCACGTGCCGGGCCACGTCTACCGGACGTCCCGCAGCTGGCAGCGCGCGGAGCGGGCAGCCGTCGAGAAGTTCACGCACGTCATCGTCGAGGCGCAGCTCCCCCTGTTCCCCCGACTGTCCCGGGGCGGAACGGCGGACGAGGTGGCGCGGCTGCGCGCGGCCGGCGTCTCCGTGGCCACGCTGAGCCACGGCAGCGAGGTCCGGCTGCCGAGCGCGCACGCGCGGCGCGAGGAGCACTCCCCGTTCCGGGGCGCGTACGGCGACGCCGCGGTGCTCGAGTCGGTGGCGACGAGCAACCTGGCCCGGCTGCGGGAGCTGAGAGACCGGGGCGTCCCTGCGTTCGTGTCGACGCCCGACCTCCTGCTCGACGTGCCGTGGGCGACGTGGCTCCCCGTCTGCGTCGACACGAGCACCTGGGCGGTCGAGGCCGCGCCGATGGTGCGCCGGGTCCCGGTGGTCGTCCACGCGCCGAGCAGGGGGTCGCTCAAGGGCACCGACCTCGTCGAGCCGGTGCTCCGCGAGCTGGACGAGTCCGGCATGATCGAGTACCGGCAGGCGAAGGGGCTCGACCGCGCGGGCATGCAGGAGCTCTACCGGCGGGCGGACGTCGTGCTCGACCAGTTCGCGTTGGGCAGCTACGGCGTCGCGGCCTGCGAGGCGATGGCGGCGGGGCGCGTGGTGGTGTCGCACGTCTCCGACCAGGTGCGCGACGAGGTACGTCGGAGCACCGGTACGGACCTGCCCGTCGTGCAGGCGGAGGCGGGGTCGTTGCGCGCCGTGCTCCTGCGGCTCCTCGACGACCGTGACGCGGCCCGGGACGCGGCGTCCCGAGGCCCGGAGCTCGTCCGTCGACTCCACGACGGGCGCGCCGCGGCCGCAGCGTTGGCGCCCTTCCTCGGGGTGGATCCGCCGTCGTGATCGTGGCCTGATTCGTCCCGGTCGTGTGGGACGATGGTGGCTCCTCGTCTCCGTGCCGACCCTGGAGCCTTGTTGCTGTCGCTCTACTCCGTCGCCCGGCAGGTGCTGCGCATCCTCCCGCCAGGGACCTCCCGCTTCTACCTGCGACTCATCTCTGCCTCCACGGCCCTCGCACTGCTCGACGTGCTCTCGATGGGTCTCTTCGCGGTCGTGATGACGCCGACGCTCACCGGCTCTCCGATCAAGCTGCCGGTCCTGGGGACGTTCCCGCCCGACGCGGCGGTCTGGTTCGTCGTCGTCGCGTGCGGGCTCATCGTCCTGAAGGGCGCCGCGACCCTGCTGCTGCAGTGGTGGGCGACGCGCCGGTTCGCCCGGTACGAGCTCGAGGTCGGTGACCGCCTCTTCCAGGCCTACACCCGGTTGACGTGGGAAGAGCGTTCGCGGCGCAGCACGTCCGACCTGACGCGCGTGGCCGACACGGGCATCGCCAACACGATCATGGGATTCCTCATCCCGCTCTCGACGATCCCGACGAACGCCCTGACGTTCGTCGCGGTGGCCTCGGTCCTGCTGGTCGCGCAGCCGGTCAGCGCGCTCGCCGTGATGGCCTACCTCGTCCTCGTCGGCGTCTTCATGTCGACGTACCTCTCGCGCAAGGTCGCCGCCGCCGGGCGCACCAACCGGACCTACGCCTACCGCGCGGCCGGGGTCATGACCGAGCTCGTCGAGGCGCTGAAGGAGTTCACGCTCCGCGGGCGGCTGGACGCGGTGCGCCTCCACGTGCGCGAGATCCGCTCGCACGCCGCACACTCCCGCGCGAACATCTCGTTCCTGTCGATCGTGCCGAAGTACACGATGGAGGCGGCGCTCATGGTGGGCATGCTCATCGTGGGCGGGATCTCGTACGCGTCCGGAGGGCTGGACGAGGCGGTCGCCGCGATCGCGCTCTTCACGCTCACCGGCTTCCGCATGCTGCCGGCGATCAACGGGGTCCAGGCCAGCCTCACGCAGGCGAGCTCGAACGAGGTCCACGCCCGCAACGTCGTCTCGGACATCACCGACGCCCAGACGGCCGCGCGAGAGGCCGAGCTGGCCGACGTCCGCACGCTTCCGGACGCGCCCCGGAACCTCGAGCTCCGCGACGTCCGTTTCCGGTACCCGGGCACCCAGACCGACGTGCTCGAGGACCTGACGCTCACGATCCCGTTCGGCAGCACGCTCGGCATCGCCGGCCCGTCCGGCGCCGGCAAGTCGACGCTCGTCGACATCCTCCTCGGTCTCTCGAGGCCGACCGCGGGAACCGTCGAGGTCGACGGCGTCCCCATCGCCGAGGCGCAGAGGAGCTGGCGTTCCCGGGTGGCGTACGTCCCGCAGAGCGTGGCGGTGTTCGCCGCCTCGATCGCCCAGAACGTCGCGCTGACGTGGGGAGACGACTTCGACCGCGAGCGCGTGGTCAGCGCGCTGCGACGGGCGCAGCTCGACGAGCTGCTCGACACCCGCGAGGGCGGGATCGACGCGATGCTCGAGGAGCGGGGCGCGAACCTCTCCGGCGGCCAGCGGCAGCGACTGGGTATCGCGCGGGCGCTCTACTCCGACCCGCTCGTGCTCGTGCTCGACGAGGCGACGAGCGCGCTCGACGGACGCACCGAGGACGCCGTGGCGCAGGCCATCCGGAACCTGCAGGGCGAGGTCACCATCATCGCGGTCGCGCACCGGCTCGCGACCATCCGGTCGTTCGACGCGATCGCCTACATGGACAGCGGTCGCATCCTCGCCACGGGTTCCTTCGAGGACCTCCAGCGGGTCGTCCCGGACTTCCGGGTGCAGGCGCGCCTGGCGGGCCTGGAGGTGGCCGATGTCTGAGCGGCCGCGCCTCCTCATCCTCTCGTTCTCGCCGATCGCGAGCGACGCCCGGGTGCTCAAGCAGGTCCGCCTGTTCGCCGAGCGTTACGACGTCACGACCTGCGGGTTCGGACCGCAGCCCCACCCCGACGTCGAGCACGTGCAGGTCGCCGACCCGGTCGTGCCCGCCGACCCGCGGCGGGCGCGCGTGCGAGGGCTCGTCACCGAGGCGCTCAAGAGCGTCCGTCTGTACCGCGCCGCCTACTGGCGCAACGCCTGGGCCCGGGAAGCCCGGCAGAGGCTCCGCGGCCGCGACTTCGACGTGGTGCTGGCGAACGACGTGGACACGGTCATCCTCGCTCGGACCCTCGTCGGTCTCGACCGTCTCCACGTGGACCTCCACGAGTTCTGGCCGCTCGAGGGGGCCGCGCTGCGGGGACGTCGGCGACTTCCCGGCGTCTACAACGCCTGGGTCTGCACCCGGCTCGCCGGCCGCGCCGCCTCGACCACCACGGTCGGGCCCGGTATCGCGCGAGAGTACGCGAGCCGTTGCGGGTTCGAGCCCGCCGTGGTGCCGAACGTCCCGCCGTTCCACGCGCTCGAGCCCGGCGCCGTCGGCCGTCCCCTCCGCCTCGTGCACGCGGGGGTCGGCGCACCCTCGCGGGGGATCCACAAGCTCGTCGAGGCGGCGCTGACGACGCGGGCCGACGTGACCCTCGATCTGTTCCTCGTCCCGACGAACAAGGCGTACGTGGACGAGCTCCGTGCCCGGGCGGCCGGCACGGACGGGCGGGTGACCGTGCACGACCCGGTGCCGCAACCGGAGCTCGTGCGCTCGCTCAACCGGTTCGACGTCGGCGTCTACCTCCTCGAGCCGCAGACGGTGAACAGCCGTTTCGCGCTGCCCAACAAGATCTTCGACTTCCTGCAGGCACGGCTCGGAGTCGTCGTGGGGCCCTCGCCCGAGATGGCGGCCCTGGTCAGGACGACGGGTGCCGGGACGGTCGCCGACGGCTTCGAGGCCGCAGACCTGCGCCGTGTCCTCGACGACCTGGGGGCCGAAGAGGTGGCGCGGTGGAAGGACGCGGCGGACGGCGCCGCCACGACGTACTCGGCCGAGAACGTCGTCGGCGTCTGGTCGGAGGCGATCGACGCCATCGTCGACCGGCGCGGCCGCGCCTGACCCGAGCAGCCACCAGCCGAGGAGCCCTGTGTCTCGTCCCCGTCTTCTCATCCTGTCCTTCTCGCCGATCGCCTCGGACGCGCGGGTCCTCAAGCAGGTCCACGCGTTCCAGGACGACTACCAGGTGACGACGTGCGGGTACGGTCCTGCGCCGGGCGGCGTCGAGCACCTGCGGATCCCGGACGGCGTCCGCGCGGACGACACGAACTTCCGGCTCCTGGCGGCACGGCTGTACCGCGCCGCGTACTCGTCGACCGGCGCCGTCCGTGCGGCGCGTCGGCTTCTCGCGGGCCGGTCGTTCGACGTGGTGCTCGCCGACGACGTGGAGACGGTGCCGCTCGCGCTCGAGCTGGCACCGCCCGGCCGCGTCCACGCCGACCTGCACGAGTACTCCCCGCGTCTGCACGACGACGTCCGCGCCTGGGTGTTCTGGCGGGCGCCCTACGTGCGCTGGCTGTGCCGCCGGTACGTGCGTCGGGTCGCGTCGACCACGACCGTGGGTCAGGGGCTCGCCCGGCAGTACGAGGACGACTTCGGCTTCCGCCCGGGTGTCGTCACCAACGCGACCCCGTACGCCGACCTCGCTCCGGGCGCCGTGGGGGAGACGGTCCGTGTCGTCCACAGCGGTGCGGCGCTGAGGAACCGCGACCTCGGGCTCCTCATCGAGGCGGTCGAGGACGCAGCCGCCCCGGTGACCCTCGACCTCTACCTCGCGCCCAACGAGCCCGCCTACCTCGACGAGCTCCGCGCCCTCGCCGCCGCGGGGAGCCGCACGCGCGTGCACGACGCCGTGCCGTACGAGCGGCTCGTCGCGACCCTCAACACGTACGACGTCGGCGTGCACGTCCTTCCGCCCGTCAACTTCAACAACCGGTTCGCCCTGCCGAACAAGTTCTTCGACTACGTCCAGGCGCGGCTGGCGCTCGTGGTCGGCCCGACGCCCGAGATGGCCGAGGTCGTCCGTGCGCGCGGTCTGGGGCTGGTGACCGAGGACTTCACCGCCGGGGCCCTCGCGGACGCGGTGGGGAGGCTCACGCCCGAGAGCGTCGCCTCCTTCAAGGCGGCGTCGCAGGCCGCCGCGCGCGACCTCTCCGCGGAGACGCAGGTGGCCGGGTGGGTCCGTGCCGTGGACGCGATCGCCCGGGGCGTGCGCGCATGACGCCCGTCGTCGACGTGGTCGTCGCGGTGCACGACCTCCGCCGGGAGATCGGCCGTGCCGCGGCGTCCGTGCTGGCTGCTCGGGTGCCGATGCGGCTCACGATCGTCGCCCACCACCTCCGTGCCGACGAGGTGCTCGGTGCGCTCGGCGCCGTCGCCGAGGACGACCGGCTCCGCGTCGTGGAGCTCCACGACGGGCAGAGGTCGCCCGCCGGTCCGTTCAACCACGGGCTCGCGCTCGCGGACGCGCGGTACGTCGCCATCATGGGCTCGGACGACTTCGTCGAGGCGGACGCCCTCGACGCCTGGGTGGCCCTTGCCGAGGAGCGCTCCACCGACTATCTCCTGGTCCCTCTCCGGCACCAGGACGGCGCACGGTCGCACGACCCCCTCGTGCGCCGCGGTCGCACCGAGCCGCTCGACCTGGTCCGTGACCGTCTCGTGTACCGCACCGCCCCGTTGGGGCTCGTGCGACGGACGTACCTGGAGAAGCTGGGGACGAGGCTCACGCCCGGTCTGCGGACCGGCGAGGACATCGAGCTCGGGCTGGCGCTGCTCACCGGGGGCGGTCGCGTCGACCACGACCCCGGACTCCCCGCGTACGTCATGGGGGCCGACGCGCCGGAGCGCGTCACGCTGGAGACGCGTCCGGCCGCCGCGGAGCTCGAGCCCGTCGAGAGGCTCCTCGGGACGTCGACGGTCGCGTCGCTGGGCCCGCGCGCACGACTCGCGGTCGCGATCAAGCTCGTGCGGTTCCACGTCGTCCCGGCGATGACCCGACGCCCGGAGCGGGAGGCGTGGGAGGACGACGACCTGGCGTGCCTCGACCGGGTGGTGCGGGGGATCGTCCGGCTCGCGCCGCGGGTGGCCGGTGCGGTGTCCGTGGCCGACGCGCGGCTGCTCCGCGCGGCCCGCAGCCGCCGCGCCGACGTGGTCGCGGCGGCTGCCCGCCGGTGGCTCGACGGCTCACCGGTCGACCGCGCGCTGACGCGCTCGCCGTGGCGCACGATCGACGTCGACGGCCCGGGCCGGCGAGCGGTCGTCCTTCGACGCGTCACCGTCCGAGCGCCCGGCAGCGCCCGTACCGAGGGGTCGCCCGAGCCGTCGCGCGCTGGTCGCCCGCCCACGACGGCGACCGCGCTCCGTGCGGCGTGGGCTCGCAAGGGACTGCCCCCGCGCACGCAGCTCCCACCCCGCGTCAACGCGGCCGTCGACTACGTCGCGGACCACCCCCGCAGCCTCCCCGGACGCGTCGCCGCGTGGCGCTTCGGCGCCGTCCGTCGCGACGCGGTGCCTCCGCCCACCTCGCTCCCGCCGACCCCGACGCGGGTCTACATCGGTCCCGTCAACTACTCGGAGCAGGGGTACGCGTGGGCGCGCGCCCTGGAGCGGGCCCGGCCCGACGTCGGCGCGCGCAACATGAGCGTCGAGGTCCCGCGAGGCTTCGCCTTCCGTTCCGACACGGAGGTGCCCGAGGCGGTGTACCACAGGTCCCGTGCCTGGCAGGAGGCCGAGCTCGCCGCCGTGCGTCGATTCACCCACGCGCTGGTCGAGGCGGAGCGACCGCTGTTCGGGCGGTTGTTCTGGCGTGACGTCGAGGCGGAGGGGGCCGAGCTCGCCGCCGCAGGGGTGTCCACGGCCTACCTCGCCCACGGCACGGACGTCAGGCTGCCGTCTCGGCACGTCCGGCGGACGCCCTGGTCGCCCTACCTGGACCCCGACATGTACGTCGCTCGCCACGAGGCGGAGGCGCGGCGGAACATCGACCTGCTGGACCGGCTGGGCCGACCGCTCTTCGTCTCGACGCCGGACCTCCTGGCAGACCTGCCTCGCGCGGCGTGGGTACCGGTCGTCGTCGAGCCGGACCGCTGGTCCGTCGCCCGAGGTGACGAGAGATCCGTCCCCGTCGTCGCGCACGTCCCGAGCAACGCGGGCATCAAGGGGACGGAGCTGATCCGCCCGGCGATGCAGCGCCTGCACGACCGCGGGATCATCGAGTACCGCGAGATCTCCGGTGTCCCGTCGTCGCGGATGCCCTCGCTCTGGGCCGACGCGGACATCGTGCTCGACCAGTTCCGGCTGGGGTCCTACGGCGTGGCGGCGTGCGAGGCCATGGCGGCGGGCTGCGTCGTCGTCGGGCACGTCCTGGACGACGTCCGGGCCACCGTGCGTGCCGCGGCCGGTCGTGAGCTCCCGGTCGTGGAGGCGGCGCCGGACGTGATCGAGGCGGTCGTCGAGGACCTCGCGCGTGACGCGAGCCGACGGTCGGAGGTCGCGGACGCGGGGCGCGAGTTCGTCCGTGCCGTGCACGACGGCGAGATGAGCGCCCGCGTCCTGCTCGACGCGTGGATCGACCCGCACGTCCCGGACTAGGGGGAGGCGCCGGCGGCTACGCCGACGCCAGGACCTCCAGGACCCGGCGGGCGGCCGCGCCGTCGCCGTAGGGCGCCGCCTCAGTGGGCCGAGGCGCCGGGCGGCCGACGGCTGCCGCGATCTCCTCGGTCGTGTCCGCGAGGACGTTCCAGCCCAGGTCGACGGTCTCCACCCACTCGGTCTCGGTGCGGACGGTGGTGCACGGCACCCGCAGGAGGAACGCCTCCTTCTGGAGACCGCCCGAGTCCGTCACGACACCGGCGCTCGCCAGCACGGCGGCGACGAGGTCGGGGTAGGCGAGCGGGGCGTGCACCCGCAGGGAGCCCTGGTCCAGCGTCACGCCGTGGAGCGCGGCCTTGGCGACGACACGAGGGTGCGCCAGGAGGACGACGGGGCGGTCCAACGAGGACAGGGCGTCGGCGATCGCGCGGAGGCGCTGCGGGTCGTCGGTGTTCTCCGCGCGGTGGAGCGTCGCGACGTAGTACCCGCCCCGCTCGAGGGAGAGCTCCGTCACGAGGTCGGCGGGCTGGCCGGAGACGGCGTCGCGGACCTGGAACAGGACGTCGGTCATGACGTCACCCACGAGGACCGATCGCTCGGCGAGCCCTTCGGCCGCGAGGTGCCCCATCGCGACCTCGGTCGGTGCGAGGCACAGGTCCGCGGCGTGGTCGGTGAGGACCCGGTTGTGCTCCTCGGGCATGCGTCGGTTGAAGGACCGCAGGCCTGCCTCGAGGTGCGCCAGTCGGAAGTGCAGCTTGACGGCGGCGACGGCGGCGGCGAGCGTCGAGTTGGTGTCTCCGTAGGCGAGCACCCAGTCCGGGCGGTGCTCCTCGAGGACGCCGTCGAGAGCTCCCAGGATGGCGCCCGTCTGGACGCCGTGGCTCCCGGACCCGACGCCGAGGTGCACGTCGGGGTCCGGGATCTCGAGGTCCTGGAAGAACACGTCGGACAGCATCGGGTCGTAGTGCTGGCCGGTGTGCACGATGACGTGCTCGACACCCGCCGCGGACGCGGCGCGAGCGATCGGGGCGAGCTTGACGAACTGGGGGCGGGCGCCGACGACGCTGAGGAGCTTCACGGGCGACGATGCTATCCGGTCGCCCTGGTACCGTCCTCCGTGATGAAGATCGTCGCCGTGACCACGTGGTATCCGACCGGGTCGAGCCCTTCCCTCGGTGCTTTCGTCGAGAAGGACGTCGAGGTGCTCTCGCGTGACCACGAGGTCGAGGTCGTCCATCTCGTGCCCCCCTCGCACCACGACGGCGAGGCCGTCGTCGAGCGGAACGGCGTCACGGTGCGTCGCGTCGTGATGTCGACCCAGAGGCCCGATCACGTCGTGCGTGCGGCGCGGGAGCTCCGACCTCTGCTCCGGGGTGCCGATCTCGTCCACACGATGGCGTTCTCCGCGCTCCTCCCGTTCGGGCTGGGCCGTCCGGACGTGCCGTGGGTCCACACCGAGCACTGGTCGGGCCTGACCAACCCGTCCACGCTCCCCGCGTCCTGGCGGGTCGCGCTCCCGGCGCTGCGGCCGCTCCTGGCACGGCCCGACGTCGTGACCGCCGTCTGCGACTACCTGGCGCGGCCGATCCGTGCGGTCCGCACGGGCCGCACCGTGATCGTCCCGTGCATCGTGCCCGCTCCCCGGCCGCTCCCTGGGCGCCCCGCGCGGACCGAGGCGCTGCGGCTGGCCGCCGTGGGCGGTCTGATCGACAGGAAGGACCCCGTCCTCGCGGTCGAGACGATCGCCGCGCTCCGGGAGCGCGACGTCGTCGCGGACCTCACCTGGGTCGGTTCGGGCCCGCTCCGCGACCGCGTCCTCGAGCGCGCCCGCGAGCTGGGGGTCGCGGACCGCGTCCACCTGGCCGGCGTGCAGGACGCCCGGGGCGTCTCGCGCGTCCTCGCGGACGCCGACATGTTCTTCCTGCCCACACGGGCGGACAACTTCTGCGTCTCGGCGGCTGAGGCGCTGGTGCACGGGCGGCCTGTCGTGGTCGGCGCGACCGGGGGCCAGGGCGAGTACATCGAGCCGGAGGTCGGGAGCCTCGTGGGAGTCCAGGACGCCGGGGCCTACGCCGACGCCATCCTCGCGACGGACGACCGGACGCGCGTGCTCGACGCCGCGCAGATCGCGGGCACCATCGGGGACAGGTTCAGCCCGGAGGCCGTGCAGGACGGCTACGCGGGGGCGTACCGGGACGCCCTGCGGACACGCGGCGGAACGCGGCGGTGACTGCTCCCGAGGTCGACGTCGTCGTCGCCGTCCACGACGCGAGGCGGCCCGTGGCCCGGGCCGCCGCGTCGGTGCTGGATCACCAGGACGTGCGGGTCCGGCTCACCGTCGTGTGCCACAACATCGACCGCGCGCGCATCGCCGACGGTCTGGGGAGCGGGATCCTCGACGAGGTCGGGGGCCGCGTCAGGCTGCTCGAGCTGCACGACGGCATCCCGAGTCCTGCCGGACCGTTCAACCTCGGTCTCGACCACGCCGAAGCACCCTTCGTGGGCATCATGGGCTCGGACGACTGGCTCGAGGAGGGTGCCCTGGCGTCATGGCTCGCGCTCGCGCGGGCGACCGGGGCGGAGGCGGTGGTACCGCGCCTGAGGCACGCGAGCGGGAGCCGCGTGCCGACACCGCCCGCACGGCCCGGCCGTGCCCGGGACCTGGACCTCGTCAAGGACCGTCTCGCGTACCGCAGCGCGCCGCTCGGGCTCATGGCACGACCGACGATCGACCGCCTGGGCCTGCGGATGCGCGCAGGCCTCCCGGTCGGGGAGGACGTCGCCTTCGCGACCGCGCTGTGGGCGGGCGCGCGCGTGGCGCTGGACCGGCGTGGGCCCTCGTACGTGATCGGTGACGACGCCGTCGAGCGGGTGACGTACGCGCCCCGGTCGATCGGGGACGAGCTCGCGTTCGTCGGCGACCTGCTGACGATGCCGTGGTTCGCCGCGCTGGACCTCACCGCGCGTCGGTCGGTCGCGGTCAAGATCCTCAGGATCCATGTCTTCGGGGCGGTCTTCCACCGGCAAGCCCCCGAGTTCTGGACGACGGACGAGCGTCGGCACCTGCGGGCCGTCGCCGTCGCGCTGCACGAGGCCGCTCCGGGTTTCGACCGTGTGCTCTCCTTCGCAGACCGTCGCCTCCTCGACGCGGTGCGCGCGCCCGACGTCGCCGCGGAGGCCTTGATCGCCGCATCGATCGGTCGGCGTCGGCACGGGCGACCGGACACGGTGGCACCGCGCGACCTGACACGGCTCCTCGCCCGCGAGGCCCCGCCACGACTCATGGCGGCCTCGTTTCTGGCGACGCGCTGAGCACGCCTATTGTTCTCTCGGACCACCATCCTGACGACGCACCACTGAGGATCACCATGCGCATCGCTGTCATCGCACTGGGCAAGATCGGGCTTCCCCTTGCCGTCCAGTTCGCCGACCAGGGGCACGACGTCGTGGGCGTCGACGTGAATCCCGCCGTCGTCGAGAAGGTCAACGCCGGGGTGGAGCCGTTCCCCGGCGAGGCCCACCTCCAGGAGAAGCTCACGGAGCTCGTCCCCGCGGGCCGGCTGCGCGCGACGACCGACTACGGGGACGCGGTGCCGGGTGCGGACGCCGTCGTGCTGGTGGTGCCGCTCTTCGTCGACGAGGAGACGGCGCAGCCCGACTTCGGCTGGATGGACGCCGCGACGCGGTCGCTGGCGGAGCACCTGACCCCCGGGACCCTCGTGTCGTACGAGACGACGCTGCCCGTCGGCACCACGCGCCACCGCTGGAAGCCGCTCCTGGAGGAGGTCTCCGGCCTGCGCGAGGGCGAGGACTTCCACCTCGTCTTCTCGCCGGAGCGCGTGCTGACGGGACGGGTGTTCGCGGACCTGCGTCGCTACCCGAAGCTCGTCGGAGGGCTCTCGGAGGCCGGCGCGCAGCGGGCCCGGGAGTTCTACGAGGCGGTCCTCACGTTCGACGAGCGCGACGACCTCGCCCGTCCGAACGGGGTGTGGGACCTGGGGTCCGCCGAGGCGGCGGAGCTCGCCAAGCTCGCCGAGACGACCTACCGGGACGTCAACATCGGCCTCGCGAACCAGTTCGCCCTGTTCGCCGACGAGCACGCCATCGACGTGTACTCCGTGATCGAGGCGTGCAACTCCCAGCCGTACAGCCACATCCACCGCCCGGGCATCGCGGTCGGGGGTCACTGCATCCCGGTGTACCCCCGCCTCTACCTGTCGGTCGACCCGAAGGCGTCGATCGTCCGCGAGGCCCGCGCCGTGAACGCCGCGATGCCGGACCGCGTGGTCGAGCGCGCCGCCGAGGTGCTGGGCGACCTCTCGGGGCTGCGCGCCGTGGTGCTCGGGGCCGCGTACCGCGGCGGGGTGAAGGAGACGGCGTTCTCCGGCGTGTTCGCCACCGTCCGGGCGCTCGAGGAGCGAGGCGCGACCGTCGTCGTCCACGACCCGCTCTACTCCGACGACGAGCTGCGGTCGCTGGGCCTCGAGCCGTACGCGTACGGCGACGCCGCCGACCTCGCCGTCGTGCAGACCGACCACGCGGAGTACGCGGAGCTGGGTCCGGACCGCCTGCCGGGGGTCCGCCTCGTCGTGGACGGGCGTCGGGTCACCGACGCCGCGCGCTGGTCCGGCACGCCGCGCATCGTGCTCGGGGGCGGGACGGCGTGACCACCTCGGGCGGCGCGCCGGCGCGGGTCGTCGCGGTCGTCGTCGCGTACGCGCGCCGGGACCTGCTCGTGGAGGCGCTCGACGCGCTCGCCGTCCAGACGCGGCCGGTGGACGCGGTGCTCGTCGTGGACAACGCGTCGCCGGACGACTCGGCGGTCGTCGCCGCGACCCACCGCGTGGCGCCGACCGTGCTGGAGCTGGCACGCAACACCGGCGGTGCCGGGGGCTTCGCCGTCGGCCTCGCGCACGCGGTCGAGGAGATGGCCGCCGACCTGGTCTGGCTCATGGACGACGACACGATCCCGACGCCGGGGGCGCTGCAGGAGCTCCTGGCCGCGCGCGACGGCTACGGGGGGCCCGTCGCGCTCCTGGGGAGCCGCGTGGTGTGGACCGACGGCCGCGACCACCCGATGAACACGCCGCGGCGGCGGCCGGGCGCGGCGGGCGCCGAGGTGCGGTCCGCGGCCTCGGTCGCGGCGGTGCCGGTACGGTCCTCCTCGTTCGTCTCGATGCTCGTCGACGCGCGCGCGGTCCGGCACCACGGGCTGCCCGTGGCGGACTACTTCATCTGGAACGACGACTTCGAGTACTCCGCCCGCCTGCTGCGCTCGGGGACCGGTCTGCACGTGCCGCGGAGCGTCGTCGAGCACCGGACGAAGACCTTCGGGGCGACGGACGCCGACCCCGGTCCTCGGTTCTACTACGAGGTGCGCAACAAGATCTGGATGCTCACCCGCTCGTCGTCGCTCTCGCCGTCGGAGCGGGTGCTGTACGCCGGGGCCAGCGCACGACGGTGGCTGCGCACCGCCGCGCGCTCGCAGGACCGGCGCACGCTCCTGGCGGCCGGGGTGAAGGGGCTGCGGGACGGGGTGTTCCGCCGCCCGCGGCCCAACAGCCGGGTCCTCGCCGGGCTCGGTCTGGTCAGCGCCTCGGTCGAGCGGCTCGAACGGTCCACGGCGTGACGACGACGCCGTTCTCCGTCCTTCTCCCGTACTACCGCAGCGACGACCCCGAGCACCTGCGGAGGTCGTTCCTCTCTGTGACGGCCGACCAGACGCTCCCGCCGGACGAGGTGGTGCTGGTGCAGGACGGCCCGACGGGCCCGGAGCTCGACGAGGCCGTCCTCGCGCTCGTCGCCGCCTCCGCCGTCCCGGTCGACCATGTCCGGCTCGAGGCGAACGTCGGCCTCGCCCGCGCCCTGGAGGCCGGCCTCGTGCGCTGTCGTCACGAGGTCGTCGCCCGGCAGGACGCCGACGACGTCTCGCGCCCGGAGCGCTTCGCCGCCCAGCTGCCGCTCCTCGAGCGCGGGTTCGACCTCGTGGGCAGCGCCATCGAGGAGCTCGACGACAGCCGGCCCGGCGACGGGCTCGTCCGCGTGCCTCCCACGACGCAGGCGGAGATCGTGCGACGGGCCCGGTTCGCGTCCCCGTTCAACCACCCGACCGTGGTGTTCCGTCGCAGCGCGGTCCGTGAGGCCGGTGGCTACGAGCACCTCGACCTCCTCGAGGACTACTGGCTCTTCGCCCGCATGATCGCGCGCGGTGCCCGGGTGGCGAACGTCCCCGACCCCCTCGTGCTGTACCGCGTCGACGCCGGGGCCTACCGACGGCGCGGCGGACGCCGGCTCCTGCGGTCCGAGATCGAGCTGCAGCGGCGGATGCGGGCGATCGGGTTCACGACGCTCGCGCAGTTCGTGCGCAACGTTCTCGTCCGGGGCGGATATCGTGTCCTGGGCGAACCGGTCCGGCGTGCCCTGTATCGGGCATGGGTCGCGGTGGCGGTCCGACGGGAGCCGCTGATGCCCGCCCGGCACGCGAACCGCCGGGCGAGGTCCCGTCGTGAGTGAAGAATCGAGGGCTCGGTGAGCTGGTGGTCCGTCCTGGACGAGCTCGGGTGGGCGCTGCTGTTCCTGTTCGGGCCGGGCCTCGCCGTCGGCGCGGCGCTCGGCCTGCGGCGCGTCTGGTTGCTCGCTGTCGCCCCTGCGGCGAGCGTCGCCGTCCTCGGCGCCGGCGCGGTGCTCCTCGATCTCGTCGGGATGCCGTGGGGCCGGCTCGGTGCGCTCGTGGTCACGGTGGTCGCGGTGGTGTGCGTGCTGGGTCTGCGACGCCTGCTCGGCAGCCGCTGGCCGACCGACGCCGCCTCCCCGCCCTCCACGCTGTGGACCCTCGTGGGTCTCGTCGTGTCGGCTCCCCTCGCGGCGCTCCCGATCAAGCGCGGCATGATCGACCCCGGGATGCCCGCCCAGACGTGGGACACGCCCTTCCACGTGAACGCGGTGCGATGGATCCTGGAGACGGGTGACGGGTCGACGCTCCACCTCGGCGCGGTGTCGAGCAACCCGCAGGTCGAGCGCTTCTACCCGGCCGGGTGGCACGACCTCGTCGCGCTCGTCGTCGGCGACTCGATCCCGGCCGCGGTGAACGTCACGGCCATCGTGGTGGCCGCGGTCGTCTGGCCGCTGGGGCTGGCCTGCCTGGTCGGTGCGGTCGTGCCGACGAGCCGCCTCGCACCCGTCGTGGCGATGTGCCTGGGCGGTGCGTTCATCGCGTTCCCCGCTCGTATCCAGTCGGTCGGGACGCTCTGGCCCAACGCGCTCGCCTTCGCGCTCGTGCCGGTCGCGCTCGCCCTGACCGTCCGGCTGACGGGGATGCGACGTGCCGCGCTGCCGGGGGCCGACCCCGGCAGCAGACCCGCGGTGCTGACGGGGCTCGTGGCCGTGCTCGGCGGGGTCACGGTCTGCCACCCCAACGGGCTGCTCGCCTACGTGGTGCTCAGCGCCCCGGTGTGGGCGGCGGCGTGGTGGCGTGCCGCACGCGGCTACCGCGAGGCTTCCCGGGCGGTGCGGTCGGTCGTGGTCGGGATCCCCGTCGCGGTCGTCGTG
This sequence comes from Cellulosimicrobium sp. RS, assembly GCF_046159675.1. Taxonomy (NCBI): domain Bacteria; kingdom Bacillati; phylum Actinomycetota; class Actinomycetes; order Micrococcales; family Promicromonosporaceae; genus Cellulosimicrobium; species Cellulosimicrobium sp. RS. The sequence goes on along the minus strand of NZ_JBJXVU010000006.1, from coordinate 205,863 downwards.
CTCGCCGTCGTCCTCCTGTTCTCCCCTCTGGTCCGCTCGGTGTCGTCGTACCGGCGTGAGCATCTCGAAGGGCGCCTCGACGCCGTCCTCAGCGTCGTCACCGACTCCCAGCAGGGCGCCATGCTCTACGGGAACACGGACCGTGCCTGGTGGCTGCTCGGCCTCGTGGTCCTGGGGATCCTCACGACGTTCCTGCTGCGCCGGGGGCGGTGGCTCACGGTCAGCCTGCTGATCGTGCTGGGCATGTACACGCTCACCGTCGCGCCGCTGCCCGCGCTCCAGTGGGTCGTCGGCCCGTGGTACTCGGACCCCTTGCGCATCGGGGCGCTCTGCGTGGTGGTGATGGCACCGTTGACCGCGCTCGGTCTGGTGGGTGCGGGCGAGGCGGTCCGCCGCGCCCTGGACGGCCGCGGTGCCGGTCGGGCCGCGGTCGCGGCCGAGGTGGTCACCGCCGTCGCCCTCGTCGCGGTGGTCGTCGGCAGCGGGTGGCTGCGTGCGGACGGACGGCAGTGGATGTACGACCTCTACTACGCCGACCCCGAGGGCCGCTGGGGCATGGTCACGCAGGACGAGCTCGACATGATCGACCGCCTCGAGGACGAGCTGCCGGACGACGCGGTCGTGCTGGGGTCCCCCTTCACCGGCGCGCCGTTCGTCTACGGGCTCACCGGTCACGACGTCGTGTTCCCGCACATCAGCGGGAGCTGGGGGCCGGACGAGTTGCTCCTCGCGACGGAGCTCGACTCGCGGAGCGACGTCGACGACGTCTGCGCAGCGCTGGAGCGGACCGGGGTGACGCACCTCTACACGGACTCCCGGCCCTACTGGCCGGAGAACGAGAACCAGGTCCGCTACGAGGCTCTTCTCGACGACCCCGAGGACCTGCCGCTCGGTCTCGAGCTCGTCGACGAGGGCGGGTCGGCGCGGGTGTACGCGATCACGTCCTGCGGGTAGTCCTCGCGCGTGAACGTTCCGTGTTGACCGTTCCCCGCGACCCGCTGCGGGCATTCCCGGCCGTGCCGGTCACGTAGGCTGTCCCGGCCAGCGTGCTACCTAAGGAGATTGAGTGGACGCCGACCTTGTCGTTGTCGGTTCGGGTTTCTTCGGCCTGACCGTCGCGGAGCGGATCGCCGCAGAGTTCGACCGGAAGGTCCTCGTGATCGACCGCCGGTCCCACATCGGTGGCAACGCCTACAGCGAGGCCGAGGAGTCGACCGGGATCGAGGTGCACCGCTACGGCGCGCACCTGTTCCACACGTCGAACGAACGGGTCTGGGAGTACGTCAACCGCTTCACGGCGTTCACGAGCTACGTGCACCGCGTGTACACCACGCACCGTGGCGAGGTCTTCCCGATGCCGATCAACCTCGGCACGATCAACCAGTTCTTCCGTTCGGCGCACGGCCCCGACGCCGCGCGCGCGCTCGTCAAGGAGCTGTCCGCCGAGCTCGGCGGCAAGAAGCCGGAGAACCTCGACGAGCAGGGGGTCTCGCTCATCGGGCGCCCGCTGTACGAGGCCTTCATCCGTGAGTACACGGCGAAGCAGTGGCAGACGGACCCGCGTGAGCTGCCCGCGTCGATCATCTCGAGGCTGCCGGTGCGGTACACGTACGACAACCGGTACTTCAACGACACGTACGAGGGTCTGCCGGTCGACGGCTACACGGCGTGGCTCGAGCGCATGGCCGACCACAAGAACATCGAGGTGCGTCTGGGCGTCGACTTCTTCGACGAGTCCCAGCCGGTGAGCAAGGGCAACGTCGTGGGCAACGTGCCCGTGGTCTACACGGGGCCGGTCGACCGCTACTTCGACTACGCCGAAGGCGACCTGTCGTGGCGCACGCTCGACTTCGAGGAGGAGGTCCTCCCGGTCGGTGACTTCCAGGGCACCCCGGTGATGAACTACGCCGACGCGGACGTGCCGTACACGCGCATCCACGAGTTCCGGCACTTCCACCCCGAGCGGGACTACCCCACGGACAAGACGGTGATCATGCGGGAGTTCTCCCGCTTCGCCGACCGCGCCGACGAGCCGTACTACCCGGTGAACACGTCGGCGGACCGGGAGCGCCTCCTCAAGTACCGCGACCTCGCGGCGGGGGAGACGGACGTGATCTTCGGCGGCCGGCTCGGTACCTACAAGTACCTCGACATGCACATGGCCATCGGAGCAGCGCTCTCCGTGGTCGACAACAAGCTTGCGCCGCACTTCGGCGGGGGCACGCGAATCGAGAGCGGAGGGGTCGACGCGTGACGGCGACCGAGGAGCAGCAGACGACGACGCAGAGCGGGACCATGCGGACGGTCCAGCGGGTCATCTTCCCGGTGGAGTCCGACTCCGACAGCCTGGCCCTCTACGTCGAGGCGGGGGAGGCGCGACCGGCACCGTCCAAGACGGACTTCGAGTCGCTCCGGACGGGCGCGGGCGCGGGCGCGGCCCCCCGCGTCTCCGAGTCCGTCCGTGCCCAGGACATCCGCAGCCGTCTGTCGATGAGCGTCCGGGCCGGGCGCCGCGTCTCGTTCGGCAGCTACTTCAACGCGTTCCCCGCCGGGTACTGGCGCCGGTGGACCGTGGTGCGCTCCGTCCGGCTGACCGCCGAGCTCGTGGGCAACGGGAACCTCACGGTCTACCGCTCGAACGCGAAGGGCGCCCAGCACCGGGTGGAGTCGTTCCACGTGGAGGGGGACCAGACGATCTCGGTGGACCTCCCGCTCGACCGGTTCGGTGACGGCGGGTGGTACTGGTTCGACCTCATCGGCGGCACCGAGCCCCTGGTGCTCGAGAGCGCGGTGTGGGAGGTCGAGGACGAAGCGGCGCGGCACGGCCGGACGTCGCTCGGCATCACGACGTTCAACCGTCCGGACTTCTGCCTCGAGACGATCCGCAGCGTGGCCGAGAACGACTCCGTACGTGCGCTCCTCGACGAGCTGATCATCGTCGACCAGGGGTCGCAGCGCGTCGAGGACGAGGACGGCTTCGCCGACGTGGCGGCGGAGATGGGCGACCAGCTCCGCATCATCAAGCAGGCCAACATCGGCGGCTCGGGCGGTTTCTCGCGCGCCATGTACGAGACCGTCACGGCCGGCCGCAGCGACTACGTGATCCTCCTCGACGACGACATCGTCCTCGAGCCGGAGAGCATCCTGCGGCTCGTGACGTTCGCGGACTTCACGCGGGTGCCGACGCTCGTCGGCGGGCACATGTTCGACATGTACAACCGCTCGGTCCTGCACACCTTCGGCGAGATCGTCGAGCCGTGGCGCATCCAGCCCGGCGTCCCGCACCCGGACATGGAGAACGGCCACGACTTCCGCGAGAGCGGGCTCCGGGCCACCTCGTGGCTGCACCGGCGCGCGGACGTGGACTACAACGGCTGGTGGATGTGCCTCATCCCCACCGAGGTGATCCGGACGATCGGCCTGTCCCTCCCGGTCTTCATCAAGTGGGACGACGCCGAGTACGGCCTGCGTGCGCGGGCGCACGGCTTCCCGACGGTCTCGCTCCCCGGGGCGGCCGTCTGGCACGTGTCGTGGGGGGACAAGGACGACCTCGTGGGATGGCAGTCGTACTTCCACGAGCGCAACCGGCTCATCACGGCGCTGCTCTACTCCCTGTACGAGCGGGGCGGGCGGGTGCTCCGCGAGTCCACGTACATGGACGTCAAGCACCTGATCTCGATGCAGTACTACACCGAGCAGGGGCGCATCCTCGCGATGCGGGACGTCCTCGCCGGACCGGACGGCCTGCACGGGATGATCGGGACGAAGCTCCCGGAGATCCGTCGGCTCACGCAGGACTTCACGGACGCCCAGCTCAAGCCCGACCTCGACGAGTTCCCCGCGCCCGCGGCGGCGAAGCCCCGGAACAAGGGGCGTGGCGTCCAGATGCCCAGCCGCCTGATGCTGGGGCCGTGGGCGGCGAAGACCGTCGTCCGGCAGATCGCCAAGCCGGTCCCGGAGAACAAGCGGGAGCGTCCCGAGGCCGTCGTCCCGCACCAGGACGCCCGGTGGTGGCGCCTGTCGCAGTACGACTCCGCGATCGTCTCCAACGCCGAGGGCACCGGTGTCTCCTGGCACCGGAGGGACCCGCGGGTCGTGCGCACGATGCTCACCGAGGCCGTGAAGCTCCACGCGGAGCTCTTCGCGCGGTGGGGCGACCTGCGGACCACCTACCGTGACGCGCTCCCGCGCATCACGTCCGTCGAGGCGTGGGAGCGGACCTTCTCCGACAACCCGCCGTCGTCGTGAACGCACCGGCTCCGCTCGTCGCCCCCGGGCAGGGCAGAGGTCTCCTCGACGTCCTCGACCGACGGTTCCTCCTCCGCCTGATCGTCCGCAAGGAGCTCCGGGTCCGCTACCGCGGGTCGGTGCTGGGGATGGCCTGGTCGTACGTCAAGCCGGCGACCCAGTTCGCCGTGTTCTTCGTGGCGATGGGTCTGTTCCTCCGGCTGGGCGACCAGATCGAGGACTACGCGGTCTACCTCTTCTCGGGCATCGTCGTCATCAACTTCTTCGGCGAGGGCTTCGGCAACGCGACGCGCTCCATCGTCTGGAACGCGCCGCTCGTGCGGAAGATCTACCTGCCGCGCGAGCTGTTCCCGGTGGCGTCGATCTACGTCTCGGCGGTGCACTTCTTCCCGCAGCTCGTCGTCCTGCTGGTCGGTACGGTGATCGCGGGGTGGAGGCCGAACCCGGCGGAGGTCGCGGCGGGTCTGCTGGGGCTGGTGATCATCGCGACGCTCGCGCTCGGGCTGGGGCTCTTAGCCGGTGCGATCAACGTCTTCTACCGCGACGCCGAGAACTTCGTCGACCTCATCGTGATGGTCGCCACCTGGGCGTCGCCGATCCTGTACAGCTGGGAGATGGTCCGGGACACGCTGCCCGGCTGGCTCTTCACCGTCTACCAGCTCAACCCCATCACGGCCGCCGTGGAGCTCTTCCACTACTGCTTCTGGTTCCCCGCCACGTCGCGCACCGCCGCGATGCCGCCGAACCTGTGGATGTGGGGCTTCGTCGGCCTCGCCATCTCGGTCGTGGTCGTGTTCCTCGGGCAGTCCGTCTTCCGGCGCCTCGAGGGGCGCTTCGCGCAGGAGCTGTGATGACGTCGTCCATCGAGATCTCTCACGTCCAGAAGCGGTTCACGCTGCGGCACAACCGCTCTCTCAAGGAGCTGGCCGTCGCGATGGTCCGGGGCAAGGACCTGTCCGACACCTTCCTCGCGCTCGACGACGTCTCGCTCACCGTCGAGGAGGGCGAGACGGTCGCGCTGCTGGGGTTCAACGGCTCCGGCAAGTCGACCCTGCTCAAGCTCATCTCCGGCGTGCTGCAGCCCGACGCGGGCTCGATCGGCACGCGGGGGCGGGTCGCGGGTCTCATCGAGGTCGGTGCGGGCTTCCACCCCGACCTGACCGGTCGCGAGAACGTCCTGCTGAACGGTGCGATCCTCGGGATGTCCGAGAAGCAGGTGGAGCAGCGGTTCGACGAGATCGTCGCGTTCAGCGAGATCGAGAAGTTCATCGACACCGAGGTGAAGTTCTACTCCTCCGGCATGTTCCTGCGGCTCGCGTTCGCCGTCGCGGTGCACTCCGACCCGGAGGTCTTCCTCATCGACGAGATCCTCGCGGTGGGGGACGAGCCGTTCCAGCGCAAGTGTCTCGAGCGTGTGCGCCAGCTGCGCGACGAGGGCCGCACGCTGGTGATCGTCAGCCACGACCTCGACATGGTCGCCGACCTGTGCGACCGCGGCGTCCTCCTCGAGAAGGGTGTGGTCGTCGCGGACGGCGAGTCGCACGCCGTCGTGGAGAAGATGCGCGGCGACTGACGGCCTGCGCGGTCCACGGCCTCGGCCGAGCGCGTCAGCGGGTGACGCGCTCGGTCGACACGAGGCGCTGGAGCCGCTGCTCGTCGGCCGACAGCAGACCGGCCGTGGCAGGGGAGAGCGCGACCGCGGACCCGTCGGCGGCCAGGAGGGCGAGAACCTCGCGCAGCGTGGAGGCGACCGAGCCGACCTCCAGCCCGACGAGGGCGCGCGGCCCCGGCCCGGCGTCCCCGACGCCGGCGGAGGGCGGCACGAGGCTCTCGTGGCGGACGACGAGGGGTCCGTCCGCGCGCGGGTCCACGAGCGCGTCCAGCGTCGGATCCGGCTCGGGTGCCCAGCCGAGCCGGTCCCCGTAGCTCATCACCGCCGACGCGGCGTCGATCGCCCCGGGGGGCAGAGCGTCGTCGAACCGGCGCGCCAGGGCAGGGAGAGCCACGGCGACGAGCTCCGCGCCGGAACCCGTCCACGCGTCGGGACGGTGCGTGACGACCACCTCGGCGTGCGTGGTGCCCGGACCGGTGGCATTCTCGTCGACCAGGACCACGGTGGCTCCCACGCGCCATGCAGCCAACGCCCAGACGACGGTGCGCCAATGCACGGGAAGATCGAGAACGACCCGCGTTCCGGGGCCGGCGTCGAATTCCTCGACGAGCAGGTTCGTCGTCTTGTTGACCCAGTTCTCGAGCACCGCGCCGGAGAGCTCGACGCGCTCGCCGTCGTCCCCGTACCACGTGAGACGGGGCCGACCCGGGTCGCGCGTGACGAGTCGGAGCAGGTCAGAGACGTGGGCAGGACGGCCGTCGCGAGGGGTGCGGGAGTGGGGAGCGGTCACCATGGACACCACCCTAGGGCGCTGATATCGACACCCGAGATGTGGTGGTTTCACCCGGGCCCTCCGCGGGGCTATCACATTTCGGCTTGACGCCCGCGGATGACACGCGTGTAATTTCTTCAATGCAGTTTCCTGCCTGGTTCTCGCTCGAGGCCCGGCGAACGGCATGAAGGGGCGAGCAATGTGGAACATGCTGGACGGGACGGGCGGGGTCTTCCCCTCCGACGCTGAGCGAGAGGTGGAGCGCGTGGCACCGGTGCTGCCGCTCTTCGGTGAGCCGGTCGACGACTCGCTCATGGGGTGGCAGGAGCGCGCGCTGTGCGCCCAGACGGACCCGGAGGCCTTCTTCCCGGAGAAGGGCGGGTCCACGCGCGAGGCGAAGAAGGTCTGCACGGGCTGCGAGGTCCGGGCCGAGTGCCTGGAGTACGCGCTCGAGCACGACGAGCGCTTCGGCATCTGGGGCGGGCTCTCCGAGCGGGAGCGCCGCAAGCTCAAGCGCCGCGTCGTCTGACGACCGGGCCTCGGCCCGGAGGGCTCGTCGGCGTCGCCGACGGGTGCCGTCGTGACGGGTGGCCGACACCCGCCACACCGGGGCGCGCAAATGCCGCGCCTGGAGCCGTGTCCGTCGCATGATCGACGGGACATGACTTCCTCCGACCTCACCACGTCCGCGCGCAGCGCCCGTCCCGGCGACGTCACGCCGGGGGCCGCCGCGCGCGCCGCCGCCGTGCCGGGCGTCGTCGCGGCACCCGGGATCGTCGCCGCCGTGACGGGCGCGCTGCCCGTCGTGACCACGGTCACGGCGGTCGTCGTGACGCGCGGCCGCACCCCGTTCCTCGCCCACACGCTGGCGGCGCTGCGCGCCCAGACGACGAGCCCGCACGAGGTCGTCGTCGTCGACGCCGCGACCGGCGACGCGAGCAGCGAGCACCAGGGCCTCCAGCTCGGGGACGCGCGCTTCGTCGCGGCGCCGCGCGCCCGCTCGTTCGGCGACGCGGTCGACACGGCCCTCGCGAACGTCGAGCCGGGCACGTGGCTCTGGCTCCTGCACGACGACTCGGCCCCTGCGCCCGACGCGCTCGCCGAGCTGCTGCGCGCCGTCGAGCACTCGAGCGCGGTCGCGGTGGCCGGCCCCAAGCAGGAGCGCTGGGTGCCCGGCACCGACGCGCAGCCCGCGGCGCCGTTCGAGCCGGGCACGGTCAGCCGCCTCGTCGAGGTGGGCGTGACCACGACGCCGCTCGGCCGCCGCCTGACCGGCATCGACGAGGACGAGGTCGACCAGGGGCAGCACGACGCGCGCGAGGACGTGCTCGCCGTCGGGCTCGCCGGGGCGCTCGTGCGGCGGTCGGTGTGGCAGGAGCTCGGCGGGACCGACCCCGAGCTCGGCCCGTTCGGCGACGGCCTGGACCTGTGCCGGCGGGCGCGCCTCGCGGGTCACCGGGTCGTCGTCGTGCCGTCGGCCGTGGTGCGGCACGCGCAGGCCTCCCTGCTCGGCCTGCGCGAGCGTCGGCGCGGGACGACGGCGCTCCCCGCCCCGGACCCCGACGCGTCGTCGGCGGCGCGCCGGCACTCCCAGCTCCACGCGCGGCTCGTCGGCGTCGCGGCACCGTGGCTCCCGTTCGTCGCGCTCGCCATGGTCGTCGGCGCACCCTTCCACGCCGCGTTCCGGCTGCTCGTCAAGCAGCCGGGGCAGGCCCGGGACGAGCTGCTCGCGCCGCTGTGGGCGCTCGTGCGGGTCGGGCCCGTCGTGCGGGCGCGCCGCGTGGCGCGCCGGACCCGGACGCTCCCGCGCCGAGCGCTGCGCCCGCTGCGCGGCACGTGGCGCGAGGTGCTCGTCGAGCGGCGCGACCGCCGGCTCGCGCGCGCCGAGCAGCGGCGCACCGCGTGGGCGCCGACCGACATCGAGCGGCGCGAGCTGCGTGCCCTCGCGGTGCGGCGTCGGGCCGGGCTCGCCGGGGCCGCCGTCGTGCTGGCGGGGTTCACCGCCGTCGTGTTCGGGCCGCTGGCGGGGGCTCTCCTCGCGGGCGGTCGGCTCGTCGGCGGCTCGCTCCTCCCGGCCACGGGGACGCTCGGGGACGTGTGGCGCGCGGCGACGACGGGCTGGGTCACCACGGGGCTCGGCGCGCCCGCGCCGGCGGACCCGTTCGTGTCCGCGCTGGTCCCGGCGTCCCTGCTCGCCGGCGGCGCCACGCAGACCGCCGTGAACCTGCTCGTCCCCGCGTGCTTCCTCGCGGCCGGCCTGGGCGCGTGGTTCGCCGCGGGCGCGGTCACGCGCTCCGTGCCGCTCCGAGCCTGGGCGACGCTCGTCTGGGTCGCCGCTCCCGCGCTCCTCACCGCCGTGGGTGCCGGCCGGGTCGGCGCCGTCCTCGTGCACGCGACGCTCCCGTGGCTCGCGCTCGCGGTCGTCCGCGCGCTCGGGCTCCAGCGGCTCGACGTCGTCGCGCCCCCGACGCAGGACGTCGTCCGCCGGGGCGCGCGCCGCGAGCCGGGGTCGCTCGCGGCCGCCGCGACCGCGGGCCTGCTGTTCGCGGTCGCCGTCGCCGGGGCGCCCGTGCTCCTGCCCGTCGGTGTGGTCGTGCTCGTCGTCGTGGCGCTCGGGGTCCGGGCGCACCGCCGCTACCTCGCCCTCGTCCCCGTGCCGGCCCTCGTGCTCTTCGCCCCGTTCCTCGTGCACGTGGCCCGCACCGCGGGCGACGGCGGGTGGCGGCTGCTGCTCGCCGACCCGGGCGCGCCGGTCGCGGCGACGCCCGCCGCGCCGTGGCAGCAGCTCCTGGGGCTGCCGACCGCGCCCGAGGCGTGGTTCGGGCTCGACGGGGGCGGCGCCGGCGACCTCCTGGCGCGCTGGGCCCCGTTCGCCGCCGGCGCGGTCGTCGTGGTGCTCGCCGTGCTCGCCGTGCTGCGCGGCCGCCGTCTGGCCGTGGGGGCGTGGTTCGTCGCGGCGCTCGGGCTGGCCGCCGCCGTCCTCGCCGGGTCGACCGTCGTGGCCGCCGGGGCGTCGCCCGACGCCCCGGTCACGGGGTGGCCCGGCGCCGGGCTGTCCCTCGCGCTCCTCGCCCTCCTCGGTGCCGCGCTCGTGGGCGCCCCGCGGTGGCCCGGCGCCGGGGCCCCGGCCTGGCGCTCGGGCGCCGTCGTCGCGCTCGCGCTCGTCGTCACCCTGCTGCCCCTCGGGGCCGCCGCGTCCTGGACCGTGGGCGTGCTCGACCGCGACGACGCCCGGGTCGGCTCGGTCGTGGCCACGACCGAGCCGGTGGTGCCGCCGGTCGGCCGCCAGATGCAGTCCTCGCCGCGCCAGGCGCGCGTGCTCACCCTGGAGCACGGTCCGGGTGGCGTCGTCGAGTACGCGGCGCTGCGCTCGGACGGTCCGCAGGCGGTCGACTCGTCGGTCGTCGTGCACGCGTGGCAGGCGGCCGACCCCGCGGTGACCGAGGGCGAGCTGCCCCGGCTCGTCGCGGAGCTCGTCTCCGGGACCTCGGCGGACGTCGCCGACGGCCTGGGCCGTCTGGGCGTCGGGGCCGTGCTCCTGCCCGCGTCCGCGCCGGAGGACCAGGCGCGGGCCGAGCTCGTCGCCCGGCTCGACATGGTGCCGGGGCTCGAGCGCATGACGGAGGGCCGCTCGGCGCTGCTCTGGCGCGTCGTGCCCGAGGGAGGCGAGCCGTCGTGGGCGCGCGTCGAGTCCGGCGCGGGCGTCGAGCCGCTGGCCGCGGACCGCGACGCGCTGCGCCCGGTCGTCACGACCGTGCCCGAGGGGGCGGAGGACCGGCAGGTCGTCCTCGCGGAGGACGCGTCGTCCGGGTGGCGTGCGACGCTCGACGGCCGCCCGCTGGAGGCGGTCGACCCGGCGACGACCGGCGGGCTGCAGGCCTTCGCCCTCGGGACCGACGCCGGGCGGCTCGAGGTGTACCACGCCGCGGACCACCGGTCCGGCTGGATGGCGGCGGCGGGCGTGACCCTGGTCGTGTACGTGCTGCTCGCGGTGCCGGTCCGGCGCCGTCGCGCGGGAACGAGGTAGGAACGGTGACGACGACGAACGGGACGAGCCCCGACGAGGCTCCGGAGAAGGACGCGCGCCCCGGGCGCGCCCGGGCGGTGGTGCGCCGCGTCACGACGACGGGCGCCGGGCTGGTCGGCATCCTGGCGGTGGGCGCGGTCGTCGTGCTCGGGAGCACGGGCGCGGCGCTCCTGCCCGCGGCACCGGCCCCGGCGGACCCCGTCGAGGAGGTCACGGTCGAGCCCGCCCAGGAGGTCTCGGTCTGCCCGGGCCCGGCGCGGCTCACCGACCCCGAGACGGTCGGTGACGCGCAGTTCGGTCCCGCCCCGGTCGGTACGTCCAGCAGGCTGCGGGCCGTCGTCGAGGGCGACGGGACCGCTGGGCTCGGCGTGCTCGACGGCGGCGACCCCGAGGAGCAGGAGCTCGCGCCCGGGCCGGGCGCCGAGGTCACCGTGGGCGACGTCGAGGACCCGGAGCACGGCAGCGTCCTGACGGTGCGCCCCGCCCAGGACGCGTCCCCCCGCGTGGCCGCGTCCGTCGGCTCCGTGACGACGGAGGGAGACCTGCGCGGTCTCGCCGCGGCGAGCTGCTCGCGGCCGGGCATCAGCCAGTGGCTCGTCGGCGGGAGCACCGAGATCGGGAGCAGCTCGCAGCTCGTGCTCCAGAACCCCGGTCTCACGCCCGCCGTCGTCCAGGTCCAGGTCTGGGGACAGGGGGGCGAGGTCGTGCTCTCCGGCGGCGGGCAGCAGCTCGTCGGTCCGGGGCAGGAGGTCGTGACCCTGGTCGAGGCGGCGGCCCCCGAGCAGCGCCGCCTCGTCGTCCACGTGGCCGCGTCGGGCGGCCTCGTGTCGGCGTACCTGCAGCACTCGACGCTCGACGGCCTCGTGCCGCTCGGCGTCGACCACGTGGTCCCGGGCGCGGAGCCGACGACGGACCTCGCGCTGGCGGGCGTCACGAGCGTCGGGGAGGCGGTCGACGACCCGCACGCGCCGCAGCTGCGCCTGCTCGCCCCGGGCGAGGAGGCCGGGACCGCGCGCGTCACGGTCTACGGCGAGGACGGTGCCGTGCCCCTGCGCGGGGCCGAGGAGGTCGCGCTCACGCCCGGCGTCGTCACGGACGTGTCGCTCGGCGGCCTGCCCGCGGGTGCGTACGCCGTCTCCGTGCACGCCGACGTCCCCGTCGTCGGCGGCGCGTCCGTCGACCGCCGCGGCGAGCCGGACCCCGACCTGCTCCACGAGGAGCGGCAGTACGACCGCGCCTGGGTCGCGGCGCGACCGCTGCCGCCCGTGGCGGACGCGGCGAGCGCCGACGAGAGCGCCGGGCCCGCCGACGACGCGTCGCCCGCCGGTCAGGTGGCGCTCGTCCCGGGCACGTCCTCCGCGCTGACGCTCGCCGCCGTGCCTGCGGCGCGTGCCGACGAGGACGAGCCGACGGGCTCGCTCGAGCTCCTCGTGCGCGTCTACGACGAGAGCGGCGCGGAGGCGGGCACGACGACCCTGACCCTCCGCGCGGGCACGACGCAGACGCTCGACCCGGCGACGGTGCCGGCGGAGGGGTCCGAGGCCGTCCCCGCGGCGGTGACGGTCGACGTCGTCGGGGAGGACGACGGCCTGCTCCCCGTCTGGTCGCTCACGGCGAGCGCGGGCACGCCGAGCGGCGACGAGGGCGACGGCGCGCCGAGCCTCGTGTCGGTGCTCCTGCCGGTCACGGAGGCGCCCGCCGCGCACGAGGTCGCGGTCCGCGCGTCGGACACGGCCGGGCTCGGACGCTAGGGGACGGTCAGCGGTCGCCCGTGTAGCGCGGGTCGATCTCCTCGGGGGTGCGGGCCAGCAGGTGCGCGACCTGCTCGACGAGCACGTCGCGGACGAGGTCCTCGAGGTCCTCGGCGTCGAACGCGCGCGCCTCGACGGGCCGCCGGTAGACCACGATGCGGGCGGGCTGGCCCGACTCGGCCGGGAAGCACCGGCCGAGCGGCACGCCGCCGTCCTCCCAGGGCGCCGGGTCCGACGGCGGGACGTCCTCCACCGCGAACTCCGTCCCGCGCAGCTGCTTCGCCCACGAGCGCTGCACGCGCTCCACGACGTCGAGCACGACGTCGTCGAACTTCTCCGCGCGCGTGCGGCTCGCGGGCGCGGTCGGCGGCAGGAGAGGACCCCGGATGCCGCGTCCCCGGCGGTCGCGGCGTCGCGGCACCGGGCCGTGGCCGCCCGGCCCCGGGGCGCGCGGCGGGATGACGAGCTCGTCGAACGAGACCGGGGGAGGGGTGACGGCGCTGCGTCGCGACCAGCGGTCACGGGCCCGGCGCCCTGCGCCGGCCGGGTCGGGGCGCGAGCCGGGGGACGGAGAGTTGCCACGCACACCACGACTCTAGTCGGCCGTCGCCCTGCGCACCGGGGCTCGCCGGGCCCTCCCACGAACCCGGCCGGGACCAGCCACGGCCCGGCGCGGGGCGCGGACGGCGTGTGGCGTCTCCAGGACCGCTCGGGAAGGCGTAAGGTCAGGCCGTGAGATCCGTCAGGCAGTGCTCGCGCACGGCGTGCGTCCGTGCCGCCGTCGCGACCCTCACCTACGTCTACGCCGACTCCACGGCGGTCCTGGGCCCGCTCGCGCACCTCGCCGAGCCGCACAGCTATGACCTGTGCGCCGAGCACGCGGAGCGGCTCACCGCGCCGCGCGGCTGGGAGGTCGTGCGCCTGTCGCCGCAGTTCGTCGAGACCGGTCCCAGCGACGACGACCTCTCGGCGCTCGCCGACGCCGTCCGCGAGGCGGGCAAGGTCCGCACCGAGCCGGAGCCGCCGGACGTCACCGAGGTCGGGCGGCGCGGGCACCTGCGGGTCCTGCGCGCCGAGGCCGACTGACCTACCCCTGCAGCGTCCGGACGAACGCGGCGACCTCGTCCGCGCGGGGGAGGGCTCCGGCCGCTAGCGCCTCCCGCAGGGACGGCGCCGCCGCGTCCTTCGCGGAGAACGACGGCACGAGGGCGCGCCCGTCCGGGCCGGTGGTCGGCCACTCGATGGCGAGCTCGGGGTCGGTCGGGTCGACGCCGTGCTCCCGCTCGGGGGCGTACCCGCTCGAGCACAGGTAGACGACCGTCGCGCCGTCCTCGAGCGCCATGAACGCGTGCCCGACGCCCTCGGGGAGGAACACGGCCCGGCGCTCGTGGGCGTCCAGCAGGACCGCGTCCCAGCGCCCGAAGGCGGGCGACCCGACGCGGAGGTCGACCACGACGTCGAGGACGGACCCCGCGACGCACGTCACGTACTTCGCCTGCCCGGGCGGGACGTCGGCGTAGTGGATCCCGCGCACGACGCCCGCTCTCGACACCGAGGCGTTCGCCTGGGCGAGGTCGAGGTCGCGCCCCGTCGCCTCGCGCAGGGCCGCGGCCGTGAACCACTCGAGGAAGACCCCTCGGTCGTCGGCGTGCTGGCGCGGCAGCAGCTCCCACGCGCCGGGGACGGTGAGCTCACGGACGTTCATGGTGCTCCTCGGTAGGGTGCCGTGCGGAGGTGGTCGTGGTGCGGTGGGCGGTGACAGGGGCCGGCGGGATGCTCGGGGCCGAGGTGGTGGCGCTGCTGCGCGCCGGCGGGGAGCCCGTGCGCGCGCTCGACCGCGCGGCGCTCGACGTCACGGACGGGGACGCCGTCGCGCGCGCGCTCGCCGGCGCGGACGTCGTGGTGAGCTGTGCGGCGTACACGGCCGTCGACGCCGCCGAGGCGGACGAGGCGACGGCCTTCGCCGTCAACGCCGTCGGGGCCCAGCACGTCGCCCGCGCGGCGGTTCGCCACGGGGCCCGGCTCGTGCACGTGTCGACGGACTACGTCTTCGACGGCGGGCCCGCCGCCGTCGGGGTCCCGTACGCCGAGGACGCGCCGCTGGCGCCCCGGTCCGCGTACGGCCGGACGAAGGCCGCCGGGGAGTGGGCCGTGCGGACCGAGCACCCGGACGCCCTCGTGGTCCGCACGGCGTGGCTCTACGGCGCGCACGGCGCGTGCTTCCCGCGGACGATCGCCCGGGTGGCGCGCGAGCGCGGAGCGCTCGAGGTCGTCGACGACCAGGTGGGGCAGCCGACGTGGGCGCGGGACCTCGCCGACCTCGTCGTGCGGCTGGTGCGGTCCCCGGCGCCGGGCGGCGTCTACCACGGCACGGCGCAGGGCCGGGCGTCCTGGTGGGACCTCGCTCGCGAGGTGGTCGCCGCGGCCGGGCTCGACCCGGCGATCGTCCGCCCCGTCCCCAGCGCCGCGTCCGCCCGCCCCGCGCCGCGGCCGGCGTGGTCCGTGCTCGGCCACGAGGCGCTGCGCCGGGCCGGCGTCGAGCCCGTCGGCGACTGGCGCGAGCGCTGGGTCGTCGCGGCGGCCGACGTGCTCGCCGGAGCCTCGGCCCCGGGCGCTCACGCGTCGAGCAGCGACAGCAGGTAGGTGCCGTAGCGCGACCGGCCCAGCGCGGCCGCACGCTCGCGCAGGCCGTCGTCGTCGAGGAACCCGCGGCGCCAGGCGACCTCCTCGGGGGCCCCGATCTTCAGGCCCTGCCGGTTCTCGATCGTGCGGACGAAGTCGCTCGCGTCGAGGAGCGAGTCGACCGTCCCGGTGTCGAGCCAGGCGGTCCCGCGCGGCAGGACCTCGACCTGGAGCCGGCCCTCGCGCAGGTAGTGCAGGTTCACGTCCGTGATCTCGTACTCGCCGCGCGCCGAGGGCCGCAGCGAGCGGGCGACGTCGACGACGTCCGCCGAGTAGAAGTACAGGCCCGGCACCGCGTAGCTGCTCCGCGGGTGCACGGGCTTCTCCTCGATGCTCAGGGCGCGTCCCGACCCGTCGAACTCGACCACGCCGTACGCCGTCGGGTCCGAGACGCGGTAGGCGAAGACGGCGCCGCCGTCGATCTCGGCGAACCGCTGGAGCCGGTCGCCGAGGCCGGGCCCGTAGAAGATGTTGTCGCCGAGGACGAGCGCGGCGGAGTCCCCGTCGAGGAAGTCCGCGCCGAGCACGAACGCCTGGGCGAGCCCGTTCGGCTCCGCCTGCACCGCGTAGGAGATGGAGATGCCGAACTGCGAGCCGTCGCCCAGCAGGCGCGTGAACGCGGCGGCGTCGTGCGGTGTCGTGATGACGAGCACGTCCCGCACCCCGGCCAGCAGCAGCGTGGAGAGCGGGTAGTACACCATCGGCTTGTCGTAGACGGGCAGGAGCTGCTTGCTCACCCCGAGCGTGATCGGGTGCAGGCGCGTGCCCGCGCCTCCTGCCAGGACGATCCCCTTCATCCCGGCAGGCTCTCACGACAGCCCCGTGCCGCGGCGGGTGAAATGCCGCCGCGGACCCCGGGGCCGGGGCCCGCCGTCGATAGACTCGCCGCGCCAGGAGGACGGATCGAGGAGGTCGGCTGTGCGGGTGCTCGTGACCGGCGGCGCCGGCTTCATCGGGGCGAACTTCGTGCATCGCACGGTCGAGACGCGGCCCGACGCCGCGGTGGTCGTGCTCGACGCCCTCACGTACGCGGGGGACGCGCGGTCCCTCGACCCGGTGCGCGACCGCGTCGAGCTCGTCGAGGGCGACGTCGCGGACGCCGACCTGGTGGACCGGCTCGTGGGCGAGGCCGACCTCGTGGTCCACTTCGCCGCGGAGTCGCACAACGACAACTCCCTGCGGGACCCGTCCCCGTTCGTCCGGACCAACGTGCTCGGCACGTTCACCCTGCTCGAGGCGGTGCGCCGCCACGACGTGCGGCTGCACCACGTCTCGACGGACGAGGTGTACGGCGACCTCGAGCTCGACGACGTCGCGCGCTTCACGGAGACGACCCCGTACAACCCCTCGTCGCCCTACTCCTCGACGAAGGCGTCGAGCGACCTGCTGGTGCGGGCGTGGGTGCGCTCGTTCGGCGTGCGCGCGACGATCTCGAACTGCTCGAACAACTACGGGCCGTACCAGCACGTCGAGAAGTTCATCCCGCGGCAGATCACCAACCTGCTCGACGGCGGGCGTCCCAAGGTCTACGGGGCGGGCGCGAACGTGCGGGACTGGATCCACGTCGACGACCACAACGACGCGGTGTGGGCGATCGTCGAGCGGGGCGCCGTGGGCGAGACCTACCTCGTCGGGGCGGACGGCGAGCGGTCCAACCTGCAGGTTGTCCAGGACCTGCTCGAGATCTTCGGCCGCGACCGTGACGACTACGAGCTCGTCGCGGACCGTGCGGGGCACGACCTGCGCTACGCGATCGACGCCACGCGGCTGCGGACCGAGCTGGGGTGGGAGCCCGCCTTCACCTCGTTCGGCGACGGTCTCGCCCGGACGGTGGACTGGTACCGCGAGCACGAGGAGTGGTGGCGCCCGGCGAAGGCGCGGACCGAGGAGCGGTACGCGGCGGCCGGGCAGTAGCACGCGCAGCAGCCGTCGCCGTCGCACGCGGTGCACCCGCGGATAGGGTGGGTCGCGTGAGCACCGACCTCTCCCACCTCATCAAGGCGTACGACGTCCGCGGCACCGTCCCGGACCAGCTGAACCCGGAGGTGGCCCGGGCCGTCGGCGCGGCGTTCGCGCGGGCCGTGGTGCTGCCGGAGGCCCCGGCCGGCACGCGGGCCAGCGCCGTGCTGGGGCACGACATGCGCGACTCGGGCCCGGAGCTCGTCGACGCGTTCGCCGCGGGGCTCACGGCCGCGGGGGTGGACGTGACGCGCATCGGGCTGTGCTCGACGGACGGTCTCTACCACGCGTCCGGGGTGCTGGGCGTCCCCGGGGCCATGTTCACCGCGAGCCACAACCCCGCCGTCTACAACGGCATCAAGCTGTGCCGCGCGGGCGCGCGCCCGGTCGGCCAGGACACGGGCCTGATCGACGTACGGACCCTCGCGGAGGGGTACCTGGACGGCGGTCTCCCGCCCGCTGCCGAGGAGCCCGGCACCGTCACGGACCGCGACATGCTCGCGGAGTACGCGGCGTTCCTGCGCGGCCTCGTCGACCTGTCGGGCATCCGTCCGCTCAAGGTCGTCGTCGACGCCGGCAACGGGATGGGTGGGCACACCGTGCCGGCCGTGCTGGGCACGGGCGCGGGACTGCCCGCCCTGCCGCTCGACGTCGTGCCGCTCTACTTCGAGCTCGACGGCACGTTCCCGAACCACGAGGCGAACCCGCTGGACCCGAAGAACCTCGTGGACCTGCAGGCGGCCGTGGTCGAGCACGGGGCCGACCTCGGGCTCGCGTTCGACGGCGACGCCGACCGCTGCTTCGTCGTGGACGAGCGCGGCGAGCCGGTCTCCCCGTCCGCCGTCACGGCGCTGGTCGGCCTGCGGGAGGTCGCGAAGGAGCTCGAGGCCGGGCGCACCCCCACGGTGATCCACAACCTCATCACCTCGCGCGCCGTCCCCGACTTCCTCGGCGCGGCCGGCGCGCGCACGGTCCGCACGCGCGTGGGCCACTCGTTCATCAAGGCGCAGATGGCGGAGCACGACGCCGTGTTCGGGGGCGAGCACAGCGCCCACTACTACTTCCGCGACTTCTTCTTCGCGGACACCGGGATGCTGGCGGCGATGCACGTCCTGGCCGCGCTCGGGTCGCAGCCGCACGCGCTGTCCGACCTCGCGGAGATGTACGAGCCCTACGTCGCCTCGGGGGAGATCAACTCGACCGTGGCGGACGTCCCGGCGGCGCGTGCGCGCGTCGTCGAGGCGTACGTGACCCAGCAGGGGGCCGGCCCGGTCGAGGTCGACGAGCTCGACGGCCTGACGGTCTCCCACTGGGGCTCTCACCCGCAGTGGTGGTTCAACCTGCGGGCGTCCAACACGGAGCCGCTCCTGCGGCTCAACGTCGAGGCCGCTGACGAGGACATCATGGAGAAGGTGCGCGACGACGTCCTGTCGCTCGTGCGCACGGACGACGACGAGGAGCGAGCATGAGCCTGCAGATCGACCCCTGGGTGCGCGAGGCGCTGCGGTGCCCGGTGACGGGCGCCCGCCTCGTGGACGGGACGAGCCCCTCCGGCGAGCCGGAGCTGCACTCGACCGACCCGGGGCGTCCGCTCGCGTACCCCGTGCGCGACGGCATCCCGGTGCTGCTGGAGGACGACGCGCGCGAGCTCTGAGGGCACCGCGTCCCGCAGCACGACCGAAGGCCGGCCCCCGCGAGGGAGCCGGCCTTCGGCGTCGGGCACCGAGGGTGCCCGCACGGCTGCGGCGAACCGGGACCGCAGCCCGTCCGGGACGGGCCCTGCCGGGCCCGTCGGAGCGCGGGTGGTCGGGGCGTCAGACGCCCGCGGCCTCCTTGAGGTCGTCGACGAACGTCGGGTTCTCCTCGAGCCACGCCTCGACGGCGGCCTGCTCGTCGGCGTACTCGTCGGAGTTGAACATCATGTTCTCGAGCGAGAACAGCTGCTCGTCGTCGAGGGAGAACGCGCCGAGCATCTTCGTCAGCGTCGGGTAGCGCTCCTCGAAGTCGGACGAGCCCCACATGTGGATCTTCTCCGCCTCGCCGAGCGCGCCCTCGGGGTCCTCGAGGTCGCGGACGGGGAACTCGTCGTAGGCCCAGTGCGGGCGCCACAGCGTGACCGCGATGTTCTCGCCGCTGTCGGTCGCGCCCTTGAGCTCGGCGAGCATCGCGGGGGTGGAGGAGATGGAGTAGTCCATGTCCTCGAGGCCGTAGGTGGGGATGACCTGGTCCTGGGTGATCTCGGTCAGGCCGGCGCCCGCCTCGATGCCGACGAGCTTGTTGCCGTACTCGTCGGACATGGCCGCGAGGTCCTCGAGGGACTGCGCGGGGGAGTCCTCGTTCACCGCGATGGTGAGCTTGGCGTCGTCGTACCAGTAGCCGAGGTCGGTGATCTCGCCGCCGTACTTCTTCTCGTACGACGCGTGCGTGTAGGGCAGCCAGACGTCGAGCGTGAGGTCGAAGTCCCCGCCGACGAGGCCGGTGTAGACGACGCCGACGTCGGCGGTCTGCGTCGACACGTCGTAGCCCTCGTCCTCGAGGATGGTGGTCCACAGGTGGGAGACGGCGATGCCCTCGTCCCAGCCGGACGGGATGCCGATGGAGACCGACGTCTCGTCCTCGCCGGTGGAGGAGGCGCCGTCGCCGGAGCCGCCCGAGCCGGAGTCGGACGCGCAGCCGGTGAGCGCGAGGCCGAGGACGGCGGTCGCGGCGACGGCGGCGGTGCGGGTGGTGCGCTTGCGTGCGGGGGTCATGCGTTCCTTCCGTGGGCCGGGGGGCCCGGTCGGGGTGCCCGACGGCGGGTGCGTGGGGCGGGGTCCCGGCGTGCGGCCGGGGACGGTGGGTGGCGCGGTCAGATGCGCGCCGCGGCGAGGGCGCGCGCCACGGGGGCGCGGTCGCCGAGCGCGGAGGTCACGCGGTCGAGGAACATCGCGAGGATGACGACGGCGAGGCCTGCCTCGAACCCGAGCGCCACGTCGACGCGCTGGAGCGCGGCGACGACGTCCTCGCCCAGGCCGCCGGCGCCGACCATGCCGGCGATGACGACCATGGAGAGCGAGAGCATGATGACCTGGTTGACGCCCGCCATGATCGTGGGCAGGGCGAGCGGGAGCTGGATCTGGCGCAGGATGCGGCCGGGGGTCGAGCCGAACGCCTGGCCGGCCTCGACCACCTCCTTGTCGACCTGCCGGATGCCCAGCTCGGTGAACCGGACGCCGGGGGCCATGGCGAAGACGATCGTCGCGATGATCCCGGGCACGGGCCCGGTGAGGAAGATGACGACGGTCGGGATGAGGTAGACGAACGCCGGCATGGTCTGCATGAAGTCGAGCACGGGCCGCACGACGGCGGAGACGCGGTCGTTGCGCGCGGCCCAGATGCCGAGCGGGATCGCGATGGCGATCGCGAGGACGGCGGACAGCAGGACGAGCGCGAGGGTGTCCATCGCGTTGTCCCACTGGTTCACGCCCGCGATGAGGACGAAGCCGACGAGCGTGCCGACCGCGAGCCGCCAGCCCTTGACGAAGAACGCCAGCGCGGCGAGGGCGATCGCGACGACCCAGAACGGCGGGCCGGAGAGCACGGCGTCGAGCCCGTCGTAGACGCCCACGAGGACGTCCTTGATGAACCGGAAGAGCGGGCGGAACGTGGTGGTGACCCAGCCGACGAAGGCGTCGACCCACTCGCCGAGCGGGATGCGGGGGACGAGGGTGTCGTTCACGCGGCACCGCCTTCCGTCGGGGCGGCCGCGAGCGGGGCGGAGCCCTCCGCCGGTGCGTCCTGGACGACGGGCGTCTGCCCGAGGTCGATCTCGCCGGTCTTCGGCTGGTCGCCGGGGACCATGGCCTCGAGGAGCGTGACGCGGGGGACGACGCCGACGAGGCGGCCCTGCTCGTCCGTGACCGCGACGGGCAGCGGCGACTCCGCGGCGGGGGCGAAGACCTCGGCGAGCGGGGTGTCGGGGGAGACGGGCGCGACGCCCTGGCGCACGAGCCCGTCGAGGCTGTCCTGGCCCTTCTTCAGGGCGGCGACCGCGTCCTCGTCGCGCACGACGCCCTGGAGGCGGCGCTGGCGGTCGACGACGTACGCGGCCGAGACCTGCGCCTCGCGCATCGTGCGGCTCGCCTGGCGGGGACCGCCGGAGAGCGGGACGACGACGGCGGGGCGCACCATGACGGACGACGCCGTGAGGACGCGCGTGCGGTCCACGTCGGCGACGAACTGGGCGACGTAGTCGTTCGCGGGGTCGGACAGGATCTGCTCGGCGGTGCCGATCTGCACGATCCGGCCGTCGCGCATGACGGCGATCCGGTCCCCGAGGTGCATCGCCTCGTTGAGGTCGTGCGTGATGAAGACGATCGTCTTGCCGAGCGTCTGCTGGAGCTCGAGGAGCTGCTCCTGCATCTCGCGCCGGATGAGCGGGTCGAGCGCGGAGAACGCCTCGTCCATGAGCAGGACGTCGGTGTCGGCGGCGAGCGCGCGGGCGAGCCCGACGCGCTGGCGCATGCCGCCGGAGAGCTGCGAGGGCAGGGAGTCCTCCCAGCCGCCGAGCCCGACGAGGCCGAGCGCGGTGCGGGCCTTCTCGCGGCGCTCCGCCTTGCCGACGCCCTGGATCTCCAGGGGGTAGGCGGCGTTGTCGAGCACGGTGCGGTGGGGCAGGAGCGCGAAGTGCTGGAAGACCATCGACACGTGCTTGCGGCGCAGCGCGCGCATCTGCTTGGCGTCGGCCTGGGCGAGGTCGGTGCCGCCGAGCAGCACGTGCCCGGACGTCGGCTTCCACAGCCCGTTGAGCATGCGGATGAGCGTCGACTTGCCGGAGCCCGAGAGGCCCATGACGACGAAGATCTCGCCCTGCTTCACGTCGAACGACGCGTCGATGACCGCGGCGGTGCCGAGCGGCTTGACGTCGTCGCGGCTCGCGCCCTGCTCGAGGCGGCGGATCGCCTCGACGGGGCGGCGCCCGAAGACCTTGTAGACGTCGCGGACCGAGAGCGCGGTCGCGCGGTCGTCGGTGCCGACGGTCGCGGCGCCGGCGTGCGCGGCCGGGTCGGTCGGCACGGGTGTGCTGAGAGCTGTCATGCGGTGGGTGTCGCCACCTTCCGGTCGTGGACCAGCGTCACGCCCCTCCGGAGCACCCGGGTGCGGGCGCTCGACGAGAGGGCACGGCAGGAGGCCCCGGGTGCGAGGACGTCCTCCCTGGGGTGGCGCGTCCGGCCGGTTGCCCCCGCAGGGGCCGGCGCACACAGGGCCTCACGCTGATCCGATGTCAATCGGTTCGCGCCCACCCTGCCTGATTCGAGGTTCAACTTCTACCCAGGACCCCCGCACCGGGGGCGATTCCAGGACGATTCTTGACCGAGCATCGTTGGAATGGCGCGGATGACGGCGGAACCGGGATCGTTATCCCTTCGTGATCTTGAGATGGTCAAGCGTTCGTGTTACGCGCGCGCCCGGGCGCGCGCGCCGGACGAACGGTGGTGCTGCGGGCCCGGGCGGTCCGCGCCCCGGCCGGACGGCGTCGTCCTCGGTAGGCTGGTGCCGGGCGGGCCGCGGTCCCGTCCCGCGCGGACGGGAGCCCCCAGCGCAGCAACCGACCAGTCATCGGCAGCCACCGCCGAGCCGGCACCACCGGCTCCGCCGGCACCGAGAACGCACAGGAGAACCATGTCCACCACAGCGCAGGCCCCGACCTCCGGCGCCACCCCCGGCTTCGACGAGATCCCCGGCCGGTACAAGGTCCGCGACCTGTCCCTGGCCGAGGCGGGCCGCCACCAGCTCCGCCTCGCCGAGCACGAGATGCCCGGTCTCATGGCGCTGCGCGCCGAGTACGGGGAGTCGCAGCCGCTCGCGGGCGCCCGCATCGCCGGCTCCCTGCACATGACCGTGCAGACGGCCGTCCTCATCGAGACGCTCGTCGCGCTCGGCGCGCAGGTGCGCTGGGCGAGCTGCAACATCTTCTCGACGCAGGACGAGGCGGCGGCCGCCGTCGTCGTCGGGCCGCACGGCACGCCCGATGACCCGCAGGGCGTCCCGGTGTTCGCGTGGAAGGGCGAGAGCCTCGAGGAGTACTGGGACTGCACCGAGCAGATCCTCGTGTGGCCGGGGGACGAGTCGCCCAACCTCATCCTCGACGACGGCGGCGACGCCACGATGCTCGTCCACCTTGGCCTGCAGTACGAGCGCGCCGGCGTCGTCCCGCCCGACACGCTCCCGGGCGAGCCCGACCACACCCACGAGATGAACGTCGTGCGCGGGGTGCTGCGCCGCGCGCTCGAGGCCGACCCGCTGCGCTGGACGACGATCGCGCAGGAGATCCAGGGCGTCACCGAGGAGACGACGACGGGCGTGCACCGCCTCTACCAGCTCGCCGAGTCGGGCGAGCTGCTCTTCCCGGCGATCAACGTCAACGACTCGGTCACCAAGTCGAAGTTCGACAACAAGTACGGCATCCGTCACTCGCTGCCCGACGGCATCAACCGCGCGACCGACGTCCTCATGGGCGGCAAGGTCGCGTTCGTCGCGGGCTACGGCGACGTCGGCAAGGGCGCGGCCGAGGCGTTCCGCGGCCAGGGCGCGCGCGTCATCGTGTCCGAGGTCGACCCGATCTGCGCGCTCCAGGCCGCGATGGACGGCTACCAGGTCGCCCGGATCGAGGACGTGCTCGGCGAGGCCGACTTCTTCATCACGACCACGGGCAACAAGGACGTCATCCGCGCCGAGCACCTCGTCGCGATGAAGGACAAGGCCGTCGTCGGCAACATCGGCCACTTCGACAACGAGATCGACATGGCCGGCCTCGCCGAGGTGCCCGGGGTGTCGCGCACCGAGATCAAGCCCCAGGTCCACGAGTGGACGTTCGCGGAGCCGGGCCCCGACGGCCAGCCCGCGGGCCGCTCGGTCGTCGTGCTGTCCGAGGGCCGCCTGCTCAACCTGGGGAACGCGACGGGCCACCCGTCGTTCGTCATGAGCAACTCGTTCTCGAACCAGGTGATCGGCCAGATCGAGCTCTACGAGGACGCGACGGCCGCCGCGCGCGAGGGGCGCGAGCGCGCCTACGCGCGCCAGGTCTACCGTCTGCCCAAGGTGCTCGACGAGAAGGTCGCGCGCCTGCACCTCGACGCGCTCGGCGTCCGGCTCACCGAGCTCTCGCCGTCCCAGGCGGACTACCTGGGCGTCCCCGTCGAGGGGCCGTACAAGCCGGAGCACTACCGCTACTGAGCACTGCCCCGAGTCGTCCGGCACGCGCCGAGGAGGTCGCATGGACCCGTCGTCCGACGAGCGCACGCCGGTCGTGCCCTCGCCCCCCGCGGGCGAGGGCACGACGGGGCCGGCCGACGAGGTGCGCGACGAGCCGCCGCCCGGCCGGGTGCGGCCGCTGTGGCACCGCGTGGGCGACCGCTGGGAGCGCGAGCCCCCGCACGACCTCCTGTACGGCGCGATCGTCGCGGGGTTCGTCATGGCGGTCTCCAGCGTGCACGCCCCGACGGGCGACCGCGTCGTGCTCGCGACGACCCTCGTGGCGGTGGGCTACTGGCTCGCGCACTGCTACGTGGACGCGGTGAGCGGACGCTTCCACGACACCGGGCACTCGCTGTGGGGCCGCACGGTCGTCGCGCTGAGGTCCAACGTCGGGGTGCTCCTCGGCGCGCTCCCCGGGATCGTCGTGTACCTCGTGGCGCTCGCGGCCGGGCTCGACGCCGAGGGCGCCGCCCTCGTCGCGGTGTGGTTCACCGTCGTCCTGCTCGGCGTGGTGGGGTTCCTCGCCGCGTACCGCGCGGGGGCGCGCGGAGGCCTGCTGGTGGGGGAGACGCTGCTCGCCGCGGCGTTCGGCGGCGTGGTCATCGCGGTCAAGTACCTGCTGCACTGACGGCAGGCACGGGGGTTGTCCCCACCCGGGTGCGGCGGACGCCACCCTGTCGTCGCCGCACGCGCGCGCCCAGACTGGCACCATGACTGCCGTGACCCCTGACCAGCCGAGCGTCGTGCCCGCGGGCGATCCCTCGCCGGGCGTGCCCGACGCGGTCGTGCCGACGACGCCGCACCCCTCCGCGGTGCCGTCGTCGCCCGCCGCGCCGTCGGACCCCTCGGCGTCCGCCGTGGCCGCCGCGCCCGGGGTCCCGGGCGCGTTCGCGGGCTCGCAGCCCGACCCGCGGTACGTGGACCACCGCGAGCGGGTCGGCTTCGCGCGCGCACCGTTCGCGGGGCGCACGTGGCGCGAGTACGGGTACCTCTCGCTCGCGCTCCTGCTGGCGCCCTTCGCGTTCTCCTACGGGCTGTTCTCCGTGGTCTTCCTCGTCGCGATGATCGTGCCCGTCCTGGGCCTCGTCGTCGCGGGGTGGGTCGTGGTCGGCGGGCGCGGCTGGGGCTCGATGTACCGGTCGCTCGCGCGGTCCCTGCTCGGGGTCGACGTCGCCGCCCCCGCCCCGTACACGCGCCGCCGCGGCTTCTGGAGCACGCTGTGGAGCGGGATCGGCGACGGCACGGGGTGGCGGGCCGTGCTGTTCCTCCTCGTGACGTTCCCGCTCGCCATCCTGTCCTTCGTCGTGAGCACGGTCTTCCTCGCCGTCGGGCTGGGCGGCATGACGCACTGGATCTGGTCGCGCTGGCTCCCGCTGCAGCAGGCCGCCGACGGGTCGTGGCACCGCGGCGCGCAGTTCGGCGTCGACTGGTACGTCGACACCCCGGCGCGCCAGCTCGGCCTCGTGCTCGTCGGGGCGCTCTTCCTCTGGGTGTGGCCCCACGTCACGCGCGCGTTCGCGCACCTCTTCCGCGTGCTCACCGTGGCGCTGCTCGGCCCCACGCTGTCCAGCCTGCGCGTCGCCGACCTCGAGGAGTCGCGCGGCCGCACGGTCGAGGACGCCGACGCGAAGCTGCGCCGCATCGAGCGGGACCTGCACGACGGCACCCAGGCGCGCCTCGTCGCCGTCGCGATGCAGCTCGGCGAGGCCAAGGAGCAGCTCGCGGCGGGCGGCGACGCGGGCGACGCGCTCGAGCTCGTCGACCTCGCGCACTCGTCGACCAAGGAGGCGCTGGTCGAGCTGCGCGAGCTCGCGCGCGGCATCCACCCGCCGGCGCTCGACAACGGTCTCGCGGTCGCGCTCGAGACCCTCGCGGCGCGCTCGCCGCTGCCGGTGACGGTCGACGTCGACCCGGCCGTCGAGGCGTCCGGCCGGCTCGCCCCCGCGGTCGAGTCGATCGCGTACTTCTGCGTCGCCGAGCTCGTGACGAACGCGGTCAAGCACGCGCGCGCGTCGGGCGTGTACGTGCTCGTGGAGCGCCAGGGCGGCGGCCGGGCGGCCCGCCTGCGCCTGCGGGTGCGCGACGACGGCCAGGGCGGCGCGCGCGTCGTGCAGCCGGGCTCCGACGGTCACCGCTCGGGGCTCGCGGGCCTCGCGGAGCGCGTGCGCTCCGTGGACGGCTCGCTCGAGCTCACGAGCCCCGTCGGCGGGCCCACGGTGGTCACGGTCCTCCTGCCCGTCCGGGTCTGACGTGCTGCGCGCGAACGGGACGGTCCTGCCCGGGCGGCGGGGCGGCGTCGGGCAGGATGTCCCCGGGGCACCGCGCCCGCCCGGGCCGCCCGGCCCGCCCGACCGGAAGGACACCATGCGGCTCGTCATCGCCGAGGACTCCGCCATCCTGCGCGACGGTCTCGTCGCGCTCGTCACCCGTCGCGGCCACGAGGTCGCGGCGGCGGTCGCGGACGGCGACGAGCTCGTCGCGCAGGTCGCGCGGCTCGCGGCGCAGGACGCGCTGCCGGACGTCGCCGTCGTCGACATCCGGATGCCCCCGACGTTCACGGACGAGGGGCTGCGCGCCGCCCTCGCGCTGCGCGCGGCGCACCCCGACCTCGGGGTGCTGCTCTTCTCCCAGTACGTCGAGACGCGGTTCGCGAGCGAGCTGCTCACGGGCGGGGCGCGCGGCGTCGGCTACCTCCTCAAGGACCGGGTCGCGGACGTCGGCGAGTTCGTCGACGCGCTCACGCGCATCGCCGCGGGCCAGACCGTCCTCGACCCGGAGGTCGTGAGCCAGCTCATGGGCGCGTCGCGGTCCGACGACGGTCTCGCGCGCCTCACGCCGCGCGAGACCGAGGTGCTCGAGCTCATGGCGCAGGGCCGGTCGAACTCCGCCATCGCGGAGGCCCTGTTCCTCTCCTACGGCGCGGTCGAGAAGAACGTCACCTCGATCTTCGGCAAGCTCGGGCTGCCGCAGGACGCCGGCGACCACCGCCGCGTCCTCGCGGTGCTGCGCTACCTCAAGGTCTGAGCGGCTCTCAGCGCCTCCAGGTCTGAGCGGCTCCAGGTCCGAGCGGCTCCAGGTCCGAGCGGCGGGGGGGACAACCCCCCGGAACCTGGGTGGACGACCGCGACGCGGTCGGGGGACCCTCCCGTACCGGGACGAACGGGATGTTTCGAGACTGGTGAGCACCGGGAGACCTCCCGGGCCCGCCGACCGAGGAGCATCCCGTGGCCGTCCTGTCGCCACCCCCCGCCCGACCCCGCGCGTCGTCGCACGTCCTCCCGGCCTCACGCCGGACCCGAGACGGCGGCCCGCCGGCCCCGCGCCCGGACCGGCCCGGCGCGGCGGCCGCGGCGGGCGAGGGACCGCGTCGCCCGTCGCGCGACGTGTTCGTCGACGCCGTGCGCGCCGTCGCGACCCTGAGCGTCCTCACGGTGCACTGGCTCATGGCGGACGCGACGTGGGACGGCGAGCAGCTCCGGATCGGGAACGCCCTCGCGCACGGCGCCGGGTGGGCCGTGACGTGGGTGCTCCAGGTGCTCGCCCTGCTGTTCTTCGCGGCGGGCGCCTCGGCGGCATACGGGCTGCGGCGTGCCGGCAGCACCGGCGGGACCGCCGCCCGGGGCCGGGTCGTGACCCGCCCGAGCGCCGCCGCCGACCTGGCCGACGGCGTCCGCCTCGCAGGCGCCCGGCTGCCGCGCCTGCTGCGGCCGGTGGCCGTCTTCGTCGGGGCGTGGGTGGTCGCCGTCGGCGTCCTGCTGGCCGTCGGGCTCCCGGCGGACGCCGTCCGCTCGCTCGCGACGCTCGCGCCGCAGCTCCTGTGGTTCCTCGCGGTCTACCTCGGCCTCGTCGTGCTCACGCCGCTCCTGCGTCGCGCGCTGCACGCCGCCGGCTGGTGGGCCGTCGCCGGGCTCGCCGCGGCCCCGCTCGCGGTCGAGGCCCTGCGGTTCGGCGCCGGGCTCGAGCGGCTCGCGCTCGTCAACGTGGTGCTCGTGTGGGCCGTGCCCTACGCGGTCGGGCTCCTCTACGCCGACGCCCGCTCGGGCCTGCGGGTCGTGCGCCGGGGCCGCGTCGTCCCCGTCGCCGTCGTGCCGCGGCCCCGCGTGCTCGTGGCCGTCGGGCTCGCCGCGGCGGCCCTCGCCGCCCTGCTCGTCGCCGTCGGGCCCTACCCGGTCTCGCTCATCGGCATGCCGGGCGACGCGATGTCCAACCTCGGGCCGCCGACCGCGCCCGTCGTGCTGCACGCCGTCGCGCTCGTCGCGCTCGCGCTCGCCGCGCGGGGACCGCTCGTGCGCTGGGCCGACGGCCAGGGACGGTCCGTCGTCCGCGGTCTCGCGCGACGCTCGATGACCGTGTACCTGTGGCACCTCACCGCGATGGTCGTCGTGGTCGGGGTCGTCCTCGTGGTGCTCGGGCAGGAGCTCCCGGCCGTGGGCGGCGCCGACTGGTGGGCGAGCCGGCCCGTGTGGTTCGGCGCGTTCGCCCTCGTGCTCGTCGGGATCGCGCGCGCCGTCGGGCGGTTCGAGGACGCCCCGACGGGGCGCCGCGCGCGTCAGCGCGTCGGGTCGGGCACCGAGTAGGGGAGCCGGTGGAGCAGCTCGGCCTGCTCGCGCGCGGCGGCCTGCGCGCGGTGGGCCGTCGCGCGGTCCCGGTCGCGGCGCTCGGTGAGCACGGCGAGCAGGAACGTCTCGGGGTGGGTGCCGGGCGGCGGGCCCGGAGCGACGTACCGCTCGACCTGCCCCGCGAGCTCCTGGCCCAGCCGCGCGCGCGACGCCGGGTGCAGGCGGTCGGCGCGCCCGAGGAACTGCCGGGCGGCCAGCGCGAGGCCGTCCGGCAGCCGGCGCATGTCCGCGTGCGCGGCCCACGCGGCGAGGTAGGGCGGCATCGCGAGCGGGGCGAGCGTCGGTCGCCCGCCCCGCACCCGGATCGCGTACGTGCCCGCCGCCATGTCGCCGAGCCGCTTGCCCTTGTCGTTCGTCAGCGACGCGACGAGCGCGACCGAGCCGAACGTGAGCCAGATCTCGCCGACCCCGACGAGCGCCCGCAGGAACGCGTGCCGGAACCGGACCGGGCCGCCGTCGTCGCGCACGACCCGGATGCCGAGCGCGAGCTTGCCGAGGGAGCGGCCGCGCGAGAGCGTCTCGACCGTCGTCGGGATGACGACCATGACGAGGACCGAGAAGGCGATGAGGATCGCGGTGACCATGTCGAGCTCGAGCGAGCCCAGCGAGGCGCCGAGCACGAAGAGCGTCGCGACGAAGAACACGAGCACGACGAGCAGGTCGAGCGCGAGCGCCAGCCCGCGCGTCACGAACGACGCCGGTCGCGCGTCCAGGACCACGCCCTCGCCGATCACGATGCCCTCGCGCACGCCCGCTCCCGTCCTCGCCGTCGCGGGTCCTGCCCGCCCGTCGGTCGGCGCACCGGCGGCACGCCCCGTGTGGCAGGGTATCGGTCGTGGACCTCGACGCCTTCACCGACGTGCACGGCGCGGAGTGGGACCGCCTCGACGCGCTCGTCCGCCGCCGCACGCTCGACGGCGCGGAGGCCGACGAGCTCGTCCGGCTCTACCAGGCCGTCGCGACGCACCTGTCGACCGTGCGCTCCGTCGCGCCGGACCCGGTGCTCATCTCGCGCCTGTCCGTGCTCCTCGGGCGCGCCCGCACGCGCATCGCGGGGGCGCACGAGCCCGCGTGGCGCGACGTCGTGCGGTTCCTCACGGTGTCCCTCCCGGCCGCGCTCTACCGGATCCGGTGGTGGTCGGTCGGCGTGACCGCCGCGTGCCTCCTCGTCGCGCTCGTCGCGGGCGTCTGGGTCGCGACCACGCCCGAGGGCCTCGCCTCCATGGGCCCGCCCAGCACCCAGGAGGAGTACGTGAACGACGCGTTCGCGTCCTACTACGACCCGGGCGTCGACTTCGCCGCCGTCGTGTGGACGAACAACGCGCGGATCGCGGCCTTCTGCGTGGGCCTCGGGATCACGGGGGTGTTCCCCGCGTGGGTCCTGTTCCAGAACGCGGTCGGCATCGGCTCGATCGGCGGCATGATGGCCGCGCACGGCGAGCTCGCGCTCTTCCTCCAGCTCATCGCGCCCCACGGGCTGCTCGAGCTCATGTCGATCTTCGTCGCCGGCGCCGCCGGGCTGCGGATCTTCTGGGCGTGGATCGACCCCGGCCCCCTGCCCCGCTCGCGCGCCCTCGCGCAGGAGGGCCGGGCGCTCGTCACCGTCGCGATCGGCCTCGCGATCGCGCTCGCGGTCTCCGGCGTCATCGAGGGCTTCGTCACCGGGTCGGAGCTGCCGTGGTGGCTCAAGATCGTGATCGGGGCGGTCGCGCTCGCGGCGTTCTGGGTCTACACGATCGTGCTCGGACGCCGCGCGGTCCGGGCCGGGGAGACGGGCGACCTCACGGCCGACCACGCGGGCGACACCGCGCCCGTCGCGGCCTGACCCGCGACGCCTCAGCCGTCGACGACGACGCGCGCCCGCGCGTCCGGCCACCCGCACCGCACCCAGTCCTCGGCGCGCGCGACGACCTCGTCGCGCACCGCGGGGTCGCGCAGGCGGTCGGCGAGGCTCGGCGCCTCGCCGCCGGGCGCGCCGGGGCCGCTCCGTGCGCGCAGCGGCCGCACCTCGACGTGCACGGCGACGTCCGTCCCGTCGGCCGGGCGCGTCCCGTCGGCCGGGTCCGCCGCTCGGGCGCCGCGCGCGGCCGCTGCTCGGGCGCTGGGGGTGCCTGGGTCCGCTGCTCGGGCGCTGCGCGCCGCCGGTGCCGCCGGGCGGGCCGTCCAGGCGCCCGCGACGCGGCCGTCGACGAGGACCGCCGCCGCGACCTGACCGTTGACGCTCACGACGCTCGTGACCGGCAGGTCCCCGAGGACGCGCGTGCGGTCGTCGTGGGACAGGAGCAGGTTGTCGAAGTCGCCCGCGAGGACCACGGGCACGGGCTCGTCGCCCGGCGGGCGCGGCGCGTCGGGCAGGTCGAGGAGCTCGGTGCCGGCCGGGCCGGTGAACGTCACGAGCTCGGGCCGCAGCACGTCGACCGCGGCGCGCAGCCGGGTCAGGCCCGCCCAGCGCTGCGCGTCGGCCACCGACGCCGGGCCGAACGCCGCGAGGTACCGGCGCACGAGCCGCACGCGCGCCGCGAGCGTTGCGTCCGGGTCCGTGCCGTGCGCGACGGCGTCGAGGGCGTCGTCGGCCCGACCGAGCCAGGCCTGCGCCGTCGTCCAGGTGGTCGTGGTGCCCGCGCCGCTCGCGCCCCACAGGCCGCGGGGCGGGACCTGCACGAGCGGGAGCAGGCAGCGCGCCGCGTACGCGAGGTGCTTCGGGTCGACGTCGGGCCAGCGCTCCGCGAGGCGCCGCCCCAGCTCGACCGACGTCAGCGGCTCCGCGAGCAGGTCGCGCGCCGCGCGCTCGAGGTCGTCGAGGTCGACGTGCGCGAGCGCGGTTCCGTGCTGGTTCCGCGACCGCAGGTAGGTCGCCAGGCCGGGGCGGGCGAGCGCCGTCAGCTCGAGCGCGTCGTCGGCCGCGACGAGGTGCACCGTGCCGCGCAGCGTCGCGACGCGCACCACCTGGCGGTCGAGCAGGCGGTCGCCCAGGTCGTCCGGCGCGAAGCCCGCCAGGCGCGACCAGAGCGCCGGGTACGGCGACGACGGGACCTGCGACTGCAGGCCGACGAGGTGCCGCACCTCGTCCGGCACGGTCGCGTCGCGCGGGGCCGCGAGGTGCTGGCGCGCGAGCAGCGCCCGGTTGAGGTCGTCGTCGCTCAGCCGCGGCCCGAACCGCTCGTCGGCCATCGGCCCGTCAGGACAGGACGATCGCGAGCGCCGGGACGAGGAACGTCGCGAGCAGCGCCACCACGACGATGATCGCGACGCGACGGTTGCGCCGGACGCGCTGCCGGGGATCGGTCGGCTGCCAGGCCACGGGAGTCTCCTGAGGTCGGGATG
The DNA here is from genome assembly GCF_046159675.1 of Cellulosimicrobium sp. RS. Classification (NCBI taxonomy): domain Bacteria; kingdom Bacillati; phylum Actinomycetota; class Actinomycetes; order Micrococcales; family Promicromonosporaceae; genus Cellulosimicrobium; species Cellulosimicrobium sp. RS. Next base: position 173,633 of record NZ_JBJXVU010000006.1, on the reverse strand, counting down.
GACGTGCTGGACGACCCTACCTCCCGCCCCTGACGGTCGGGGGAGAAGGCCCCTGCACCACCTCCCGCGAGGTAGAGGCCTGGTCTCCCGAGGTAGAGCCGTGGTTCCGCGAGGTAGAGGCGTGGTTGCGCGAGGTAGAGCCGTGGTTCCGCCAGGTGGAGGCGTGGTCGCCCAGGGTGGGCCTGCCCACGCTCGAGGGGACGACGACGTCGGGCCACCTCAGACGGGTTGCGCGCCGACCGGACGGTCGTGGCGCCCGACAGGGCGCTTCTGGTGGCCCGGCGCCGCAGACGGAGTCGGGATCCCTGCTCGGCGAACCCGGGCACCCTCGTCCCGTGAGACCTGGCCTCTACCTCGCGCGGCCTCGGCTCTACCTCGTGGGACGACGCCTCTACCTCGTGAGACCGGGCCTCTACCTCGTGCGACCGTGGCTCTACCTCGCGCGACCACCGGCTCCGGCTCGGTGGCCCCCGGCGGGGGCTCAGAGGCGGCCGGCCGCCTTGAGCGCGAGGTAGGTGTCGGCGAGGCGGGGGGCGAGGTCGTCGGGGAGGGCGTCGACGACCTCGACGCCGCGCTGGCGCAGGACCGTCGTCACGGCGGCGCGCTCGATCTCGCCGCGCGCGGCGGCCGCGGCGTCGTACACCTCGGCGGTCCCGGTGCGGTCGTCGCGCAGGGCGGCGACCTCGGGGTCGCCCGCCGCGGCGAGCACGACCTGGTGCTTGGCCGTGAGCTGCCCGACGACGGGCAGCAGGCCGGACTCGACGGCGGCGGCGTCGAGCGTCGACAGGAGCACGACGAGCGCGCGCTGCGACAGGCGCTCGTGGACGGTGCCGACGAGGCCGGGCCAGTCGGTCTCGAGGAGCGCGGGCTCGAGCGGCGCGAGGGCGTCCGCCATGGCGGGCATGAGGCGCGGCCCGGCGGCCCCCGCGACGCGCGAGCGCACGGTGCGGTCGTAGGCGACGAGCTCGACGCGGTCCCCGGCGCGCCCCGCGAGCGCGGCGAGCAGGAGCGCCGCCTCGATGCTCGCGTCGAGGCGCGGCGCGTCCCCGACGCGCGCCGCGGACGTGCGGGACGTGTCGACGACGATGAGCACGCGGCGGTCGCGCTCGGGCCGCCACGTGCGCACGACCATGTCCCGGCCGCGCGCCGACGCGCGCCAGTCGATCGAGCGGACGTCGTCGCCGAGCACGTACTCGCGCAGCGAGTCGAACTCGGTGCCCTCGCCGCGCACCTGCACCGCGGCGCGCCCGTCCATCTCGCGCAGGCGCGCGAGGCGGCTCGGGAGGTGGCGTCGCGACGCGAACTCGGGGAGCACGCGCAGCCGCCCGGGCACGGGGATCGACGCCTGGCGCGCGGCGAGCCGCAGCGGGCCGAACGAGCGGATCGTCACGCGGTCCGCGACGCGCTCGCCGCGGCGCGTCGGGACGAGCACGGTCGTCACGCGCGTCGCCTCGCCGGGCGGCAGATCGACGTCGTGCCGGTTGACCTGGGTCCCCGCGGACGGCGGCCACGCGTCGCGCACGAGCGCGCGCAGCCGCCGCGGGGCGAGGTTCGTCAGCGTGAGCCGGGACGCCGTCGCGTCGGTGAGCCGCACGGAGCCCGCGACGCGCCGCTCGATCGCGACACGCCGCGGGGACGCCGCGAGGGCCGCGTCGAGCGCGCACAGCGCGACGACGAGCAGCGTCCACACGAGCACCGTCCCCGGCACGGGGACGAGCAGCACGGGGACGATCCCGAGCGCCGCCAGCACGACGGCGCGCCACGTCAGGGCCACGAGCGACGCCTCAGCGGGGGACGGGGACGGACGCGAGCACGGTGTCGAGCACGCTCTCGGCCGTCACGCCCTCCAGCTCGGCCTCGGGCCGCAGCTGCACGCGGTGGCGCAGCGTGGGGTGCGCGAGGGCCTTGACGTCGTCCGGCGTCACGTAGGAGCGGCCCGAGAGCCACGCCCACGCGCGCGACGTGGCGAGCAGCGCCGTCGCACCGCGCGGGGACACGCCGAGGGACAGCGAGGGGGAGTGGCGCGTCGCGCGGCACACGTCGACGGCGTAGCCGAGCACCTCGCGCGCGACCTGGACGCGCGCGACCTCCGCGCGGGCGCGGTCGAGCACGTCGCGCCCGGCGACGGCGCGCACCCCGGCGCCCGCGAGGTCGCGCGGGTTGAAGCCGGCGGCGTGCCGCGCGAGCACCTCGACCTCCTGCTCGCGCTCCGGCAGCGGCAGCACGACCTTGAGCAGGAAGCGGTCGAGCTGCGCCTCGGGCAGCGGGTACGTGCCCTCGTACTCGACGGGGTTCTGCGTCGCGATGACGAGGAAGGGGTCGGGCAGCGGGCGCGGCGTCCCGTCGACCGAGACCTGCCGCTCCTCCATGGCCTCCAGGAGCGACGCCTGGGTCTTGGGGGGCGTGCGGTTGATCTCGTCGGCGAGCAGGAGGTTCGTGAAGACCGGGCCCTCGCGGAACGAGAACTCGGCGGTCCGCGCGTCGTACACGAGCGAGCCCGTGACGTCGCCGGGCATGAGGTCGGGCGTGAACTGCACGCGCTTCGTGCCGAGGTCGAGCGACGCGGCGAGCGTGCGCACGAGCAGCGTCTTGGCGACGCCGGGCACGCCCTCGAGCAGCACGTGGCCCTTGCAGAGCAGCGCGATGAGCAGGCTCGTCACGGCGCCGTCCTGCCCGACGACGGCCTTGCCGACCTCGCTGCGGACGGCGGCGAGCGCCTGCCGCAGCTCGGGCGACGGCGCGGGCGGGGCGTCGTGCACCGGTGCGGGGGTCGGGGTCGGGGCCGGCGTGGCGGGCGCATGGCCCTGGGCGTACGGCGCCTGCGGGGCGGGTGCCTGCGGTCCGGGCCGGTGCGCGGGCTGGCCGGCGGCCGCGCTCACGCGGTCGGCGGCGCCCGGGTCCTGGGCGGGCGGCGCGTAGCGGTCGGGCTGCGGCACGGAGCCGTCGGGGTGGTGCGTCACGAGTGGTAGACCTCGCTCTCGATCCGGTCAAGGTGACGCGCGAGCTCGAGCAGCGCCGCGTCGTCGGCGGGTGGTGGTCCGTACAGGAGCTGGGCGACCTGGTCGCCCGGCCGACCCGTCGCGCGGGCGACGGCGTCGACGACGGTGGGGGCGTCGGCCGAGCGGGGCAGGCCGAGGCGGTGCGCGAGACGGTCGGCGGCGCTCGCGCGCAGCCCTGCGGCGGCGTGGCCGCGCGCCCCGGCGCGTCGGTAGAGGCGGCCGCGGCCGCGCGTCGTCTCGGCGGCGCGCACGATCACCGGCAGGTCCTCCGTGACGAGGGGGCCCAGCCGGCGGCCGCGCCACAGCACGACCACGAGCAGCACGACGAGCGCCTGGAGGGCGACGACGCCGAACCACGGCGGCAGGGACAGCCCGGGGGTCGTGCTCCCGTCGTCGGCGAGCGACGTGTCGAACGGGTCGGGCACGAGCCACACGAGACGGTCGTGCGCGCCGAGCGTCCAGAGCGCGAGCGCGGCGTTGCCGTCCTCGGTGACCGAGTCGTTGCGCAGGACGGCGGGCGTGTCCACCGCGCGCACCGTGCGCCCGTCGGCCTCGTGCACGAGGTAGGCGCCCAGGGACGGGTCGTCGGGGGAGGGGAAGCAGAGGACGGTCGCGTCGTCGAGCGCGACGAAGCCGACGCCGTCGGAGCGGATCGAGCCCGCGGCCTGCGCGGCCGGGTCCGCGCAGCGCGCCGGTCGTGCCGACCCGCCGGAGCCCCAGTCGTACGCGAGCTCCGCGCCGCCGTCGGTCGCGGCGGCGAGCAGGTGGTCGGGCGGCGCGACGAGCACGAGGTCCGTGGGGGTCCCGACGAGCGCGTCCACCTGCTCGTCGAGCAGGTAGTCGCCCTGCGCGACGAGGAGCGTGCCGCCCTCCTCGGCGGCGCGCACCGCGTCGGCGACCGTGCGCACGTAGGTGACCTCGACGCCCTGGTCGCCCAGCACCTGCGCGACCGCGCGCGCCCCGGCGGGGCCCGGGTTGTCGGGTGCGAGCGGCGTGGCCGACGTCGCGGGGCGCGCGAGCGCCGTCAGCCCGGCGAGCAGCAGCAGCGCGCCGACGACGGCGACGGGCCAGCGCGCCCGGCGCCAGCGGCTGCGGGCCCGCGAGCGGGCGGTCGTGCCGTCGCCGACGACGGGCACGTAGGCGGTCGTCACGGCTCGCGGGTCGCCCGACGCGCCCGCGGAGGGCGCCGCACCGGGCGGGACGGAGGACGTCGTCGGGGCGCTCATGCGCCGTCACCGGGCGCGGACGCGGCGAGCTCCGCACGGAGCGCGGGGCGCGTCGCGAGCGTCCGCTCGTCGAGCGCGCGCAGGAAGGCGTCCGCCTCCGGGCCGACGGTCACGGCGCCGTACGCGACGTCGTCGAACAGGTGCGCGCCGCGCTCGAGCCCGTCGGCGACGTCGGGCAGGCGCTCGCCCGCCGTCCGCGCGGCCTCCCACGCGGTCCGTCCGGGACGCGGGTCGAGGACCGCGCGCTCCTCCAGCGAGCGCACGACGGCGCGGAAGCGTTCGAGCGCGGCGGTCGCCCAGTCGGCGCGCGCCGCGGCGGCGTCGGCCGCGGCCCGCATCTCGGCCGCGGTGCGCGCGTCGTCGTCGAGCACGACCACCGAGGCCTTCGCCCGGCGCGACAGGCGCACCGGGCCGGCGACCCAGTAGGCCACCGCCGCGACGAGGGCGACCGCCACGACGACGACCACCGCCGTCAGCGGGCCGCCGAGGTCGAGCGTGGGCGCGCCGTCGAACAGTCCCTGGAGCCACTCGAGGAACCGCTGCAGGAGCGACGGGTCCGTGCGGTACTCCGGCCCGGCGAGCTCGCCGACGAGCCACCGCCGGGCCTCGTCGGCGCCGGGCTGCACGGGCACGTCGGCCGCGAGCGACCGCACGGTCATGCGGGCGGCTGCTCGCTCGCCGCCGCGGCGAGCTCGACGTCCAGGCCCTCGCGGCGCATGCGCACGTCGATGTAGAGCAGGGCGACGATGCAGCCCAGGAAGACCGAGGTGAGGATCATCGAGAGCGCGACGCCGATCGCCTGCACGAGGTGGTACAGGAAGGTCTGGCCCGCCATGAGCAGGAACGACGCGGCGAGGCTCGCGGGGTACGCGACGATGCCGGAGACGAAGCTCATCGCCACGAGGGCGAGCAGGTAGATGCCGAACAGGCGCCAGAAGCTGCCGCGGGTGAGCAGCCACGCCCGCTTGACGGTCCGCCAGAACGGCTGCCCCTCCAGCGCCAGGGCGGGAGGCACGAGGCCGGTCCGCGTCCCGACCCAGACGAGGAGCACGGGCCAGGCGAGCAGGGCGACGACGATGAGGAACGCGCCGAGCCCCTCGGAGACCGCGAAGCCCGCGACGACGAGGAGCGTGGCCAGGCCGAGCGCCACGGACGCAGCCAGGCCGGTCAGCAGGGGGAACGCGATGAGGAACCACGTGCGCCGTCCGACCTGGGACCAGACCTCGCCGACACCGGCCTTGCGCCCGATCGCGGACTGGCCGACGGAGACCGTGAGGAGACCCGCGATGATCGGCGCGGCGAAGAACGTGGTCACCTGGATGCCGAGGGAGCTCGCGAGCGTCGTGGCGAAGCTCTCGTCGAAGCCGGGGAAGGTGGCCTCGTCCAGCACGACGTCGAAGTACTGGGCGACGTAGCCGGAGAACGCCCAGCCCAGGAAGGTGCCGAGCAGCGTCGCCACCACGACGACGAGCGCGCTCATGCCGAGCACGACCCGGGGGTTGTGGCGGATCGCGCCGAACGCGCCGTCGAAGATCTCGCCGAGCGACAGCGGGCGCAGCGGGATGATGCCGGGCTTCGCCGCGGCCGGCGCGTAGGGCGCGCCCGCGAGGCCGGGCGGCGGGCCGTAGCCCGGCGCGCCGTACTGCTGCTGCCCGTACTGGCCCTGCCCGAACTGCTGCTGGCCGTAACCGGGCTGCTGGCCGTATCCGGGTTGGCCGTCCCCCGGCTGCTGGCCGTATCCGGGCTGGCCGTACCCCGGCTGCTGCTGGCCGTACCCCGGCTGCTGGCCGTAGCCCGGCTGGCCGTAGCCCGGCTGTCCGGGAGCGGCGCCGGGCGCACCCCACGCGCCGGGTGCGGGCGGCTGGTCCGTCGGGGGGTGCTGACCGGGCTCCTGGCCGGGCGCGTACTGGCCGTACCGCGGCTGGGGCGCCGACGAGCCGTGCGCACCGTAGCCGGGGGCGCCGTACGAGGGCGCGCCCCAGCCGCTCGCGTCGCCGCCCGGACCGGGCGCGGCGGGCGGCGTGGGTCCGGGGGCCGCCGTCGGGTCGGGCGTGGCACCGTCCGGCGTGCCGGAGGTGTCGGGTGTGCTCATGTGCTCGTGGTCCCCCGCGATCGGCTCGGGCGTCGGTCCAGGCCGCCGGGCGAGGATCGGCAACGGCGGCGAGGCCACCCTAGTACGCGGCCCTGCGCGGCGGCCGACCGGCTCGCGCCGCCGGGTGCGCCCCGCCCGCGGGTTCACCCTCGCCGCGGGGCCCGGCCGCCCCGACGTCGGGCCCGTCGATGGCAAGATGTCCGCATGAAGGTTCGTGTGCTCGTGGTGGACGACGACACCGCCCTGGCCGAGATGATCGGCATCGTCCTGCGCTCCGAGGGCTTCGAACCGGTGTTCTGCGCGGACGGCGACCTCGCGCTCGAGACGTTCCGCACCACGCAGCCGGACCTGGTCCTGCTCGACCTCATGCTCCCGGGCAAGGACGGCACGGAGGTGTGCCGCCTCATCCGGGCGGAGTCGGGCGTCCCGATCATCATGCTCACCGCGAAGAGCGACACGGTCGACGTCGTGCTCGGCCTCGAGTCGGGTGCCGACGACTACATCTCCAAGCCGTTCAAGCCCAAGGAGCTCGTCGCCCGCATCCGGGCGCGCCTGCGCCGCACGGAGGAGCCCGCCCCCGAGCACCTGTCCATCGGCGACGTCGAGATCGACGTCACGGGGCACCGCGTGTCGCGCGGCGGCGAGCAGGTGTCGCTGACCCCGCTCGAGTTCGACCTCCTCGTCGCGCTCGCGCGCAAGCCGTGGCAGGTCTTCACGCGCGAGGTGCTCCTCGAGAAGGTCTGGGGCTACCGGCACGCGGCGGACACGCGGCTCGTCAACGTCCACGTGCAGCGCCTGCGCTCGAAGATCGAGCACGACCCGGAGAACCCGGAGATCGTCCTCACCGTGCGCGGCGTCGGCTACAAGGCGGGCGCGACCCGCACGTGAGCACGACGGCCGGCTCCGCCGACGGGCGCGGGCGAGGGCTCTGGCGCCGCGTCCGGCGCCGGGCGCGCGCGACCGTCCGCCGCGTGGTGTGGCGCTGGCGCTCGTCGATGCAGCTCCGTGTCGTCACGTCGGCGCTCGTCGTCGGCGTGCTGACCGTCGGGGCGCTCGGCGCCTACCTCACCGACGCCATGCGCGACGGCCTCTACGAGCGGCGTGCCGCCGAGCTCGACCAGGAGAGCGCCCAGTCCACGCAGCAGGCGCGCCGCACGCTCGACGCGTCGCCCGCGTCGACGCCGACCGAGGCCCAGTCGCTCCTCTTCGACCTCTTCTCCATGCTCCAGACCACCGGGTCGTCGCGCGACGTCTTCCTCTGGCAGTCCGGCGGGTCGGGCACGGTCGGCTTCCTCGACCAGTCGACCGACCAGCAGCTCGACGGCCTCGTGTCGCCCGAGATGCGCGCGGCGACCGTCGCGGCGGACGGCGAGCAGTACCTCCAGTCGGTGGCGATCCCGGTCGACCCGGCGCACCCGGAGTCGTCGGGGGTGGTGCCCGGCATCGTCGTGGGCTCGACCGTCGAGGTGCCGGTCGCGGGCACGTACGAGCTCTACTACCTCTACGACCTCGAGGCCGACCAGGAGACGCTGCGCTTCCTCCAGTCGGTCCTGCTCGTGGGGGCCCTCGTGCTGCTCGCCCTGCTCGTCGGGATCACGGCGCTCGTCACGCGCCAGGCGGTGCTCCCGGTGCGCCAGGCCGCGAGCGTCGCGGAACGGCTCGCGGACGGCCGCCTCGACGAGCGGCTCCCGGTCAAGGGCCACGACGAGATGGCGTCCCTCGCGCACTCGTTCAACGAGATGGCCCAGAGCCTCCAGGAGCAGATCGGGCGCATGGAGGAGCTGTCGATGCTCCAGCGCCGGTTCGTCTCGGACGTGTCCCACGAGCTGCGCACGCCGCTCACCACGATCCGCATGGCCTCCGAGGTGCTGCACGCGTCGCGCGAGGACTTCGACCCGGTCTCGCGACGCTCGACCGAGCTCCTGCAGGCCCAGCTCGACCGGTTCGAGGACCTGCTCGCCGACCTGCTCGAGATCAGCCGGTTCGACGCCGGCGCCGCGGTCCTCGACGCCGAGCGGCGCGACCTGCGCGACGTGGTGAACGCCGCCGTCGACCACGCCGCCCCGCTCGCCGAGCGCAAGGGCGTGTGGCTGTCGGTCCACCTCGGCGACGAGCCCGTCACGGCCGACATCGACCCGCGGCGGGTCGAGCGCATCGTGCGCAACCTCGTCGTCAACGCGATCGAGCACGCCGAGGAGCGGCCGGTCGAGATCACGGTCGACGGCGACGGGCACGCCGTCGCGGTGACGGTCCGCGACCACGGGGTCGGGATGACGACCGACGAGGTCCAGCACGTGTTCGACCGCTTCTGGCGCGCGGACCCCGCTCGCGCCCGCACGACCGGCGGCACCGGCCTCGGGCTCGCGATCTCCCTGGAGGACGCGCACCTGCACGGCGGGTGGCTCGAGGCGTGGGGCCGCCCCGGCCGGGGCGCGAGCTTCCGGCTCACGCTCCCGCGGCGCGCCGGGATCCGGCTCCAGTCGTCCCCCCTGCCGCTCGTCTCCGAGGCGGCCACCGGCCGCGGGCTGCCCGCGGAGTGGAGCGTGCGGACGCCGGTCGTCGAGGACGTCGAGGGGACGGCGGGCCCCGCCGACCTGCCGTCGGTCACGGGCGGCATCCCCGTCGTCATCCCGCGCGACCACGCGCCCCAGCCCGGCCGGGCGACGGTGCCCGGCTCCGGCGGCGGTCCGGCCGCCGGCCCCGACGACGTCCAGGAGGGGCGATGACCACGACGGGGACCGTGCGGCGTCCGACCACGGGGCAGGCGAACCTGCGGCGCCGGGTCGGGCGCGCGCTCGCGGCCGGGATCGCGGCCGCGGGGGTCGCCGCTCTCGCGGCGTGCGCCTCGATCCCCACGTCCGGGCCGGTCGTCGAGGGCGAGGCGACGCCGGAGGACCCGGGCCAGCCGTTCGTCAGCGCCGCCTCGCCCCGCCGCGACGCCTCGCCGGACCAGATCGTCCGCGGCTTCCTGGCCGCCCAGGCCCAGGGCGCGCGCGGCTCGTTCGACGTCGCGTCCGAGTTCCTCACGCGTGACGCGCAGGACGACTGGTCGCCCGTCTCCCAGGTCGCGATCCTCGAGGACGTGCCGCAGCTCGACGTCGACGAGGCCGCGATCGAGGGCGGCACGACGACGGTCCGCGCCACCGCCGACGTCGTGGGCACCGTGGACGAGCGCGGCGTCTACACGGAGCAGGCGCCCGGCCGGACCACCGAGGTCTCCTACGGCCTCGTCCGCGACGCCGACGACCAGTGGCGCATCGACGTGGTCGACGACGGGCTGACGATCACGGCCACGAACTTCGCCCGCACCTTCAAGCAGGCCAACCTCTACTTCCCGACCCTCGACCGGGCCTACCTCGTGCCCGACGCCCGCTGGTTCCCGAGCCGGAACTGGCAGGCGCTCGCGGTCCGCGAGACGCTGCGCGGACCGGCGGACTGGCTCGCAGGGTCCGTCGCGACGGTCGCGCCCGAGGGCACCTCGCTGAGCATCGACTCCGTGCCGCCGGTGGAGGGCAGGGTCGCGGTGCCCCTCACCGACCCGGTGACCGCGGCGTCGCCGGCCGACCGCGCGATGCTCATCGCGCAGCTCCAGGCCTCGCTCGGCGTGCCCGTCGACATCACGGTGGGCGTCGGCGGCTCGGAGCTCTCGGCCGACGACGTCCCGACCATCGGCGTCGCCACCACGCCCGATGAGCCGGTCGTGCTCTCGGGCGACCAGGTCATGAGCCTGGAGGGGCGCACGACGCGGGCGGTGACGTCGGCCGCCCCGCTCGCCGGGCTCCAGCCCACCGCGCTCGCCTTCCGCGGCCGGGCCGACGACGCCACGTACGTCGTGCGGGACGGCGCAGGGCGGCTCGTCACGGCGCCGACGGCCGAGGCCGGGCCCGTCACGCTCCTCACCGGGACGAGCCTCGTCGCGCCGTCGATCGACCGGTTCCAGTACGTGTGGAGCGGCCCGCAGGTGCAGGCAGGGTCGTTGCAGGTCGTGGACCTGCGGGAGGCCGGCAGCGACGCGGCGGTCTCCGAGGTGGCCGCGCCGTGGCTCGACGGGCGCACCGTGATGTCGCTGCGGGTCGCGCCCGACGGCGCCCGGGTGGCCGTCGTCAGCGACTCGGGATCCGGGGCGCAGGTCCACGTCGCGGGCATCGTCCGCGACGAGACCGGTCGGCCGACCCAGCTCTCCGCACCGGTCCGGGTCGGGCAGCCGATCGCCGCCGCGACACAGGTGACGTGGGTCGACCGCGCGCTCCTCGGCGTGCTCGGCCGGGCGTCCGGGGAGTCCGAGGTCGTCGTCCAGCGGGTGCCCGTCGGGGGGCCGACGGTCGCCGCCTCGCCCGTCGAGGGCGCCGTCTCGCTCGCGTCGGCCACGGGCGTCGGGACGACGCTCGTCGGGACGAGCGACAGCAGCCTGTACGCCGCGGGCACGTCGAGCCTCTGGACCAAGATCGCCACCGAGGTCCGGCTGCCCACGTACCCCGGCTGAGACGCCGCGCGCCCGGCGGCGCGCGGCGCGCCGGGCGACCACAGGCTCCCGGACGGCGCGGGTCGGGAGCCAGCGGTGCGCGCGTCGTCCACAGGTGGCCGGTCCGCCGGTGCCGGACGCTCGCGCCACCGGGCACGCTGACCCGGTGCTCCTCTCCGCCCTCGACGACGTCGCCCGCCTCGTCCTGCCCGTCGCGTGCCCCGGCTGCGACGCGCCCGACGTCCGGTGGTGCGCGCCCTGCCTCGCGCCGCTGCGCGCCCCGCTCCGGCGGCGCGAGCGTGGGGCGCCCCGCCTCGACCGGCTCGACGGCGTCGCGCCCCTGCCGGTGTGGGCGCCGGCGGCGTACACGGGGCCCGTGCGCGGCGTCGTCGTCGCCTGGAAGGACCGCGGCAGGGCGGACCTCGACCGGCCGCTCGCGGACGCCGCGTGGCGCGCGGGCACCGCGCTGGGGCCGGTGCTCGGAGCCGTGCTCGGGCAGGGGCGCGGCACCGCGCTCGGTCCCGCGCTCGGGTCTGGGGTCGGGGCGGTCCCGGGGGAGGGGTCCCGGGGGTGCCCGGTCCTCGTCGTCCCGGCACCGACGACGCGGGCCGCGCGTCGCGCCCGCGGGCGCGACCCCGTCGCCCTGCTCGCGCGTGCGGTCGCCGCCGGACTCGACACCTCGGGAACCCCCGCCCGGAGCGCCGCGCTCCTCGTGCACCGCGGGCGCGCCCGGGACCAGGTCGGGCTCGGCTCGCGGGCGCGCGGGGCCCGTCTCGGCACGGTCGCCGTCGCCCCCGGGAAGCTCCTCGGGGCCGGTGCCGGAGGGCTCGTCCGACCGCTCGTCGGACCGTCCGCCGGAGCGCGTCGAGGACGGCCCGGGCGGCGCCCGTCGACCGGTGCACCGGCATCGGTCGTGGCGTGCCTCCTCGTCGACGACGTCGTCACCACGGGAGCCACCCTCGCCGCGTGCGAGAGGGCTCTGACCAGCGCGGGCGCTCTCGTGCTGGGCGCCGTCGCGCTCGCCGCGACCCCGTCGCCGGGCGAACGACGGCGGTCCGCCGGGCAGCCTCCGTGAGGTCCGCGCCGCGCGGGTCGAAGGTCCCCTCGTTCACCTTCCGTTGGTGCTGCCGACACCCCGGGCCCGGGGTTAGGCTGAGGGCCAGTCGCCGCGGACGACGGACGTGCAGGACACGTGCGCCGCCGCGCGAGCGTACCGAGCGCGCGGCCCTGCGCCGCAAGGAGGTGGTAGCCCACCGCACCCGGCAGCGGGTGCTCCTACCGAATCCGAACGAGGCGCCCGGACGCACCGGGCCGGGCGTCGCACTAGATCCTCGCGGAGGCTCACATGGAGATCGTCGTCGTCGGCAGGCACACGGAAGTGGCAGACCGCTTCCGCCGGCACGTGGAGGACAAGCTCGCCAAGGTCCAGCAGCTCGCGCCCACGGCGCAGCGCGTGGACGTCGAGGTCACCCACGAGAACAACCCGAGGCTCTCGGGGGTCCGCGAACGCGTCGAGCTCACCGTGCGGGCCAAGGGACCCGTCGTCCGCGCCGAGGCCGCGGCCGACGACCGGTTCGGCGCCCTCGACCTCGCGATGGACAAGCTCGCGGAACGGCTGCGCCGCGCCCGCGACCGTCGCAAGGACCACCGCAACCACACCGTCGTGCCGCCCGTCGACGTGCGTCCCTACGACCCGGCCACGCACGAGGCACCCCCGCCGCCGGCGCCGACCGCGCCGACCGCGCCCGGGGAGGCCGTCGAGACGACGCTCGGCGACTCGCCCGTCGTCATCCGGCAGAAGCTGCACACCGCGGAGCCCATGACGGTGGACGACGCGCTGTACGAGATGGAGATGGTCGGCCACGACTTCTTCCTCTTCGTCGACATCGAGACGTCGCGCCCGTCCGTCGCCTACCGCCGCCGCGGCTGGACGTACGGCGTCGTCGCGCTCGACACGTCCTGCGACTGCGCCGACGCCTCGGTCGAGAAGAGCGCCTGACCGCACCTGACGCGCCCGGACCCTCGAGGGTCCGGGCGCGTCGTGCTGTCCGGGCCCGTCGCCCGCTGACCGACCCCGCCGCCCGCTGACCGACCCCGCCGCCCGCTGCCGGCCGCCGCCCGCCGCCCGCCGCCCGCCGCCGACCAGGCGATCCCGGTCGGCCGAGCAGGTGGTCGTGGCGGGTCCGGCCGCCGGGACGCGCCAGGACCGCCTGCTCGGGGGGAGCGGGTGGGTGGGCGGGCGGGCAACGGGTCGGCGTGTGGGTGGGGGCGGGCAGGATCGGAGGGTGGTCGCCACGCCGTCGAGGTCCGAGTCGATGTCCCTGTCCCAGGCGCGCCGTGTCGCGCTCGCCGCGCAAGGGCTGCACCGGGAGCGCCCGGACGGCGGCGCGCGTGCCGGGTCCGGGGGCCGTGCACCGACGATGCGGCAGGTCCAGGGCGTCATCGACCGCCTGGGGCTCCTCCAGATCGACTCGGTCAACGTGCTCGCGCGGGCGCACCTCATGCCACTGTACGCGCGGCTCGGCCCGTACGACACGGCGCTGCTCGACCGCGCGGCGGGCCGTGCGCCGCGTCGGCTCGTGGAGACGTGGGCGCACGTCGCGTCCTACGTGCCGCCCAGCACGTGGCCGCTGCTCGAGTGGCGCCGCCGTCGGTACCGCACGGAGGCGTGGGGCACCATCAGCGCGGTCGAGATGAGCCACTCCGAGGCGGTCCAGGACGTGCGGCGGCTCGTCACGGAGCGCGGCCCGATCACCGCGAGCGAGGTGCACGAGATCCTCGAGACCGAGGGGCGGGCGCACCCGCGCGACCGCTCGCAGTGGGGCTGGAACTGGACGGTCGCGAAGCGCGCGCTCGAGTTCCTCTTCTTCACGGGGGAGATCACGTCCGCGCGGCGCAACGGCGCGTTCGAGCGGTGCTACGACCTCACGGAGCGCGTGCTCCCGCCGGAGGTCGTCGCGGCACCGCCGGTCGCGGACGCCGACGCCGTCCGGGCGCTGCTGGAGATCGGCGCCCGCGCGCACGGGGTCGGGACGCTGCGCTGCTTCCGCGACTACTTCCGGCTCAAGGGGCCCGCGGTGCGGACGGCGCTCGACGAGCTCGTCGAGGCGGGCACCCTGCGCCCGGTGACCGTGCGGGGCTGGGACGAGCCGACCTACCTGCACGCGGACGCGGCGCTCCCGCGGCGCGCGACGGGGACGACGCTGCTCAACCCGTTCGACCCGCTCGTGTTCGAGCGGACCCGCCTCGAGCGGCTGTTCGACGTGCACTACCGGATCGAGATCTACGTGCCCGCGGCGAAGCGGGTCCACGGCTACTACGTCCTGCCCTTCCTCGAGGGCGAGGCGCTCACCGCGCGCGTCGACCTCAAGGCCGACCGTCGGGCCGGGGTGCTGCGGGTGCAGTCGGCGCACCGCGAGCAGGCGGCCGGGCCGCAGACGGCGGCGCGCCTCGCCGCCGAGCTGCACGTGCTGGGCCGGTGGCTCGGGGTGCCGGAGGTCGACGTCGCCCCGGTGGGGGACCTGGCGCCCGCGCTCGCCGCCGAGGTCGCGGCGCACTGACGTCGTCGCTGGCGTCGCCGCCGCCGCGGTCGTCCCGACCGCCTCGTCGGCGGTGGACGAGGCGCCCGGCCCGGGTGGCCCTCGCCGTAGGCTGGCGGACGACGTCGCGGGGGAGAGGTTCGTCGTCGGCGAAACCCGGACGGGACCGGCGCGGCCCCGACTCCCCTACGATGTTGTGTGACGTTGCCGACGTCCGCTGCCGTGCGCGCCCGCGCGGCAGAGCGTCGGCTCTGCTCCCGGACCAGCCGGCCCGGGCACCGATCGATACGGGAGTCCTGCGTGCCTTCGATCCTCGACAAGGTCCTTCGCATCGGCGAGGGCCGGATCCTCAAGAAGCTGTCCGGCATCGCCGACCAGGTGAACAAGCTCGAGCCCGGCTTCGAGGATCTCACCGACGAGGAGCTGCGGGAGGAGACCGACCGCTTCAAGGCGCGCCTCGAGGCGGGCGAGACCCTCGACGACCTGCTCCCCGAGGCGTTCGCCGCGGTGCGCGAGGCATCGCGACGCACGCTCGGCCAGCGGCACTTCGACGTCCAGCTCATGGGCGGCGCGGCGCTGCACCTCGGCAACATCGCCGAGATGAAGACCGGTGAGGGCAAGACCCTCGTCGCGACGACGGCCGCGTACCTCAACGCGCTCGAGGGCAAGGGTGTCCACGTCGTCACGGTGAACGACTACCTGGCGAAGTACCAGTCCGAGCTCATGGGCCGCGTGTACCGCTTCCTCGGCCTGTCGACCGGCGTCATCCTGTCCGGCCAGACGCCGGCGCAGCGGCGCGAGCAGTACGCCGCCGACATCACGTACGGGACGAACAACGAGTTCGGCTTCGACTACCTGCGCGACAACATGGCGTGGTCCACGGACGACCTCGTGCAGCGCGGCCACAACTTCGCGATCGTCGACGAGGTCGACTCGATCCTCATCGACGAGGCGCGCACGCCGCTCATCATCTCGGGCCCGGCCTCGGGCGACACGAACCGCTGGTTCGGCGAGTTCGCCAAGGTCGTGCGCCGTCTCAACCCCGGGACGGACTACGAGGTCGACGAGAAGAAGCGCACGGTCGGCGTGCTCGAGCCCGGCATCGAGAAGGTCGAGGACTACCTCGGCATCGACAACCTGTACGAGTCGCTCAACACGCCGCTCATCGGGTTCCTCAACAACGCCATCAAGGCGAAGGAGCTCTTCAAGCGCGACAAGGACTACGTCGTGCTCAACGGCGAGGTCATGATCGTCGACGAGCACACGGGCCGCATCCTGCCCGGCCGCCGGTACAACGAGGGCATGCACCAGGCCATCGAGGCCAAGGAGGGCGTGCAGATCAAGGCGGAGAACCAGACGCTCGCCACGATCACGCTCCAGAACTACTTCCGCCTGTACTCCAAGCTCGCGGGCATGACCGGTACCGCCGACACCGAGGCGGCCGAGTTCCAGGGCACCTACAAGCTCGGCGTCGTGCCGATCCCGACGAACCGCCCGATGCAGCGCGTCGACCAGCCCGACCTCGTCTACAAGAACGAGGAGGGCAAGTTCGACGCCGTCGTCGCGGACATCGTCGAGCGCCACGCCCAGGGCCAGCCGGTGCTCGTCGGCACGACGAGCGTCGAGAAGTCGGAGCTCCTGTCGTCCAAGCTGAAGAAGCAGGGCGTCCCGCACGAGGTCCTCAACGCGAAGCAGCACGAGCGTGAGGCGGCGATCGTCGCGCTCGCGGGCCGCAAGGGCGCCGTGACGGTCGCGACGAACATGGCCGGCCGCGGTACGGACATCATGCTCGGCGGCAACGCCGAGTTCATGGCGGTCGCGGACCTCGCGGCGCGCGGCCTGGACGCGGCGGAGAACCCGGAGGAGTACGAGGCCGCCTGGCCCGACGCGCTGGAGAAGGCGAAGGCCGCGGTCGCCGCAGAGCACGACGAGGTCCGCGAGCTCGGCGGTCTCTACGTCCTCGGCACGGAGCGGCACGAGTCGCGCCGTATCGACAACCAGCTCCGTGGTCGTTCCGGCCGTCAGGGCGACCCGGGCGAGTCCCGGTTCTACCTGTCCATGCAGGACGACCTCATGCGCCTGTTCAACTCGACGCTCGCCGAGTCGATGATGAACCGCGCCGGGTTCCCCGACGACGTGCCGCTCGAGTCGAAGATGGTCACGCGCGGCATCGCGAGCGCGCAGGGCCAGGTCGAGTCGCGCAACTTCGAGATCCGCAAGAACGTCCTCAAGTACGACGACGTCCTCTCGCGCCAGCGCACCGTCATCTACGACGAGCGCCGCCGCGTGCTCGAGGGCGAGGACCTGCAGGAGCAGGTGCAGCACTTCCTCACCGACGTGGTCACCGCGTACGTCGAGGGCGCCACGGCCGAGGGGAACCCGGAGAGCTGGGACCTCGAGGGGCTGTGGACTGCGCTCAAGGCGGTGTTCCCCATCTCCATCACGGTGGACGAGGTCGTGGAGCAGGCCGGCGGCGAGACGCGACTCACGAGCGAGATGCTGCTCGAGGAGATCCTCTCGGACGCCCGCATCGCCTACCACAACCGCGAGGAGCAGCTCGGCGCGGCGAACATGCGCCAGCTCGAGCGTCGCGTGACGCTCTCGGTCCTCGACCGCAAGTGGCGCGAGCACCTCTACGAGATGGACTACCTCAAGGAGGGCATCGGGCTGCGCGCGATGGCGCAGCGCGACCCGCTGGTCGAGTACCAGCGCGAGGGCTTCCAGCTCTTCCAGGCGATGACCGAGGCCATCAAGGAGGAGACGGTCGGGTACCTCTTCAACCTCGAGGTCAAGGTCGCCGAGCCGGGCGCGGCCACGGGCCAGGCGCCGGCGATCTCCGTCGCGGGTGCGGCGCAGGCCGCGCAGTCGGCCGCGGGTCAGGCGCTCGGCGGCGCGGCGGGTGCCGCGTCGGCGGGTGCGGCGGCCGGTCTCGCGGCGGCGGCGCAGCGCGACGCGGCTCCGACGCAGGACGCGCCCGTCGACGGCGCCCCCGTCGCGGACGAGCCGGTCGAGGACGCCTCCGTGGAGGACGCGCCCGTCGAGGACGCGCCGGTCGCGCCGGAGCCGGTGGCGGCACGTGCCGCGGCCGAGGGCCCGGGCGGCGACCGCCCCGGCACGCTCATCGCGAAGGGCCTCGACGGCCCCGACCGCCAGGTCCCGCTGTCGTACACCGCCCCGAGCGAGGACGGCACGGGTCAGGCCGTGGTGTCGGGCGACGCGGGCCGACGCTCGCGCCGCGCGCTGCACGGCGAGGCGGCGGCGGTCGAGAGCGACGGCCGGACCTTCCCGGGCACGCCCCGCAACGCGCAGTGCCCGTGCGGCTCCGGCAAGAAGTACAAGGTCTGCCACGGCCAGAACGAGGCCTGACCGGGCACCCGTCCGCCGGGTGCCCTGACGACGACGGCGAGGCGTCCACCTGCGGGTGGGCGCCTCGCCGTCGTCGTACCCGGCCAGGAAGGCCGTCGGGGGTGTCGGGTCCGGAAGGGCGTCGTCGTGCCCGGTCCGGGAAGGGCTCAGCCGATCTCGAGCGCGACCACGCGCCAGGCTCCGCGGCGCGCCTCCAGCCGCGCCGCGGCGGCGCGGACCCGGTCCCCGTCCTGGACGACGACCGTCCCCTCGGCGACGCCGTCGCCGATCCGCAGGACCCGTGCGCGGCGGACGGTGACCGGGCGGGCCGGGGTCTCGCCGGGGCCGTCTGCGACGAGCCGGGCGCGCCGGGCGAGCGCCTCGTAGATCTCCGGCGACACCCACCGCGCGAGCTGTCCGACCGTGCGCTCGCCCCGGACGACCTCGACCGCAGCCCGGACCACGGCGCAGCACAGCGCGGTCGGGTCCGGCAGCGGCACGGGCGTCGTCGGGCGCCCGAGGGGGCGACCCCGGACGACGTGCTGCGGCGCGCGGGCCGTGGTCGGGTCGGTCACGTCGACCGTGGCGACGGTCGGGTCGCCGAGGCACCGGAGGAGCCGCGCCGGTGGGGCGAACGGGACGCTCGTCGAGCGGAGCGGGCGGAGCGTGGCCCCGCTCGTGGGAGGGGCCGTCGGTGCGGCCGCGGGTGTCACTGTGGCGACCGGGGCGTGCGCGCCGGCCAGCAGGGGAGCGGTCATGGTGGGGCTCCTTCGAGGTCGGCTGGGGTCAGGCGGACGGCGCGACGAGGACCTGGCCCGGCCGGACGAGGTCGGGGTCCGCGCCCACGACGTGGGCGTTCGTGGCGTACCAGCGCTCCACCGCCTCCGCGACCTGCCCGTCGGTGGACCCCGCGGGCAGGTGCCGGGCGGCGATCGACCACAGCGAGTCGCCGCGCACGACGACCACCTCCGGCGCGGTCTCCGGACCGGGCACGTCGCGCGTCACGGCCAGCGCCGCGTCGCGCTGGCGGGCGGCGTCCGACGAGGCCCCCTCCGCGGCGACCGTCGGTCCCGCGGCGCCGGAGGCCTCCGTTCCCTGGCCGACGACGCCCGCCCCGGGGGCGTGCGACCCTCCGGAGCCCGCGGGGTCTCCCGCATCAGCGCTTTCGGCGCTGGTCGACGGCGGCGCGACGGTCGCCGCGGAGGTGGCACCCTGCGAGCGGTGGGGGTCCGGCGACGTGCCGGCGTCCCCCAGCACCCCGGAGGGCGGCACCGAAGACGGCAGCACCGAGGTGACCGGCGCGGGCTGGCCTGGCGCGGCGTCCGCCCGGGTGCGCGACGGACCGCCGGAGCCCGTCGTGGAGCCGTCCGCCGTGGCGGACGAGGCGCCGGGGGTCGCCCGGGACGTCGAAGCTGCCCTCTCCGACGCGCCGTTCCCCGACGCCGTGCCCTCGCCCCCGGCGACGGCACCGCTGGGTCGCCACCCGAGATCGACGGCGACGACGCCCGGGTCGTCCGCCGGGGCGGCCGCGTGCGCCGTCCCGCCGGCGACGAGCAGGCCCGCGCCGACGGTGGCGCCGACGGCGGCGCGCGCCGCGTGCCGGACGACGGCCGGCGCCGCGCGGCGCAGGAGGCGTTCTCCCGTCGTCCAGGACCGTCCGGCGGCCTCGGCAGCCACGCAGGCCAGCGCGACGAGCGCGCTGAGCGCGACCCAGAGGGCGACCAGCGCGCCCACCGACACCGCGCCGAGCTCCACCCAGGACTCGACGCGGTGCGTCGGGAGCGCGTCGACGAGGTGCAGCGCCCGGAGCGACAGGACGGTCGTCGCGCCGCCCAGGACGAGGACGAGCGCAAGGAGGGCGAGCAGACCCCCGGCTCGTCGGGATCCAGCAGTACCCCGGTCCATCGTTGCCCCCTGCCTGCCGTCGCGCGCTCGACAGCGTTTGGTGTCGTTTGGTGTCGTTTGATGGCGACACATTGATCTAAGCGTGCAGGATCGACGCCTGTCCAGGCCCGTCCCGTGATGTGGACGACGGAGGGTCGGGTGCGGTGGCACCCCGCTACGGTGTGCCGATGCGATGGGACGCCCTGTTCGACGACCTCGCGGCGCAGCTCGCCGCGGCGGAGTCGCAGGACCGCGTCGCCGCGGTCGCCGACCTGACCCGGGCGGAGCACGCGACGGTGCTCCTCACCGAGCGGCTGCGCGCCGCGCCGGGGCCCGTGACGCTCGAGCTCCGCGACGCGTCGGCGGTGACCGGCGAGGTGCGGGAGGTCGCGCAGGAGTGGGCGCTGGTCGTCGACGGCCGCCGGCAGCACCTCGTCCCCCTGGACGCCGTGGTCGCGGTGCGGGGTCTCGGGCGGCACGCCGACCCGCCGCGCTCGTCCCGGTCGGCGACGCTCGGCCTCGGGCACGCGCTGCGCGCGCTCCAGCGGGACCGGAGACCGGTCCAGGTGCGGACGGCCGCCGGGTCCTACTCCGGGTGGGTCGCCCGGGTGGGGAAGGACCATCTCGACCTCGAGCCGTCGCCCGGCAGCACTCACGGCGCCCGGGTGGTCCGCTGGTCGGCCGTCGTGTGCGTCAGCGAGGCGGAGACGGGGTACGTACCGAGGTGAGCGCGCGGCAGGGGGAGCCGGGGGAGCAGGGACGCCGTCGCACGACGGCGTGGGGACGCGGCACGGGTCGGCGGAGGCGCGACGGCGTGCCGTCAGCCGTCGAAGTCGCCCGCCTCGATGCGCTGGCGCGTCTGCGCGTACATGCGCTGGATGTACGCCTCGAGCTCGCTCACCTCGACCCGCCACTGGCCGCGACCGCCCACCTGGATCGCGGGCAGCTCTCCCGACCGGACGAGCGCGTACGCCTGCGCCGCCGAGATGTTGAGCTCGTCCGTGACGTCGGCGAGGGTGAGGAACCGCTGGGGCATGGCGTCAGTCTGGCACGCGCGCGCCCCGTCGAGGTGCTCGTCCACAGGCGCTGCCACGCGCCCCGCCGACCAGGGATCATGAAGCCGCGGCACGGGCGACGTGCCGACCACCGAGGGGGAGATGGATGACGACGACCGTGGAACGACCCGTCCCGGGGGCCGCGACGCCCCCGTCCGCCGCGCGGCTGCGGCGGCCGGGCTGGAAGGACCCGCGGCTGCTCGTGGGGGTCGTCGTGGTGGCGCTGTCGGTCGCGCTGGGGTCCTGGGCCGTGAGCAGCGCGAGCCGGACGGTCGCGGTGTACGCGGCCGGGACGCCGCTGACGCCCGGCACCACCGTCGGTGCGGCCGAGCTGCGCACAGTCGAGGTGCGGCTCGGCGCGCAGACCGACCGCTACCTGCTCGTCGAGGACGGGCTCCCGGACGAGGCGGTCGTCCTGCGGACGGTGTCCGCGGGCGAGCTCGTCCCGGCGACGGCGCTCGGCGCCGCCACCGACCTCGCGGTGCGGGCGGTCGCGGTGCCCGTGACGTCGGGCCTCTCGGAGCGGATCGTGGCCGGCGCCGACGTCGACCTCTGGCACGTCCCGGAGGCCGCCGCCGCACCGTCCCGGGACGTCGCGCAGGACGCCCCGGACGGACCGGGTGCCGTGCCGGAGATGCTCGTCGGCGGCGTCACGGTCGCGCAGGTCGACGAGGGCGAGGGCACGCTCGTGGTCGGCGGGCCGACGACGGTGCACCTGCTCGTCGAGGTCGATGACCTCCCCGCCGTGCTCGCCGCCGTCGCGGGGGAGGGCACCCTCGCGCTGGTCCCGGTCGGCGGTGCGGGGTGAGCGGCGCGACCACGGTCACGACGGTCCTGTGCGCGGTCCGCGGGGCGCGCGAGGCGGAGGTCGTCACGACGCTCGACGCGTCCGGGCTGCGGGTGACGCGGCGCTGCGCGGACGTCGTCGAGCTGCTCGCCGCGGCGGCCGCGGGGGCCGGGCGGGTCGCCGTCGTCTCGCACGACCTCCCGGCGCTGGACCGGCAGGCCGTGGCCGACCTGCACGCGCACGACGTCCGGGTCGTCGCGCTCGCCCCCGGGGGCACGTGGGAGGAGGACCGGCTGCGGGCCCACGGGGTGGACACCGTGGTGGACGTGGACCGGTCCCCGGGCACCCTGTGCGAAGCAGTCCGGGCGGTCGTGCCGGCGCGCACCGGGCACGCGGGCCCGCCCGGAGCGCCCGCCCGCGTCCCGGCGCCCGTGCCGGCCGACGGCGAGGGCGACCGGCGCGACGGCCGGACCGTCGCCGTCTGGGGCCCGACCGGGGCGCCGGGCCGCACGACCGTCGCGACGAACCTCGCGGTCGAGCTCGCGGGCCCGGCACCCGCGGGGCGGCCCCGGCGGCACCGCGCCGCACGCCGCGCGCGAGAGGTCGACGCGACTGCCACGGCCGCCGTCGGGCCTCCGGCCGAGGTGCTGCTCGTCGACGCGGACACGTACGGCGGGACGGTCGCGCAGCGCCTCGGGCTGCTCGACGAGTCCCCGGGGCTCGCCGCCGCGGCCCGCAGCGCCGGTCAGGGCGTGCTCGACGCCGCGGGCCTCCGCGCGCTGGCCCCGGTGCTCGTGCCCCGGGTCCGCGTCCTCACGGGCCTCGCCCGGGCGGCGCGCTGGCCCGAGCTGCCGGGCCCGTCGCTCGACGCGGTGTGGCAGGTGGCGCGGTCGGTCGCGGACTGGACCGTCGTCGACTGCGGCTTCGGCATCGAGCAGGATGAGCTGCTCAGCTACGACACCCGCGCCCCGCAGCGCCACGACGCGACGCTCAGCGCGCTGGGCGCCGCGGACGTCGTCGTGGTCGTGGGCGGCGGGGACCCGGTCGGGCTGCAGCGCCTCGTCCGCGCGCTCGACGAGCTGGGAGACTCCGGGGCGGCGGTCGCCGCGGCCCGGGTCGTCGTCGTGAACCGGGCGCGGGCGAGCGTCGTCGGGCCACGGCCCGAGCGCGCGGTGCGCGACGCGATGGCGCGGTACGCCGGCGTCGAGGACCTGCACGTCGTCCCGGAGGACACCGCCGTCGACGTGGCCCTCCGGGAAGGGAGGACGCTCGGCGAGACCACCCCGGCGAGCCCTGCCCGGCGCGCGCTGGCCCGGCTCGCGGAGGCGGTGCGGGAGGCCGCCCCGTCCGGGCGTGGTGCGGCGCCCGGTCCGGTGCTCGAGGCGGCACACTGAACCCATGCGCATCTATCTCCCCGCGACGCTCGACGAGCTCGACGCCGTCACCGTGACCGCCGACGCCGCCCGCTGGACCGTCGCCCCGCGCGGCGCCCACGCCGTGACCGCCGCGCTGACGCGTGCGCTGCCCGACGAGGACGAGGAGGGCCTCGAGTACGCGGCGGCGCTCGAGGCGGCGGACGACTCGCTCGCGCTCGTCGCATCACGCCCGGACGCGCCGCGGCAGCGGCTCGTCGTCACGCTCGAGGTGCCCGACGGCGCGGTCCAGGTCGTGGGGGCCGAGGACTCCGACGACGAGGACGCGCCCGCCCCGAGCGCCGTCGAGGTGCTGCGCACGGTGCCCGACGTCGCGATCGTGTGCGTGCACGTCGACGAGCCGGAGGCGGTCGCGGACGTCGAGGCCGTGCTCGCCGCGGCGGACGACGACGGTCCCGACGCGGACGCGGCGCTCGACGCGGCCATCGAGCGCGTGGGCGAGCGCGACCTGCTCTGGTACGACTGGTCCGAGCTCAAGGAGGTGCCGCGCGGCTGAGACCGGGGCGAACCCGGGGCGGACCGAACCTGGGACGCCGCAGGGGTGACGGGCCCCGTCAGCCCAGGCGGCCCAGCACCTCGTCGTGCAGCAGGCCGTTCGTCGCGACGGCGTTCCCGCCCCACGGGCCGTCGGCGCCGTCGAGCGACGTGAACCGCCCGCCCGCCTCGGTGACGATCGGCACGAGCGCGGCCATGTCGTAGAGCTCGAGCTCGGGCTCGGCGGCCGCGTCGACCGCGCCCTCGGCGACGAGCATGTACGACCAGAAGTCGCCGTAGCCGCGCGTGCGCCACGCGCCGCGCATGAGGTCGAGGAACGGCTCGAGCTTCCCGCGCTCCTCCCAGCCGTCGAGCGACGCGTAGGCGAGCGACGCGTCGGACCACGACGAGACGCCCGAGACGTGCAGGCGCGACGCGGCGGCGAGCGACTTGCCCGTCCACGCGCCGGTGCCCTTCGCAGCCCACCAGCGGCGGCCGAGCGCGGGCGCGGACACCAGCCCGACGACGACCTCGTCGCCGTCGGCGAGCGCGATGAGCGTGGCCCACACGGGCACGCCGCGCACGAAGTTCTTCGTCCCGTCGATCGGGTCGACGATCCAGCGGCGGGCGCCGTGGCCGGTCTCGCCGTACTCCTCGCCCACGATCGCGTCGCGGCCGCGGGCCCGGCCGAGCTGGCCGCGGATGATCTCCTCGGCCGTCCGGTCCGCGTCGCTCACGGGCGTCGAGTCGGGCTTGGACTCGACGTGCAGGTCGAGCGCCTTGAAGCGCGACAGGGTGTGGGCGTCGACCTGGTCGGCGATCACGTGGGCGAGGCGCAGGTCGTCGTCGTAGCCGCGCGTCGAGGGGGGCGTCATGGCTCACACCGTAGCGGTGCGCGCACGGGCCGGGGGAGGCGCCGCGCGGGGTGCGGGCTCAGGCGGCGCCGGTGCGCGAGGCGAGCACGCGCCGGAACGACTCGAGCCGCGCCGCGCGGGCGTCGCGGGTGGCGTCGTCGGGGGAGTCCGCCACCCAGTCGTCGAGCGCGCAGTCCGGCGCGTCGTCGAGGTGGGTGCACCCGCGCGGGCACGCGGCGGCTACGGCGTCGAGGTCCTCGAACGCGCGCAGCAGGTGGTCGACCTGCACGTGCGCGAGCCCGAAGGACCGCACGCCGGGCGTGTCGATGACCCACCCGCCGCCCGGCAGGCGCAGCGCGACCGCCGAGGTCGACGTGTGCCGGCCGCGCCCCGTGACGTCGTTGACGTGCCCCGTCGCGCGCCGGGCGTCGGGCACGAGCGCGTTGACGAGCGTCGACTTGCCGACGCCCGAGTGCCCGACGAACACCGACGTGCGACCGGTCAGCGCCTCGCGGACGGCGTCGAGCGGCTCGATGGCCCAGCCGTCCGGCGCAAGGCCGTCGGGCGCGCGCCGCGTGACGACGACGGAGACGCCGAGCGGCTCGTACAGCGCGCGCAGCGGCGCCGGGTCGGCGAGGTCCGCCTTGGTGAGGCACAGCAGGACGTCCATGCCGGCGTCGTACGCGGCGACGACGCACCGGTCGATCATGCGCGTGCGCGGCTCCGGCTCGGCGAGGGCGGTGACGACGACGAGCTGGTCCGCGTTCGCGACGATGACGCGCTCGTACGGGTCGGTGTCGTCGGCGGTGCGACGCAGCACCGACGACCGCTCCTGGATGCGGACGATGCGCGCGAGCGAGCCGTCGTCCCCGGTGACGTCGCCGACGAGGTCGACGCGGTCCCCGCACACGATCCGCGTGCGCCCGAGCTCGCGCGCCTTCATCGCGAGGACCGTGCGCTCGTCCTCGGCGCCGACGACCGTCCCGTCGTCGGTCCCGCCCACGAGCAGCGTGTACCGGCCCCGGTCCACGCCCGTGACGAACCCGGTCACCGCGTCCGCGTGCTCGGGGCGCTGCTTGGTGCGCGGGCGGCTGCCGCGCTTGCCGGGGCGCGAGCGGAAGTCGGACTCGTCCGGGACGCGGGCCATCAGCGGGCCGCCGCCCCCGAGCCGCCGAGCATCCGCTCCCACATGCCCGCGAAGCCGGGGAGCGTCTTGGCCGTCGTCGCGACGTTCTCGACGCCGACGCCCGGCACGCGCAGCCCGATCACGGCGGCCGAGGTCGCCATCCGGTGGTCGTGGTAGGTGCGGAAGACGGCGCCGTGCAGGGGGCGCGGCGTGACGACGAGCCCGTCGCGCGTCTCCTCGGCCTGCCCGCCGAGGCGCGTGATCTCGGCCGCGAGCGCGGCCAGGCGGTCGGTCTCGTGCCCGCGCAGGTGCGCGATGCCGCGCAGGCGGCTGGGCCCGTCGGCGAGGGCCGCGAGAGCGGCGATCGTGGGGGCGAGCTCGCCGGCGGCGTGCAGGTCCACGTCGACGCCGCGCACCTCGCCCGTGCCCGTCACGGTGAGCACGTCGCCGTCGAGGGACGACGTGGCGCCCATGGTCTCGAGCAGCTCGGGGACCATCGCGCCGGGCTGCGTGGTCGCCGTCGGCCAGCCGGTGACGCGCACGGTGCCCCCGGCGACGAGCGCGGCCGCGAGGAACGGCGCGGCGTTCGACAGGTCGGGCTCGACCTGCACGTCGCGCGCCGCGATCGGCCCCGGCTCGACGCGCCAGATCGCCGGGCGCGAGTCGTCGACGACGACCCCGACCTCCCGCAGGACCTCCACCGTCATCTCGATGTGGGGCATGCTCGGCAGCGTGTGCCCGACGTGCCGGACCGTGAGGCCCTGGTCGTAGCGCGCCGCCGCGAGGAGCAGCCCGGAGACGAACTGGCTCGACGCCGACGCGTCGATGTCGACGGACCCGCCGCGGACCCGGCCGCGCCCGCGCACGGTGAACGGGAGCGTCGTGGGCAGGCTGGGGCCGTCGTCGCCCGCGACCGGGACGTCCAGCGCGCTGAGCGCCGCCACGACCGGGCCCATGGGCCGCACCCGCGCGCCCTCGTCGCCGTCGAACCGCACCGCGCCGTCCGCCAGCGCCGCGACCGGCGGGAGGAAGCGCATGACCGTCCCGGCGAGGCCGCAGTCGACGTCGACCGGTCCGCGCAGGGCGCCGGGCGTCACGTGCAGCTCGGTCGGCGACGCGCCCTCCTCGATCCCGACGCCCAGCGCGCGCAGCGCCGCGATCATGAGGTCGGCGTCGCGGCTGCGCAGCGCGCCGCGCAGCGTCCCGGGGCCGTCGGCGAGCGCGGCGAGCACGAGCAGCCGGTTCGTCAGCGACTTCGACCCCGGGACCTCGACCGTCGCGTCGAGCGGCCCCCGCGCCGTGGGCGCGACCCAGGCGTCGGCCGGGGCGGGGGACGGTGCGTCAGTGGGCGCGGAGGGCTGCGTCGTCATGGCGTCCAGGCTAGTGGAGCGTCGCCGCCCGACGGCGGCCGGTCCCGCCGGGCGGACGGGCGCGGCCGTGCGGTGCGACGCGTCAGGCGACCTTGGCGCGGACGGCGGCCCCGGCGTCGTGCACGGCGCCCGCGGTGCTGCTCGCGGCGTGCTGCGCGGCGTCCTGGGCGGCCTTCGCGGCGCGGCGAGCCGAGCGCGACACGTCCTTCGCCGTGCTCTTCGCTCCCGCGACGACGGCCTCCTGCTTCGCCTGCTTGGCGAGCGCGAGGTCGTGCCGCGCCCGCTCGAGACGCCACTGGACGCCCGGGCGGCCCTCGTAGTCGGCGCCCGCGATGAGCGCGGCCCCGATGGCCCCGACGTTCGCGACGAACTTCCGCGTCCGCTCGGTGCGCGTGGCCTCGCCGCCCGTGAACGGCTGGTTGACGACGGCGAGCGGGACCGTGAGCGCGGCGAGCGTGAGCGCGGCGGTCCGGGGCGCCTTGCCGACGGCGAGGCACAGGCCCGCGACCGCCGTCGCCGCGCCGTGGGCGCGCACGAGCGTCGTCACCTGCCGCTCGCTCAGGGTGGCCTCGATGCCGACGCGCTTCTCGACGAGCTCGACGCCCGCGCGCGCGGCCCGCACGTGCTCCGCCGGCTTGAGCGCGGCCTGGACCCCGTCGTAGACGAACCACGAGGCCAGCATGGGCCTCGCGAGGTGACGCAGCAGCATCGGTTCTCTCCTCATCGCTGGTGACTCGCCGGTGCCCTGGGCGGGCGTCCTCCGGTGGGTCCCAGCCTGCCGCGCCCCCCGGGACGGCGCCACCCGCGGCGGTGCCCGGGCCGGGAATGCCCGGGGGCGCTCGCGGGTTGCACCCCTCGTGACCGCCCTGCTCCAGACTCCTGCACCCGCCGCCCGGGTCGCGTCGCCGACCCCGGGGTCTCCGGCGCCGGACGCCGCGTTCGCCGCCGCGTGGTCGGTGCCGGGCCGTGCGCGGGGCGCCTCATCGAACACCCAGACGAACGGGGGACTAGGCTCGTTGTTGATGACAGAGCGAATCTCCGGCAGCGACGTCTCCGGCAGCCCTGCGACGACGTCGGGAACGACGCCGGACGACGGTGCGCCCGCCGGCACGACGCTGCCCGCCGACGCGACGGACGCCGAGGACACGAACCGGGCCCCGGAGGCCGAGAGCGACGCCGCGCGCGCCGCCCGGTTCGAGCGGGACGCCCTGCAGTACCTCGACCAGCTGTACTCCGCCGCGCTGCGGATGACGCGCAACCCCTCGGACGCCGAGGACCTGGTGCAGGAGACGTTCGCGAAGGCGTTCGCGGCGTTCCACCAGTACCGCCCGGGCACGAACCTCAAGGCGTGGCTGTACCGGATCCTCACGAACACGTTCATCAACACGTACCGCAAGAAGCAGCGCGAGCCGCAGCAGGCGCAGACGGACGACGTCGAGGACTGGCAGATCGCGCGCGCGGCGTCGCACACGTCGCAGGGCCTGCGCTCGGCCGAGGCGGAGGCGCTCGACCGCCTGCCGGACTCGGATGTCAAGCGCGCGCTCCAGGAGCTCCCCGAGGACCGGCGCATGGTCGTGTACTACGCCGACGTCGAGGGCTTCCCGTACAAGGAGATCGCGGAGATCATGGGGACACCGATCGGCACGGTCATGTCCCGCCTGCACCGAGGCAGGCGCCAGCTGCGCGAGCTGCTGGCCGACTACGCCGCGAGGCGAGGACTGGTGGGCGCGAAGAGCCCCGGAGGTGAGTCGTGAGCACGTCAGAGACCCGTGAGCCCGGACGGGGTCCGGTCGAGGAGCCGGTGACCCCGATCCCGCACTCGACCGCGGGCGAGTCCGAGTGCGAGCACGCGCTCACGCACCTGTACGAGTACCTGGACTCCGAGATGACGCCCGACGACGAGCTGCGCATGCGCCAGCACGTCGCGCACTGCTCGCCGTGCCTGGCCGAGCTGAGCGTCGAGGAGCTCGTCAAGCAGCTCGTGCGCCGCTCGTGCCACGAGAAGGCGCCGGCAGGGCTGCGGGAGCGCATCCACACGCAACTCACCGTGATGGTCACGACGACGACGGTCGTCGAGACCCGCTGAACCGGGCCCTTGGGCCAGCCCCGAGGGTCTGCGCGCACGAGAGAGGGCCCGGACCGACGACGTCGGTCCGGGCCCTCTCCCGTGCTCCCCCTCGCGGGGGCTGCGCCGTCTCAGGCGTTGGGGCGCTTGCCGTGGTTCGCGGCGTTGCCCTTGCGGCTGCGACGCTTGCGTCCGCGCTTGCTCATGGTGTTCTCCTGACGGTCGGGGAGTGCTGCCGGTCTCGGCGGTTCTCGACGGGTGTCGACGTGGAACGACCGGTCTCGGCGTGTCCAGTCCGTCTCCCATGGTCCCACACGCGACCCCTTGTCACGGTCGAGCACGCGATATATCGTGTCTGGCGGAACGAGATATATCGCGAGTGCCTGCCCGGCCGTCCTGGTCGACCCGGCGCGCGCGGCGACCAGGACGGAGCGCGGGATGACGCAGGGGCTCTGGACCCTCACCGGTCCGCAGGCCATCGACCTCGCGCTCGTGCGCCGGCTCGACGCGACGATGATCGGCGGGCGCATCGACGTCGTCGCGCACGAGGACCCGGCACGGACCGACGCGCGCGTCGAGGTGCACTCGGTGAGCGGGCGCGCGCTCGAGGTGCGGCTCGACGGGGCGACGCTCCGGGTGGGCTACGGCCCGTTCGAGGCGGGCTGGAAGGGCTTCCTCGAGCGCTTCCGCACGTACACCGGCAAGGACGCCGCGGAGGTCCACGTCGCCGTCCCGGCGGGCGCGCAGGTCGAGGTCGCGACCGTGCAGGGCGAGGCGCTCGTCGCGGGCGCCCGCGAGGGCGTGCGGCTCGCGACCGTGTCCGGCGCCGTCATGACGAGCCGGACCCGCGGCCCGCTGCGCGTCGACACCGTCTCCGGCGAGGTCGCCGCGAGCGAGCACGACGGCCCGGTCCGGATGGAGTCCGTCTCCGGCGGCCTCACCGCGACGGGTGCCCTGCGCTCGCTGCGGCTCGACTCGGTCTCCGGCTCCGTGACCGTGGACACGCGCACGACGCCGGACGAGATCACGGTGAGCGCCGTCTCCGCCGACGTGCTCGTGCGCCTGCCCGACCCGGACGCGATGGACTACGCCGTGCGCTGCCTCAGCGGCCGGCTCGTCGTCGACGGCGAGGAGCAGCGCGGGTCCGCGCGCCCCTTCCACCGCGCGGCGCGGCTCGGCGCGGGCGCGCCCGTCCGCGTCTCGGCCGTCTCGGGCGACGTCACGGTCCTGCGGGGGACGGCCGGGACGTCGTCCGCCCCGGTCGATGCGCCCCCGGTGCAGGACGCGGCCCCGGACGCCCCGGCGTGGGGCAGCCCCGGTGCGCCCGCCGGGCGACCGGCCTCCACGAGCGGCCCGGTGGACCGCTGATGGCCACCGTCTTCGCCCACGGCCAGCTCCGGCTCTACCTGCTCGCGCTCCTCGCGTCCGGCCCCAAGCACGGGTACGAGCTCATCACCGAGCTCTCCGAGCGGTTCGGGGGCACGTACCGCCCGAGCGCCGGGACGATCTACCCGCGCCTCGCGCGGCTCGAGGACGAGGGCCTGGTCCACCGCAGCGCCGACGGGCGCAAGACGACGTACGAGCTGACCCCCGCGGGGCGCGCCGAGATCGAGGCGCGGCGCGCGGACGTCGCGGCGCTCGAGCACGGCATCGCCGAGACGGTGCGCCAGCGCGCCGAGGCGCTGCGCGCCGACGTACAGGGCTCCCTGCGGGGGCTGCGCGCCGAGCTCGCCGCCGCCGCCCAGACGGCGCGCGCCCGCCCGCGCGACGGCGAGCACGACACCCGCCGTCGCGAGTCGACCGCGCGCCGAGCCGAGGCGGAGGCCGTGCTGCAGCGCTTCCGCGACGAGCTCCGCGCGGACCTGCGCCGGGCGGACGCGACCGGCGGGGTGCCCGAGCTGACGGTCGACACGCTGCGCACCGTGCTCGACAGCGCGCGCCGGGCCGTGCGGTCCACCCTGCCCTGACGTCCCGAGACCACCGACCACGCACCAGAGAACCGAACGAGGAGAAGCGCATGAGCACCGAGTCCTGGGTCATCAACGCCCCCCGGAGCGTCGACGTCGCGGACGTCCGGCGCGTCGTCGTCCAGCTCACGGACGGGTCGGTCGACGTCGTCGCCGACCCCGGCCGCGAGAGCGGGGCGCACCTCGACGTGAGCGAGGTGTCCGAGCGCCCGCTGCAGGTGAGCGTGCACGACGGCGAGCTGCGCGTCGGGTACGACTTCGCCGGCATCGAGGGCCTCGTCGACCGCGCGAGGGGCCTGCGCGACAAGGACCGCGCCGTCGTGCGGGTCACCGTGCCCGCGAGCGTCCCGCTCAAGGTGACGACCGCGCGCGCCGCGGCGACCGTCGTCGGGACGCGGGCGGACGTGTCCGTCACGACCGGGACCGGCGCCGTCCGCGTCCAGGGCGTCTCGGGCACGGCGTCGGTCCGCACGGCCACCGGCTCCGTCGACGTCGGCGAGCACGTCGGCGACGTCCACGTGACCACCGCGTCCGGCACCGTCACGCTCGGCGGCACGCTCGGGCGCGTGTCGGTCAGCACCGTGACGAGCGGCGTCGAGGTCGTCGCGCGCGAGAGCACCCCGCTCGTCGACGCGCGCACGGTCTCGGGCGACGTGGCCGTGCGCCTCGGCGCCGGCTCGGCCGTGAACCTCAAGGCCCGCAGCGTCACCGGCAAGGCCGTGCTCGACGGCGTGCGGCTCGACTCCAGCGCGCAGCGCACGACGTCCGTCGACCACGTCGACCAGCACGGCGCGGGCGGCGCCTACGTGTCGGCGAGCACCGTCTCGGGCGACCTCACGGTCTCGCGCGGCTGAGCGGTACCGCCCCGACGGCGAGGGGGAGGCGTGGTCCGCGACCACGCCTCCCCCTCGCTCGTGCGTCCCTGCGCGGGCTCAGACGGTGTCGTCGGGCAGCCCGAGCCACGCGTGCCAGCCGGTGTGCAGCACGAGCCACGCCATGAGCCCGTAGCCCGCCTGGCCGGGGAAGCCGTTCCCGCTCTGCGCGAGGTCGGCGAGCCACTGCTCGTGCGTGACGAGCGGGCTGAACGTGTCGACGTAGGGGACGCGGCGCCGGTTCGCGACGTCCGAGAACGCGTGGGACAGCTCCGCGAGGCGCTCCGCGTCCTGCGCGTGGCCCGGCGGCGGCCCGACGACGAACGTCGGCAGGCGGTGGGACTCCGCGACGTCGAGCACGTTCGCGAGGTTGAGGCGCGAGCGCGCGACCGACAGCCCCGCGTCGAGGTCGTGGCGGCCGAGGCCGATGACGAGGCGGTTGTCGACGTCCGGCTCGGGGGAGAACCGGCGCGCGGTCTCCGCCTCCCAGCGCTGGCTGAGCGCCGTCGTCGTCTCGCCGGGGATGGCGAGCGGGAACACGTACGCCGGCTGGGGGAAGCGCGTGCGCGCGACGACGCGCCCCGCCCACCCCAGGGCCTTCGCGTCGCCGACGCCGGCGCTCAGCTCGTCGCCGACGACGCAGATCCGTACCTCACGACTCACCGCGTCTTCCACGAGCGCCATTCTCCCCGACGCGGGCCGCGCGGGTCGATCCGAGCCGGTGCGGACGGCGTGTCGACCCGCGCGGGGGTCGCCGCGGCGCCCGGACGCCTCAGGCCAGCGTCGCTCCCCAGGTCACCTCGTGGGACGCCCCGGGCTCGAGCCGGACGAGGCGCTCACCCGTGCGGAACGCGTCCGCGACGCAGCTCATCGGCTCGGCGGCGACGCCGGTGCGGCGGAACGCGACGTCGCCGACGTGGTCGCCCGTGCAGACCTGCCACGTGTCCATCGAGCCGTCCATCCACACGGCGGCCGTGCGGCCGTCGGGCGCGGTGAGGCGGATCCAGGACAGCCCGTCCTCGTCGCGCAGGACGTCGACGTACGCGTCGTCGAGGTCGACGCCCGCGAGCAGGCGCGGCTCGCGCAGGTCGAACGTGCCGGCGGCGGGCTCGGTGCCGGTCGGCAGGAGCCGCTCGTCGGTCGTGACACGCGTCGCGGCGTCCAGGCGCAGCGTGCACGCGTCGAGGTCCGCGCCGTCCGCCGAGAGCCACGGGTGGAAGCCGACGCCGTACGGCGCGGTCGCCGTGCCGACGTTCGTCGTGCGGACGTGGACGCGCAGCCCCGCGTCGTCGAGCGAGTACGTCACGCGCGCGACGAGGTCGAACGGGTAGCCGGGGGACGGCGGCAGGTGCAGCTCGAGCGTCGCGCGCGCGGCCTCGTGCTCGACGACCGTCCAGCGCTGCCAGCACGCGAGGCCGTGCAGCGCGGTCCCGCGGTCCGGTTCCGAGATCGGGACCTGGTACGTCGTGCCGTCGACCGTGTACTGCCCGTCGCGCAGCCGGTTGGGCCAGGGGAGCAGGACGGCGCCGTTGAACGCGGGCGACACCTCGTCCTCGCCGAAGGGCGTGAAGACCGGCCGGCCCCCCACCGCGTACTCGCGGACGGCCGCTCCGACCTCGGTGATCGTCGCTGCGTGGTCGCCGTGGGCGATGCGGACCTGGGCTCCTGAGGGGGCATGGGTGTTCACGCTCACATACGGTACTCGGCGTGCGCGGGTGCGCGATGCGCCCACGCCCGTCAGACTCGGTGCCCGGGTGTGTCTTCCGGCGCACCCGACGCAGCACGAGGAGGAACGATGGAACGACAGGTGCTCGGGCGGACGGGACGGCTCGTCTCGGTCGTCGGACTGGGAACCTGGCAGCTCGGCGCCGACTGGGGCGACGTGAGCGAGGACGACGCGCGCGCCGTCCTCGACGCCTCCGCGCAGGCCGGCGTGACGTTCTTCGACACCGCGGACGTCTACGGCGACGGGCGCAGCGAGCAGATCATCGGCTCCTACCTCGCCGACAACCCCGGCCACGGGATCACGGTCGCCACGAAGATGGGCCGCCGGGAGCCGCAGGACGCCGACAACTACACGCTCGCCAAGTTCCGCGAGTGGGTCGACCGCTCGCGCCGCAACCTGCGGACCGACCGGCTGGACCTCGTGCAGCTGCACTGCCCGCCGACCGCCGTCTACTCGCGCGACGAGGTCTACGACGGCCTCGACACGCTCGTCGCCGAGGGTGCGATCGCGAGCTACGGCGTGAGCGTCGAGACCGTGGACGAGGCCCTCACGGCCATCGCGCGCCCCCACGTCGCCACGGTGCAGATCATCCTCAACGCGTTCCGGCTCAAGCCGCTCGACGCGGTGCTGCCCGCGGCGTCCGACGCCGGCGTCGGCGTCATCGCGCGCGTCCCGCTCGCGTCCGGGCTGCTGTCCGGGAAGTACACGAAGGACACGACGTTCGCCGCGGACGACCACCGCACGTACAACCGCGACGGCAGCGCGTTCGACGTCGGCGAGACGTTCTCGGGCGTCGACTTCGAGACCGGCGTCCAGGCGGCGGCCGAGTTCACCACGCTCGTGCACGACGTCGTCGGGCAGGACCTCACCCCGGCCCAGGTGGCCATCGCGTGGGTCTGGCAGCAGCCGGGCGTGTCGACCGTCATCCCCGGCGCGCGCAACGTCGAGCAGGCGCGGTCGAACGCCGCCGCGGGCGACGCCGACGTCCTCGGCCCGCTCTTCACCTCCGGCGTGCGCGAGATCTACGACCGCTACCTGCGCGAGAAGATC
Source organism: Cellulosimicrobium sp. RS (assembly GCF_046159675.1). Classification (NCBI taxonomy): domain Bacteria; kingdom Bacillati; phylum Actinomycetota; class Actinomycetes; order Micrococcales; family Promicromonosporaceae; genus Cellulosimicrobium; species Cellulosimicrobium sp. RS. Next base: position 139,307 of record NZ_JBJXVU010000006.1, on the reverse strand, counting down.
CACGACCGCTGGTAGTCCCGCGAGATCGACCCGCGCGTCGCCACGTCGGCCTCCTGAGGGCCGATCTCGGGCGCTCGGGTCGATCTCGCCGCTCCCCGTCGTGGCCCACGCGAGCCGCGCCGGCAGGCGACGGACGCACCGACGACGAAGGCCCCCTCCGTGCGGAGGGGGCCTTCGTCGTGCGCGGGTCGTGCGGGCCGGTCAGCGGGCGAACGCCTGCTCCAGCAGCACGGCCTGCTGCGCCTGGTGCTTCTTCGCCGTGCCGGCGGCCGTGGAGGCCGACGCCGGGCGCGAGACGACGCTCACGCGCGGCAGGTCCTCGGGCAGGTTGATGTGCACGAACGACCAGGCGCCCTGGTTCTCGGGCTCGTCCTGGACCCAGACGACCTCGGCGCCGGGGTACTTCGCGAGCTCGGCCCGGATGCCGTCGACGTCGAGCGGGTACAGCTGCTCGAGGCGGACCAGCGCCACGCCCTCGTCGCCGCGCTTGGCGCGCTCGGCGAGCAGGTCGTAGTAGACGCGGCCCGTGCACAGGAGCACGCGGTCGACCTTCGCCGGGTCGGCCGACGCGTCCGGGATCACCGGGCGGAACGTGCCGGTCGTGAAGTCCTCGACGCTCGACGCGGCGGCCTTGAGGCGCAGCAGCTGCTTCGGCGTGAAGACGATGAGCGGACGGCGCGGGCGCGCGTACGCCTGCCGGCGGAGCAGGTGGAAGTACGACGCCGGCGTGGACGGCTGCGCGACCGTCATGTTGTCCTCGGCAGCGAGCTGGAGGAAGCGCTCGATGCGCGCGGACGAGTGGTCCGGCCCCTGGCCCTCGTAGCCGTGGGGGAGGAGCATGACGACCGACGAGTACTGGCCCCACTTCTGCTCGGCGGACGAGATGAACTCGTCGATCACCGTCTGGGCGCCGTTGACGAAGTCGCCGAACTGCGCCTCCCAGAGCACGAGCGCGTCGGGGCGCTCGACCGAGTAGCCGTACTCGAACCCGAGCGCGGCGTACTCCGAGAGCGACGAGTCGTAGACCCAGAACTTCGCCTGGTCCGCCGACAGGTACAGCAGCGGCGTCCACTCGGCGCCCGTCTCGCGGTCGTGCAGGACGGCGTGACGCTGCACGAACGTGCCACGGCGCGAGTCCTGGCCGGCGAGGCGCACCGGGGTGCCCTCGACGAGGAGCGAGCCGAACGCGGCGAGCTCGCCGAAGCCCCAGTCGATGTTGCCCTCGACGGACATCTGCCGGCGCTTCTCGAGGAGCTGCGCGAGCTTCGGGTGGACGGTGAAGCCCTCCGGCGGCGCGACGTGCACCTGGCCGACGCGCTCGAGGACCGAGCGGTCGATCGCCGTCTTCCAGCCGACCATGGTGCCGGCGTCCTCGAGCTGGGACTCCGGGCGCTCGAGACCGGCGACCGGCTCGCGGTCCGCGGCGGGCGTGAAGCCGCCCTCCTTGGTCTCGGTGAAGACGCGCTCGAGCTGGGCCTGGTAGTCCTGGAGGACGTGCTCGGCCTCCTCGAGCGTGATGTCCCCGCGCGCGACGAGGTTCTCGGTGTACAGCTTGCGCACCGAGCGCTTCGCCTCGATGAGGTTGTACATGAGCGGCTGCGTCATCGAGGGGTCGTCGCCCTCGTTGTGACCGCGGCGGCGGTAGCAGATCATGTCGATGATCACGTCGCGGTCGAACTGCTCGCGGAACGCGAAGGCGAGCTCGGCGACGCGCACGCACGCCTCGGGGTCGTCGCCGTTCACGTGGAAGATCGGGACCTGGTAGCCCTTGGCGACGTCGGTCGCGTACGTCGTCGAGCGCGACGACGACGGGCCCGTGGTGAAGCCGACCTGGTTGTTGATGATGACGTGCACGGTGCCGCCGGTGCGGTAGCCGCGCAGCTGCGCGAGGTTGAGCACCTCGGGCACGACGCCCTGGCCCGCGAAGGCCGCGTCGCCGTGGATGAGGATCGGCAGCACGGAGAAGCCGTCGCCGCCCAGGTCGATGCGGTCCTGCTTGGCGCGCACGATGCCCTCGAGCACCGGGTCGACCGCCTCGAGGTGCGAGGGGTTCGCCGCGAGGTAGACCTTGGTCGTCGCGCCGGTCTCGGCCGTGAAGACGCCCTCGGTGCCGAGGTGGTACTTCACGTCGCCCGAGCCCTGGACGCTCTTCGGGTCGAGGTTGCCCTCGAACTCCGCGAAGATCTGCGCGTAGCTCTTGCCCGCGATGTTGGCGAGCACGTTGAGCCGCCCGCGGTGCGCCATGCCGATGCCGACCTCGTCGAGGCCGTTCTCGGCGGCCTTCGACAGGATCGCGTCGAGCAGCGGGATGAGCGCCTCGCCGCCCTCGAGCGAGAAGCGCTTCTGCCCGACGAACTTCGTCTGCAGGAACGTCTCGAACGCCTCGGCGGAGTTGAGGCGGCGCAGGATGCGGAGCTGGTCCTCGCGCGGCGTGCGCGCGTACCCGGACTCGAGGCGCTCCTGGAGCCACTTGCGCTGCGTGCGGTCGGCGAGGTGCATGTACTCCACGCCGACGGTGCGGCAGTAGGAGTCGCGCAGCAGGCCGAGGATGTCGCGCAGCGTCGACTTGGTGCGGCCGCCGAACCCGCCCGTGGGGAACGTGCGGTCGAGGTCCCACAGCGTCATGCCGTGGTTCTGGATGTCGAGGTCGCCGTGCTTGCGCTGGCGGTACGCGAGCGGGTCGGTGTCGGCCATGAGGTGGCCGCGCGAGCGGTAGGAGTGCACCAGCTCGGCGATCTTGGCGGGCTTGGCCGCCTCGATCTCGGCGTCCGTCGTGTTGTCGCGGACCCAGCGCACCGGCTCGTAGGGGATGCGCAGCGCGGCGAACACGCGGTCGTAGAAGCCGTCCTCGCCGAGGAGCTTCTGCGACAGGATGCGCAGGAACTCGCCCGACTGCGCGCCCTGGATGATGCGGTGGTCGTAGGTCGACGTGATCGTCAGGACCTTCGAGATGCCCAGGCGGGCGAGCCGCTCGGTCGAGGCGCCCGCGAACTCCGCGGGGTAGTCCATCGCGCCGACGCCGATGATCGTGCCCTGGCCCTGCATGAGGCGGGGCACGGAGTGCACGGTGCCGATGCCGCCCGGGTTGGTGAGCGAGATCGTGGTGCCCGCGAAGTCGTCGACGCCGAGCTTGCCGCCGCGCGCACGGCGCACGAGGTCCTCGTAGGCCGCCCAGAACTGGGCGAAGTCCATCGTCTCGGCCTTCTTGATGCTCGGCACGAGGAGCTGGCGCGAGCCGTCGGGCTTCGCCAGGTCGATCGCGAGCCCGAAGTTCACGTGCGCGGGCTGGTTGATCGCGGGCTTGCCCTCGATCTGCGTGTAGCTCGCGTTCATCACCGGCATGTCGGCCAGCGCCTCGACGAGCGCGAAGCCGATGAGGTGCGTGAACGAGATCTTGCCGCCGCGACCGCGCGCGAGGTGGTTGTTGATGACGATGCGGTTGTCGACCATGAGCTTGGCCGGCACCGCGCGCACCGACGTCGCCGTCGGCACCTGGATGCTGGCCTCCATGTTCGTCACGACGCGCGCGGCCGGGCCGCGGAGCTTCTGCACGTCGTCCGTGGCCTGGTCCTCGGGCGCGGGGGCGCCGGCGACCTTGCGCGCGGGCACCTGGGCGTACGGCGCCGTCGCGGGCTGGGCGGTCGCGACGGGGCGCGACGCGTGCACGGCCTCGACCGCGGCGTTGACCGCCGGGTCGGCCGGGAGCTTCGGCGGCTTGACGCGCTGCGCGGCCTCGGCGGCGGCCGAGCCGTCCGTCACGGCGGTCGGCGCCGCGGGTGCCGGCGCGGTGGGCGCCGCCGGAGCGGGCGAGCCGTTCGCCGCGGCCGGGCGGGACCCGTTCGCGGGTGCCGCGGCCGGGACGGACCCGTTCGAGGGCGCCGCCGGGGCGTCGCTCGTGGTGTCGGCGTCCGAGCGCTCCGCAGGGCGGTAGTCCTCGAAGAAGTCCCACCACGCGGGGTCTACCGCGTTCTTGTCCTGGAGGTACTGCTCGTACAGCTCGTCGACGAGCCACTCGTTCGCTCCGAACACGGAGCTTGCGTCGCTGATCGCCTCTGACTCAGCCTTCGGGGACACGCGAGGATCGCCCACTTTCACACACAGGTCGCTGTCGGTCACAGCCCGCGACCGTGGCACGACGGCGCACCGCTGCTGCGGCGCCCCGACGTCGGCACGGGCTCGTCCGGGTTCCGGACCACTCCAGCCTAGGCCCTCGTCGTCGGCCTCGGGCGTTGGGCCGAGCGTTCCGGCGCGGCCTGTTCGCGGGTTCTTCACGCCGTGTCTGGGCCAGGCAAACGTGACCCCACGCGCACCTCGTCGGAGGGCAAGATCGCGGAATTCCACGCCATCCCGAGGTATCTCCGCGGGGCGATGTGACGCATCTCACGCCGGAGCGCGGGCGGGTGCGCGCGCTGTCAGGACGGAGTCACCGCACGTCGGGGTGCGCCGTGTACGACGCGTCCCCGTCCTTGGGCGGGAACGGCGCGGAGCCCGCGTGCGCGGGCAGCGTGACGCGCATCGTCGCCCCCCGGCGCGAGTCCGCGACCTCGATCCGGCCGCCGTGCAGGTCCACCGCCCAGCGCACGATCGCGAGCCCGATCCCCGTGCCGCCCGTCGAGCCGCCCGTCGTCGTGTGCGCGCCCGTCGCGCTGGCCCGGGCGAACCGCTCGAAGATCCGCTCGCGGTCCTCCTTGGCGATCCCCGGGCCCTCGTCGACGACCTCCAGCACGACGTCGTCGTCCACCGGGTACGCCTCGAGCCGGATCTCCCCGCCCTGCGGCGAGTGCCGGATCGCGTTCTGCAGGAGGTTGGTCACGACCTGGTGCAGCCGCTCGCGGTCCGCCTCGAGCACGAGGTCCGGGGGCGTGACGTCGACGACGTAGCGCAGCTGCTTGCCCGCCTCGACCATCGACACGGCCTCGGCGTTCTCCTCGAGGAAGTCGCCGACGTCGATCTGGGTGATGTTGAGCGCCGCCGCCCCCGCCTCGATGCGCGACAGGTCCAGGAGGTACGCGACGAGCCGCGTGAGGCGCTCGGTCTGCGCGAGCGACATCTCCATCGTCGCGGGCGTCGGGGGCGTCACCCCGTCCACGACGTTCTCGAGCTGGGCCTGGAGAGCCGCGATCGGGGTGCGCAGCTCGTGCGAGACGTTCGCGATGAGCTCGCGGCGCACCTGGTCGCTCGTCGCGAGGTCCTCCGCCATGACGTTGAACGCCACCGCGAGCTGGCCCACCTCGTCGCGGCTCGTGGCGCGCACGCGCCGCGTGTAGTCGCCGTCGGCCATCGCCCGGGCGGCGGCGGTCATCTCGCGCAGGGGGGACGTCATACCGCGCGCGAGGAGCTGCGTGAGCAGCAGCGACAGCACGATCGCGAGCGGGAACGTGCGTGACGGCCCGAGCTGGTTCTGCAGCCCGATCCACGTGATGAGGACGGCGAGCGTCACCGTCGCGGCGACCAGCACGCCGAGCTTGATCTTCAGCGAGCGGAACGAGTCGAGCGGCCGGACGTCCGGGAGGTGCGGCCGGATCGTGTGGGCCCGGTGCGGTCCCGGCCGCGCCGGGCCGGGGGCCTGCGCCTGCCCCGGGTCCGTGCCGCCGGCGGGGTCGGCGGGGGAGGAGGTCATCCGGCGGGCGGCTCGAACGCGTAGCCGACGCCGTGGACCGTGCGGATGAGGTCCGCACCGAGCTTGCGGCGCAGCGCCTTGATGTGGGAGTCGACGGTGCGCGTCCCGCTGGCGTCGGCCCAGTCCCACACCTCGGCGAGCAGGCGCTCGCGCGTGAGGACCGTCTTCGGCGAGCTCGCGAGCATGACGAGCAGCTCGAACTCGGTGGGCGTGAGGTGGACCTCCTCGCCCGCGCGGTAGACGCGGCGCTGGGCCTTGTCGATCGTCACGTCGCCCACCGTCATGGGCGGGTCGCTCGGGGCGGAGCTCGCAGCCTGCGTGGCGCGGTCGACGCGGCGCAGCAGCGCCTTGATGCGCGCGACGAGCTCGCGCATGGAGAACGGCTTCGTCATGTAGTCGTCCGCGCCGACGCCGAGCCCGATGAGCATGTCGGTCTCGTCGTCGCGCGCGGTGAGCATGAGGATCGGCACGGGCTGCTCCGCCTGGATGCGGCGCGTGACCTCGAGGCCGTCGATGCCGGGGAGCATGACGTCGAGGACGATCGCGTCCGGGCGCAGGCGCGCCGCGGCGTCGACGGCGGACAGGCCGTCGCGCGCGACCTCGACGCGCCAGCCCTCCGCGCTCAGCCGCTGCGCGATGGCGGTCGCGATCGCGGGCTCGTCCTCGACGACGAGGACCGTGGCCGCCTGCTGCGGGGTGCCGCCGCCGGCCACCGGGGCGGTCGTGGGCACGGGCCCGCGGCCGGGGACGGGACCGGCCCCCGCGCCGGTCGGTGCTGCGCTCGCTGCCCTCGGATCTGCCATGGGATACAGCGTGGCACACGTCGGCCCAGGTCGGCCGGATTTCGTCGTCGTCGGGGGACCAGGTCGCGCGCTCGTGCGGTGCCGCCCGGGGGCCGCCGGGCCGTCCCTCCCGGGCGACGCGCGACGGGCGAGCGCTAACATCGTCGGCACGATGAAGAGCACCTCCCGATATCGGTGGAGCACCTCGTGGTAGGCGACTGGGTCATGGTCGCGCTCGGGGTGCTCCTCACCGCAGGTACCGCCGTCTTCGTGGCCAGCGAGTTCTCCCTGGTCACCCTCGACCCCGCCGTCCTCCCCGCCGGGGACGACGCCGACCAGGAGGGCGACAGACGCGGCTCCCCGCCGTCGGGCGGGACGGGCGGCCCCGACCGCCGCGACCGCAGCGTCCGGGCCGGGCTCAAGCACCTGTCGACCGAGCTCTCCTCGGCGCAGGTCGGCATCACCCTCACGACCATCCTCCTCGGGTACACCGCGCAGCCCGCGCTCCTCGCGCTCTTCGGGGACGCCCTGAGCTCGACGCCGCTCGGCCACGCGGCCTCCGCGGTCCTCGCGGGCGTGCTCGCGCTGCTCGTCGTGAACTTCGTCTCGATGCTCTTCGGCGAGCTCATCCCCAAGAACTTCGCGCTCAGCGCGCCCTACGCGACCGCGCGGCAGGTCGTGCCCGTGCAGCGGCAGTTCACCAAGCTGTTCCGGCCGGTCATCGCCGTGCTCAACGGCTCGGCGAACGCGATCCTGCGCCGCGTCGGCGTCGAGCCGCGCGAGGAGCTGTCGGGCGCCCGATCGGCGTCCGAGCTCGCCGCCCTCGTGCGCCGCTCCGCGCAGGAGGGCACGCTCGACGTCTCCGTCGCGACCCTCCTCACCAACTCGATCGAGCTCGACGAGCTGAGCGCCGTCGACGTCATGACCGACCGCATGCGCATGGTCGTCGTGGACCGGGACGCGACCGCCGCGGACGTCGTCGACGCCGCCCGGCGCACCGGGCACTCGCGGTTCCCCGTCATCGGCGAGGACCGGGACGACGTCGTCGGCCTCGTCCACCTGCGCCGCGCCGTCGCCGTCCCCTACGAGCGGCGCCACGAGGTCCCCGCGGCGGCCCTCATGGCCGACGCCCCGCGCGTGCCCGAGACGGTGCGGCTCGGCCCGCTCCTGGTCGAGCTGCGCGGCTTCGGGCTCCAGATGGCGGTCGTCGTCGACGAGTACGGCGGCACCTCGGGCGTCGTCACGCTCGAGGACGTCGTCGAGGAGCTCGTGGGCGACGTCGCGGACGAGCACGACCCCCGGCGCTCCGGCGCGGCCCGCCGTGCGGACGGCTCGTGGCTCGTGCCCGGCGTCATGCGGCCCGACGAGCTCACGGAGGTCACCGGGCTGCGCGTCCCCGAGGACGGCGCCTACGAGACGCTCGGCGGCCTCGTCATGGCCCGCCTCGGCCGCGTCCCCGAGCCCGGCGACGAGATCGCCGCGGGCGAGGGCCGGCACCGCGTGGTGCTGCGCGTGGAGGCGATGGAGGGGCGGCGCGTCGAGCGGCTCTCGGTTCGCGCGACACCGACGGAGGGGGACGCATGAGCTCGACCACCGCGCTCCTCGTCGCGCTCCTCCTGCTCGCCGGCAACGCGTTCTTCGTCGGCGCCGAGTTCGCGGTGATCTCCGCGCGCCGCTCGGCGATCGAGCCGCTCGCCGCGCAGGGCAACCGCCGCGCCCAGACGGTCCTGTGGGCGATGGAGCACGTGTCGCTCATGCTCGCGTGCGCCCAGCTCGGCGTGACCGTCTGCTCCACGGGTCTGGGCGTCGTCGCGGAGCCGGCCATCGCGCACCTCATCGAGGACCCGCTGCACGCGCTCGGCGTGAGCACCGCGCTCGCGCACCCGATCGCGTTCGTCGTGGCGCTCGCGATCGTCGTCTACCTGCACGTGGTGCTCGGCGAGATGGTCCCGAAGAACCTCGCGGTCTCCGGGCCCGAGACGGCCGTCATGTGGTTCGGCCCGCCGCTCGTGTGGATCGGGCGCGTGCTGCGCCCCGTCATCGTCGCGCTCAACTGGCTCGCGAACCACGCGGTCCGCGCCACGGGCGTCGAGCCGAAGGACGAGGTGGCGTCGGCGTTCACCGCCGAGGAGGTGCAGTCCATCGTCGAGCACTCCCAGGCCGAGGGGGTCCTGCGCGACGAGCAGGGGCTGCTCTCGGGAGCCATCGAGTTCTCCGAGCGCACCGCGCAGGACGTCATGGTCCCCGTCGCGGACCTCGTCACCGTCACCGAGGGCTGCACGCCCGACGAGGTCGAGCGCCTGGTCGCCAAGACCGGCTTCTCGCGGTTCGCCGTCGCGGACGTCACGGGCGACCTCGTGGGCTACCTGCACGTCAAGGACGTGCTCTACGCGGACGAGACGACGCGCGAGGCCCCGGTCCCGTCGTGGCGCGTGCGGGCGCTCGCGGCCGCCGCGCCCGACGACGAGGTGGAGGACGCGCTGCGCGCCATGCAGCGCTCGGGGGCGCACCTGGCGCGCGTCGACGGTCCCGAGGGCGGGGGCGCGCTCGGGGTGGTCTTCCTCGAGGACATTCTCGAGGAGCTCGTCGGCGAGGTGCGCGACGCGATGCAGCGCCGGCCCTAGGCCGGCGGCCCGGCCGGCGCGAGGGTGCCCGAGGGCGCTCCGCCGAGGCTCTGAGCAGGGGACTTGGCATCGCCGGAGCCCTTCGTTACTGTTCCGTGATTGATCGGTCATCGGTGGCTCGGAGCCACCCCGACGACGTGAGAGGCAGGTGGCGGGTGGAGTCGCAGCACGGCGCACCCGCCCTCGACTCACGACGGGCCCGGCGCGAGGCGGAGCAGGGCTCCCGGCGTCGCCGCCCCCAGGCACAGGTCTCCAGCCAGCACCGCTGGGTGCCGCGCGTCGCCGTCCTCGGGACGCTCGCCGCCGCGACCATCGCGATGCCGCTCTCCGCGGGCGCCGACGACGCGCTCGGCAGCGGGTCGCCCTTCGAGCCGGAGACCCGCCCCGTCGGCCCGAGCGCGCTCGACCTCGCGACCGCCGCCGCGACCGCACCCGCCGTCTCCCCGAGCGTCGCCGCCGCACCCCGCGTCGAGGTGCGCCGCGAGGCGGCCTCCCGCTCCGCCGCCCGCGACCCGCTGCCGGGCTGCGACCCGACCGTCCGGCCCGAGGGCACGAACGGCAACCTCGACGAGCACGCCCTGTGCGAGCTGTGGCAGGCGGACGAGCACCTGCGACCCGACGCGGCCGTCGCGCTCTCCGCGATGAACGAGGCCTTCCGGGCCACCTTCGGCCGGGACCTCTGCCTCGTGTCGTCGTACCGCACGCTCTCGACGCAGGTCTCGCTCAAGTCCTCCCGCGGCGCCTTCGCGGCGCCCCCCGGCTGGTCCATGCACGGGTGGGGGCTCGCGATCGACCTCTGCTCCGTGGAGACCGGCTCGCGCGAGGTCTACGCGTGGATCAACCAGAACGGCGCCACGTACGGCTGGGCGAACCCGGCGTGGGCCAAGCGCGGCGGCAGCGGCGCCTACGAGCCCTGGCACTTCGAGTTCGTCCAGGGCGTCGAGGAGATCCAGAACTCCTGACGCGCCCCCGGCCGGTCGCCCCGCGCGCGGCCGCCCCGCGCCGTATCGTCGGACCGTGGCCGACCTGCTCCTCGCCGCGGTCGTCCTGCGCCGTCCCGAGCACGCGCTCGCCGCGCAGGTGCTGAGCCTCGCCGTGGGCGGCCTCGTCCGCGTGGAGCCGACGGCGCCCGGCGAGCCTCCCGTCCTCGTCCTCCTCGACGCGTCGCGTGCCTCCGAGCGCGAGCACCTCGCGCTGTCGACCCTCTTCGGCGGGACGGCGGGCGAGGGCGCGCGCGTCGCGCTCGACCCGGCCGACGACGCCCTGCGCCACCGGGTGCACGACGCCGCGCGCCAGGTCGTGCGCAGCGCCCGCCACGACGGCTACCTGGAGGCGGGGCGGTCGCGCCGGCTCACGGAGAAGGGCGACGCGGTGCGGGCCGACCTCGTCGCGTTGGAGGACGCCGTCGAGCGCGAGGTCGCGGAGGCGCGCGCGCACGACCGGGCGCGCGAGCACGTGTCGCCCGGCGCGCTGCCGTGGGCGGTCCTGTTCGGGCACGAGCCCGGGTGGGTGCCGGTCGACGGGCGCACGGTCCGGTTCGACGTCGCCGCGGTGTGCGCCGCGGCGGACGCGCTGCGCTGACCCGAGGGCCCGCGGCCGGGCGCGTGCCCGCGCGGTGCCTACGGGCCGGAGAGCCGCTCGTTGCGGCCGAAGTCCTGGAGGAACCGCGGGCCGGACGCGGCGAGCTCGGCCTCGAACTCCTCGCGCCACGCGCCGTAGGGGCGGCCCGCGAGCGCGTCGTTGGAGAACCGGGGGTCGTCCGTGAGCTCGGTGACGCAGAACGCGGGGATCTGCAGGTCCGTGACGGGACCGGTCCGCTCGCACTCCGCGACGACGAGCGGGTGGTTCGCCCCGCCGAACACGTCGACGACCCAGCCGTCGGCCCCGACCCACACGGAGTAGCGGGTCTTGACGACGCGCGCACCGCCGCGGCGGATCATCTGGACGCCCACCGCCACGTCGACCTCGCGCTCCGCCTCGTAGCGCGTGCCGCCGGCCATCGGACCCTTGACGGTGAGCGTGCACAGGTCGACGGCGGGGGCGTAGCGGTCGAGGAGCCGGACCGGGTCGGTCGTGGCGTCCATCGTCGCGTCGACCGTGGGCACCTTGGCGCGCAGCCGCAGCGCGTAGCCCTCGTCGGCCAGGTAGTAGCTCTGCACGATGAGCGCGGGCGCGTCGCGCAGGTCCTCGGGCAGCTCGCGCACGAGGAACCGGCGCTCGAACTCGAAGTCCCCGTAGCCGCCGTCGGTCATGGGCCCACCGTAGCGGGAGCGCGCGGGTCGTGGCGGGACCTCGCGCAGCGGGCCCGGAGACGGCGCGAGCCCGGCCGCGCGAGGCGGGCCGGGCTCGTGGGAGCGGTGCGGGTGCCCTCGATAGGATTCGAACCTACGACCTTCTGCTCCGGAGGCAGACGCTCTATCCACTGAGCTACGAGGGCGAGCGCCGACGGTGACCGCCGACGCGATGCACGAGACTACCAGCCCGCAGGGGGTGCGCGGACCCGGCCGCGGTCGGCTGCCGACCGGGCGCGCCGACCGGGTGCGCCGCCCCGGTGCTCCGGCCCGGCGCGGAGACGCGGGGGAGCGGGCCCGGCCGCCGGCGCGGCGGGACGGGCGGCGGTGAAATGGCGCGACGGACGGCCCCCGCGCCTCGGTAGAATCGCCCGGTGACCCCCGACGAGCTCTCCGAAGCGCTGAGCGCTGCCCTGGCCGCCGCCGTCGCCGACGGCACCCTCGACCTGGACCCGACCGCGGTCCCCGAGCGCGTCCACGTCGAGCGACCCCGGCAGCGCGAGCACGGCGACTGGGCCACGAACGTCGCGCTGCAGCTCGCGAAGAAGGCGGGCACGACGCCGCGCGCGCTCGCCGAGGACCTCGCGCGCCGCCTCGCCGCGCACCCGGGCATCCGGGCCGTGGACGTCGCGGGCCCCGGCTTCCTCAACATCACCCTCGACGCGGCCGCCGCGGGCGAGCTCGCGCGCACCATCGTCGAGGCCGGCCCGGCGTACGGGCGCGGCGACTCCGAGGCGGGCAAGAAGGTCAACCTCGAGTTCGTCTCCGCGAACCCGACCGGGCCCATCCACATCGGCGGGGTCCGCTGGGCCGCCGTCGGCGACTCGCTCGCGCGCGTGCTCGAGGCGAGCGGCGCGGACGTGACGCGCGAGTACTACTTCAACGACCACGGCGCGCAGATCGACCGGTTCGCGCGCTCGCTCCTCGCCCGCGCCCGCGGCCTGGAGGCGCCCGAGGACGGGTACGGCGGCGAGTACATCACCGAGATCGCGGACGCGGTGATCGCCGACGCGCTCGCCGCCGGCGACCCCGACCCGCGGACGCTGCCCGACGCGGAGGCGCAGGAGGTCTTCCGGTCGCGCGGCGTCGAGCGCATGTTCGGCGAGATCAAGTCGTCGCTCCACGACTTCGGCGTCGACTTCGACGTCTACTTCCACGAGGACTCGCTGCACGAGTCGGGCGCCGTCGAGCGCGCCGTCGAGCGCCTGCGCGCGTCCGGTCACATGTTCGAGAAGGACGGCGCGACCTGGCTGCGCACGACCGACTTCGGTGACGACAAGGACCGCGTCGTCATCAAGTCCGACGGCGAGGCGGCCTACATCGCGGGCGACATCGCCTACTACCTCGACAAGCGCGAGCGCGGCTTCGACGAGGTCATCATCATGCTCGGCGCCGACCACCACGGGTACGTGGGCCGCATGATGGCCGTGTGCGCCGCGTTCGGCGACACTCCGGGGAAGAACCTCCAGCTCCTCATCGGGCAGATGGTCAACCTCGTCAAGGACGGCAAGCCGGTGCGCATGGCCAAGCGCGCCGGGAACGTGGTGACCCTCGAGGACCTCGTGGACGCCGTCGGCGTCGACGCCGCGCGCTACTCCCTCGCGCGCTCGTCCGCGGACCAGAACATCGACCTCGACCTCGACCTGCTCGCGCGGGCGACGAACGAGAACCCGGTCTACTACGTGCAGTACGCGCACTCGCGCACCGCGGCGGTGGACCGCAACGCGGCCGACCGCGGCGTCGCGCGCGCCGACGGGTTCGAGCCCGCGCTGCTCGACCACCCGAGCGAGGCGGCGCTCGTCGGCCGCCTCACCGAGTTCCCGCGCATCGTCGCCCAGGCGGCCGAGCTGCGCGAGCCGCACCGCGTCGCGCGCTACCTCGAGGCCCTGGCCGGCGACTACCACACGTGGTACCAGCAGAAGTCGCAGCGCGTCCTGCCCTACCCGGACGAGGAGGTCACGGACACGCACCGCACGCGCCTGTGGCTCAACGACGCGGTGCGCCAGGTCCTCGCCAACGGCCTGGGGCTGCTCGGCGTGACCGCGCCGGAGCGCATGTGAGCACGAGCCTGCCGGGTCACCCCGGCGAGCCGTGGTCGCGCGGCGTGCGGCGCCGGGACGACGGCGTCGTCGAGGTCGCGGGCGTCGACGTCCGCACGCTCGCGGCCGAGCACGGGACGCCCGCGTACGTGCTCGACGAGGCGGACTTCCGCGCCCGGGCGCGCGCGTACCGCACGGCGTTCGAGACGGCGTTCCGCGCCGTCGGGTCGGACGTCGACGTGTACTACGCGGGCAAGGCGCTGCTCACGGTCGCCGTCGCGCGCTGGGCGCGCGAGGAGGGCCTGCGCGTCGACACCGCGAGCGGGGGAGAGCTCGCCGTCGCGCTGCGCGCCGGCGTCCCCGGTCCCGAGATCGGCCTGCACGGCAACAACAAGTCCGACGCCGAGATCGGGCGCGCGCTCGACGAGGGCGTGGGTCGGATCATCGTCGACTCGCTCGTCGAGGTCGAGAGGGTCGCACGCCTCGCGGGGGAGCGCGGCGTCGTCGCGCCCGTCATGGTCCGCGTGACGACGGGCGTCCACGCGGGCGGGCACGAGTACATCTCGACCGCGCACGAGGACCAGAAGTTCGGGCTGTCGGTCGCGTCGTCGCGCCCCGCGGACGGCAGACCGGCCGGCGACTCCCCGGCGATGACCGCGCTGCTCGACGTCGTCGCGCGCCCCGAGCTGCACCTGCTCGGGATCCACTCGCACATCGGCTCCCAGATCCTCGACCCCTCGGGCTTCGAGGTCGCGGCGCGCGCCGTGCTGGAGCTGCGGGCGCGGCTCGCGGACCGCTCGGGCGTGCTCGTCGACGAGGTCGACATCGGCGGCGGCTACGGCATCGCGTACCTCCCGGGCGACGTCGCGCTCGACCCGGAGCGCGTCGCGAAGGACGTCGCGCGCGCGGTCGAGGCGGTGGCCGCGGAGCTCGGCACTCCGCTGCCGCGGTTCTCGATCGAGCCGGGGCGCGCGATCGTCGGGCCGGCCGGTCTCACGCTCTACACGGTCGGCACCGTGAAGCCCGTGACCCTCGACGACGGGCGCGTGCGCACGTACGTGTCGGTGGACGGCGGCATGAGCGACAACATCCGCCCCGCGCTCTACGCGGCGCAGTACCACGCGGAGGTCGTCGGGCGGGCGTCCGAGGCCGGGCCCGTGCTCGCGCGCGTCGTGGGCAAGCACTGCGAGAGCGGCGACATCGTCGTGCACGAGGTGCTGCTCCCCGGCGACGTGCGGGCGGGCGACCTGCTCGCGGTGCCCGCCACGGGGGCGTACGGCCGCTCGATGGCGTCGAACTACAACCTGCTGACGCGTCCGCCCGTGGTCGCCGTGCACGACGGCGCGAGCCGCGTGCTCGTGCGGCGCGAGACCGTCGAGGACCTGCTCGCGCTCGACGAGGGCTGACCTCACCGGGTCGTGCCCGCCGGTCGGCATCCGACCTGTGGGCACGCCCCGGGCGGGCGGACCCGTCGCCGTATCCTGTGCCTGCGGCTCCCGCGCCACCCGGGCACGACCCGGACCGTGCGCGGTGCCGCACCCGTCCTGACCACCCGAGGAAGGTCCGTCGTGCCGTCTGCCGCCGAGTCCCACCCGCCCCTGCGCGTCGCCCTGCTGGGGTGCGGCGTCGTCGGCACCCAGGTCGCGCGGCTGCTCACGGAGCAGGCCGACGACCTCGCGTCCCGGGTCGGGGCACCCCTGGAGCTCGTCGGGATCGCGGTCCGGGACGCGTCCGCGCCGCGCGACGCCGCGGTGGACCGGTCGCTGCTCACGGAGGACGCGGCGGGCCTCGTCGAGCGTGCCGACATCGTCGTCGAGGTGATGGGCGGCACCGAGCCCGCGCGGTCGCTGCTGCTGCGCGCGATCGAGGCCGGCGCCGCCGTCGTGACGGCGAACAAGGCGCTGCTCGCCGAGGACGGCCCCACGCTCTACAAGGCGGCCGACGCCGCCGGGGTGGACATCTACTTCGAGGCCGCCGTCGCGGGCGCGATCCCCATCGTCCGCCCGGTGCGCGAGTCGCTCGCGGGCGACCGCGTGCGGCGCGTGCTCGGCATCGTCAACGGGACGACCAACTACGTGCTCGACCAGATGGCCTCGACGGGCAGGGGCCTCGACGAGGCCGTCCGCGAGGCGCAGGACCTCGGCTACGCGGAGGCGGACCCGACGGCGGACGTCGAGGGGTACGACGCCGCGGCCAAGGCGGCGATCCTCGCGAGCCTCGCGTTCCACACGCGCGTGTCCCTCGACGACGTCGCGCGCGAGGGCATCCTGGCCGTCACGGCCGACGACGTCGCGTGGGCCGCGCAGACGGGCCACGTCATCAAGCTCCTCGCCATCGCCGAGCGGCGCGACGGCGACGCCACCGGCGCGGAGGCGGGCGTGTCCGTGCGCGTGCACCCCGCGCTCGTGCCGACCTCGCACCCGCTCGCGAACGTGCGCGGCTCGTTCAACGCGGTGTTCGTCGAGGCGGAGTCCGCGGGCGAGCTCATGTTCTACGGGCGCGGCGCGGGCGGCGCCCCGACGGCGTCCGCCGTCCTGGGCGACGTCGTCTCCGCCGCCCGCCACCGCGTGCTCGGGGGCAAGGGGCCGCAGGAGTCCACGTACGCCGAGCTCCCGATCCTCCCGGCGAGCGCCGCGGTCACGCGCTACCAGGTGCGCCTCGACGTCGAGGACCGCCCGGGCGTGCTCGCGCAGGTCGCGCACGCGCTCGCCGAGCACGGCGTGTCCATCGAGGCGGTCCGCCAGCCGACGGCGCGCGGCGCGGCCGACGTCGCCGAGCCGGGCGTCGCGGAGCTCCTCATCACCACGCACGCGGCGCCGGAGTCGGCGCTGTCGGCCACCGTCGCGGCGGTCGCCGAGCTCGAGCCCGTCCGCACGATCACGTCCGTCCTGAGAGTCGAGGGAGCCTGATGGCCCACGAGATGGCCCACCAGTGGCAAGGCATCATCGCCGAGTACCGTGACCGGCTGCCCGCGCACGTGTCCGAGCGCATCGTCACGCTCGGTGAGGGAGGCACGCCGCTCGTCGAGGCGCCGGCCCTGTCGGCGCGCACGGGTGCCCAGGTCTTCGTCAAGGTCGAGGGCATGAACCCGACGGGGTCGTTCAAGGACCGCGGCATGACGACGGCGATCTCCGCGGCCGCCGGGCGCGGCGCGCAGGCGGTCGTGTGCGCGTCCACGGGCAACACGTCGGCGTCGGCGGCCGCCTACGCCGTGCGCGCGGGCATGACGTGCGCGGTGCTCGTCCCGGACGGCAAGATCGCGATGGGCAAGCTGAGCCAGGCGATCGCCCACGGCGCGCGCCTGCTCCAGGTCGACGGCAACTTCGACGACTGCCTCGTCGCGGCGCGCAAGCTCGCCGAGGCGTACCCGGTCGAGCTCGTGAACTCGGTCAACCCCGACCGCATCGAGGGCCAGAAGACGGGCGCCTTCGAGATCGTCGACGCGCTCGGAGACGCCCCGGACATCCACGCGCTGCCCGTCGGCAACGCGGGGAACATCACCGCGTACTGGAAGGGCTTCCGCGAGTACGCCGGCCAGGGCGTCGCGGGGCACGCGGGGGAGGGCCTGCCGGCCGTCGCGACGCGCACGCCGCAGATGTGGGGCTTCCAGGCGGCGGGCGCCGCGCCGATCGTCGCGGGCCACCCGATCACGGAGCCCGAGACCGTCGCGACCGCCATCCGCATCGGCAACCCCGCGTCGTGGGAGCTCGCCGAGGCAGCGCGCGACGAGTCGGGCGGCGTCATCGAGGCCGTGTCCGACGAGCAGATCCTCGCGGCGCACCGCGTGCTGTCGAGCGAGGTCGGCGTTTTCGTCGAGCCCGCGTCGGCCGCCGGCGTCGCCGGGATCCTCGCGCGCGCCGAGCGCGGGCTCGTGCCCGCGGGCGCGCGCATCGTCGTCACGGTCACCGGTCACGGGCTCAAGGACCCGCAGTGGGCGCTGCGCACGCTCGACGGCACCGAGGTCGAGCCGACGCGCGTGACCGCCGACGTGGTGTCCATCGCCGACGCCCTCGGGCTCGACTGATGCAGCTCGGCGCGGACCACGTGCGGGTGCGCGTCCCCGCGACGAGCGCGAACCTCGGCCCCGGCTTCGACGCGCTGGGCCTCGCGCTCGCGCTCCACGACGTGCTCGACGTGCGCGCGCTCGCGAGCGACGACGTCGTGGTCGACGTCGAGGGCGAGGGCGCCGGAGAGGTGCCCGGCGACGAGTCCCACCTCGTGGTGCGGGCCCTGCGGGCCGCGCTCGACGTGGCGGGTGCGCCGCAGACGGGCCTGCACCTGACGTGCGTCAACCGCGTCCCCCACGGGCGGGGCCTCGGCTCGTCTGCCGCGGCCGTCGTCGCGGGCATCGTGGCGGCGCGCGCGCTCGTCGCCGACCCGTCGGTCCTCGACGACGACGTCGCGCTCGGCCTCGCGACCGCGATCGAGGGCCACCCGGACAACGCGGCGCCCGCGCTGCTCGGCGGCGCGACCGTCGCGTGGGAGAGCGGTACGCCCGGGGCCGGGGCGCGTGCCGTCCGGCTCGACGTGCACCCCGACCTGCGGGCGACGGTGCTGGTCCCCTCGGCCCGGCTCGCGACGAGCCGCGCGCGCGGGGTGCTCCCGGCGCAGGTGCCGCACGCCGACGCGGCGTTCAACGCGGGGCGGTCGGCGCTGCTCGTCGAGGCGCTCACGCGGCGTCCCGACCTGCTCCTCGACGCGACCGACGACCGGCTCCACCAGGGGTACCGCGCCGGCGTCATGCCGACCACGTCGGAGCTCGTCCGCGCGCTGCGCGCGCGGGGGCTCGCGGCGACGGTGTCGGGTGCGGGCCCCACGGTCCTCGTCCTGTCCGCCGCGGAGCGCCTCGACGAGGTCGCGGGCGTCGCGGACGAGCTCGTCGGGGGGAGCGCGGACTGGTCGGTCCGCCGCCTCGACGTCGACACGCGCGGGGTCGTCGCCGAACGGCTCTGACCGCTGTCCTGCCGGTGCTAGGATGGTTTCAGCCTTCGGTCACGCTCTCGCATCAGCAGTCGAGCGTTCTCCAGCGCGGAAGTGCCGCGACAGAGCCCGTCCGAGAGAAGGCAATCCAGCCCGCGTCAGATGACGTCGTCGTACCACTGACGCGTGGTGACACCTGCGCACCGGCCGTCACGGCCGGGCGTCGACCACCCGCGGTCCGCCCTCTGAGAGACGGACGCAAACGAGGGGGAAGGGTCCTTCGTGACAGACACCATCGACACCGCCACGAGCAGCGCGACCGCTGCCGGCGGTACCGCCCGGAACGGCGCGCTCTCCACCCTGCGCCTCCCGGAGCTGCAGGCGCTCGCGTCGCAGCTCGGGGTCAAGGGCACGTCCAAGATGCGCAAGGGCGATCTCGTGGACGTCATCCGCGCCCGCACGGGCGAGCAGGGTGCTTCCGAGCGCCCCGCCGCGTCCCGGCGCGACACCGACGCGGCGCCCGCCGCGTCGCGTGAGACGAACGAGGCGCCCGTCGCCTCGGGGCGTGGCCGCAGCCGCCGCGCCGAGCGGCCTGCGGCGAGCCCCGCGGCCGGCAGCGACTCCCCGGCGACGCGTCAGGACGCGCCGTCGGCCGCGAGCCGCGAGGAGCGCACCGCCGCTCCCGTGCTCGACCTCCCGGTGCGCGCCGACGAGCAGCGCACGGAGCAGCGCGGCGAGCGCCGCGACGGCCGCCGCGACGCGCGCTCGGAGGCCGCGGCCGCGGTCGCCGAGGCCCTCGGCGAGGGCGTGCGCACGCGCGACACCGCGAACGAGTCGCCCGACGAGCGTGCTGCGCGCGCCGCGGCCGCCGTCGGCCTGGTCACGGGCGAGCGCGGCTCGCGTCGTGCGGGCCGCGGTGCCGGTGCCCCGCGCACGGGCGAGGGCGACGGCGACGCACCGCGCGCCGACCGCCAGCGTGACGGGCAGGGCGGCGAGCGCCAGCGCGAGCAGCAGCCGGAGAAGCAGTCCGGCCAGCAGTCCGGCCAGCAGGGCCGGGGCGAGCGTCAGGGCGACCGTCGTGACGACCGCCAGCTCCTGGACGACGAGCGCGGCGGGCGCCGCCGTCGGGGCCGCGACCGCGGTCGCGACCGCGACCGCAAGCGCGGCCGCAACCGCCAGGGACCGGACCTCTCGGGCCTCGACGACATCGAGGTCAACGAGGACGACGTCCTGCTCCCCGTCGCGGGCATCCTCGACATCCTCGACAACTACGCGTTCGTCCGCACCAGCGGCTACCTGCCGGGCAACAACGACGTCTACGTGTCGCTCGGCCAGGTGAAGAAGGCCGGGCTGCGCCGCGGCGACGCCGTGACGGGCGCCGTGCGCCAGCCGCGCGAGGGCGAGAACCAGGGCAACACCGCGCGCCAGAAGTTCAACGCGCTCGTCCGCCTCGACACGGTCAACGGCATGTCGCCCGAGGAGGCGCGCGAGCGTCCGGAGTTCAACCGGCTCACGCCGCTGTACCCGCAGGAGCGCCTGCGCCTCGAGAACTCCGAGGCCACGCGCCTCACGCCGCGCGTCATCGACATCGTCGCGCCGATCGGCAAGGGCCAGCGCGGTCTCATCGTCGCGCCGCCCAAGGCCGGCAAGACGATCATCATGCAGCAGATCGCCAACGCGATCGCCGCGAACAACCCCGAGGTCCACCTCATGGTGGTGCTCGTGGACGAGCGGCCCGAAGAGGTCACCGACATGGAGCGGACGGTCCGCGGCGAGGTCATCGCCTCGACGTTCGACCGCCCCGCGTCGGACCACACGATCGTCGCCGAGCTCGCGATCGAGCGCGCGAAGCGCCTGGTCGAGCTCGGTCAGGACGTCGTGGTGCTCCTCGACTCGCTCACCCGCCTGTCGCGCGCGTACAACCTCGCGGCGCCGGCCTCGGGCCGCATCCTGTCCGGTGGTGTGGACGCGTCCGCGCTCTACCCGCCGAAGCGGTTCTTCGGCGCGGCGCGCAACATCGAGAACGGCGGCTCCCTGACGATCCTCGCCTCGGCGCTCGTGGAGACGGGCTCGAAGATGGACGAGGTCATCTTCGAGGAGTTCAAGGGCACGGGGAACATGGAGCTCCGCCTGTCCCGCAACCTCGCGGACAAGCGCATCTTCCCGGCCGTGGACGTCAACGCGTCCGGCACGCGCCGCGAGGAGATCCTCATGTCGCAGGACGAGCTGAAGATCATCTACAAGCTCCGCCGCGTCATGGGCGCCCTCGACCAGCAGCAGGCGATCGAGCTGCTGCTCGGCCAGCTCAAGAAGACGCAGACGAACGTCGAGTTCCTGCTGCACGTCCAGAAGACGACGCCCGGCGGGCTGGCCGACGACGACAACGTCGGCCGCACGATCTGACGCGTCGCCCGGTCACCGACGGCGGGTGGCCCCGGGAAGTTCTCGGGGCCCCCGCGCGTTCTGGCACAATGGTTCGTCGGCCTGCGCTCGTCAGGCCGCCTGTCGCCGGTTCACAGGTGCGGTAGCCGCACCTGACCCGGAGACGTCACCCCAAGGAGAAAACCGTGAAGTCTGGTATCCACCCCGAGTACGTCGTCACCGAGGTGACGTGCACCTGCGGGAACACGTTCGTGACGCGCAGCACCGAGGCGTCGGGCAAGATCAGCTCCGACGTGTGCAGCGCCTGCCACCCGTTCTACACGGGCAAGCAGAAGATCCTCGACACCGGTGGCCGCGTGGCCCGCTTCCAGGCGCGCTACGGCAAGAAGGACGCCGACAAGTAGCAGCACCGCAGCGCCGGTGGTCCGAGCCCGACAACCTCTCCAGGGGCAGTCGGTGCGCTCGGACCACCGGCGCTGTCGCGTTGTCGGGGGCCGGTCGGAGCGCCGGACCCGGTGACGCGCCCGCGTGCGACCGCACGCCCGGCGCCCGCGCGCCGCGCCGCGACCGCCGTCCCGCACCGCCGTACCGCCCGAGGAGCCGTCCGTGACCGAGTCGTTCGCCGCCGTCGTGCCGTTGCTGGCCGAGCACGCCGAGATCGAGGCGCAGCTCGCCGACCCGGCCGTCCACGCCGACGCGGGCCGCGCCCGCACGCTCGGGCGGCGCTACGCCGAGCTCAACCAGGTCGTGGGCGCGTACCGGGCGTGGCGCGAGGCGAGCGACGACGCCGAGGCCGCGGCCGAGCTCGCCGCCCTGGGCGGCGACGACGGCGACGCGTTCGCCGACGAGCTCCCGGGCCTGCGCGCCACCGAGGAGGAGGCGCGCGAGCGCCTGCGCCGCGTGCTCGTCCCGCGCGACCCCGACGACGGCCGCGACGTCATCCTCGAGATCAAGGCGGGGGAGGGCGGCGAGGAGTCGGCCCTGTTCGCCGGCGACCTGCTGCGCATGTACCTGCGGTACGCCGAGCGCCGCGGCTGGAAGACGGAGGTCCTCGAGTCGACCGACTCCGACCTCGGCGGCTACAAGGACGTCCAGGTCGCGGTGAAGGCGCGCAGCACGCCGTCCGACCCGGCCGAGGGCGTCTGGGCCAACCTCAAGTACGAGGGCGGCGTGCACCGCGTCCAGCGCGTGCCCGTGACGGAGTCGCAGGGCCGCATCCACACGTCTGCCGCCGGGGTGCTCGTGTTCCCCGAGGTCGAGGACGCGGGCGAGGTCGAGATCGACCCGAATGACCTGCGCATCGACGTCTACCGCTCGTCGGGCCCGGGCGGGCAGTCGGTCAACACGACCGACTCCGCGGTGCGCATCACGCACCTGCCGACGGGGATCGCCGTGTCGATGCAGAACGAGAAGTCGCAGCTCCAGAACCGGGAGCAGGCGATGCGCGTGCTGCGCGCGCGCCTGCTCGCCGCGCAGCAGGAGGCGGCCGCCGCGGAGGCGGCGGACCTGCGGCGCTCCCAGGTGCGGACGGTCGACCGCTCCGAGCGCATCCGCACCTACAACTTCCCGGAGAACCGCATCGCGGACCACCGCACCGGGTACAAGGCGTACAACCTCGACCAGGTGCTCGACGGCGACCTCGACCCCGTCGTGCGCTCGGCCGTGGAGGCGGACGAGGCGGCCCGGCTCGCCGCCGCGGGCGAGGCCTGAGATGGGCGACGCGCGCACCGAGCAGTCCGTGCCCGCCGTCCCCGCCGCGCTCACCGTGGACGACCTGCGGCGCGCGGTGCGGGCCGCCGAGGGGATCCTCGTGGAGGCCGGCGTCCCGTCCGCGCGCCACGACGCGGAGGCCCTCGCGGCCTGGAGCCTCGGCCTGCCGCGCCTCGAGTGGTACCGGCTCCCCGCGGGCGACGCCCCGCTCGCCCCCGCGCTCCCGACGGGCGCGACCGACCGCTTCCTCGCCGACTTCGCGGACGCGGTGGAGCGCCGACGAGGGCGTGAGCCGCTCCAGCGCATCGTCGGGCACACCGTGTTCCGGCACGTCACGGTCGAGGTGCTCGACGACGTCTTCGTGCCCCGCCCGGAGACGGAGACGGTCGCGCAGGTCGCGATCGACGAGGCGGCACGGCTCCTCGGCGACCCGGGTCGCGCGGACCGGCCGCCGCTCGTCGTGGACCTGTGCTGCGGGTCGGGCGTCATCGGGATCAGCGTCGACGTCGAGGTGCCGGGCTCGCGCGTCGTCGCGGTCGACCTCTCGCCCGACGCCGTCCGCGCGACGACGGCGAACGCCGCGCGCGTGGGGTCGGGCACCCAGCGCACGCTCGTCGGCGACGTGGGCGACCCGGCCCTGCTCGCCGAGCTCGACGGGACGGTCGACGTCGTCGTGTCGAACCCGCCGTACATCCCGCCGGACGCGGTGCCGGTCGACCCCGAGGTCCGCGACCACGACCCCGACCTGGCGCTCTACGGTCGCGGCGCCGACGGGCTGGAGGTGCCGCGCGCCGTCGTGCGCGCCGCAGCGCGCCTGCTGCGGCCCGGCGGCCTGTTCGTCATGGAGCACGCGGAGGTGCAGGCCGCCGACGTGCGCGCGGCCGCCCGCGCCGCGGACGCGTTCGTCGAGGTGCGCACCCTGACGGACCTCACGGGCCGCGACCGCATGGTCGTGGCACGACGAGCCGGTGCCGCCGGTGACCCGGGGTCGCCGCACGGGCGTGGAAGGATGGACCCGTGAGCTCCGTCCACCCCGTGACCGACCCGAACACCTGGGGCGCCGGCATCGACGAGGCGGTCAACGCGATCTCCCGCGGTGGCCTCGTCGTGCTGCCCACCGACACCGTCTACGGCATCGGCGCCGACGCCTTCGACGCCGAGGCGGTGTCCGCGCTGCTCGCCGCGAAGGGCCGCGGGCGGCACATGCCGCCCCCGGTCCTCGTCCCCGACGCGCGCACGCTCGACGGCCTCGCCACCGACGTGCCCGACGACGCGCGCCGCCTCGTCGAGGCGTTCTGGCCCGGCGGGTTCACGATCATCCTGCGGGCCCAGCCGTCGCTCGCGTGGGACCTCGGCGAGACGCACGGCACGGTCGCGCTGCGCATGCCCGACCACCCGGCCGCGCTCGCGCTCCTGCGCCGCACCGGGCCCCTCGCCGTGTCGTCCGCGAACGCGACGGGTCGCCCCGCCGCGCTGCACGTCGACGACGCGCGCGAGCAGCTCGGCAGCGCCGTCGGCGTCTACCTCGACGGCGGGACGGCGCCCGGGGGAGTGGCGTCCACGATCGTCGACGCGACGTCCGGCGCGCTGCGCGTCGTGCGGCAGGGGGCCGTGACGCTCGAGCAGCTGCGCGAGGTCGCGCCCGTCCTCGGCCCCGACGACGAGCCGGCCGCGGACGCCGCCCCGGAGCCGCAGGAGACGGTGCCCGTCGAGGCTGCCGTCTCCGACGCGCCCGCCGAGACCCGAGGCTCCGGCGACGCCGGGGAGCCGGAGGCGAACGGCGGGTGAGGGTCTACCTGCTCGTGATGCTCGTCGCCGCCGCGGTGACGTTCCTCGCGACACCCTTCGCGCGCTGGGTCGCGCTGCGCACGGGCGCCATCACGGCGGTGCGCGACCGCGACGTCCACACGATCCCGACCCCCCGGCTCGGCGGTCTCGCGATGCTGCTGGGGCTGGTGGTGGCGGTCGTCTTCGCGTCGCAGATGCCCTTCCTCGAGAGCGTCTTCGTCGGCGAGGTCGCGGGGCAGATGGTCGCCGACGCCCGGATCTGGGGGATCGTCGGCGCCGCGGCGATCGTCTGCCTGCTCGGCATCGCCGACGACATCTGGGACCTCGACTGGATGACCAAGCTCGCGGGCCAGGTGCTCGCGGCCGGGCTCATGGCGAGCCAGGGCGTCGTGCTGTTCACGCTGCCCATCCCCATCGGGGAGCAGCAGCTCATCTGGTCCTCGCGCCTCCAGCTCGTCGCCACGATCCTCGTGGTCGTGGTGGCCATGAACGCCGTGAACTTCGTGGACGGCCTCGACGGCCTCGCGGCCGGCCTCGTCGCGATCGGGGGCGCCGCGTTCTTCGTCTACTCGTACGTGCTCACGCAGAAGGCGAGCGCCGACGACTACTCGAGCCTCGCGACCCTCGTCATCGCAGCCCTCGTCGGCATCTGCGTCGGGTTCCTGCCGCACAACTTCCATCCCGCCCGGATCTTCATGGGGGACTCGGGCTCGATGGTCCTCGGCCTCGTGTTCTCCGCCGCGGCGATCGTCGTGACGGGACGGGTCGACACGACCACGCTCTCCGGGGCGCAGCAGATCCCGGCGTTCATCCCGCTCCTCCTGCCGCTCGCGGTGATCCTCCTGCCGCTGCTCGACATGGCCATGGCGGTCGTGCGCCGCGTCGCGCGCGGCAAGTCCCCGTTCCACCCGGACCGCATGCACCTGCACCACCGGATGCTCGCGATCGGGCACTCGCACCGGCGCGCCGTGCTCATCCTCTACGTGTGGACGGCCGTGTTCGCGTTCGCCGCCGTCGCGCTGGTCCAGTGGCACTGGCACGGCGTGGCCGCAGGGCTCGCCGGGGCCGTCGTCGCCGCGGCGCTCCTCACGCTCGGACCGCTGCGCACGCGCGGGCGGTTCCTCGACGACGACGCCGCCGCGGCGGTCGACGTCCCGCCGGCCCTCGCGCCCCCCACCTCCTCCGCGCCCGGGTCCAGCGACCCGGCCGCGTCGTCCGCCGTCCCCACCCCGCCGAAGGAAGCCC
The DNA here is from genome assembly GCF_046159675.1 of Cellulosimicrobium sp. RS. Taxonomy (NCBI): domain Bacteria; kingdom Bacillati; phylum Actinomycetota; class Actinomycetes; order Micrococcales; family Promicromonosporaceae; genus Cellulosimicrobium; species Cellulosimicrobium sp. RS. Next base: position 113,906 of record NZ_JBJXVU010000006.1, on the reverse strand, counting down.
TGAGATGACGACGAGCCAGCCCGAGCCCGCCCGCCCGGACGACCGACCGGACGCCAGGCCGGAGGGCAGGCCGGACGGCACGGTGGACGGCAGGTCGGGCAGCACGGCGACCGAGGGCCCCGTCGAGCAGACGATCGGCGCGCACGGCCGCGCCGTGCGTGCGGTGTTCCGCACCGCCCTGCGCGACGTGCTGGTGCTGCTCGGCGCGCTGACCGTGCTCGGCGTCGCGGTCGGTGCGCTCGTCGCGGGGCTGCCGGGCGTCTGGGGCGCGCTCCTGGGCGTGGGCGTCGCCCTGATCTTCTCCGCGACCACGGTCTGGACGATGCTGCGCACCGTCGACTCCAGCCCGACGACGACGGCCGCGATCGTCATGGCGAGCTGGCTCGGCAAGATGGTGGTGCTGATCGCCGTCCTCGTCGTGCTGCGCGGCATGGACTTCTACGACCGGTGGGTGTTCGCCGGGGTGCTGCTCGTCGGTGTGATCGGCTCCGCCGCGCTCGACTACCGGGCCGTGAGCAGGGGACGGATCCCGTACGTCGACCCTGCGGCGCGCTGACGTACCACCGGCGCGCCGCCGACGTACCACGGGGCCGCCGCGCGGGGGGAGGGACCCTCGTCCCGCAGCATGAGCAAAATGTCACAAGCGGCCGGGAACGGCGAGAGCACGCGGATCCATACGTTAGGCTACTGGCGAATCCATGACGGCCAGGTCCGACGGCGTGCCCACCCACGGGTGACGGCTGCCCGGACCACACGACCATTGGGAGTCCACCCTGTCCACGCTTGCGACCCCCGTGCTCCTCGCTGCATCCGAGAGCGAAGGTGGCTTCCACGCGCCGTCCATCGCCGACTTCTTCCCGCCGGCGATCCTCTTCGAGGGCACCATCTTCCAGATCGACCGGATCTGGATCGTCCGGATCGTGGCCACGATCGTCCTCCTCGCGATCTTCGTCGTCGCCGCGCGTCGGGCGCGCCTGGTCCCCGGGCGCTTCCAGAACGCGATCGAGATGATGCTGGACTTCGTCCGGGTCCAGATCGTCGAGGAGATCATGGGCAAGGAGCACGCCAAGCGCTTCGTCCCCATGATCACGACGATCTTCTTCGCGGTCCTCGCCTTCAACCTCACGGGCATCATCCCCGGCCTCAACATGGCCGGTACCGCCCGCATGGGCCTGCCCTTCCTGCTCGCGCTGTGGGTGCTCGTCACCTACTGGGCCGTGGGCATCAAGGCGCACGGCCTCGGCGGCTACCTCAAGAACAGCCTCTTCCCCCCGGGGATCCCGGCGCCGATCTACCTGATCGTCACCCCGATCGAGCTGCTCCAGATCCTCATCATCCGGCCGGCCTCGCTCGCGATCCGTCTCGTCGCCAACATGGTCGCCGGCCACATCATGCTGGTCCTGTGCTTCGCCGCGACGCAGTACTTCGTCTTCGAGGCGGTCCCCGCGATGAAGGCCTTCGGCGTCCTGACGCTCGCCGGCGGGCTGATCTTCACGCTCTTCGAGCTCCTCGTCGCGGCCCTGCAGGCCTACATCTTCGCGCTCCTCGCGTCGGTGTACCTGAACATCGCGCTCGAAGAGGAGCACTGACCCGAGGCCGCACCGCGCGCCCCGACCGACCCTCTCCCACCACGCACCACTCAATGTGACGCCCGGCCGACCGGTCGGGCGCCCAACGGAAGGAACGAGCACACGTGGACGTCACCACCCTCGCCGAGGTCTCCGGCAGCATCAACACGATCGGCTACGGCATCGCCGCGATCGGCCCGGGCATCGGCCTCGGCATCCTCATCGGCAAGACCGTCGAGGGCATGGCCCGCCAGCCTGAGGTCGCCGGCCAGCTCCGCGCCACCATGTTCCTCGGTGTCGCGTTCGTCGAGCTGCTCGCGCTGCTCGGGCTCGTCGCCGGCTTCCTCTTCCAGTGATGACGGCGCTGGCTGACGCCGCGCTGACCCTCGCGGCGGAGACCGGCGAGGAGCCGGCAGGCATCGACCTGTTCCTCCCCGCCGGCTACGACATCCTGTGGTCGGCCGTCGTCCTCGTCATCATCGCGGTCGTCTTCTACAAGGCGGTCCTGCCGAAGTTCCAGGCGGTCCTGGACGAGCGCACCGCGAAGATCGAGGGCGGTCTGGCCAAGGCGGAGTCCGCCCAGGCCGAGGCCGCGGCGGCGCTGGCGGAGTACCACCAGCAGCTCCAGGAGGCACGCACCGAGGCGGCGAAGATCCGTGAGGAGGCGCGCGCCGAGGGCTCGGCGATCGTCTCCGACCTGCGGGCCAAGGCGTCCGACGACGCCGCGCGCATCGTCGAGACGGCGCACCGCCAGATCGAGGCCGAGCGCCAGCAGGCCGCGGTCTCGCTGCGCAACGACGTCGGTCTGCTCGCGACGGAGCTCGCCTCCAAGATCGTGGGCGAGTCGCTCGCCGACTCGGCACGCCAGAGCCGCGTCGTCGACCGCTTCCTCGACGAGCTCGAGGCCGCGGGTCCCGCGGCGGCGAGCGCGGCGGGCACCGGTCCCGGCACCGAGGAGCGCTGATGCGCGGAACGAGCGGCGAGTCCCTGACGCAGGCGCGGGACCGGTTCGAGCCGGTCCTGCGCTCGGCGGGCGAGAGCGCGCTCGCGCTCGGCGAGCAGCTCTTCGCGGTCACGGCGGCGCTCGATGAGTCGGCGCCGCTGCGGCGCTCGCTCGCGGACCCGTCCCGCTCCGGTGCGGACAAGGCGGCGCTGGTCACGGCCGTCCTCGCGTCGGGCTTCGACGAGCGCGTCGTCGACCTCATGGCCGGCCTCGTCCGGTCGCGGTGGTCGCGCGAGAGCGACCTCGCGGACGCGACCGAGCGCCTCGGCCTGGAGGCGGTCCTCGCGTCCGCCCAGTCCCGTGGTGCGCTCGAGCAGGTCGAGGACGAGCTCTTCCGGACGTCGCGCGCGCTCGTCGGGCAGCGCGAGGCGCGGCAGATCCTCTCCGACGACACGATCGACCCCGAGCGTCGCGCCGCCTTCGTGCACGCGCTGCTCGGCGGGAAGGCCGACCGTGCGACCGAGGTGCTCGCGGTCCACGCGACGCGCGCGCTGCGCGGGCGCCGGTTCGTCCCGACGCTGGGCTGGATCGGTGAGGTCGCGGCCGAGCGTCGGCAGCGGCTCGTCGCCTCCGTGACGTCGGCGACGGTGCTCACGCAGGCACAGCTCGACCGCCTCTCGGCGCTGCTCGAGCGGGCCTACGGGCGTGCCGTGCAGCTCAACGTCACGGTCGACCCCGCCGTCCTCGGCGGGATGCGCGTCCAGGTCGGTGCCGACGTCGTGGACTCCACGGTGCTGGCCCGGCTGGCCGACGCGCGCCGACGTCTCGTGAGCTGACCGGCCCACCCTTCCGACCGACGACCGTCCTGCCGGCCACCGGCCGCACAACCGACAAACGTTCGACCGCACCCGAACCACGAGGTGCGGCCACGACAGGAGAAGAGCAATGGCTGAGCTGACGATCCGGCCGGAGGAGATCCGGGCCGCTCTGGACAGCTTCGTGAAGTCCTACGAGCCCGAGGGCGCCGTGTCGGAGGAGGTGGGCCGGGTCACCCTGGCCGCCGACGGCATCGCCCAGGTCGAGGGTCTCCCGGGCGCGATGGCCAACGAGCTGCTGCGCTTCGAGGACGGGACCCTCGGTCTCGCCCTCAACCTCGACGTCCGCGAGATCGGTGTCGTCGTGCTCGGCGAGTTCACCGGCATCGAGGAGGGGCAGGAGGTCCGTCGCACGGGCGAGGTCCTCTCCGTCCCGGTCGGTGACGGCTACCTCGGTCGCGTCGTCGACCCGCTGGGCAACCCGATCGACGGCCTCGGCGAGGTCGCGACGGAGGGCCGCCGCGCCCTCGAGCTCCAGGCGCCCGGCGTCATGGCGCGCAAGTCGGTCCACGAGCCCCTCCAGACGGGCCTCAAGGCGATCGACTCGATGATCCCGATCGGCCGCGGTCAGCGTCAGCTGATCATCGGTGACCGCCAGACGGGCAAGACGGCGATCGCGATCGACACGATCATCAACCAGAAGGCGAACTGGGAGTCGGGCGACCCGACCAAGCAGGTCCGCTGCATCTACGTCGCCATCGGCCAGAAGGGCTCGACGATCGCGTCGGTCCGCGGCGCCCTCGAGGAGGCCGGCGCGCTCGAGTACACGACGATCGTCGCGGCTCCGGCGTCCGACCCGGCGGGCTTCAAGTACCTCGCCCCCTACACCGGCTCGGCCATCGGCCAGCACTGGATGTACGGCGGCAAGCACGTCCTCATCGTGTTCGACGACCTGTCGAAGCAGGCCGAGGCGTACCGCGCGGTGTCGCTGCTGCTGCGCCGCCCGCCGGGCCGCGAGGCGTACCCCGGTGACGTCTTCTACCTGCACTCCCGCCTCCTCGAGCGTTGCGCGAAGCTCTCGGACGAGCTGGGCGCGGGCTCGATGACGGGTCTGCCGGTCATCGAGACGAAGGCGAACGACGTCTCGGCGTACATCCCGACGAACGTCATCTCCATCACGGACGGGCAGATCTTCCTCCAGTCCGACCTCTTCAACGCGGATCAGCGTCCGGCCGTCGACGTCGGCATCTCGGTGTCCCGCGTCGGTGGTGACGCCCAGGTCAAGGCGATGAAGAAGGTCTCGGGCACGCTGAAGCTCGAGCTCGCGCAGTACCGCTCGCTCGAGGCGTTCGCGATGTTCGCGTCCGACCTCGACGCGGCGTCGCGCGGCCAGCTCCAGCGTGGTGCGGTCCTCATGGAGCTGCTCAAGCAGGGCCAGTACTCGCCGTTCCCGGTCGAGGAGCAGGTCGCGTCGATCTGGGCCGGCACCAAGGGCAAGCTCGACGACGTCCCCGTCGAGGACGTGCGCCGCTTCGAGTCCGAGATGCTCGACCACCTGCGCCGCAACACGGACGTCTTCTCGACGATCGTCGAGACGGGCAAGCTCGAGGACGCGACCGAGGCGCAGCTCTCGGAGGCGGTCGACGCCTTCCGTGCGGGCTTCCTCAAGGGTGACGGCACGCCGCTCGTCGGCGGCGACACCGAGGACGAGACCGAGACGGAGATCGAGCAGGAGCAGATCGTCCGGCAGAAGAGGGCCTGAGCATGGCCGGATCCCAGCGCGTCTACAAGCAGCGGATCAAGTCGACGCAGTCGCTCAAGAAGATGTTCCGCGCGCAGGAGCTCATCGCCGCGTCGCGCATCGGCAAGGCCCGCGACCGCACCGCGGCCGCGGCGCCGTACGCCCGGGCGATCACCCGGGCGGTGTCGGCCGTCGCGACGCACACGACGACGCAGCACCCGCTGACGAGCGAGCGCACGGACACCAACCGTGTCGCGGTGCTCGTCGTCGCGTCCGACCGCGGCATGGCCGGCGCCTACTCGGCGTCGATCATCCGCGAGACGGAGCGCCTCGTGGAGCGGCTCACCGCCGAGGGCAAGGAGGTCGCGCTCTACGCGGCTGGCCGTCGGGCGATCCAGTACTACACGTTCCGCGGGCGCGAGCTCGCGGGCACGTGGTCGTACGGGTCGGACGCCCCCAACGCGGAGGTAGCGGGCGAGATCGCCGAGACCCTGCTCGGTGCGTTCCTCGCGCCGGCCGCCGAGGGTGGCGTGAGCGAGCTGCACATCGTCTACACGCAGTTCGTCAACATGGTCACGCAGCGCCCCCGCGTCGTGCGGATGCTCCCGCTCGAGGTCGTCGAGGGCGTCGCCCCCGCCGGCAAGCACGACGTGCTCCCGCTGTACGACTTCGAGCCCTCGCCGGAGGCGGTGCTCGACGCGCTGCTCCCGCGCTACGTGCGCAGCCGGATCTTCAGCTGCCTCCTCGAGGCGGCGGCGTCCGAGCTCGCGGCGCGGCAGCGGGCGATGCACACCGCGACGGACAACGCGGAGGACCTCATCCGCAACTACACGCGGCTCGCGAACCAGGCGCGCCAGGCGGACATCACCCAGGAGATCAGCGAGATCGTCTCGGGTGCCGACGCCCTGGCGGCGTCATGACGGGCCGCGAGGCCCGCGCGGCCAGCACCATCACCGACATCCTGACCGAACCCGCCGGGGACCACTCCGGCACTGCGAAGCGAGGCCAGCAATGACCGCCACCACCGTGGAAGCACAGGTCGAGCACTCCAGCGGTCCCGGCGTGGGCCGAGTCGCTCGTGTGATCGGCCCCGTCGTGGACATCGAGTTCCCGGCGGACGCCATCCCCGACATCTACAACGCGCTGACCGTCGACATCGACCTGTCGTCGCAGGGCGAGGGCGAGAAGTCGTTCACGCTCACGCTCGAGGTCGCCCAGCACCTGGGCGACTCGCTCATCCGTGCGATCGCCCTCAAGCCGACGGACGGCCTCGTCCGCGGCGCGCAGGTCACCGACACGGGCGCCCCGATCAGCGTCCCCGTCGGCGACGTCACCAAGGGCAAGGTCTTCAACGTCACGGGCGACGTCCTCAACGCCGAGCCCGGCGAGACGATCGAGATCACCGAGCGCTGGCCGATCCACCGCAAGCCCCCGGCGTTCGACCAGCTCGAGTCGAAGACCACGATGTTCGAGACGGGCATCAAGGTCATCGACCTCCTCACCCCGTACGTGCAGGGTGGGAAGATCGGCCTCTTCGGTGGTGCGGGCGTCGGCAAGACGGTCCTCATCCAGGAGATGATCCAGCGCGTCGCGCAGGACCACGGCGGTGTCTCGGTGTTCGCCGGCGTCGGCGAGCGCACGCGTGAGGGCAACGACCTCATCCACGAGATGGAGGACGCGGGCGTCTTCGACAAGACCGCCCTCGTCTTCGGCCAGATGGACGAGCCCCCGGGCACGCGTCTTCGCGTCGCGCTCTCCGCGCTGACCATGGCGGAGTACTTCCGTGACGTGAAGAAGCAGGACGTCCTCCTGTTCATCGACAACATCTTCCGCTTCACGCAGGCGGGTTCCGAGGTGTCGACGCTGCTCGGGCGCATGCCGTCCGCGGTCGGTTACCAGCCGAACCTCGCCGACGAGATGGGTCTGCTCCAGGAGCGCATCACCTCGACGCGTGGTCACTCGATCACGTCGCTCCAGGCGATCTACGTCCCTGCGGACGACTACACCGACCCGGCGCCGGCGACGACGTTCGCGCACCTCGACGCGACGACCGAGCTCTCCCGTGAGATCGCCTCGCGCGGTCTGTACCCCGCGGTGGACCCGCTCGCCTCGACGAGCCGCATCCTCGACCCGCGCTACGTGGGCCAGGAGCACTACGACGTCGCGACGCGCGTGAAGTCGATCCTGCAGCGCAACAAGGAGCTCCAGGACATCATCGCGATCCTCGGTGTGGACGAGCTCTCGGAGGAGGACAAGACGGTCGTCGCGCGCGCGCGCCGCATCCAGCAGTTCCTCTCCCAGAACACCTACATGGCGGAGAAGTTCACCGGCGTCGTGGGCTCGACGGTCCCGCTGAGCGAGACCATCGAGGCGTTCAAGAAGATCGCCGACGGCGAGTTCGACCACATCTCCGAGCAGGCCTTCTACAACATCGGTGGCCTCGAGGACCTCGAGCGCAACTGGGCCCGCATCCAGAAGGAGTACGGCGCCTGACCCGACGCTCGCACGGGGCCGGGCCGTACGGTCCGGCCCCGTGGGCGTCGCTCCCGACCCGGTCCGCCGCACGCGGACCGGGCGTCGTCCCGGACAGCACACCGGGCATGAACCGCCCATGAAGGAGTTCCCGTGGCACAGCTGAACGTCGACCTCGTGGCGGCGGACCGCAAGATCTGGTCGGGCCGCGCGCAGCGGGTCACGGCCCCCGCGGCGGACGGCGAGATCGGCATCCTCGCGGACCACTCGCCGCTGCTCTCCGTGCTGCAGGAGGGCTCGGTACGCATCGCGGGCGAGGGGGAGTCCCTCGAGGTCCGCGTCTCCGGCGGGTTCCTCTCCGTCGACTCGAACCAGGTCACGATCGTGGCGGACTCCGTCGAGTCCGTACCGGCCCGCTGACCTCCGCCCGACCATGACGCCCCTGGCCTGGATCGCGCTCGGACTGCTCGTCCTCGTCCTTGTCGCGATCGGGCTGGGGGTGTGGCGTCTGCGCGCCCTGTCGCACCGCGTCGGCTCGTTCGAGTGCGGCGCGCGGCGCGCGGGCGCCCCCGGGGCCCCGTGGGTCGCGGGCATCGCGCACTACGGCGTCGGCCGCATCGACTGGTGGCGGCTGTGGTCCGTGTCGCTGCGGCCCGCCCGCACCTGGTCCCGCTACGACCTCGTCATCGCGGGCCGTGAGCCGCTCGCCGGCGAGGCGTCCGACACCTACCTCGTCCGCTGCCGCTACCGCGGCCAGGACTTCGAGCTCACGATGTCGCGGGCCGCCTACGAGGGCCTCGCCTCCTGGCTGGAGGCCGCGCCTCCGGGGCGGCGCGACGTCGTCGTCTGAGGCGTCGCCCCGGGGGCAGACGCCGTGACCGGACCGCCCACCACCGACCCGGAGGACCCGCCTCATGCGCCTCGTCGTCGCCCGCTGCTCCGCCCGCTACACGGGCCGCCTGTCCGCCCACCTGCCGCTCGCGACGCGCGTGCTCATCGTCAAGGCCGACGGGAGCGTGCTGCTGCACTCGGACGGCGGGTCGTACAAGCCGCTGAACTGGATGAGCCCGCCGTGCTCGCTCGCGGTGCGCGCGCCCTCCGACGAGGCGCGCGAGCGCGGCGTCACGGAGGTCTGGGCCGTGCAGCACGCGAAGAGCGACGACCGGCTGGAGATCGAGCTGCACGAGGTGCAGCACGACAGCTCGCACGAGCTCGGCGTCGACCCGGGGCTCGTCAAGGACGGCGTCGAGGCGCACCTCCAGGAGATGCTGGCCGCGCAGATCGAGCTGCTCGGCTCGGGCCACACCCTCGTGCGCCGCGAGTACCCGACGGCGATCGGTCCCGTCGACATCCTCGCCAAGGACCCGCTCGGCGCGACGGTCGCGGTCGAGATCAAGCGCCGGGGCGACATCGACGGCGTCGAGCAGCTCACGCGCTACCTCGAGCTGCTCAACCGCGACCCGCTGCTCGCGCCCGTGCGCGGCGTGTTCGCCGCGCAGGAGATCAAGCCGCAGGCGCGCGTGCTCGCGACGGACCGCGGCATCGGCTGCCTCGTGCTCGACTACGACGCGATGCGCGGCGTCGACGACGTCGACTCGCGTCTCTTCTGACGCTCGTCCCACCGCCGAGCGGGCGGTCGTGGTCCGTCCTGACCCCCGGACGAGCCACCATCGCCTGCTCGTCCCGCCAGGACCGTGCCGTGGTAGTTTTTGAACATGTTCAAAAAAGGCCCTGACGCATGAGCGCGACGCCGAAGTCCGAGCGGACCCGCGCGCACCTGCGCGACGTCGCGATCCGGATGCTGCGCGACGTCGGCTACGAGCGCACGACGATGCGCGCCGTCGCGGCGGAGGCGGGCGTGAGCACGGGGAACGCGTACTACCACTTCCCGTCCAAGGACGCGCTCGTCCAGGAGCTCTACCTCGACGTGCAGCGCGAGCACGCCGTGCTCGCCGCGCCGGTCCTCGCGGCGGGCGGGTCGCTCGCCGACCGGCTGCGCGGCGTGTGGGGCGCGGCGATCGACGCGTTCGCCCCCTTCCACGCCTTCGGCGCGGAGTTCGTCTCGGTCGCGATCCGTCCGGGCTCCGACGCGAGCCCGTTCTCGGCAGCGTCGACCGACGCGCGCGACCTCTCGCGCGACCTCTTCGAGGAGGTCGTGGCGGGGACGTCGTCGCGCGTCCCGGCGCACCTCCGGGCGCGCCTGCCGGAGCTGCTCTGGCTGGCGCAGCTCGGCATCACGCTCTTCTGGGTCTACGACTCCTCGCCCGGGTTCGCGCGCACGCGCCGCCTCGTCGACGGCGGTGCGGCGCTCGTCGGCAGCCTCGTCCGGCTGGCACGCCTCCCGGTCGCCCGCGGGGTGGTCGACGACGCCCTGCGCCTCGTCCAGGACGTCTCGGCGCCGGCCCCGACCCGGGGGGCGTCGTCGTGAGCCCGGCGGGGGAGGCGGTCGTCGGTCTGCTCGTGGCGCTCGGCGCGGTGGTCGTGCTCCCGCTCGGTCTCCGGCTCCTCGGGCCGCAGGTCGTCCCGGCGCCGCGCAGCGCCGCGTGGCCGCTCGCCGGCGCCGCCGCCGTCGTGAGCCTCCTGCTGCCGCACAGCCGGCTGGCCGTCGTGCTGACGCTGCCCTTCGTCCTCGCGTCCGCCGTCCTGCTCGGGGCGGGCGTCCGCCTCGCCGTGCGCACGCTGCGCGACGTGGCGCCTCCCGCCCGCCCGGGGCGCGCGCACGCCGTCGTGCCGGGTGACCGTGCGGGCGGCCTGGCGCCGCGCGTCGACCTCGCCGTCCGGGTCGCGACCGTCACCGCGCTCGTGCTGCCCGCGGTCGGGGCGAGCGCACTCGTCGCTGAGCGCGCGGAGTGGGGTCTGCTCGGGTTCTCGGGCACGTACCTCGCCCTCACGGTGCCGCACATGCTCTACGCGGGCTTCGGGGCGGCGCTCGTCGCCGGCGCGGTCGCGCGGCTCGCCCCGGGCGACCGGCTCGCGACCGCGGGCGCCTGGGGCGTCCCGGCCGGGACGGCGCTCGTCCTCGTCGGGTACTTCGTGGGCGACGTCGCCGAGCTCGTCGGGGCGGTCGTCCTCACGCTCGCGCTGTGGGCGACGGCGGCCGCCGTCGTGCGGTCGCTCGCGCGCCCCGGCGGACGGCCGGCCGCGGCCCGGGCGCTGCTCGGCACGGCGGCCGTCGTCGTGAGCGCGTCGATGGTGCTCGCGCTGTGGTGGGCGGGGGGCGAGGCCCTCGGGTTCGCGCACCCGAGCCTCGACGTCATGGCCGCGACGCACGGGGTCGGGAACGCGCTCGGCTTCGTGCTGTGCGCACTGCTCGGCGTCCGGCAGCTCGCCCGTGACGGCACGACCCCGTCCCCGGCAGGGGACCCGGACCCGACGAGCCCCCGCCCGGGGGCCGAGAGGAGCACGGCATGACGTTCACCTACCCCGAGGTCGGGGCGACGCGCACGGACCGCTGGCCCGCCGGGTACCGGCACCTGCACGTGCGGCGCCGCCTCACCGACCGCGCCCGGCCGCCCGAGGACCTCGCCCGGCTGGGCGAGCAGCTCCTCACGTGGCAGGTGCACGCCGCGGCACGCGTGCGGCTCGAGACGGACGCCCCGGTCGCCTCCCCGGGCGTGCGGGTCACGACCTTGCTCGGCGTCGGGCGCCTGCGGCTGCACGAGCCGTGCGAGGTCGTGTGGGTCGAGCGCACCGAGCGACGCGTGGGTTTCGCCTACGGGACGCTCCCGGGCCACGCCTTCGTGGGGGAGGAGCGGTTCGCCGTCGAGCGCGACGACGCCGGCGACCTGTGGTGGCGCATCGACGTCTTCAGCCGTCCCGTGCTGTGGTGGGTGCGGCCGTTCTCGTTCGCCGTGCCGACGTTCCAGCGGCTGTTCGCCCTGCACCTCGGGCGGGGCGCGCGACGGCTCCTCGAGGCGTCGGACGGCTGACCCGAGAGGTTTGCACGCCGGGTGTACGAAGTGCGCCAGAATGGCACCATGACCGACGCCGTCCGCAGCCCTCGTCCCGACCAGCAGCCCGGCACCGCGCGCGTCCTCGCGGGTCGCGTCGTCACCCCGGACGGGGTGCTCGACGACGGCGTCGTGGCCGTCCGCGACGGACTCGTCGCGTGGGTCGGCCCGCGCGCGGAGGCGGCGGCCGTCGGGTTCCCCGAGGTGCCCGCCGGGGACGGGGCGACCCTGCTCCCGGGCCTCGTGGACGTGCACGACCACGGCGGCGGCGGGTCGAGCTTCCCCGACGCGACGAGCGCGGCCGAGGCGCTCGGCGGGGCGCGCGAGCACCTGCGGCACGGCACCACGAGCCTCGTCGCGTCGCTCGTGACCGCGCCGCGCGACGTCCTGCTCGCCCGCGCGGCGACGCTCGCCGACCTCGCGGAGGCGGGCGAGATCGTCGGCATCCACCTCGAGGGCCCGTTCCTCTCGGAGGTACGGTGCGGCGCCCAGAACCCGCACGACATGCTCGACGGCGACCCGGAGCTCGTCCGCGCGATCGCCGCCGCGGCACGCGGGCACCTGCGCACCATGACGGTCGCGCCCGAGGTGCCGGGCGTCGTCGGGCCCGGGGGAGTGATCGAGACGCTCGTCGAGGTCGGCGCCGTGCCCTCGATCGGGCACACGGACGCGACGACCGAGCAGACCGAGGCGGCGATCGCCGCGGGCGTCGCGGCCTTCGCCGCGGCGGGCCGGCCGGGCGCGCGGCTGACCGCGACGCACCTGTTCAACGGGATGCGCCCGCTGCACCACCGCGAGCCGGGGCCCGTGGCCGCGTGCCTCGCGGCGGCCGCGCGCGGCGAGATGGTCGTCGAGCTCGTCGCCGACGGCACCCACCTCGCGCACGGCACGATCCGCAGCGTCGTCGAGCTCGTCGGCCCGCACGTGGGGGCGGACGGCGCGGTCGCCGGGCCCGACGCCGTCGCGCTCGTCACGGACGCGATGGCCGCGGCGGGCATGGCGGACGGCGCGTACGAGCTCGGCCCGATGCGCGTCACGGTCGCGCACGGCGTCGCGCGTCTCACCGACGGCGGGGCCATCGCCGGCGGCACCTACCACCTGCTCGACGTCGTGCGCGAGACGGTCGAGGCGGGCGTGCCGCTCGTCGACGCGGTCCGCGCGGCGTCGTGGACCCCGGCCGGGGTGCTCGGTCTCGACGACCGCGGCGGGCTGGTCGCGGGGCTGCGTGCCGACGTCGTCGTGACGGACGGCGACCTGCGCGTGCGCGAGGTGCTGCGCGGCGGAGAGAGCGTCGACCTCTCCGCCTGACCCCGGGCCCACCGGGGACCGGTCGAGCCGCCGGGCGGTGCTGCCGCCCGGCGGCTCGTGCGCGTCCGGACGTCCTCGCAGGTCGGCGCGCCCGCGGAAACGAGAGAGCGTGCTCTCGCACGACGGACTTGACTCCACCCATTTGTTCAACCAATACTCGTAACATCGAAGCGCTTCGACGACGCGTTTCGACGAAGCGCTTCGACGGCCGAGGTGCGGGACCGGACCACAGGGGAGTGGTGAGGATGGCGACGATGCAGGACGTGGCGCGACGCGCGCAGGTCTCGCTGAGCACGGTCTCGTACGCGCTGTCCGGCACGCGTCCGGTCTCCGACGCCACGCGTCGGCGCATCGAGGACGCCATGGCCGAGCTCGGCTACCAGCCCAACGCGATGGCCCGCGGCCTCGCGTCCCGCCGCAGCCACGTGCTCGCCCTCATCTACCCCGCGATGGAGAAGGGCCTCGGCGGCACGGTCGCGGAGTTCGTCTCGTCGGCGGCGGAGACCGCGCGCGAGAACGGCTACCACCTGGTCCTGTGGCCCTTCCGCACGACCCAGGCGCCGGAGGTCCGCGACCTCGTGCGCCAGGGGATGGCGGACGGCGTCCTGCTCATGGAGGTCGCGCTCGACGACGCGCGGGTCGACGTGCTGCACGAGGCCGGCGTCCCGTACACGATGATCGGCCGGACGCGGGACGTCTCCGACCGGCCGTCGGTCGACATCGACTTCGAGCGCACGACGGACGACGCGGTCCAGCACCTCGTCGACCTGGGGCATCGGCACGTGGCGCTCGTCAACCACTCGCAGGCGACGGCGGACGACGGCTACGCGCCGACGTTCCGTGCCGAGGAGGGCTTCGAGGCGGCGATGCGCCGTCGCGGGCTCGAGCCGGTCGCGCTGCGCGTCGACGAGTCGCCGAGCGCCGGCCGCGACGCCGTCGCGACGCTGCTTGCGCGTGAGCCCCGCCTCACGGCGTTCGTCACCATGAACGAGATCGCGACGTTCGGCGTCGTAGCCGAGCTCCAGCAGCGCGGCGTCGCGATCCCCGGCGACATGTCGATCCTGTCGATCGTCACGTCGCCCGGCGTCGGGGAGATGAGCAACCCGCCGCTCACCACCATGCACGCCCCCGGGGCCGAGCTCGGCCGCCTGGGCGTGCACAAGCTGCTGTCCCTCGTGGACGGCTCCCGTCCGAGCACACCGAACGTGCTCATCCCGTGCGTCCTCGAGCCCGGCAGCAGCGTCGCCCCCGCGGCCGGCCGGGCACCGGACGACGACCCCGAGCCCGCGGCTCGCTGAACACCGACCGGCCGGGCGACGCCCGGCCGCCCTCCGGCCCCCGCCGGAACTCGATGAGGAGGACACGCACATGCTGCGATCCCGGAAGATCTCGCTCGTCGCTGCCGTGGCAGCGCTCCCACTCGCCCTCGGGGCGTGCGGGAGCTCCGGCGGCAGCGGCGGGTCCGACGACCAGACCCTGACGATCTGGCACTACGAGAACGAGGACTCGGCCATGGGCCAGGCCTGGGCCAAGGCGATCGAGATCTTCGAGGAGGAGAACCCGGACGTCGACGTCGTCGTCGAGAAGCAGACGTTCGAGCAGATCCAGAAGAACGCCAAGATCGTCCTCACCGGCGACGACGTGCCGGACGTCATGGAGTACAACAAGGGCAACGCGACCGCCGGCCAGCTCGCCGCGCAGGGCCTGCTGACCCCGCTCACCGACGCGGCGACCGAGCGCGGCTGGGACGAGAAGCTCAGCGGCTCGCTCCAGACGACCGCGACCTACGACGACCAGGGCCTCATGGGCTCGGGCGAGTGGTACGGCGTCCCGAACTACGGCGAGTTCGTGCAGGTCTACTACAACAAGGACATGTTCGCCCAGTACGGGCTCGAGGTGCCGACGACGCTTGAGGAGCTCGAGACCGTCATGCAGGCCTTCAAGGCCCAGGGCGTGACGCCGCTCGCCGAGGCCGGTGCCGAGTACCCGATGGGCCAGCTCTGGTACGAGCTCGTGCTCGCGAACTCGGACCGGGACTTCATCGACCAGTACCAGCTCTTCGACGGCGACCCCGACTTCCACGGTCCCGAGATGACGCAGGCGACCGAGAAGCTCGACTCCTGGATCAAGGACGGCTACGTGGCGTCCGACTCCGCGGCGCTCACCGCCGAGGACATGGGCGTCTCGTTCATCAACGGCACCTACCCGATGATGGTCTCCGGCTCGTGGTGGTTCGGCCGCATCGTCGAGGAGATGGACGCCGACTGGGGCCAGTTCAACTTCCCCGGCAACACGCTCCAGGTCGGCTCGTCCGGCAACCTGTGGGTCGTCCCCGCGAACGCGGACTCGCCCGACCTCGCCGAGGAGTTCATCGACGTCACGCTGCGCCCCGAGGTGCAGAACATCCTCGCGGAGAAGGGCGGCCTGCCCGTCGCCGGTGACGCGTCCGTGATCACGGACGAGCGCACGCAGCAGCTCACCGAGAACTTCCAGGCGATCCTCGACGACGACGGCCTCGCGTTCTACCCCGACTGGCCCGTGCCCGGCTACTACGACGTGATCGTCAGCGAGCTCCAGTCGCTCATCAACCAGTCGAAGTCGCCGACCGAGGTGCTCGACGGCCTCGAGTCCGCCTACGTGGACGGCAAGGCGGACCTGCTCGACAGCTGAGCGGAACCGCCCGTCCCGGGCGGCCGGCCGGCACCTGCGTCGGCCGGCCGCCCGGGCACCACCCGAGCACCGCCCGAGGACCTCCCGCGAAAGAGACCGTCATGACCACCCGCACCGACACCGTGCCCGAGGCCGGGCCCGGACCCGCGCCCGAGGCGTCGCGCGCGAGCACGGCACGCCGCCGTCGTCGCCGGCCCGCCTGGCTCCCGTACCTGCCCTACCTCCTGCCCGGCGCGGTGGCGTTCGTCGTCGTGATCGGCTACCCGTTCGCGATGAACGTCTACTACAGCCTGTTCAAGTGGCGTGGCGGCATGGCGCCGATGCGCTGGTACGGGCTGGGGAACTACGCCGACCTGATGCACGACTCGGCGTTCTGGACCTCGTTCCAGAACTCCATCGCGATGATCCTCGCGATGGTCGTCGTACCGACCCTCGTCGGCCTCGTGCTCGCCGCGGTGCTGTTCGACTACCTCGGCCGCCGGTTCGGGCCCCGTGTCGCGGCGTTCCTGCGCGCGACGTACTACCTGCCCCAGATCCTCCCGGTCGCCGTGGCCGGCGTGCTGTGGAACTGGATCCTCAACGCCCAGACCGGCGCGCTCAACGTCATGCTGCGCGGGATCGGGGTCGAGAACCCGCCGAACTGGCTGGGCGACACCTCGACCGCGCTGCCGAGCGTCATGCTCGTGCTCATCTGGGTGCAGATCGGCTACCCGGTCGTCATCTTCATGTCCGCGCTCCAGCGCGTGGACCCCGAGCTCTACGAGGCCGCCGAGCTCGACGGCGCCGGCTGGTGGCGGCGCTTCGGGGCCATCACGATCCCGCAGATCCGTCCCGAGACGTTCGTCGTCACGCTCACCTGCACCGTCGCGGCGCTCAAGGTCTTCGGGCCCATCTACGTGCTCACGCGCGGCGGCCCCGAGAGCTCCACGCTCGTCCCGAGCTACTACTCGTACCTGAACTTCTTCGACAAGTCGAAGGTCGGCTACGGCGCCGCGGTGGCGACCGTGCTCACCCTCGTCATCATCGTCGTCGCCGTCGTGATCCTCGCGCTGCAGAGCCGCGCCGAGCGTCGTGAGCAGGAGGGCCGCTGATGTCCACCGTCACCACCACCCCCGCGGACGCCGTGGCGCCGGGCGCCCGCGCGTGCCGCCCCCGCCGCGCCCTGCGCGCCACGCGGCAGGACGAGCGCTACCGCCGCGGGATCGGCCGCTGGTTCGTGCTCGCCGCGGCGGTGCTCGTCGCGCTCCTCATGCTGTCGCCGTTCGTCATCATGGTGCTCAACGCGTTCAAGTCCCCGGCCGAGTACTCCCAGGACGGGCCGCTGAGCCTCCCGAGCGAGCTCTACCTCGACGGCGTGCAGAACTTCTGGACGCGCACGAACTTCCCGCAGAAGCTCTGGAACTCCGTCTTCATCTCCGCGCTCGTCGCCGTGTTCGGCACGCTCCTGTCGCTCCTCAGCGCGTACGCGATCGGCGTCGGCCGCATCAAGGGCCGGCTGTGGATCGTCACGCTGTTCCTCGTGGCGAACATGCTGCCGCAGGAGGCGCTCATCTACCCGCTGTTCGACATGGCGCAGAAGGTCGGCCTGTCGAACTCGCAGTGGTCGATCATCATCATCTTCACGGTCATCCAGGCGGCGTTCGGCACCTACCTGCTCTCGTCCGTGCTCGGGACGTTCCCGCCCGCGCTCCTCGAGGCGGCGCAGCTCGACGGCGCCGGCCGCTGGCGCATCCTGTGGCAGGTCGTGTACCCGATCGTCCGGCCGACGCTCGGCGTCCTCATGATCTTCTTCTTCATCTGGACGTGGAACGAGTTCTTCATCCCGCTGGTCATGCTCACGACCAACGACACCCAGACGATCCCCATCGCGCTCGCGTCGCTCCAGGGCGACCGGATGATGGACGCCCCGACGACCAACGCGGGCGCGCTCGTCTCGCTGATCCCCGCGCTGATCTTCTTCCTCATCTTCCAGCGCACCCTCACCCGCGGCGTGACGGCCGGCGCCGTCAAGTGAGGCCTCCGGCCTGACGCCCCGAGACACCGATACGCACCGACGAAGGAAGCACCACCCATGAAGTTCACCGACGGGTACTGGCAGGTCCGACCCGGCATGCACCCGCTGTACGCGGTCGAGGTCGACGACGTCCGCGCGGACGAGGCGGCCGGCACGCTCACCGTGTACGCGCCGACGGCCAAGATCCGCGGCCGGGGCGACACGCTCAACCGCCCGATGCTCACGACGACGTACTCCTCGCCCGCACCCGGTGTGATCCGCGTGCGCGTCGAGCACCACCAGGGCGCGGTGCGCCGGGGCCCGGCGTTCCAGGTGACCGGCGAGCCCGGGTTCCGCCCCGAGGTCGAGGTGCACGACGACGTCGCCGTCCTGCGGTCCAAGGACCTCGCGGTGCGCGTGCACCGGGGCGACCGCTGGCGCGTGGACTTCGAGGCGGACGGCGAGGTGCTGACCTCCTCGCTGCCGAAGTCGGTCGGGCACGTCACGTCGGACGACGGCGGCGCGTGGACGCACGAGCAGCTCGCGCTCGAGCCGGGCGAGCTCGTGTACGGCCTGGGGGAGCGGTTCGGCCCGTTCGTCAAGAACGGCCAGGTCGTGGACATCTGGAACGAGGACGGCGGCACGTCGAGCGAGCAGGCGTACAAGTCCGTGCCGCTCTACCTCACGACCAAGGGCTACGGGGTGTTCGTCGAGCACCCGGAGAAGGTCTCGTTCGAGGTCGCCTCCGAGGTGAACACGCGCGTCCAGTTCTCCGTCGAGGGGCAGTCGCTGGAGTACCTGGTCATCCAGGGCCCGACGCCCAAGGACGTGCTGCGCCGGTACACGGCGCTGACGGGCCGCCCCGCGCGCGTGCCGGCGTGGTCGTTCGGCCTGTGGCTCACGACCTCGTTCACGACGAGCTACGACGAGCAGACCGTGAACGGCTTCATCGACGGCATGGCCGAGCGCGACCTGCCGCTGTCGGTGTTCCACTTCGACTGCTTCTGGATGCGCGAGTACCAGTGGGTCGACTTCGAGTGGGACCCGCGCACGTTCCCCGACCCCGAGGGCATGCTCCGGCGCCTGCACGACCGCGGGCTCAAGGTGTGCGTGTGGATCAACCCGTACGTCGCGCAGCGCTCGCCCCTCTTCGCGGAGGCCGCGGAGCAGGGCTTCCTCGTGCAGCGCGAGGACGGGTCCGTGTGGCAGTGGGACCTGTGGCAGGCGGGCATGGGCCTGGTGGACTTCACCAACCCCGACGCGACCGCGTGGTACGTGGGCAAGCTCGAGGGCCTGCTCGACCAGGGCGTCGACTGCTTCAAGACCGACTTCGGCGAGCGGATCCCCGTCGACGGCATCGCGTGGCACGACGGCTCCGACCCGCGCAAGATGCACAACTACTACGCCCAGCTCTACAACGAGGCGGTCTTCCGGCTGCTCGAGCGCAAGCGCGGCGAGGGCGAGGCGGTGCTGTTCGCGCGGTCCGCGACGGCGGGCGGCCAGCAGTTCCCCGTGCACTGGGGCGGCGACTGCGACTCGACGTACGCGTCGATGGCCGAGTCGCTGCGCGGCGGCCTGTCGATGTCGATGTCGGGCTTCGGCTACTGGAGCCACGACATGGGCGGCTTCGAGGGCACGCCGGACCCGGGTGTGTTCAAGCGCTGGACGGCGTTCGGCCTGCTGTCGTCGCACTCGCGCCTGCACGGCTCGGGTTCGGTCCGGGTCCCGTGGGCGTTCGACGACGAGGCCGTCGACGTGACGCGCAAGTTCACGCACCTCAAGCTCTCGCTCATGCCGTACCTCGGGCGGGTGGCCGAGGAGGCGCACACCGACGGCGTGCCGATGATGCGGCCGCTCGTGCTCGAGCTCCCGCACGACCGCGCCGGGTACACCGCGGACACGCAGTACCTGCTGGGCGACGCGCTCCTCGTCGCGCCGGTGTTCCGCGCGGACGGCCGCGCGGAGTACTACGTGCCGGAGGGCACGTGGACCCGTCTCGTCCAGCCCGACGACGGCCCCGCCCTGAGCGAGACCGTGACCGGCCCGCGCTGGGTCACCGAGACGCACGGGTTCGACTCGCTCCCGGTGCTCGTGCGCCCGGGCACCGTCCTGCCGGTCGGCGCCCGCGCCGACCGGCCGGACTACGACTGGGCCGACGGCGTCACGCTGCACGCGTTCGAGCTGCCCGACGGGTACGACGAGCTCGTGGTCGTCCCGCCGTCGGACGGCGCGGCCGGGGCCACGTTCCGCGTGCGCCGGTCGGGCGCGACCCTCACCGTCTCGTCCGACGACGCCCCCGCGGCCTGGTCCGTGCGGGCCGGCGCGGCGACGGCCGAGGCGCACGGCGCGACGCGCGTGACTCTCGACCTCGGCTGAGGACGTATCCTGGGCGGACGCACCATGGAAGCGCTCCCATGACGCGTCCGCCCGGCGTCGTTGCGCCGGCCACCGACCCGACCACCGTCGCGGACCACGTCGTCCGACGACCGACCAGCGAGGACCCTCGTGACCACCGACACCACCGCCCCCGTCGCCGTCGACGCGCAGGCCGCGCCCGCGTCGTCGGGCCGCCGCACGTTCCCGACCGACTTCCTCTGGGGCTCCGCGACCGCCGCCTACCAGATCGAGGGCGCCGCCGCCGAGGGCGGCCGCACGCCGTCCATCTGGGACACGTACTCCCACACCCCGGGCCGCACGCTCAACGGCGACACGGGCGACGTCGCGGACGACCACTACCACCGCTGGCAGGAGGACGTGCAGCACATCGCCGACCTCGGCCTCGGCGCGTACCGGTTCTCCATCTCGTGGTCGCGCGTGCAGCCGGGCGGTACCGGCCCGCTCAACCCCGAGGGCGTCGCGTTCTACTCGCGCCTCGTCGACGCGCTGCTCGAGAAGGGCGTCAAGCCCGTCGTCACGCTCTACCACTGGGACCTCCCGCAGGAGCTGGAGGACGCCGGGGGCTGGGCGAACCGCGACACCGCGTACGCGTTCGCCGAGTACGCCCGCCACATGGCGCGCGAGCTCGGGGACCGGATCGACACCTGGACGACCCTCAACGAGCCGTGGTGCTCCGCCTACCTCGGCTACGGTTCCGGCGTGCACGCGCCCGGCCGCACCGAGCCCGCCGCGGCGCTCGCGGCCGTGCACCACCTCAACCTCGCGCACGGCCTCGCCGTCCAGGCGATCCGCGACGAGCTCGGCGAGGACGCGAAGACGTCCGTCACGCTCAACCTGCACGTCATCCGGCCCGACGACCCGTCGTCGGCCGCGGACCTCGACGCGGTGCGGAAGATCGACGCGCTCGCCAACCGCGCGTTCCTCGCGCCCATGCTCGACGGCCAGTACCCCGCCGACCTGCTCGCCGACACCGCGCACGTGAGCGACTGGTCGTTCGTGCGGGAGGGCGACCTCGAGACGGTGCGCCAGCCGCTGTCGATCCTCGGCGTCAACTACTACTCGACCGTGCGCGTGCGCCACTTCTCCGGCGAGGGCGAGCGGTCCGAGAACGACGGTCACGGCGCGTCGAGCCACAGCCCGTGGATCGGCGTCGACGACGTGGAGTTCGTCCAGCAGCCCGGCCCGTACACCGCCATGGGCTGGAACATCGAGCCCGCCGGCATGACCGAGCTGCTCGTGTCCGTGGCGACGACGTACCCGCACCAGCCGATGATGGTCACCGAGAACGGCGCCGCGTTCGCCGACGAGGTCACGGTCGACGCCGACGGCACCCCCCGCGTGCACGACGACCGCCGCGTCGCCTACCTGCACGACCACGTCGACGCCGTGGGCGCCGCGATCGACGCGGGCGCCGACGTGCGCGGGTACTTCGCGTGGTCCCTGCTCGACAACTTCGAGTGGGGCTACGGGTACGAGCGCCGCTTCGGGATCATCCGCGTCGACTACGACACTCTCGAGCGCACGTGGAAGGACTCCGCGCACTGGTACCGCCGGCTCGCGACGTCGAACGCGCTCCCCACGGTCGACGAGACCGCCTGAGCCGTCTCGCCCCTCACAGGCCCGCCCGGTCCGCCGGGCGGGCCTTCGTGCGCTCGTCCGCGACCACGGCCCCGGTCGAGCGCGGTCGTCGGGGGGCCGTCACCGAGGGGTGACCTTTGTCGCACGGGCGCGGCGCGCGGTGCGACACGCCGAAGAAGCACGACACGCCGACGAGTTCACCGGCCGTCGTGTCCGGATTGGGCTGATTCGCGCGGGCGGTGGCGCATCCTCAGGAAGGCGGGTGCAGGCTGGTGGAAAGGCCTCGACGGCTCCGCACAGGGTGTGGACCGACGTCGTCCCCACCCTGTGGACGGCGTCGTGCCGTCCGCGGGAAGACGCCGTTCCGGGCCGGTCAGATCGGTGGACGACGGGCTGTGGACGAGCACTCCGGGGGAGTGTCGGAGGGGCCTGGGACCATGGATCCATGACGGCTAGCACACCCGCCGGGGTGAAGTTCCACCACGACATCTAGTGCAGTGGCACGGTCTCGACCACTAGGTATAGTGGTTGCACACCCAGGGGGCCGGAGGCCTCCTGGCGAATCACACAGACGTAGTTCCACCGGTGTCCTTCGAGGTCAGGGATGTTTCTCCCTCCCCGAGGACCGTCCCGGACGAGAGCGCGAGACGAGGAGCCACCCCCATGAGCGTCACGGTCTACAGCAAGCCGGCCTGCGTCCAGTGCGACGCGACGTACCGCGCTCTCGACAAGAAGGGCATCGAGTACTCCGTCGTGGACATCACCCAGGACGCCGAGGCGCTCGAGCTCGTGCGCGGGCTCGGCTACCTGCAGGCTCCCGTGGTCGTCGCCGGGGACGAGCACTGGTCCGGGTTCCGCCCCGACCAGATCACCGCCCTCGCGCAGAAGGTCTCGCCGGTCGTCGCCTGACCGGCCTCCCCGGAGCGCCGCGAGAGCGCCCGGAAACCCGTAAGGAAGCAGGCGGAGCAGGGCAGGACGGAGGTGCGTCCCCGTGGGGTCGCTCGTGTACTTCTCCAGCGTCAGCGAGAACACGCACCGGTTCGTCCAGCGGCTCGACCTGCCGGCCCTCGGCATGGACGTCCAGCGCATCCCGCTGCGTCCGACCGAGGGCTTCCTGCGCGTCGAGGAACCGTACGTGCTCATGGTCCCGACCTACGGGGGCGGCAACGAGGGCGGTGCCGTCCCGCGCCAGGTCGTGAAGTTCCTCAACGACGTGCACAACCGGTCGTTGATCCGCGGCGTCATCGCCGCCGGCAACACCAACTTCGGCGAGGCCTACTGCATCGCCGGCGACATCATCTCCGCGAAGTGCCAGGTGCCCTACCTGTACGCCTTCGAACTCCTGGGAACAACCGAGGACGCCGCGCGCGTCCGCGACGGATTGGGACGATTTTGGCAACGACAGTCACGGATTCCGGCGTGAGCGTGGCAGGTGGTGGCACCGTCACCGAGGTGCCGCTCGCGAGCACCCAGCTCGACTTCCACGCGCTCAACGCGATGCTCAACCTCTACGGCCCGAACGGCGAGATCCAGTTCGACAAGGACCGTGAGGCCGCGCGGCAGTACTTCCTGCAGCACGTCAACCAGAACACCGTCTTCTTCCACGACCTCGCGGAGAAGCTGGACTACCTCGTCGAGAACAAGTACTACGACCCGGCCGTCCTCGCGAAGTACGACCGCGAGTTCGTGAAGTCGTTGTTCGAGTTCGCCTACGCGAAGAAGTTCCGCTTCGAGACGTTCCTCGGCGCCTTCAAGTACTACACGTCGTACACGCTCAAGACGTTCGACGGGAAGCGCTACCTCGAGCGCTTCGAGGACCGCGTCTGCATGGTCGCGCTCGGCCTCGCCGACGGCAACGAGCAGGCGGCGCTGGACATCGTCGAAGAGGTCATCTCGGGCCGCTTCCAGCCCGCGACCCCCACGTTCCTCAACGTCGGCAAGGCGCAGCGCGGCGAGCCCGTGTCCTGCTTCCTGCTGCGCATCGAGGACAACATGGAGTCCATCGCGCGCGGCATCAACTCCGCGCTGCAGCTCTCCAAGCGTGGCGGCGGCGTCGCCCTGCTCCTGTCGAACATCCGCGAGCACGGCGCGCCCATCAAGCACATCGAGAACCAGTCGTCCGGCGTCATCCCCGTGATGAAGCTGCTCGAGGACTCGTTCTCCTACGCGAACCAGCTCGGCGCGCGCCAGGGCGCCGGTGCCGTGTACCTGCACGCGCACCACCCCGACATCATGCGGTTCCTCGACACCAAGCGCGAGAACGCGGACGAGAAGATCCGCATCAAGACGCTGTCGCTCGGCGTCGTGATCCCGGACATCACGTTCGAGCTCGCGAAGAAGAACGAGGACATGTACCTCTTCTCGCCGTACGACGTCGAGCGCGTCTACGGCAAGCCGTTCGCCGACATCTCGATCACCGAGAAGTACGACGAGATGGTCGACGACTCGCGCATCCGCAAGACGAAGATCAAGGCGCGCGACTTCTTCCAGACGATCGCCGAGCTCCAGTTCGAGTCCGGCTACCCGTACATCATGTTCGAGGACACGGTGAACAAGGCGAACCCGATCAAGGGCCGCATCACCCACTCGAACCTGTGCTCGGAGATCCTCCAGGTCTCGACGCCGTCGACGTTCAACGAGGACCTCTCGTACGACCACGTCGGCCGCGACATCTCCTGCAACCTCGGCTCGCTGAACATCGCCAAGACGATGGACTCGCCCGACTTCGCGAAGACGATCGACACCGCGATCCGCGCGCTCACCGCCGTCTCCGACCAGACGAGCATCGAGTCGGTGCCGTCGGTCAAGCGGGCCAACGAGTCCGGCCACGCGATCGGTCTCGGCCAGATGAACCTCCACGGCTACCTCGCGCGCGAGCGGATCCACTACGGGTCCGAGGAGGGCATCGACTTCACGAACATCTACTTCTACACGGTCGCCTACCACGCGATCGCGGCGTCGAACCGCCTCGCGATCGAGCGCGGGCGTGCGTTCGGCGGCTTCGAGGACTCGAAGTACGCGACGGGGGAGTACTTCGACAAGTACACCGACCGCGTGTGGGAGCCCGCGACCGAGCGCGTTCGCCGGCTCTTCGCCGACGCCGGCGTGCACATCCCGACCCAGGACGACTGGGCGGCTCTCAAGGCCTCGGTCATGGAGCACGGGATCTACAACCAGAACCTCCAGGCCGTCCCGCCGACGGGCTCGATCTCCTACATCAACAACTCGACGTCCTCGATCCACCCGGTGCCGTCGAAGATCGAGATCCGCAAGGAGGGCAAGATCGGGCGCGTCTACTACCCGGCGCCCTACCTGACGAACGACAACCTCGAGTACTACGAGGACGCGTACGAGATCGGCTACGAGAAGATCATCGACACGTACGCCGCCGCGACGCAGCACGTCGACCAGGGTCTGAGCCTCACGCTGTTCTTCAAGGACACGGTCACGACGCGCGACGTCAACCGCGCGCAGATCTACGCGTGGCGCAAGGGCATCAAGACGCTCTACTACATCCGCCTCCGTCAGATGGCCCTGGAGGGCACGGAGGTCGAGGGTTGCGTCAGCTGCATGCTGTAGTCGCCTGAGGCAGCCACCGGTTGCCTCGATGCCCGGTGCCGTCGGCCACCCTCTCGGAGAGGCGTGGCCGACGGCGCAGGGTCCGGTCCCACGAAGTCATCCCGGTCGGTCCGGGGTCAGCAGGAGAGAAGAAGGCAGATGTCGCCCACGGGGAAGCTCAAGCTCATCGATCGCGTGAGCGCGATCAACTGGAACCGTCTCGAGGACGAGAAGGACCTCGAGGTGTGGGACCGCCTCGTCGGGAACTTCTGGCTGCCCGAGAAGGTGCCGGTGTCGAACGACATCCAGTCGTGGAACACGCTCACCGCGCAGGAGCAGGAGCTCACGATGCGCGTGTTCACCGGCCTGACGCTGCTGGACACGATCCAGGGCACGGTCGGTGCGGTGTCGCTCATCCCCGACGCGATCACGCCGCACGAGGAAGCGGTGTACACCAACATCGCGTTCATGGAGTCGGTGCACGCCAAGAGCTACTCGTCGATCTTCTCGACGCTGTGCTCCACTCGTGAGATCGACGACGCGTTCCGCTGGTCGGAGGAGAACCCGAACCTCCAGCGCAAGGCCGAGATCGTCATGGAGTACTACAAGGGCGACTCGCCGCTCAAGCGCAAGGTCGCGAGCACGCTGCTCGAGTCGTTCCTCTTCTACTCCGGCTTCTACCTGCCGATGTACTGGTCGTCGCGCGCCAAACTGACGAACACGGCCGACCTCATCCGCCTCATCATCCGCGACGAGGCCGTGCACGGGTACTACATCGGCTACAAGTTCCAGAAGGGTCTCGAGAAGCTCTCCCCGGAGGAGCGCGACGAGCTCAAGGCGTACACGTTCGAGCTGCTCTTCGAGCTGTACGAGAACGAGGTGCAGTACACGGAGGACCTCTACGACGGCGTCGGGCTGACCGAGGACGTCAAGAAGTTCCTGCGGTACAACGCCAACAAGGCGCTCATGAACCTCGGTTACGAGGCGCTCTTCCCCAAGGACGAGACGGACGTCAACCCGGCGATCCTCTCGGCGCTGTCGCCGAACGCCGACGAGAACCACGACTTCTTCTCCGGGTCCGGCTCGTCGTACGTCATCGGCAAGGCCGTGAACACCGAGGACGACGACTGGGACTTCTGACCCTCGTCCGCCTTCGCGCCGAGGGCCCGGGTCCGCGCAGAGCCGCGGGTCCGGGCCCTCGGCGACTGGCATAGTCCCGCCATGGGCATGCTCAGGGAGCGGCTGCGCGCCGCAGGGCTCGACGACGTGACCTCGGTCGAGCCGGTGAGCGGCGGGCTCGCCGCGACAGCCGGGCTGGCCCGGCGCGTCGACGGCGCGCCGCTGTTCGTCAAGGCGTTCGACACGGACGCACCGGGCGACGACGTCTTCACGGTCGAGGCCGAGGGCCTGGCTGCGCTCCGCGCCGCCGGGCTGGAGACCCCGGACGTCGTCCACGCGGGCCCGGACCTGCTCGTGCTGTCCGCGCTCGCCCCGCGGCCCTCGACGCCGGCCTTCTGGGAAGACCTCGCCCGTTCGCTGGCGCACGTGCACACCACGACCCGCAGCGAGCGCTTCGGCTGGCACCGGGACGGCTGGCTCGGCCGCCGTCGACAGGTGAACACCTGGACGGAGGACGGGTTCGACTTCTTCGCGCAGCACCGCCTGCTGCGCTGGCTCGACGAGCCGCGGGTCGACGCCGCCCTCGACGCCGCGGACCGCGCCGCGCTCGAGCGTCTGTGCGCGCGGCTCCCGGAGGTGCTGCCGGGAGGTCCAGCCTGCCTGACGCACGGCGACCTGTGGGCGTCGAACGTCATGGCGACCGCCGACGGACGCCCGGCCTTGATCGACCCGGCCGTCTCCTACACGTGGCCGGAGGTCGACCTGGCCCACGTGTGGACGACCGCGCCCCCGCCCGAGGCAGGTGCCTTCTTCGGGCTCTACGCGGAGCTCACCGGCCTCGACGACGACTGGCGGGAGCGCCTGCCCGTCGTCCAGCTCCGGCAGCACCTAGCCGTCGTCGCGCAGTTCGACCCCGACCGGGGCTGCGGCGGACGCCGTCCGCGCGACGCTCGCGCCCTTCCGGACCTGCTGACCGACGACGGCCGTCCGGTCAGTCGTTCGGCCGGGACTGCGCACCCTCGACGGGAGGGTCGGCCGACCACGGGAACGTGATCCAGAGGTCGGTGTCCTTCCACGAGTAGTCCGGCTGGATGATCGTGCGCGGCTTCGTGTAGAGCACCGCGGAGCGGGCCTCGGCCCCATGGGTGCTGAGCATGTCCATGACCAGGGCGAGCGTCCGGCCCGAGTCGGCGACGTCGTCGACCACGAGCACGTGCGCGCCCGGCAGGTCGGACGTGTCCATGAGGGGCGGCAGCACCCGCGGGTCGGTGAGGGTCTGGCCGATGTCGGTGTAGAACTCGACGTTGAGCGTGCCCACGCCCTTGGTCCCGAGTGCGTACGCGACCGCGCCGCCGGGCAGGAGTCCGCCGCGGGCGACCGCGACGACGACCTCCGGGCGGAACCCGCTCGCGACGACCTGCTCGGCGAGCTCGCGCGCGGCGACGCCGAAGGTCTCCCACGTGAGCACCTCGCGCTCGGGCGGGGCTGTCAAGGGGGTCGCGGCGTCGTCGGGCACGGGTGGGACCGAGGTCGTGGAGGCGTCCGTCATGCGTCGAGCCTACGACCCGCCCACGCCCCGCCCGACACGCCCGGACGCACGGAGGGCCGCACCCCGAGCGGGGTGCGGCCCTCCGTGAGGCGGCGGCAGGTCAGTAGGCCGCGAGGATGTCCACGACGAAGACGAGCGTCTCGCCCGCGAGCTCGTTCGTGTTCGTGTCGCTCTTCTCGCCGTAGCCGAGCGACGGCGGGATGACGAGGAGCACCTGGCTCCCGACGGTCTGGCCGGAGAGGCCCTGGGTCCAGCCGGCGACGACGCCGCTCAGCGGGAAGGTGGAGGGCTCACCACGGTCCCACGACGAGTCGAACTGCTCGCCGTCGAGCTTCCAGCCCGTGTAGTGCGCGATGACCGTCTGGTCCTCGGTGACCTCGGGGCCGCTGCCCTTGATGAGCGGCTGCACGACGAGCTCGGTCGGCGCGGTGTAGCCCTCGGGGATCTCGACGGACGGCTTGCCCGTGTCGTCGAGCGTGACGACGGGCAGCCCCTCGGCCGGGGTCACGGCCTCGCCCTCGGCGCGGTCCGGCACGTCGGCGGGGTCCGGCGCGACCGGGGCGTCCCGGACCTCGGTGACCTCGGCGACGGTGAGGACGGCGCTGCCGTCCTGCCCCGGGGCGGCGAACAGGAAGCG
The DNA here is from genome assembly GCF_046159675.1 of Cellulosimicrobium sp. RS. Lineage (NCBI taxonomy): Bacteria > Bacillati > Actinomycetota > Actinomycetes > Micrococcales > Promicromonosporaceae > Cellulosimicrobium > Cellulosimicrobium sp. RS. Next base: position 85,608 of record NZ_JBJXVU010000006.1, on the reverse strand, counting down.
CGTGCCGACCTTCTTGCCGACCAGCGCCTCGAGCAGCTGGGGGTACACCTGGTCGTCGAGGACGATCTGCTGCGCCGAGTCGTCCTCCCACGTCGAGCCGAGCTTGGACGCGTCCGTGCCGGAGTACGCGGCCTGGTGCAGCGTCACCTCCTGGCCCTTCGCGATCTCGTCGCCGTCGCCGTCCCCGAGCGAGAGCGCGACCGGGCCCGAGACCTCGAGCGGGGCCTCGAACTCGACGGTCGGCTCGCTGCCGGGGTCACCCGTGACCGTCACGGCCTCGAGCGCCGCGACGTCCTCGGGTGACGACGTCGCGCCGTCGGAGGCGGACGGGCTCGACGACGTCTCGTCGCCGCCGCCCTCCGACGAGCAGCCGGAGAGGACGAGGGCGGCGCCCAGGGTGAGCGCGGCGACGCCGCGCAGGGTGCGGTGCTTCACGAGGAGGGTCCTTCGGTCGGGGGGACGGCGGGGCCGTCGGGTCTGGGCCGCACCCGCACGACGGCGGTCGTCGGCGCCCGGGGACGGGCCACCTCGCGGTCGGACGCCGGGTGCAGCACCGGCCCGGACACTCTAGCGGTCGCGGCTGGACGCCCGCTGGGAGGTCCCCGGCGGTGCCGCGGGGGAGAATGGGCCCATGCCGTCCCGTCGACCGTCCCGCAAGCGACCCTGGGGCGCGGAGCCCGCGCCCCTCGACCTGGACCGCGCCCTCGGCGGTGCGCGTCGGGAGTCGGGAGCCGACGGCGAGTGGCAGGTCCGCACGGTGCGCGGCGGTGCGAAGACCTACCTCTGCCCGGGCTGCCAGCAGGAGATCCCGCCCGGCACCGGGCACGTCGTGGCGTGGCAGGACGACTCCTTCTTCGGGGCCGAGACCGCGCTCGACCACCGTCGTCACTGGCACAGGTCGTGCTGGGAGGCGCGCGACCGCCGTCGGCCGCGGTAGACGCACTAGGCTCGGGACGATGAGCACCGCACCCGAGACCGCGCCCGATCCCGCCCGAGCCTCGACGGAGCCGACCCCCATCCGGTCGCTCAGCGTCCTGCCCGCGCGGCGCGAGGACGTCGAGCTGCACACCGCGGACGGCCTCACGCTCGTCGGCGAGCTGGCGCTCCCCGCGGACCGCGACCCGGTCGCGACCCTCGTCACGCTGCACCCCCTGCCGACGCACGGCGGGTACATGGACTCGCACGTCTACCGGAAGGCGGCGTGGCGTCTGCCGGCGCTCGCGGACCTCGCCGTGCTGCGGTTCAACACGCGCGGCACGTCGTCCCCGCGGGGAACGAGCGAGGGCGCGTTCGACGGCGGCGAGGCCGAGCGCTTCGACGTCGCGGCGGCGATCGAGTTCGCCGAGTTCCACGACCTCCCGAACCGGTGGCTCGTCGGGTGGTCGTTCGGCACGGAGCTCGCGCTCAAGCACGGCGCGGACCCGGCGGTGGAGGGCGCGATCCTCCTCTCGCCCCCGCTGCACCGCGCGACGGACGACGACCTCGACCGCTGGGACGCGTTCGGCAAGCCGCTCGTGGTCCTCGTGCCCGAGCTCGACGACTACCTGCGCCCTGACGAGGCGCGACGACGCTTCGCGCGCGTGCGGAACGCCGAGGTGATCGGCGTCGAGGGCGCCAAGCACCTGTGGGTGGGGGAGTCGTCGGTGCGGCGCGTGCTCGACGAGATCGTGGGGCACGTGCGTCCCGGTTTCCCGCTCCCGCTGCCGACCACGTGGGACGGCGACGCGAGCGGCACGGCCGACCGCGACACGGCCGACTCGGACCAGGCGAGCTACGACGCGAGCCGGTCCGACGGCGTCGTCGACTGACCCCCGCCGCGGCGCGCGGCGCCGCGCGCACCCGACCGACCCGAGGAGGACCACGTGACGACGGCACCGCTCGAGACCTTCACGCTGCGCGAGGGGTACGGGACACCGCTCGTGCTGCTGCACGGCTTCCCGCTCGACCACCGGATGTGGGCGGACGTCGCGGAGGCGCTGCCGGGCGAGCCCACCGTCGTCGCGGTCGACCTCCCCGGCCTGGGCGCGAGCCCGCTGGGGGGCGAGCCGCCGTCGATCGAGGCGGCGGCCGACGCGACCGCGGACGCGCTCGCCGCGGCGGGGATCACGCGCGCGGTCGTCGCGGGCCTGTCGATGGGCGGCTACGTGGCCCTCGCGCTCGCGGAGCGCCGGCCGGAGCTGGTTGCGGGGCTCGGGCTGGTGGACACCAAGTCCACCGCGGACTCCGACGACGCGCGCGCGAACCGGCTGCGCATCGCCGACGAGGCGGCGAGCTCGCAGACCGTCGAGCCCGTCCTCGGCATGCCGGGGGTGCTCCTCGGCGAGACGAGCAAGGCCGCGCGCCCGCACCTGACCGCGCGGCTCGAGGAGTGGATCCGTGCGCAGCGGCCCGACGGCGTCGCGTGGTCGCAGCGGGCGATGGCGGCCCGCCCCGACCGCACGTCCGTCCTCGCGGGCTTCGCGGGGCCGATCGCGGTGGTCGTGGGCGAGGAGGACCAGGTCACGCCGGTGGCGGAGGCGGAGCACATGGTCGCCGCGGCGCCGACCGCGCAGCTCGTGCAGGTGACGGGCGCGGGCCACATGAGCGCGGTCGAGGACCCTGCCGCGGTGGCCGACGCGCTCGCGGACCTCCTGGCGCGGGCGACCGTCTGAGCCGCTGACCGCGCGTCAGCGCCCGTCGAGCACGAGCGCGAGCGCGTCGGCGAGGTCGATGGACTCGCCGTCCCGGCCGCCCTTGCCCAGCACGAGCGGCGGGTCGGACGGCTCGACCGCGACCCCCCGCAGGCGCGCGCGCACGCCGCCGGGCACCGAGAGCACGTAGAACTCGCCGTCCTCGCCGACGGCGACGCTGTGGTTGCGGCGCAGGTACCACCCGCGGAGGGGGGTGCGGTACGTCGCGGTGCCGTCGAACGCGCGGGCGCGGAGCGGCTCGGGAGCCAGGCCCCGGTCGCGCGCCCGCGCGACGAAGTCGGCGAGCAGGGCCCGGGCCGCGTCGCTCTCGCGGGCGCGCTGCCGGTCGAGCTCGCGCTGCTGGTGCGCGGCGGCCTCGGTCCGCTGCCGACGCCAGTCGTCGGCAGCGGACCCCGAGGGACCCGACGGGCCCGCGGTGGCCGGCACGGCGTCAGGCCGAGGCGGGGGCGTCGGGCTTCGCGTCGGCCGTCTTCGCGTCGGCCGTCTTCGTGCCGGCCGGCTTCGCGCCGGTCGGCTTCGTCTCGCTCGGCCGGGCGTCGGCGGACGCCGCGGAGCCACGCTCCGCCGGTGCCTCGACCGTCCCGACCCGCTGCCCGGACTCCTCCGGGACGACCGGGAACTCGGCCGTCATGAGCGTCGCGGCGCGCGCCTGCTGGGCGGGCGTCCCCGCAGGCACCGCCTTCTTCGCGGGGGCCTTGGTGGCCTCGCTCTCGCTACCGAGGAGACCACGGAGCTCGTCGAGGTAGGTGTTGATCGAGTCGTGCTGGCGCGTGAGGTCCTCGAGCTGGCGCTGGGCGACGTTGCGCTGCTGCTCGGCCTCGGCCTTCGCGTCGCTCACCGTCTGGTCGGCGAACGCCCGGGCCTCGGCGACGACCTGGTCGGCGTTCCGGCGCGCCGTCGACAAGAGGTCCTTCACGTACGCGTCGGACTCGCTGCGGACCTTCTCCGCCTGCTGGAGCGCGTGGGCGACACGCTTCTCCGCCTCCGCGGCGTGCTCCTCGGCCGTCGCGACGAGCTTCTCCGTCTCCGCCTTGGCGGCGGCGTGGCGCTCGGCGTTCTCGCGCTCCGCCTCCTCGCGGCGACGCACGACCTCGAGCTCGGCGTCCGCGAGGGCGGTGCGGGCCTGGTCGCGCAGCGTCTCCATCTCGGACGTGACGGCGTTCGCCGCCTCGGTCGCCTTGCGCTGCGCCTCGTCCACCTGGCGCTGCGCCTCGCGACGCGCGTTCTCCAGCAGCTCGGCCGACTCGCGCTCCGCGGCCTCGCGCTGCGCCGCCGTCTCCGCCGCGACGCGCGCGCGGAGCTCCGCGGCCTCGCGCTCGGTCGTGACGCGCAGCTCCGTGGTCTCGCGCTCCGCCGTCGCACGCAGCGTGCCGAGCTCGCGCTCGAGCGACGCGCGGCGCTCGCTCTCCTCCGTGGCGAGCGCGCTGTGGATGCGCGCGGCCTCGCGCTCCGCGGAGCCGACCAGCTCCTCCGCGCGGCGCTGGGCGCTGAGCAGCGTGCCCTCGGCCTCGGACGCGCTCGTGGAGCGGATCTCCTCCGACTCCAGGCGTGCGCTGTTGAGCAGCTCGGCGACCTCGTTCTCGGCGCGGGACCGGACCTGGCCCGCCGAGAGCTTCGCGCGGGCCATGATGTCGGCCGCCTGGGCGTTGGCCTGCGACAGGATGTCCGCCGACTGCTCCTCCGCCGAGCGCAGGAGCTGCTCGATGCGGGACCCGAGCCCCGCGTACGACGGCCGGTCCGCCTCGCGGAGCTGGCGCTGGGCGTCGTTGAGCTCGCTCGTGAGCTGCATGGCGCGGGCGTCCGCCGCCTCGACGCGCGCCCGCGCGTCCTCCACGGCCTTCTCCAGCCTCGCGAGCTGGGCCTCGACCTGGACGCGGTCGTACCCGCGCATCGTGATGGGGAAGAGCGTGCGCTCGTCGGACACGTCGATGACCTCCGGTGCTGAGTCGTCGCGGCTTCCGCCGCCGGTCGGCGTCCCCTCCCGGGGAGGGAGGGCGCGGCGGTCGTGCCACGGCCCCGCCGTGCTCCGACCAGGATACGGGGATCACGCTGTCCTGAATACCCGGATTGGTGGGGGTGAGACGATGGTCGCAGTGCTGCGCGCGCGGTCTTCCCTCGCGGGAACGGCGGCCCTCTCGGCCGCCGGGCACGACGTTCCCTGGGAGCGGTGAGACCGTCCCGGGAGGGGCGCGTGAACGGTTCGTGAGGATCCACAGGCGAGGCGTCTCGGTCGATCCACGAGGGGTTTCGCACCTATCCTTGAACGTCGATCGACGAAGGGAACCTCGGTGCTGCAACGAATCATCGCCGCCCTCCTGCTCGTGGGAGGGCTGGTCGCCGTCGGCCTCGGTGTCGCGTCCGCCACCGTCTGGCGGGACAGCGACACGGTCGTGGCGACCACGGCGTACACCGGCGACGGCACGGTGCTCGTCACCGCGCCCGGGGTCCTCGACCTCGTCGCCGAGGACGTGACGATCCGCGCGACAGCACCCGGTGAGCAGCAGGTCACCCTCGCGATCGGCCGCGAGGCCGACGTGACCGGGTGGGTCGGCGAGGACCCGCACGGTCTGGTCACCGGCCTGTCCGACTGGGACGCGCTCGCGACGCGCGCCGTCGACGCGCCGGCCGCGGAGGACGAGCCCGCGGAGGGCGAGACGCCCGCGGACGGGGAGTCGCCCGCGGAGGGCGAGAGTCCGGCCGACGCCGAGGCACCCGCCGACGCCGAGAGCCCGGCCGAGGGCGAGACGCCCGCCGAGGGCGAGACGCCCGCGGAGGGCGACGCGGCCGCGGAGGCCCCCGTCGTCGGCGTCGACCCCGCCGGCTCCGACATGTGGCTGGAGGAGGCGACGGGCGCCGGCTCGGCGAGCCTGCGCTGGTCCGACCAGCCCGGCCGCTGGCAGCTCCTCGCCGCCGGCGTGGGCGAGGACGCCGTCGCCCCGACCGTCGAGCTCTCGTGGCCGCGCCAGGTCGAGACGCCGTTCCTGTGGCCCGGCGTCATCGGCGGTGCCGTGCTCATCCTCCTCGGTCTCGGCATCGGGGCGGCGAGCCTGCGCCCGCGCCGCCGCGGGCCCTCGGGCGGCACCACGACCTCCGCGACCCCGGCGGTCGCGCCGGCCGGCACGACGGCGGGGACGTCGTCGGACGACGCCGACGCGCCCGACGGCGAGGTGCCGACCGACACGGCCCAGGTGCGCATGCTCACGCGGCGTGAGCTGCGCGAGCGCGAGGAGGCCGACCGCCTCGCGCAGCAGCAGGCCCGCGCCCAGAAGCCGCGCCGCGCGTGGCTCACCGGCCAGATCCCGATCGTCGCGCGCGGCGAGCGCCGCCCGCGCACCGCGGCCCAGCCGACCGTCGACGCGAGCGCGCACCCGACCACGGAGGACAGCGCGAGCACGCGCGCAGACGCCTGGCGCCGGGCGTGGGGCTTCACGCCCGGCAGCGACGAGAGCGCCCCGGCGCCTGCACCCGAGAGCGACCCGGACGAGACGAAGGACAGCACCCGATGACCAGCACCGCCCGCGACACGGCCCGCGCCCGCCGCGCCCGTCGTCACCTCGGCGGGGTGGCCGGGGGACTGGTCGGCGCGCTCCTGCTCGCCGCCTGCTCCGCACCCCTCCCGACGCCCGAGCCCGACCCCACGCAGGACCCGCCCGCGCCCGTCCTCACCGAGGCGCAGGAGACCGCCGTCCTCGACGCGGTCGCCGCCGCGCTCGCGGCGGCGAGCGAGACCAACGACGCGGCCCAGCTCGAGGGCCGCGTCACGGGCCCGGCCCTCGCGATTCGCACGAGCCAGCTCGCCGTCGCCGCCGCGCGCGGCAACGCCGACCTCGTGACCGAGCTCCCGACGGAGGCGCAGCAGGTCGTCATCCCGACGACGCAGACCTGGCCGCGCACGTCGTTCGCCGTGAGCGTGCAGCCCGAGAACCTGCAGACGCCGCGCCTGTCCGTCCTGGAGCAGGACACCGCGCGCGGCGACTACCAGCTCTGGGCCTGGGTCCGCCTCCTGCCGGGCGTCACCATGCCGAGCTTCGCGGACCCGAGCATCGGCAGCGAGGACGTCGCTCCCGACGACTCGAGCCTGCTCGTCACGCCGACGGACGCCGTCGCGCAGTACGCCGACGTGCTCAACCTCGGCACGGGCTCCGGGTTCGCGGGGTCCTTCGAGGAGGACTCGTTCCGCACCCTGCTCGCCAAGCGCGCGCAGGACTGGACGACGGCGCTCCAGCCCGCCGCGGGCGCCTACGCCCTGACGTTCACGCCCAACCCGGACGAGCCCGTGCGCGCGGTCCGCACCGCGGACGGCGGCGCGCTCGTGGTCGGTGCGATGACCTCGCAGGAGTCGATGACGGCCGAGGAGGGCGCGCAGGTGCCGCCCGACACGGAGTCGATCAAGGCGCTGTACGGGGACAAGACTCCGACGAACGTGCTCAAGGTCGGCTACGTCGACGTCGTCGCGCTCTACGTGCCGCCCGCGGGCTCGGAGGAGAAGATCCGCGTGGTGGGCAACGAGCACGTCGCGACGTCGGTCGCGAACGCCTGACGCTCCGTAGGATTGCGACCATGAGCGAACCCACCCAGCCCACGTTCGACGTGCGCGGCGCGGTCGACCTGTCCGCGCTGACCAGGCCGCAGTCACCCCCGCCCGGCGAGGAGGGCGGCGCGCCCGCCGCGGGCGGGTACGTCGTCGACGTCACGGACGAGACGTTCGGCCAGCTCGTCCAGGACTCGGCGCAGTACCCCGTCGTCGTGCTCCTGTGGATCCCGACGGACCAGGCGAACGCGCAGCTCGGCACCGACCTCGGCGCGCTGGCCGACGAGTACGCCGGCCGCTTCCTCCTGGCCCGCGTCGACGCCCAGGCGTACCCGCAGATCACGGCCGCGTTCCAGGTCCAGGGCGTGCCGACCGTCGTCGCGATCCTGCAGGGTCAGCCCGTGCCGCTGTTCCAGGGCGCCGCGCCCGTCGAGCAGGTGCGCGCCGTGCTCGACCAGGTGCTCCAGGCGGCCGAGGCGAACGGCGTGACCGGTCGTGCGCCCGCCCAGGGCGCCGACGGCGAGCCCGAGCGCCCCGCGGAGCCCGCCGCCGAGCCGGAGCCCGAGCTCCCGCCGCTGCACCAGGAGGCGTACGACGCGATCGAGCGCGACGACCTCGACGCCGCGGTCGCGGCCTACGAGAAGGCGATCAAGCAGGACCCGCGCGACGCGCTCGCCGTCGCGGGGCTCGCGCAGGTCCGCCTCCTCCAGCGCACCCGCGACGCCGACCTCGCGACGGTCCGCGCCGCGGCCGCCGCCGCACCGCAGGACGTCGACGCCCAGCTCGCCATCGCCGACCTCGACCTGCTCGGCGGGCACGTGGACGACGCCCTCGACCGGCTCCTCGACCTGCTGCCCGGCGCCGACGCGGACGGCAAGGAGAAGCTCCGAGTGCGCCTCCTCGACTACTTCGAGGTCGTGGGCCCCACCGACCCCCGCGTCGGCAAGGCCCGCCAGCGCCTCGCGATCAGCCTGTACTGACACACCCGCGCTCTACCGACGCACCCGCGTCACGCACGACGGCGGCCGGTCACCGTGAGGTGACCGGCCGCCGTCGTGCGTGGAGGTCACCGCGAGGAGACCGGCTGCCGTCGCGCTGAGGAGGCAGCGCCGGGGGTGCGACGAACTCGGTGGGTGGGGTGGTGGCGCCGGGTCGTGGCGGGCCTGGCGGGAGCCGCGAGGAACGAGCGGCGGATGGTAGACCCGGCGCCACCACCCCACCCACCACCCAGGGTGACGACAACTCGCCGTCGGCGGGACCAGGCCTCTACCTCGGCGACCAGGCCTCTGCCTCGGCGGACCGGGCCTCTACCTCGGCGACGGGACGAGGTACAGCGCGCCGAGCGGCGGCACGCGCAGGACCGCGGAGTACGCGCGCCCCTTCCACGGGACGGGCTCCGCCCCGACCTCACCGAGGTTGCCGACACCGGAGCCGCCGTAGACCTCGGCGTCGGTGTTGAGGACCTCGCGCCACGCGCCGCCCGACGGCAGGGCGACGCGGTAGCCCTCGTGCGGCGTCCCGGCGAAGTTCACGACGACGGCGACCTCGCTGCCGTCGCGCCCGCGGCGTACGTAGGCGAGGACGTTGTGGTCGGCGTCGTCGGCGTCGAGCCACTCGAACCCCGCGGGGTCGTGGTCGAGCTCCCACAGAGCAGGGGTCGCGCGGTACAGGGCGTTGAGGTCACGCACGACACGCTGCACGCCCTGCCGGCCCGGGTCGGCGGCGAGGCCGTCCCAGTCGAGCGACCGGCCCTCGTTCCACTCGGAGTGCTGGCCGATCTCGCTGCCCATGAAGAGGAGCTGCTTGCCGGGGTGCGACCACTGGTAGGCGAGGAACGCGCGCACGCCGGCGCGCTTCTGCCAGTCGTCGCCCGGCATCTTCCCGTAGAGCGAGCCCTTGCCGTGCACGACCTCGTCGTGGCTGATGGGGAGCACGAACTGCTCGGAGTACGCGTAGACCATGGAGAACGTGATCTCGTGGTGGTGGTACCGGCGGTTGATCGGCTCCTCGGCGACGTAGCGCAGGGAGTCGTTCATCCAGCCCATGTTCCACTTGAGCCCGAACCCGAGGCCCCCCGCGGAGGTGGGCCGGGTGACGCCCGGCCACGCGGTCGACTCCTCGGCGATCATCATGACGCCGGGCGTGCGCCGGTACGCGGTGGCGTTGGCCTCCTGGAGGAACGCGATGGCCTCGAGGTTCTCGCGGCCCCCGTGCACGTTGGGGTGCCACTGGCCGGGGCCGCGCGAGTAGTCGAGGTAGAGGATGGACGCGACGGCGTCGACGCGCAGCGCGTCGACGTGGAACTCCTCGAGCCAGTACGTCGCGTTGGCGACGAGGAAGTTGCGGACCTCGTTGCGGCCGAAGTCGAAGACGTACGTGCCCCAGTCGGGCTGCTCGCCGCGCAGCGGGTCGGCGTGCTCGTAGCAGGGCGTGCCGTCGAAGCGGGCGAGGGCCCACTCGTCGCGCGGGAAGTGCGCGGGGACCCAGTCGACGACGACGCCGATCCCCGCGGCGTGCAGGCGGTCGACGAGGTAGCGGAAGTCGTCGGGGTGGCCGAACCGGGACGTCGGGGCGTAGTAGCCCGTGACCTGGTAGCCCCACGACCCGCCGAACGGGTGCTCGGCGACGGGCAGGAGCTCGACGTGCGTGAACCCCTGCTCGACGACGTACGCCGTGAGCTGCTCCGCGAGGTCGCGGTAGGACAGGCCCTGGCGCCACGAGCCGAGGTGCACCTCGTAGATGCTGAGCGGCTGCGTGTGGGGGTCGTGCGCCGCGCGCTCGGCGAGCCACGCGTCGTCGGACCACTCGTACCGGGACTCGACGACGACGCTCGCCGTTGCCGGGGGCACCTCGGCCGCCTTGGCGAGCGGGTCGGCCTTCTGGCGCCACGAGCCGTCGGGCCCGAGGATCTCGTACTTGTAGCGCGCGCCCGCGACGACGCCGGGGACGAAGAGCTCCCACACCCCGGTGGACCCGAGCGAGCGCATCGGGTGCGTGGGGCCCCAGCCGTTGAAGTCGCCGATGACGCGGACCGCGCGCGCGTTGGGCGCCCAGACGGCGAACGCCGTGCCGGTCGTGTCGCCGAGCGCGCTCGGGTAGGTGCGGACGTTCGCGCCGAGCGCGCGCCACAGCTCCTCGTGCCGGCCCTCGCGGATCAGGTGCAGGTCGACGTCGCCGAGCGTGGGCAGGAACCGGTAGGGGTCGTCCACGGTCGTGGACTCGTGCCCGTAGCGGGCGCGGACGCGGTAGTCGGGGGCGTGCCGGGTGCCGTCGGCGTCCTGGTGCACCGGCACGACGGCGGCCCACACCCCGTCCTGCTCGTGCACCGCCGGGTGCTCGCCGTCGGCGGCGACGACGACGACCTCGTCCGCGAGCGGGCGCAGGACGCGGACGACGGCCCGCGCGTCCGCGGCGTCGTCCGCGAGGTGCGGGCCGAGCACGGCGTGCGGGTCGAACGTGCGCCCGCCCGCGGCCGCGGCGAGCGCGTCCTGCGGCACGACGACGGGGGGCGGGGTGGCGGAAGCGGCGGGCCCGGTCATGGGGCAACCTTTCCACGTCCCGCGCACCCTCACAGGACGGGCTCGCCGGACGGTCCGGTACGTGCGGCCGGGCGACCGCGCACGTCAGGCGTTGCCCGCGAGGAGGCGGTCCACGGCGGCGAGGGGGATGGGCTCCCAGTCGGGACGGTTGCGCGACTCGTAGACGACCTCGTAGAGCGCCTTGTCGAGCGTGAGCGCGCGGACGAGCGCCTCCGAGGTCGCGTGGTCGACGCCCGCGGTGTCCGCGCGCTCGTACGCGTCGAGGAACGCGGCGCGCGCCTGGACGGCCCACGCGGCGTCGGGAGCACGCCCGACGGCGGCCGCGTAGTCGAACGAGCGCACGATCCCGGCGACGTCGCGCAGGGCGAGGTCGGGGCGGGTGCGCTCCGCGACCGGCCGCAGCGGCTCGCCCTCGAAGTCGAGCACCTTCCAGCCGAACCGGCGGGCGTGCAGCACCTGCCCGAGGTGCAGGTCGCCGTGGACGGTCTGGAGCCGCGGGAGGGCGTCGGGGACGCGCGTGACGGACGCGAGCCGTGCTGCCGTGCGGTCCCAGAACGCGGCGATCTCGGTCGCGCGCCGGCCGAGCGCGCTCGACGACGCGACGGCCTCGTCCGAACGGCGCCGCAGGTCGGCGACGAGCCAGCGCGCGTCGACGGGGGAGCCCACGTCGAACGCGCGCCGGAGCGCGGCGTGGAGGTCGGCGAGGACCCGGCCGAGGTCGGCGGCGAGGTCGGCGAACGAGGAACCCTGCCCGGCGTAGGCGCACGCCAGGTCGAAGCCGTCGCGCGCGCCGTCGACGAACTCGCTGAGGATCGCGAGGTGCGCCGACCGGGGCGACGCCGGGTCGGGCGCGTGCCCGGGAGCGGCCGGGTCGTCGGTCGCGTCCCAGCCCACCTCGAGCCAGGCGAGCGGTCGCGGCACGCCCGCCCACCCCTGGGCGGCGAGCGCGCGCGGGATCGTCACGTCCGGGTTCGGGCCGATCGCGATGGCCCGCAGGACCTTGAGCATCGTGCCGCCGGCGACGCCGGGCAGCAGCACCGAGCTGTTCGACTGCTCGACGCTCAGAGCGCGTCCGCCCGCGAGGTCGAGCGGATCGGTGCCCGCGCCCCCGGCCGCGGGGGTCGTCTCCCAGTCGGCGACGGCCAGGAGCGCCGCCCAGCACGCGGGGTGCGCGGCGCCGTCGTGCACGAGCCAGGCCGTCCCGGCGGTCGCGCCGCCCCCGGCGTCGTGCACCGTCCCGAGCGGCGTGGCGGGCGCGCGCCCCGGACCGGCGGACGGGGTCGCGCCGCCCGGGGTGCGCACGTCGCCCGGGGCCGCGGGCGCCGCGTCGACCGGCTCGAGGACGAGCGGCACCTGCACGACGAGGTCGACGCCGTCCCCGAGCAGCCGCAGCAGGTGGAGGACGACGCGCGGGGCCCGCGCCGGGTCCTGACCGGCCGTCGCCGGGACGTCGAGCGCGAACGACAGCCACGGCACGTGCCGCACCGCGACGCCCTTGACGGGGTACCACCGGCGCTCCGGCAGCCACGCGTCGAGGAGCGTCATGAGCTCCGAGGAGGGAAGGTCCGTCCGTCGGAGCGTCATGCGCGCCTCCCTGTGGCTGGGTCGTCGGATCGTCGGCAGGTCGTGCCCCGGGGGCCCCGCCGTCGGGTCACGACGGCGGCAGCCTCCATCCGACCACGACGCGCCCGATCTCGCCGGGCGTCAGGGGGTCGTGCCCTCGGGACCCCCGACGACGAGCCAGTAGAAGTCGCGCGACCCCCACGTCATGACGACGCGCCCGTCGTCCCCGACCGCCGGGAAGTGCGCGCCGCCGAACACGTCGGTGAGCGGCGCGCCCGCGTGCCCCGGCAGGTGCACCGCCGCGGACCGGGCGGTCGCCGAGAGGTTCGCGACGCACAGGATCGTCTCCGTGGGCGTGCGCCGCAGGAACGCGAGGATCGACTCGTTGTCGCACTCGAGCGCCACGAAGTCGCCGGTGCCGAACGCCTTGTGGCGGCGCCGGACCTTGAGCATGCCGTGCACCCAGTGCAGCAGCGACGTCGACTGCTCGAGCTGCGCCTCGACGTTGACGTAGCCGTAGTGGTGCACGAGCGACTGCACGAGCGGCAGGTACACCTTGCCCGGGTCCGCGGTGGAGAACCCGGCGTTGCGGTCGGGCGTCCACTGCATGGGCGTGCGCACGGCGTCGCGGTCGGGCAGCCAGATGTTGTCGCCCATGCCGATCTCGTCGCCGTAGTACAGGCACGGGCTGCCCGGGAGCGAGAGCAGGAGCGCGTGCGCGAGCTCGACCTCCTTGCGCGAGTTGTCGAGCAAGGGCGCCAGCCGACGGCGGATCCCGACGTTGGCGCGCATGCGCGGGTCGGGCGCGTACCACCCGTACATGGACGCGCGCTCCTCCGTCGAGACCATCTCGAGCGTGAGCTCGTCGTGGTTGCGCAGGAACGTGCTCCACTGCGCGCCCGCGGGGATGTCGGGCGTGTCGGCAAGGATCTCCAGCACCTGGTTCGCGCGCTGGTCGCGGATCGCGTAGAAGATGCGCGGCATGACGGGGAAGTGGAAGCACATGTGGCACTCCGGCTCCTCCTCGGTGCCGAAGTAGTCCACGACGTCGCGCGGCCACTGGTTCGCCTCGGCGAGGAGGATGCGGCCCGGGAACTCGGTGTCCACCATGCGCCGCACGCGGCGCAGGAACTCGTGCGTCTGCGGGAGGTTCTCGCAGTTGGTGCCCTCGGCCTCGTAGAGGTACGGCACCGCGTCGAGGCGGAACCCGTCGACCCCCATCTGCAGCCAGAACCGCGCGACGTCGAGCATCGCGTCGGCGACGCGCGGGTTCTCGAAGTTGAGGTCGGGCTGGTGGGAGAAGAAGCGGTGCCAGAAGAACTGGCGCCGCACCGGGTCGAACGTCCAGTTGGACGTCTCCGTGTCGACGAAGATGATGCGCGCGTCCTGGTAGCGCGTGTCGTCGTCGCTCCACACGTAGAAGTCGCCGTACGGGCCCTCCGGGTCGGCGCGCGACGCCTGGAACCACGGGTGCTGGTCGCTCGTGTGGTTCATGACGAGGTCGATGACGACGCGCATCCCGCGCGCGTGCGCCTCGCTCACGAGCTCGGCGAAGTCCGACGTCGAGCCGTACTGCGGCGCGATCGCGGTGTAGTCGGACACGTCGTAGCCGCCGTCGCGCAAGGGCGACGGGTAGAACGGCGGCAGCCACAGCGCGTCGATGCCGAGCCAGTGGAGGTAGTCGAGGCGGTCGATGAGCCCGCGCAGGTCGCCCGTCCCGCTGCCGTCGGAGTCGGAGAACGCGCGGACGATCACCTCGTAGAACACCGCCGTGCGGTACCAGTCCGGGTCGTCGGACAGCCCGGGGCGCGTCTCGACGGGCGGCGCCGGCTGACGGCGCGGCGGGAGGGCCGCGACGGGCACGGGCGCGGTGAGCGGGGGCACGGGAACGGGACCGGCGGCGGGCCCCCGCACGGGGACCGGGGCCGCGTCCCGGGGGAGCGTCACGAGGCCCTCACGTGGATGACGTGCGCGACCTGGCGCAGCGGCTCGAGCCGCACGTACACGTCCTGCCCCCAGCCGTAGCTCTCGCCGGTCAGCTCGTCGTGCGCGACGAACGACGGCGCCCAGGGGTCCTGGCCGTCCGCGAGCGGGGGGAGGCCGAGGGCCGCGAGGTCCAGGTGCACGTTCGACTCCTGCGGGGAGTGGGGGTCGAGGTTCACCACGACGACGACCGTGTCCGCCTCGCCGGTCGGCGAGTGCTCGGCCGGCAGGTGGCGCGAGAACGCGAGCACCTGGTCGTTCGTCGTCGGGTGCACCGTGAGGTTCCGGAGCTGGCGCAGCGCGGGGTGGTCCCGACGGATCTCGTTGAGCCGCGCGAGCAGCGTCGAGATCCCGATCTCGTCGGCGAGCGCCCAGTCGCGCGGCTTGTACTCGTACTTCTCGTTGTCGATCTGCTCCTCGACGCCCGGGCGCGGCACGTTCTCGACGAGCTCGTACCCGGAGTAGATCCCCCAGGTGGGGGCACCGAGGGCGGCGAGCACCGCGCGCACGGCGAAGCCCGCCACGCCGCCGTGCTGGAGGTACGGCGGGAGGATGTCGTGGGTCGTGGGCCAGAAGCTCGGGCGCATGTAGGCGCCGGCCTCGCCCGAGACCTCGGTGAGGTACTCCGCGAGCTCGTCGCGCGTGTTGCGCCACGTGAAGTACGTGTACGACTGGTGGAACCCGATGCGCGCGAGGGTGTGCATCATCGCGGGCTTCGTGAACGCCTCGGAGAGGAACACGACCTCGGGGTTCGTCGCGCGCACCTCGGCGAGCAGCCACTCCCAGAAGTCGAGCGGCTTGGTGTGCGGGTTGTCGACGCGGAACGCGGTGACGCCGCGGTCGATCCACACGCGCACGACGCGCAGAACCTCGGCGTAGATGCCCTCGGGGTCGTTGTCGAAGTTGAGCGGGTAGATGTCCTGGTACTTCTTCGGCGGGTTCTCCGCGTAGGCGATGGAGCCGTCGGCGCGCGTCGTGAACCACTCGGGGTGCTCGGTGACCCACGGGTGGTCGGGCGAGCACTGCAGCGCGAGGTCGATCGCGACCTCCAGCCCGTGCCGCCGGGCCTCCTTGACGAACGCGCGGAACGTGCGCTCGCTGCCGAGCTCGGGGTGGATCGCGTCGTGGCCGCCGTCCTTCGAGCCGATGGCGTACGGGCTGCCCGGGTCGCCGGGGAGCGCGGTGAGGGAGTTGTTGCGGCCCTTGCGGTGCGTCGTGCCGATGGGGTGGACGGGGGTCAGGTAGACGACGTCGAAGCCCATCTCCGCGATCGCGGGCAGACGGCGCGCGGCCGCGGTGAACGTGCCCGAGCGCCAGCGCCCGTCCTTGAGCCGCCGGGCGCCCTCGGAGCGCGGGAACATCTCGTACCACGCGCCCGCGAGCGCGAGCGGGCGCTCGACGCGCAGCGGGTACGTGGCCGACGCCGTGACGTGGTCGCGCAGCGGGGCGCGCTCCAGGACGTCGCGCACCTCGGGCGACGTCGCGGCGACGAGCCGGGCCTCGGCGGGGCGGGTCGCGTCGGCGAGCGCGGCGAGCGCGTCGGCGAGCGTGCGCTCGTCCGCGGGGGTCCGGCGGCCGGGCGTGCCGTCGCGCCCGGGGAGGGGGACGGCGTCGGCGAGGACGCGTTCGAAGAGCCGCACGCCCTCGGCGAGCATGAGCTCGACGTCGACGCCCGCCGCGACCTTGACCGTCGCGTCGTGCGCCCACGTGCCGTAGGGGTCGCTCCACGCCTCGACGCGCAGCGACCAGTCGCCGACCGCGTCCGGGTGGAGCGTGGCGCGGAACCGGTCGAGCCCGGGGGCGACGTCGACCATGGGTGCCGTGCGCTCGGTGCCGTCGGGCGCGACGAGGACGGCGGTCGCGGCGACGGCGTCGTGGCCCTCCCTGAAGACGGTCGCCTCGATCGGCACCATCTCGCCGACGACGGCCTTGGCAGGCCACCGGCCGCCCTCGACGACGGGCGACACCTCGAGCACGGGGATGCGGCCGACGGGTGCGGCGGGGGCGGGGGCGGGGGCGCCGCCTCGGGGGCGAGGGGCACCGGTGGCGCGGGGGCGGTGCGGCGCGAGGGCCGGAGGGGTCGACGTCACACGCACAACGTATCGAGGGGCACGGGGGCCAGGCACCTGGGGGAGGGGTCGGCGCGTCGCGGACGGGTCGCGCACGATACCTGGGTGAAATTTCATGCAAGCGTTACACACAGGTTGCGGCGCGGGGGTGTGCACCGGCGTCAGGCTGCGTAGTCTCGTCCCCGTGAGAGCCATCCGACGGTTCACCGTCCGCACCCTGCTGCCCGCCGAGCTGCGCGACCTGGACGAGCTCGCGCACAACCTGCGCTGGTCCTGGCACGCGCCCACGCGCGACCTGTTCGCCGGTATCGACCCCGAGACGTGGGCGGCGGTCCACGGCGACCCCGTCGCGCTGCTCGGTGCGCTCGGTCCCGAGCGCCTCGCGGAGCTCGCCGCCGACGGCGCCTTCGTCGAGCGCGTGCGGGCGGCGGCGGCCGACCTGCGCCACTACCTCGACGACGCGCTGTGGTACCAGCAGCGTGCCGCGGAGGCGTCGGAGGGCGGTGGCTCCCTGCCGGCCGCGATCGCGTACTTCTCGCCCGAGTTCGGCATCACGTCCGTGCTGCCCCAGTACTCGGGCGGCCTCGGCATCCTCGCCGGCGACCACCTGAAGAGCGCGAGCGACCTCGGCGTGCCGATCGTCGGCGTCGGGCTCCTCTACGGCGCCGGCTACTTCAAGCAGTCGCTCACGCGCGACGGCTGGCAGGTCGAGACGTACCCGCTCCTCGACCCGGACGGCCTGCCGCTCACCCTCCTGCGCGACGACGACGGCACGCCCGCGCGCGTCTCGCTCGCCCTGCCCGGGGGTCGCGCGCTCCACGCGCACGTGTGGGTCGCGGCCGTCGGCCGCGTGCCGCTGCTCCTGCTCGACTCGAACGTGCCCGGCAACGACGAGGCCGCGCGCAAGGTGACCGACCGCCTCTACGGCGGCGGCGGCGAGCACCGCCTCCAGCAGGAGCTGCTGCTCGGCGTGGGCGGCGTGCGCGCGCTGCGCCTGTGGTCGCGCCTCACCGGCGCGCCGGAGCCCGAGGTCTACCACACCAACGAGGGCCACGCGGGGTTCCTCGGCGTCGAGCGCATCCGCGAGCTCGTCGAGCAGGGCCTCACGTTCGACGCGGCGCTCGAGGCCGTCCGCGCCGCGACGGTCTTCACGACGCACACGCCCGTGCCCGCCGGCATCGACCGGTTCGGCCGCGACCTCGTCACGCAGTACTTCGGCGGCGACATGGCGGTCGAGGGCCTGCCCGTCGAGCGCGTCCTCGCCCTCGGGGCCGAGGACTACGACGGCGGCGACCCGACCGTGTTCAACATGGCCGTCATGGGCCTGCGCCTCGGCGGACGGGCGAACGGCGTCTCCCTCCTGCACGGCGAGGTGTCGCGCGGCATGTTCGAGGGCCTGTGGCCGGGCTTCGACGCCCGCGAGGTCCCGATCACCTCGGTGACGAACGGCGTCCACTCGCCCACGTGGGTCGACCCGGCGCTCGCGGCCCTCGAGGCCGAGCGGCTCGGGCTCGACGAGCTCACGGCCGAGCACGCGTCGTCGCGCTGGCTGCGCGGCGACGGGGAGGGCGCCGTCGGCGACGGCGAGCTCTGGGCGATCCGCCGCGAGATGCGCGGCCGGCTCGTCGACGAGGCGCGCCGCCGCGTGCGCAAGTCCTGGCGCGAGCGCGGTGCGACCCCGGCGGAGCTCGGCTGGGTCGACGACGTGCTCTCGCCCGACGTTCTCACCATCGGGTTCGCGCGCCGCGTCCCCACGTACAAGCGGCTCACGCTCATGCTCCGCGACCCGGAGCGGCTCAAGGCGCTGCTGCTGCACCCCGAGCGCCCGGTCCAGCTCGTCGTGGCGGGCAAGTCGCACCCCGCCGACGACCAGGGCAAGCGGCTCATCCAGCAGCTCGTGCGCTTCACGGACGACCCCGAGGTGCGGCACCGCATCGTCTTCCTGCCGAACTACGACATCGCCATGGCGCAGTCGCTCTACCCGGGCTGCGACGTCTGGCTTAACAACCCGCTGCGCCCGCTCGAGGCGTCCGGGACGTCGGGCATGAAGTCGGCCCTCAACGGTGGCCTCAACCTGTCGATCCTCGACGGGTGGTGGGACGAGTGGTACGACGGCGAGAACGGCTGGGCCATCCCGACCGCCGACGGCGTCGAGGACGCGGACCGTCGCGACGACCTCGAGGCCGCCGCGCTCTACGACCTCGTCGAGCAGCAGGTCGCGCCCCGGTTCTACGACCGCGACGCCGACGGCGTGCCCGGCCGGTGGCTCGAGATGGTGCGGCACACGCTCGCGACGCTCGGCCCCAAGGTCCAGGCGACGCGCATGGTCGGCGAGTACGTCACGCGCCTGTACGCCCCGGCCGCCGCGGCCGGGCGCGCGCTGGCCGCCGACGGGCTCGCGCCCGCCCGGGAGCTCGCGCAGTGGAAGCACGCCGTGCGCGACGGCTGGTCGCGCGTGCGCGTCGACCACGTCGATTCGGCCGGCATCGGCGAGGTGCCGCAGGTCGGCGACCGCCTCACGGTCCGCGCGTACGTGTCGCTCGGCGACCTGCGCCCCGAGGACGTCCAGGTGCAGGTCGTGCACGGTCGCGTCAGCGAGGCCGACGTCATCGAGGAGTTCACGGCCGAGCCGCTCGCGCTCGCCGAGACGTACGAGGCCGGCCGCTACGCGTTCGCGGGCGAGGTCGTGCTCGACGCGTCCGGACCGTTCGGCTACACCGTCCGCGTCGTCCCGACCCACGACGGCCTCCCGAGCGTCGCCGAGCTGGGCCTCGTCACCAACGCCTGACACCCCCGCCGAGGTAGAGCCTCCGGTCGCGAGGTAGAACCCTGGTCGCGCGAGGCAGAGGTGCGGTCGCGCGAGGTAGAGCCCTGGTCGCGCGAGGTAGAGGTGCGGTCACGCGAGGTCGAGGCGTGGTCGCGTGAGGCGGATGCGTCATGCGAGTGCGAGAGGGCCTGGCCGTCGTCGGCCAGGCCCTCTCGGCTCGTCCGTCCATGGACGGAGGTCGACGGCGGCGGACCGTCGTGCAGGGGCGGCGACTTCGTCATCCACAGATCTGCCGTACTCGCCCCGCGACGGGGTGGCGACCGGCACGCTGGGTTGATGGACGAGACGACGGGCAGCTCCCGGGCCGGCCACGACCCGACAGCACGGCGCAGGCTCGGGGCTAATCCGGTCCCGACCCGCCCCTCCGGTCGCTACACCGCGGACAGCAACGGCCCTCGGAGGGTTCCGTCTGCTGTGCCCTACGTACGTCGACGCCGCGCGGAGCTGGCGGCGCGTGCGCGCACCGGTGAGCTCGTGCGGGTACGGCGTGGTGTCTACCTTCCCTCGGCGCACTCCGCGCCGTCGGAGCGCGAGGAGTGGCTGCTCGGCGAGGTGCGCGGACTGGTCGACCGGCTCGTGACGCCGTTCTGGGTGAGCCACGACACCGCGGCTCTGCTCTGGGGCTGTTGGACCTGGCGGCTCCCGCCGTTCGCGCACCTGACCCAGCTCGGCCACCCGAACGTGACGAGAGAACGGGACGCAGCCGTGCGTCGGCACTGGACCGATCTACCGGTCCGTGACCGCGCGGTCCTCGACGGCGTCCCTGTCACCAGCCTCGAGCGCACCTTGGTCGACTGTGCGCGGTCGCTGCCGCTCGAGCGCAGCCTCGTGGTGGTGGACTCTGCGTTGCGCCTGGGTGCGGACCGGGACGTGGTCGACTCGATCGTCGAGGAGTCGCGCGGCAAGCGGGGCGTCGTGCGGGCGCGGCGTGCTCTCGAGCTCGCGGACCCGAGGTCGGAGTCCCCGGGGGAGACGCTCGTGCGGCTCGCGGCCGTGCTCGGCGGTCTGCCCGCGCCTCGCCCGCAGGTACCGGTCCTGACGTCGCGCGGGACGTACGTCGTCGACCTGGCCTGGCTCGACGCCCGGCTGGTGATCGAGTTCGACGGGGCGGTGAAGTACTCCGGCGGGGAGTACGGGGACCCGGCAGAGGTCCGGCGCGCACAGGACGTCCGCGAGGCGGCGCTCGTGGCAGCGGGCTGGACGGTCGTGCGCTTCACCTGGGAGGACCTGGGCGACCCGGTGGCGGTCGGCTGTCGTCTCGCGGAGTCACTCCGCCTCGCGCTCCGACGCCGCGCAGACAGCTCGCGACCTTCCTCGCCGAGGTAGAGCCCTGGTCCGTCGAGGTAGAGGCGTGGTCGTGAACCTGGCCTCCACTCCGGCGTACCTGGCCTCTACCTCGGCCCACCTGGCCTCTATCTCGCGGACGGGGGTGGGGCGAGGAGGTCGAGGTAGCGCGAGCGCGCGCGCAGCACGTCGGCGAGCTGGGTCTCGATGCCGTCCACGAACTCCTCGCGGTACACGGCGTCGACCTGCACGGAGATCGCGTAGTAGAGGCCGGTGAAGGTCGCGATCGCGACGGAGACGCGCAGCAGCGTCTGCGTCACGACGAGGTCCGCGCCGCCGACGCCGCCCCCGCCGACGAGCGAGAGCGTGCGCTGCCAGGTGCCGCCGTCGACGTCCCACAGCGCCATGACCTCGGGGGTCACCGTGAGCGTCCCGAGCGCCATGAAGAACACGCCCATGCCGAGGCTCACGACGAGGACCTGGAGGAGCTGACTCGTCGCGATCATCGTCGCGAGGTTCGCCGTCTGGCCGCGGCTGAAGCGCGCCGCACGCTCGTGCCCGGGGTGGCGCGCGGCGGTCTCCGCGAGCGCCTCGCGCGCCTCCGTGGGCGAGCGCAGCCCGACGAACAGCACGACGAGCAGCGCGAAGAACGCGCCGAGCACGAGGTCGGCGACGCCGTGCGTGCGGTCGAACACCTGCCACACCTCGGCGTTGTAGAAGAGCACGAGGGAGAACACGAGCAGCAGCGGCAGCAGGCGCACGAGCCGCAGCAGGGCGGCGCCGAGCTCGTCGGTGACGCGCGCGAGCCCCCACCACAGCGACGACAGCACGCCGTACCCGACGACGACCCGCACGACCCCGAGCAGCACGAGGTTGCCGACGACGGTGAGCAGGGCGTCGCCCCACTGCCCGCCGAACATGACCCGCAGGAGGGCGGGCACGAGCACGAAGAACGCGAGCTCAGGGACGCCGACGGACTGGGGGAGCGTGAACCACGGCCGACCGCGCACCACGTTGAGCCCCGCGTACGCGGCCGCGACGAGGGCCGCGGCGCCGAGGAGCGCGAGCGCGTTCGCCCACGCGGGCCAGCCCGAGCGCACCGCGCCGGAGAGCTCGGCAAGCAGCACGACGAGCAGGAACGGCGCCGACCGCCCGAACACGTCGCGGTCGAGCGAGTGCCCCTCGACGAGCAGCGGGAGACCGTTGCGGCGGAACAGGCGCTCGCACGCGGGGACGTCGAGGTGGTCGACCGCCGCGGGGGCGCCGGGCGCGGGGGCCGGGGACGCGTCGTCGGGCACGGTCATGGTCGCCGACCCTACCCGGGTCAGCCCAGGTCGGCGGCGACCGCGCGGCCCGCGACACGGCCGGAGTAGAGGCACCCGCCGAGGAACGTCCCCTCGAGCGCGCGGTGGCCGTGCACGCCGCCCCCGCCGAACCCGGCCGCCTCGCCCGCGGCCCAGAGCCCGGGCAGCACGGACCCGTCCGCGCGCAGCACCCGCGCGGAGGTGTCCGTCCACAGCCCGCCGAGCGTCTTGCGCGTCAGCACGGAGAGGCGGACGGCGAGCAGCGGCCCGTCCTTCGGCGTCGTCAGGGGTCGTGGCGGCGACACGCGGATGAGCCGGTCGACGCGGTAGCGGCGCGCCATCGCCGTCGCGACGACCTGCGGGTCCTTGCCCAGCCCCGTGCGGACCTGCTCGTCGCGCAGGCGGACGACGCGCGCCAGGGCCGCCGGGTCGACGTGCCCGCGCGAGCCCGGCGTCGCCTCGACGAGCGCGTTCATCCGGGCGGCGAGCTCCTCGGGGGTGTCCGCCCACACGAACTCCGGCGACTGCTCGGCGAACCGTGCGACCGGCCCGACGGCGCCGGGCAGCACCCGCTGGGCGAGGAGCCGCACGTCCTTGCCCGTGAGGTCGGGGTTCTGCTCCGAGCCGGACAGCGCGAACTCCGACTCCATGATCGCCTTGTTGAGCACGAACCAGGAGTGGTCGTCGCCGCGCTCGGTGACGTGCTGGAGCGCGCCGAGGGCGTCGAAGCCGGGGAACAGCGGGGCGGGCAGCCGGTTGCCGTCGGCGTCGAGCCACAGCGAGCTCGGCCCGGGGAGGATGCGAATCCCGTGGTCGGTCCAGACCGGCGAGTGGTTCGCGATCCCCTCCGGGTAGTGCCACATGCGGTCCTCGTGCACGAGGGCCGCGCCCGCGTCGGCGGCGACGCCGATCATGAGCCCGTCGGTCGAGTCGGGCACTCCGGAGAGCATGCGTGCGGGGAGCCGGCCCGCCGTCTGCGGCCAGCGCGAGCGCACGAGCTCGTGGTTCGCGCCGATGCCGCCCGAGGTCACGACGACGGCGCTCGCCGCGATCTCGACCTCCCCGACGACGTCGCGCGAGGACGGCACCCCGCGCCCGGCGTCCGACGGCGCGAGCACCTGCGCGCGCACGCCCGTCACCGCGCCGTCGGTCACGACGAGCGACGTGACCCGGTGCCGGAACCGGACGTCGAGCAGGCCCGCGGCGCGCGCGTCCAGGGCGGCGCGGACGAACGGCTCGAGGATGCCGGGGCCGGTGCCCCACGTGACGTGGAAGCGGGGCACGGAGTTGCCGTGCGCGCCGGCGGCGGACCCGTCGGCGCCCGAGCGCACCGGGTACCCGCCGCGCTCCGCCCACTGCACGAGCGGGAACCACCGCACGCCCTTGTCGTGCAGCCAGCCGCGCATCTCCCCGGCGGCGAAGTCGACGAAGCCCTGCGCCCACGCGTAGCCGTGGCGGTCGGGCCCCTCGCCGCGGTCCGCGCCGGGCGCGAACTGCGCGGACCCGAGCCAGTCGTCGAACGCGAGCTCGGCGGAGTCCGTAACGCCCATGCGCCGCTGCTCGGGAGAGCCGACGAGGAAGAGCCCGCCGAACGACCACCACGCCTGGCCGCCCAGGCTCGCCGCCGGTTCCTGGTCGAGCAGGACCACCCGGCGACCCGCGGCCGTGAGCTCGGTCGCCGCGACGAGACCGGAGAGCCCGGCCCCCACGACGACGACCTCGGGGTCCTCGATCGTGGGAGAGGTGGGGGAGGAGTCGACCGCGCTGTCACTCATGCGGGAAGAGTAGAGCACGTGTCCAGACCTCGGCGGGCAGGGGCGACCACGGCTCTACCTCGCGAGACCACGGCTCTACCTCGGGAGACCTGGGCTCTCCCTCTGCGGGGTGGGGGACACGTACACGCGCAGGCTCAGCGCCTCGAGCCCGACGACGTCGCCCGGGCGGGCGGCGCTCTCGCCCGGGGCGCGGTCCGGGTCGTCCGGGTGCTCCCAGTCGGAGTCCCACACGAGCTCCCAGCGCTCGGGCTCGCCGCCCGCGGCGGCCCGCAGACCGGGAAGGGTCACGTCGACCGGGTCGAGCGCCCCGGTGAGCACGACGAGCACGTCGGCGTCGCCGGGCTCCGGGGCGGTGCGCAGCATCTGGAGCGTCCGGACGCCCGGGTCGTGCCACGCCCCGTGGTCCAGCGGTCCGCCGTCGGCGTCGAACCACGCCAGGTCGGGCACCGCCGTCGGGCGGGGGCCCTGGCCGCTGCCGGCCGCCGTGCCCGCCCCGGTGCCGCCCTCTCCACCGGCCGCCGTGCCGGCTGCCGCACCCGCCTCGGTGCCGCCTTCCCCACCGGTCCCCGTGCCGGCTGCCGCACCAGCCCCCGCACCGGACGCCGCGCCGCCGGGGCCGTCCGGCGCCGCCGGGCGCGGGCGGCCGGTGAAGAACGCGTCGGGGCGCAGCGCGGCGTGCTCGCGCCGCAGCGCGAGGAGGTGGCGCGCGGTGGCGAGCAGGTCCTTGCGCCACGGGGACAGGTCCCACGACACCCAGGACGTCTCGTCGTCCTGCACGTAGGCGTTGTTGTTGCCGCGCTGGGTGCGGCCCATCTCGTCGCCCGCGGTGATCATCGGGGTGCCCGCGGCGAGCACGAGCGTCGCGAGGAGGTTGCGGATCGAACGGCGCCGCAGCGGGGCGATCTCGACGCCGAGCCCGTCGAGCACGCCGCCCGCGGTGGCGTCCGGGGTGACCGGGCCCTCGAGCCCGTGGTTCCAGGACCGGTTGTCGTCCGTGCCGTCCCGGTTGTTCTCGCCGTTCGCGAGGTTGTGCTTGTGGTCGTAGGCCACGAGGTCGGCGAGCGTGAAGCCGTCGTGCGCGGTCACGTAGCTCACCGACGCGACCGGCCCGCGCACGAGCGGCGGGTCCGAGTGGCCGAACAGGTCGGCCGACCCCGCGAGGCGCGTCGCGAGGTCGCGCACGCCGTGCCCCGGGCGCCCGTGCGACGCCTCGCGCGCGTCCGCGAGCCAGAACTGGCGGGCCGCGTCGCGGAACCGGTCGTTCCACTCCGCGAGCGGCGGCGGGAACTGGCCGGTGCGCCAGCCCCCGGGGCCCACGTCCCACGGCTCGGCGACGAGCTTGAGCCCGCACAGCACCGGGTCGGTCTGGAGCGCGACGAGGAACGGGTGGTCCGGGTCGAACCCGGTCGCGCCGCGGCCCAGCGTCACGGCGAGGTCGAACCGGAAGCCGTCGACCCCGACGACCTCGGCCCAGTACCGCAGCGAGTCGAGCGCGGCCCGCACGACCGCGGGGCGGCGGAAGTCGAGCGAGTTGCCCGTCCCGGTGACGTCCGCGAGGCGCGCGGGCGTGCCGCCGTCGTGCAGGTAGTACCCGGCGTTGTCGAGGCCGCGCCACGACAGGTGGTACCCGTCGGCACCGCCCTCGCACGTGTGGTTGTGCACGACGTCGAGCAGGACCTCGATCCCCGCCTCGTGCAGCAGGTGCACCATGCCGCGCACCTCGTCGAGGACCGCGGCCGGTCCGGCGTCCTGCGCGTCGCGCGTCGCGTACGCGGCGTGGGGCGCGAAGAACCCGAGCGTCGAGTAGCCCCAGTAGTTCGTGCGGCCGCTCGCGAGCAGGTGCGGCTCCGGCACGTTGGCGTGCACGGGGAGCAGCTCGACGGTGGTCACGCCGAGGCTCCGCAGGTGCTCGATCGTCACCGGGTGCGCGACGCCCGCGTACGTGCCGCGCAGGCGCTCGGGCAGCGCCTCCAGGCGCTGCGTGAGCCCGCGCACGTGCGCCTCGTAGACCACCGTGTCGCGCCACGGGACGCGGGGGCGGGGAGCGAGCGTCCCGGCCGGCTCGGCGACCACGACCGAGTGCGGGACGAACGGCAGCGAGTCGCGGGGGTCGGGCGGGCCGTACGGGTCGTCGCCGACCTGGCCGCGGATCGCCGGGTCGTCGACGAGCTCGCCGACGAGGCCCCGCGCGTACGGGTCGACGAGCAGCTTCGCGGGGTTGTGGCGCAGCCCGGCCGCGGGCTCCCACGGGCCGTGGACGCGGAAGCCGTAGCGCTGGCCGGGGCGGACGCCCGGGACGTGCGCGTGCCAGACGCCGTAGGCCGGCCCGGCGAGCGGGACCCGGCGCTCGCGGTAGCGCGCCGGGTCCTGCGCGGGCAGCGCCGGGTCGACGACGTCGACGAGGCACAGCTCGACGGCGGTCGCGTGCGACGCGAGCACGGCGACGTCGACGCCGTCCCCGGCGGGGCGCACCCCGAGCGGCGGGACGAGGGCGTGCCGGTCGACGCTCCCGGGCGCGGTCGGCGGGGCGGGTCTCGGGTCGGGCGACGGCTCGTGCACCCGTCCATTGTGGCGGGTGTCACCGGCTCCTCCGGTCGCCCGCCGGTAGGCTTCGGCGGAGCGGGCCGGGTACCTCTCCGGCCGACCGCCCAGCGCACAGGGAGAGCAGCCGATGCGGATCGTCGTCGCCGTGAAGTACGTCCCGGACATCCACGCCGACCGGGGCTTCGAGGACGGCCGCGTGGTGCGCCGGGCCGACGAGGGCACGCTCAACGAGCTCGACGAGAACGCGGTCGAGGCCGCGCTGCGCCTCAAGGAGGCGCTGCCGGAGGCGGAGCGCGAGACCAGCGAGGTGGTCGTGCTCACCGTCGCGGGGCCGGACGCCGACGGCGCCGTGCGCCGCTCGTTCCAGCTCGGCGCGGACCGCGGCGTGCGCGTGAGCGACGACGCGATCGCGGGCTCCGACTACTTCGGCACCGCGCGCGTGCTCGCCGCCGCGGTGCGCCGCCTCGCGGACGAGGCCCCGGTGGACGTCGTCGTCACGGGCATGGCCGCGCTCGACGGCCTGGGCTCCGTCGTCCCGGCGCTCCTGTCGGCCGAGCTCGGCCTGCCGCAGCTCACGCTGGCCGGGAAGCTCGAGGTCGAGGGCGAGCCGGGCGCGCGCACCGCGCGCGTCACGCGCGAGCTCGACGGCGTCGAGGAGGTCCTCGAGGCGCCGCTGCCCGCCGTCGTGTCGGTCACCGACCACGCGAACGACCCGCGCATGCCCAACTTCAAGCTCATCATGGCGGCGCGCACGCGCCCCGTGGAGGCGTGGAGCCTCGCCGACCTCGGCGTCGACGCCGCGCTCGTCGGCGACGCCGGAGCCCGCACGCGCGTGCTCGACGCGTCGCCGCGGCCGCCGCGCCCCGACGCCGAGATCGTCGTCGACAAGGGCGAGGGCGGCCGCGCCCTCGCCGAGTTCCTCATCCGCAACGACCTGGTCTGAGAGGCGTCCGCACATGAGCACCCCCGGGGCCCGTACCGTCCTCGTCCTCCTCGACTCCGCGGCCACCGAGCTGCGGACGCCCGTGCTGGAGCTGATCACCCTCGGCCGCGCGCTGGGGCGCGTGGAGGCCGTCGCGCTCGAGGCGCCGAGCGTCGGCGTCCTCGCCCAGCTCGGCGCGCACGGCGTCGCGCTCGTGCGCCAGGCTGAGCCGTCGTCGGGCGGGGAGGTCGTCACCGGCGACGCGCTGCACCTGACGCCCGTCGTCGCCGAGGTCCTCGCCGCCGCCGCGCGCGCGTCGCACGCCGACGCCGTCCTGCTGACGTCGTCGTTCCCGAACAAGGAGGCCGCGGCGCGCCTCGCGTTCCTCACGGGCGCCGGCCTCGTCGTCGACGCCTCCGCGCTGCACGACGACGGCACCCACCTCGTGGCCGACAAGCGCGTCTTCGCGGGCTCGTGGGACGTGCGCAGCGAGATCCTCACCGACCCGGCGGTGCTGACGCTCCGCGCGAACTCGGTCGTGCCGCAGCCGGCGGACGCCGCCGTCGCGACCGAGGTCGAGGCGCTGCGCGTCGAGCTGACGCCGGCGGCGACCGCGGCGCGCGTCGTGTCCCGCACGGTCGACGCGTCCGCGGGCGCGGGGCGCCCCGCGCTCGGGGAGGCCGCGATCGTCGTGGCCGGGGGCCGTGGCACGAACGGCGACTTCGGCCCCGTGGTCGAGCTCGCCGACGCGCTCGGCGCCGCCGTGGGCGCGACGCGCGACGCCGTCTACGAGGGCTGGCACGACCAGTTCGTCGGGCAGACGGGCGTCACCGTGGCGCCCCGCCTGTACATCGGCGCGGGCATCTCGGGCGCTCCGCACCACCGCGGCGGCATGCAGGCCTCGCAGGTGATCGTCGCGGTGAACAACGACCCGGAGTGCCCGCTGTTCGAGATCTCGGACTTCGCGGTCGTGGGCGACCTCGCGGACGTGTTGCCGCAGGCGGCCGAGGTGCTGCGCGAGCACCGGGCGTCGCAGGGCTGAGCACCCGGCCGGCGCCGAGAGTTCACCCGGTGTCCTCCGGGCGGTGGCCGGCCGGTCATCGATCGTTCCTAGCGTCGGGCCGACTCCTCGGTGACGGGGAGGCCCCCCGACCCGTGGAGACGACCGATGACGATCACGCCTGCCCCTGAGCATCGCCCCCTGCTCTCCGTCGCGCCGCACGCGCGCGGCAAGCGCAGCCCCGTCACCTGCCGGCTGAAGTGCGCGGACGCGTGCTCGCACCCGGTCCCCAACGAGAGCGCGAACGAGACGTTCCGCGACGTGGTCGCGGGCGCGCTGTCGCGCCGCGCGCTGCTCGGCGGGCTCGCGGTGGGAGCCGCGGCCGTCGTGCTCGGCGCGCAGACCGTCGCCGCGCCGCCCGCCGCCGCCCAGGGCGTCGTGGCGCACGGCGGCCATGGTGGTGGCCGCCCGCAGAAGGGCCTCGCGTTCGGCGCGATCTCGCCCCAGCCCGCGACGCGCGACGCGCTCGTCGTCCCCGAGGGTTACCGGTGGCGCCCGGTGATCCGCTGGGGCGACCCGATCCTGCGCGGCGGTGCGCCGTTCGACGTCTCGCGCCAGACCCCGGAGCAGCAGGCGCGGCAGTTCGGCTACAACAACGACTACCTCGACATCCTGCCGTTCGAGCGCCAGCACGCCCTCGCCGGCGGCCGTGGCGCGGGCAAGGGGCCGGGCCGGGGGACGCGCGGGCTGCTCGTCGCGAACCACGAGTACACGAACCCGGCGATCATGTTCGACGCCTCGTACGACGCCCCGACCCGCCGCGCGATCGAGCGCGCGGCGCACGGCATGTCCGTCGTCGAGGTGCGCCGTCGTCGGACCGGGACGCCGTGGGACTACGTGGCCGACAGCCGGTACAACCGCCGCGTGCACCTGACGACCGAGTTCCGCTTCACCGGGCCCGTCGCGGGGTCGGACCTCGTCAGGACGGTCGCCGACCCGTCGGGCACGCGCGTGCTCGGCACGCTCAACAACTGCGCGGGCGGCACGACCCCGTGGGGCACCGTGCTCTCGGGCGAGGAGAACTACAACGGCTACTTCCGCACGTCGGGCACGGGTCACGACGCGCGCTACGGCCTGCGCGACGCCGCGACCGGGTACGGGTGGGAGCTCGACGACCCGCGGTTCGACGCCCGCAACCCCGGGTACGAGAACGAGCCGAACCGGTTCGGCTGGATCGTCGAGATCGACCCGTACGCGCCCGACGAGCCGCCGGTGAAGCACACCGCGCTCGGCCGGTTCAAGCACGAGGGCGCCAACGTGATCCTCTCGCGCCGGGGGAACGCGGTCGCGTACATGGGCGACGACGAGCGCTTCGACTACGTGTACAAGTTCGTCTCGTCGCGCACGATGCGCCCGGGGAACAGCGAGGGCGCGCGCCGCCACAACAAGACGCTGCTCACCGAGGGCTCGCTGTACGTCGCGCGGTTCCGCGGCGACTCGCCGGCGTCCGAGATCGACGGCTCGGGCGCGGTGCCGTCCGACGGCGCGTTCGACGGCCGGGGCGAGTGGGTCCCGCTCGTCGTCGACGGGCGCAGCGAGGTCGAGGGCATGAGCGTCGAGGAGGTGCTCGTCTACACGCGCGTCGCGGCCGACAAGGTCGGGGCGACGAAGATGGACCGCCCCGAGGACGTCGAGCCCAACCCGGTCACGGGTCGCGTCTACGTCGCGTGCACCAACAACACCGCGCGCGGGCCGGCGGCGGCCGAGGCCGCGACCGAGCCGAACCCGCGCAACACCAACCGCGACGGGCACGTCGTGGAGATCGTCGAGGACCGCGACGACGCCGCGTCGCTGACCTTCCGCTGGAACCTGCTGCTCGTCGCGGGCGACCCCGCGACGAACACCTCCACCTACTTCTCGGGCTACCCGAAGGAGAAGGTCTCCCCGATCTCGTGCCCGGACAACCTCGCGTTCGACGCCGAGGGCAACCTGTGGATCTCGACCGACGGCCAGCCGAGCACGATCCAGAAGTGCGACGGCCTGTTCAAGGTCACGCTCGACGGCCGCGAGCGCGGGCGGGTCGAGCAGTTCCTCTCGGTGCCGCGCGGCGCCGAGACGTGCGGGCCCGTCGTGGACTCGGCGGACCGCATGGTCTACGTCGCGGTGCAGCACCCCGGCGAGGACGGGACGTTCGACGCGCAGGTGTCGCACTTCCCGGACTACCTCACGCCGGGCGCCCCGGTGCCGCCGGGAGCCTTCGCCGGGCCGCGGCCCGCGGTCGTGCAGGTCTGGCAGGACTGACGCCCGGGCCCCACGCCACGACGGCCCCGGCGCCACGACGGCGCCGGGGCCGTCACGCGCTCAGAGCCCGAGCTGCTCCAGCCACGCGACGGCCGCGACGCCCTGGGCACGCTGGAACGGTCGCAGGCGAGGGATGGTCGGGATCGCGGGCTGCCGCGCGGAGTGCAGGAAGTACCCGGCGATCCCCGCGACGACGGCGCGCAGGTCCGTGGGGTGCACGTCCTGGCCGAGCGGGTGCGCGGCGAACGTCGCAGCCGCCCAGGCGCCCCCGCGTGCGCGTCGCGCCGGGTCGGCGCTCACGGTGACGGGCTCGCACACCTCCCGGACGCCCTGCATGACGACGCTCGGCAGGAGCATCGCGAGGTCGAGCCACGCGGCGCCGCGCGACGCGTACGGCCAGTCGACGAGGTACACCTTCTCCGGGGTCAGCAGCACGTTGTCGGCGCGCAGGTCGCCGTGCACGAACGACTCGCCCTCGCACGCGACGAGCGCCCCGCGCTCGGCCTCAGCGAGCGCGTCGAGGTGCGCCGCGGCCCAGGGCACGAGCGTGGCGAGGCCGGGGTCGGGGTGCGCGCGCAGGGCCCGCCAGCCGGTCGCCATGTCGGCGAAGTCGGGGCCGGTCGGCGGCAGGCGCATCGCCCGGGCGCCGGGCACGGACGCGACGCGGACGAGCGCCGCGAGCACGCGGTCGAGCTCGTGCGGGTCCCACGGCGTGCCGGGCGAGCGCCCGTCGACCGCCTCGTACGCGAGCGCGACCCAGTCGCCGTCGCCGTGGCCCCAGGCGAAGCGCGGCGCCGGGACCGCGCGGGGCAGCCGCGTCGCGACCTTCGCCTCGGCGCGGTGCAGGTCGGCGGCCACGGGCTCGTCGGCGGTCCGTGCGGCCTTGACGAAGAGGCGGCTGCCGTCGTCGAGCGTGAGGACGGACGCGAGCCCCGGGCTGAACCCCGCCGGGACCGACCGCTCGTGCACGACCCTGCCCCCGGCGACCGCCTCCAGCTCGTCGCGCAGCGCGAGCGGCAGGTCGGCCCAGAGCAGGCGCCGGCCGCCCGAGGCGACCGGGACGTCCCCGGCGGCCTCGACGGCGGGCGGCGCGACGTCGTCGGGCATCGAGAGGCCACTTCCCCTGTCGGTGGCTGGACGGTCCCGCCCGCGGCACGTTCCCGTCCCGCGGCGACGTGTGGCGCGCGACGGCGGTCCTGCGACCGGGCGAGCGCCCGGCGACGGCCGGGCGTAGATGTCCCACAACCTAGCGCTTTCCGCCGGGATGTCCAGCGCCGCCCACCCCTCGGACCACGAGCGCGGCCCTGCGGTTCGTAGACTGGGTGACCGTGACCCTTGCTCCCGGCCCCGCGACCGGCGCCCGCCCCGGCGCGCACGGCGGGCCGACCCCCGTCCCCGTGACGGCGTACCTCGACCACGCCGCCACGACGCCGCTGTCCCCGGCGGCGCGCGACGCGTTCGTCGACGAGCTGACCCGCACGGGCAACCCGTCGTCGCTGCACGCCGCGGGGCGCGCCGCGCGGCGCACGGTCGAGGAGGCGCGCGAGTCGGTCGCCGCCGCGCTCGGCGCGCGACCGAGCGAGGTCGTCTTCACGGCGGGCGGCACGGAGGCCGACAACCTCGCGGTCAAGGGCCTGTTCTGGGGCCGGCGCACCACCGACCCGCGCCGGCGGCGCATCGTCGTGTCCGCCGTCGAGCACCACGCGGTGCTCGACCCCGCGTTCTGGATGGCGGAGCACGCGGGCGCCGAGATCGTCCTGCTGCCCGTGGACGCCGAGGGGCGCGTGGACCTCGCCGCCCTGCGCGCCGAGATCGCCGAGCACGCGGACGAGATCGCCCTGATCTCCGTCATGTGGGCCAACAACGAGGTGGGGACGCTGCAGCCCGTGCCGGAGGTCGTGCAGCTCGCGCGGCCGCACGGCATCCCGGTGCACTCCGACGCCGTGCAGGCCGTCGGGCAGGTGCCGGTCGACTTCGCCGCGAGCGGCCTCGACGCGATGACCGTCTCCGGGCACAAGCTCGGCGGCCCGGTCGGCGTCGGCGCGCTCGTCGCCCGGCGCGACGCCCCGCTCACGCCCGTGCTGCACGGCGGCGGCCAGGAGCGCGGCGTGCGCTCGGGGACGCTCGACGCCCCCGCGATCCGCGCGTTCGGCGTCGCGGTCACCGAGGCGGTCGCGCACCGGGCCGAGCGGGCCGCGCACCTCGCCGCGCTGCGCGACGAGCTCGTCGCGGGCGTGCGCGAGCGCGTCCCGGACGCCGACCTCAGCGGGCCCGAGCCCGGCGCGCACGACGACGTCGTCCGGCTTCCCGGCAACGCGCACTTCACCTTCCCCGGGGCCGAGGGCGACTCCCTGCTCTACCTGCTCGACTCCGCGGGCGTGCAGGCCTCGACCGGCTCGGCGTGCCAGGCCGGCGTGCCGCAGCCGTCGCACGTCCTGCTCGCCATGGGCGTCCCCGAGGCGGACGCGCGGGGTGCCCTCCGCTTCTCGCTCGGCGTGACGTCGACGCGCGACGACGTCGCGCGCCTCCTCGACGCCCTGCCCCGAGCCGTCGAGCGCGCCCGGGCCGCGGGCCTCGCGTCGAGCCCGGCGCGCACGCGCGTCACGAGCCGCACGGGAGGCGCCGCGTGAGGGTCCTGGCCGCCATGTCGGGCGGCGTCGACTCGGCCGTCGCCGCGGCGCTCGCGGTCGAGGCCGGGCACGAGGTGGTCGGCGTGCACATGGCGCTCTCGCGCGACCGCGACCAGTTCCGCACCGGCTCGCGCGGGTGCTGCTCGATCGAGGACGCGGGGGACGCGCGCCGCGCGGCCGACGTGCTCGGCATCCCGTACTACGTGTGGGACCTCTCCGAGCGGTTCGAGGACACGGTGGTCGCCGACTTCCTCGCGGAGTACGAGGCCGGGCGCACGCCCAACCCGTGCGTGCGCTGCAACGAGCACATCAAGTTCGAGGCGCTGCTCGACAAGGCGACGGCGCTCGGGTTCGACGCCGTCGCGACGGGCCACTACGCGCGCGTCGAGACGCGCGAGGTCCCCGACGCGTCCGCGCCGGACGGGGTGCGCACGGTGCGCGAGCTGCACCGCTCCCCGAACGCGGCGAAGGACCAGTCGTACGTCCTCGCGGTCATGGGTCCCGAGCGGCTCGCGCGGGCGGTCTTCCCGCTCGGCGGCTTCGCGTCCAAGGACGAGGTCCGCGCCGAGGCCGCGCGGCGCGGCCTGTCGGTCTCCGCGAAGCCCGACTCCTACGACATCTGCTTCGTCGCCGACGGCGACACCCAGGGCTTCCTGCGCGCGCGCCTCGGCGCGCGGCCGGGCGAGATCGTCGACGCGGAGGGCACGGTGCTCGGCGAGCACGAGGGCGCCTACGCGTACACGGTCGGGCAGCGCAAGGGGCTCGGGATCGACCGCCCCGCGCCCGACGGCCGCCCGCGCTACGTGCTCGACGTCCAGCCCGCGAGCAACCGGGTGGTCGTCGGCCCGGCCGAGCTGCTGAGCGTCGACCGGATCGAGGCGGGGTCCGCCGTCTGGTTCGACGACGCGCGCCCGCCCGTGGGCGAGGCGGCCGACGTCGAGGTGCAGGTGCGTGCGCACGGTGCGCCCGTCCCCGCGCGCGTGCGCGCCGTCCCCGACGGGTCGATCGAGGTCGAGCTCACGGGCACGCCGCTCCGGGGCGTCGCGGCCGGTCAGTCGCTCGTCGTCTACGCCGGCACGCGCGTGCTGGGGCAGGGCACGGTCGACCGGGCGTACCGGGCCGGGCGAGGCTCCGGCGCCCCGCGCGAGCCGGAGGCTCAGCCGACGCCGACGGCCGCCGGGTGAGCGAGCGCCCGCACGAGCGCCGACTCGTCGCGCACGCACCAGTGCTCGGCCGCGCGTCCCTCGGCGAAGCGGAGCACGTGCATCTCGCGGACGCGGAACCGGCGGCCCGTCGGCGCGACGCCGCGGAAGTAGCCGGTGTGCCGCGCGCTGAGCTCGACGTGCAGCGCCACGAGGTCGCCCTCCGCGACCGCGTGCAGCACCTCGACGTGCTGGTCCTCGAACGCGTCCGCGTACCAGTGCATGGTCGCGACGAGGCCCTCGTCGCCGCCGTCGCCGCCCGGTGCCGCGTCGTGGTTGCGGAAGCCCGGCGCGAGCAGCGCCGCGACGGCGTCGGCGTGGTTGCCCGGGATCGCGTGCGTGTGCACGGCGACGGCGGCGGCCTTGTTCTCGTGCGTGCCCATGGCGGGGTCCTTCCGCGGGACGGCCGTGCGGCCCCCGGACCCCGGCGGGGTCGCGGCACGGCTCGGTGTTCCGGTGTGCTCCTGGAGAGAGGTGGACGGCACGTGGTTCGTGACGAGGTGCGCGGTCTCCCGCGCGAGGCGGCCCCCGGGGGTGCGGCATGACCGCGGTGAGCGGGCTCGGGCCGTGGCCCGGCGGAGAGGGCGCGGACGTCCTCGAGGCGCAGCTCACGGTGCTCGGCGACCTCGCCGCCGTGCCGACGGGCGTGCGGGGAGTGCCGTTCCTCGTCCAGCTCCCGGGCCGCGGGCCCGGCGCCGACGCGACGGGGCGGACGGCGGCGCTGCTGCCCGGGCTGCCCGTCGAGCTCGGCCCCCACGGCTGGAAGCTCGCGGACCACGGCGGCGCGGACCTGCGCCGCGCGGAGGCGTACCTGCGCGAGGACGTGGAGGCGCTCACCATCGCGGGCGCCGGGTACGCGGGGCCGCTCGCCGTCACGGTCACCGGGCCGTGGACGCTCGCCGCCGAGGTGTACCTCGCGCGCGGCGACCGCGTGTTGTCCGACCGCGGCGCGGTGCGCGAGGTCGTCGAGGCGCTCGCCGCGGGCGTGACCGAGCACGTCGCGCAGGTGCGCCGTCAGGTCCCGGGGGCGGACGTCGTCGTGCAGGTGGACGAGCCGCTGCTCGCGCAGGTGGGCGCGGGCGTGCTGCCCACGTTCTCGGGCTACTCGCGCCTGCGCGCCGTCCCCGGCCCGGACCTCGTGGACGGGCTGCGCCCGGTGCTCGACGCCGCGCGCGCCGCGTCCGCGTCGACGGTCGTCCACGTGGGCCCCGCCTGGGTGGGCGTCGCGCCTGTCGTCCTCGCGGGCGCCGACGCGGTCGGCCTGACGCTCGGCGCCTGGGACGAGCGGTCCTGGGAGACGGTCGCGCGCGCGGTCGAGCGGGGCGTACGCCTCTGGGCCGCGCTGCCGCCCGCGAAGGTCTCGCAGTGCGCCGGGCCGGCGCTGGGCGAGCTCGCCGACCTCGTCAGCGTGCCGTGGCGCCGCATCGGGCTCGGGCTGCCCGCGCTCGACGACGTGACGCTCCTCGGTGCGCCGCGGTCCGGCGTCGGCGGCGGGCCCGGTCGCGGGGTCGCCGGCACGCCCGACGAGCACCGCGCGCTGCTCGCGAACCTCGGCCGCGTCGCCGACGTCCTGGCCGAGCGCGCCCACGCCTGAGCGTCGCCCGGACACGCCCTGAGCGCTTTCCGCGCACGGCTCCGGGTGCGTACGCTTGACCTCGCGCGACGGTCACGACGGCGACGTGCGGACGGCCGTCCCGCGGCCTCCGGACGGCGCGGGAACGGCCGGGCGCAGACCCTCGTCCCCCCACCGCGAAGGATCTCCATGCCCGTCCTGCGAGCCGTGCTGTTCGACCTCGACGGCGTCCTCACGCCGACCGCCGAGCTCCACATGCGCGCCTGGGAACGGCTGTTCGCGCCCTACTGCGCCGCGCACGGCCTCGCCCCGTACACCGCCGCGGACTACTTCGCGTCGATCGACGGGAAGCCCCGGTACGACGGCGTCGCGACGTTCCTCGCGTCGCGGGGCGTCACGCTGCCGCGCGGCGAGGTCACGGACGCGCCGGGGGAGTCCACCGTGTGCGCGCTCGGCAACCGCAAGGACGAGATCGTCAACCGCATGTTCGCCGAGGAGGGCATCGCGCCGTACCCGAGCTCGGTCCGGTTCCTCGACGCCGTGACCGCGGCGGGCGCGGCGGTCGCCGTCGTGTCGTCGTCGCGCAACACGCCCGCCGTCCTCGCGGCGGCCGGGCTCACGCACCGGTTCGCGGTCGTCGTGGACGGGAACGTCGCGGCGCGCGAGCACGTCGCCGGCAAGCCCGCACCGGACACGTACCTGTACGCGGCGCAGCTGCTGGACGTCCCCGCCGCGGAGGCCGTCGTCGTAGAGGACGCGCTGTCGGGCGTGCAGGCCGGTGCGGCCGGCGGGTTCGGGCTCGTGCTCGGCGTCGACCGCGGGGTGGGCGCGGACGCGCTGCTCGCGCACGGGGCCGACGTCGTCGTGGCCGACCTCGGCGAGCTCGACGCGACGGTCCTCGACCGTCCGCGCGCGGCGACCGCCGACGCCGCCCGTCCCGCCGTCACCGGCCCCGCCGACGAGGAGGCGGGCGCGTGATCCGCCGGACCGCCGACGAGCGCGGCACCGTCGACCGCCTGCGTTTCCCGGCCGACCCGTGGCGGCTCGTCGAGTCGCAGTTCTCCGCGGAGGACCTGGGCGTCACCGAGACGTTGTTCGCCGTCGCGAACGGCTACCTCGGCATGCGCGGCAACGTCGAGGAGGGGCGCGAGTCCCACTCGCACGGCACGTTCGTCAACGGCTTCCACGAGACGTGGCCCATCCGGCACGCGGAGGAGGCGTACGGCTTCGCGCGCGTCGGGCAGACGATCGTCAACGTCCCGGACGCCAAGGTCATCCGCCTCTACGTGGACGACGAGCCCCTCCTGCTGCCCGTCGCGGACCTCATCGACTACGAGCGCTCGCTCGACCTCCAGGACGGCGTCCTGCGGCGCGAGCTGCTGTGGCGCACGCCGTCGGGCAAGCGCGTGCAGATCCGCTCGCAGCGCATGGTGTCGTTCGTCGAGCGCCACCTCGCGGTCATGACGTTCGAGGTCACGCTCCTCGACGCGGCCGCGCCCGTCGCGATCTCGTCCCAGATCCTCAACCGCCAGGACGGCCAGGACGAGTACCACGTGCGGTCCGCGTCGCTGGGGGAGGGCTTCGACCCGCGCAAGACGAACCAGTTCACCGGGCGCGTGCTGCAGCCGCAGACGCAGTTCGGCGACGACGAGCGCCTCGTGCTGTCCTACCGCTGCACCAACTCCGGCATGACGCTCGCCGTCGCGGCCGACGACCTGCTCGAGACCGAGAACGAGTGGGACGTGCGCACGCTCGCCGAGGACGACCTCGCGAAGCACGTGTTCCGCGTGCACGCCGAGCCCGGGCGGCCGATCCGGCTCACCAAGCTCGTCGCGTACCACACGTCGCGCGGCGTGCCGTCGCGCGAGCTCGTCGACCGCTGCCGGCGCACGCTCGACCGGGCGCGCGAGACCGGCGTCGAGGCCCAGCTCGCGCTCCAGCGCGAGTGGCTCGACGACTTCTGGGCCCGCTCCGACGTCGAGATCCCCGGCCAGCCGGGCGTCCAGCAGGCCGTGCGCTGGAACCTGTTCCAGCTCGCGCAGGCCACGGCCCGTGCCGAGGGCAACGGCGTCCCCGCGAAGGGCCTCACCGGCTCCGGGTACAGCGGGCACTACTTCTGGGACACCGAGATCTACGTCCTGCCGTTCCTCACGTACACGAGCCCGCGGTACGCGCGCAACGCGCTGCGCTTCCGCTACCAGATGCTCGACGCCGCCCGGCGCCGCGCCGCGGAGCTGTCGCAGAAGGGCGCGCTCTTCCCCTGGCGCACGATCAACGGCGAGGAGGCGTCCGCCTACTACGCGGCCGGGACGGCGCAGTACCACATCGACGCCGACGTGAGCTACGCGCTCGTGCAGTACGTGCGCGCGACCGGCGACGAGGACTTCCTGCGCCGCGAGGCCGCGGACATCCTCGTCGAGACGGCGCGCATGTGGGAGGACCTCGGCTTCTGGCGTGCCAACGGCGACGACAACTTCCACATCCACGGCGTCACCGGGCCGGACGAGTACACGACCGTCGTCAACGACAACCTCTTCACGAACGTCATGGCACGCTTCAACCTGCGCGCCGCGGCGTACGTCGTCGAGCGCATGAAGGCCGACCACCCCGAGGACTACGCGCGTCTCGTGGACCGGCTCTCGCTCGGCGCGTACGAGGCCGCGGAGTGGGTCCGCGCGGCCGACCACATGTCGATCCCGTACGCCGAGAGCATCGGCATCCACCCGCAGGACTCGCACTTCCTCGAGCGCGAGATCTGGGACCTCGCGCACACGCCCGAGGACAAGCGGCCCCTCCTGCTGCACTACCACCCGCTCGTCATCTACCGCTACCAGGTGCTCAAGCAGGCCGACGTCGTGCTCGCGCTGTTCCTCCAGGGGCAGCACTTCAGCGCCGAGGAGAAGCTCGCCGACTTCGAGTACTACGACCCGTTGACCACGGGCGACTCGACGCTCTCGGGCGTCGTGCAGTCCATCGTCGCGGCCGAGGTGGGGTACCACGAGCTCGCGCTCGAGTACTTCGTGTCGTCGATCTTCGTCGACCTCGCGAACCTGCACGCCAACGCGTCCGACGGCGTGCACGTCGCGTCCGCGGGCGGCACGTGGTCCGCGCTCGCGTACGGGTTCGGCGGCATGCGCGACTCGGAGGGCGACCTCACGTTCGACCCGCGCCTGCCCCAGGAGTGGGAGTCGCTCACGTTCCGCGTGCAGTGGCGCGGCTCGCGGCTGCGCGTCACCGTGCTGCCCGACGCGATCGAGCTCGACGCCGAGACCGGCGACGGCGCGCAGGTCGTCGTGCGGGGCGAGCAGGTGAAGGTCGTCCCGGGCGAGGTCGCGCGCGTCGCGCTCGACGGCCAGGGCCCGGTCAGGCCGGGCCGCCCGAGCCTGCGCGCCCTCTCCGGCAACCGCCGCGAGGACGGCACCCTCATCACCGCGACGGTGCCGCACTCCTGAGGCCCGCCCGCACCTCGCCGACCAGGTGGTCCTGGCGCGTCCGGTCTCGCGGACGCGCCAGGACCACCTGCTCGGCCCGGCGGGAGCGCCCGGTCAGCCGAGGCGCTCGGCGAGGAAGCGGTAGTGCACCGCGGCCATGTGCGCGGCCTGGGCGTTGTTCGCGGCGCCGCCGTGGCCGCCCTCGATGTTCTCGTAGTACGTGACGTCCTTGCCCTCGCCGAGCATCTTCGCGGCGAGCTTGCGCGCGTGGCCCGGGTGGACGCGGTCGTCCTTCGTCGACGTCGTGAACAGCACGGGCGGGTACTCGCGCTCGGCGTCGAACAGGTGGTACGGCGAGAACGTGCGGATGAACTCCCACTGCTCGGGGTCGTCCGGGTCGCCGTACTCCGCGGCCCACGACGCCCCCGCGAGGAGCTTCGTGTAGCGGCGCATGTCGAGCAGCGGCACGCCGACGATGACGGCGCCGAACAGCTCGGGGTACTGCGTGAGCATGTTGCCGGCGAGCAGGCCGCCGTTGGAGCGGCCCTCCATCCCCAGGTGCTCGGGCGTGGTGATCCCGCGGGCGACGAGGTCGCGCGCGACGGCGGCGAAGTCCTCGTAGGCGCGGTGCCGGTTCGCCTTGAGCGCGGCCTGGTGCCACGCGGGCCCGTACTCGCCGCCGCCGCGGATGTTCGCGACGACGTAGACGCCGCCCTGCGACAGCCACGCGCGGCCGAGCGCGCCGGAGTAGGCGGGCGTGAGCGAGATCTCGAAGCCGCCGTACCCGTACAGGAGCGTGGGCGCGGTACCGGTTCCGCTGCCGCCCTCGCCCGCCCCCGCGACGAGGTCCGCGCGGCCCACGACGAAGTACGGCACGCGGGTGCCGTCGTCGGACGTGGCGAAGTGCTGCGCGACCGTCATGCCGTCGGCGTCGAAGAACGCGGGGTTGGACTTGACGACCTCGGGCGCGCCCGCGTCGCCCGGGTGCTCGCCGAGCGACAGGAGCGAGAGCGTCGTCGGCGTGAGGTAGTCGGTCGTGACGAGCCAGAGGTCGTCGGTGTCGACGGGGTCGACCGCCCCGACGGCGACCGTGCCCAGCGCGGGCAGGCCCGGGATCTCCGAGCGCACCCACGGCGCGTCCGCGGCCTCCTGCCCGACGGCGCCCCCGGGCGCGGCGGCGTCCGGCGGCGTCAGCACGTGCAGCCGGTTCTTCACGTCGTCGAGCACGTTGACGACGAGGTGGTGGCGCGTCCACGTGGCGCCGGCGAGCGACGTCGTCGCCGTCGGCTCGAAGAGCACGGTGAAGCCGCGGTCGCCCGCGAGGAAGTCGTCGAACCGGGCCGCGAGGAGCGACCCGGCGCGGTACGTCGCGCCGCCGACCGTCCAGTCGTCGCGCAGCTCGACGAGCAGCCACTCGCGCCGCACGCCGACCTCGGCGGAGTCGGGCACGTCGATCTTCGTCAGGCGCTGCTCGGGCGTGCCGGTGCGCTCGGCGAGGTAGAGCTCGTCGGAGTAGAACGCCTTGGAGCGGTGCACGAAGTCGCGCTCGAACCCGGGCGTGTGCGAGCGCCAGGCGGAGATGTACATGTCCTCGTCGGTGCCCTCGTAGACGGTCACCGCGGCGTCGAGCGGGGTGCCGCGCGTCCAGCGCTTGACCACGCGCGGGTACCCGGACGGCGTGAGCGTGCCCTCGCCGAAGTCGGTGAAGACGTACACGGTGTCGGCGTCGATCCAGCCGAGCGAGCCCTTGGCCTCGGCGCGGTGGAAGCCGCCGTCCTGCGGCGCGACGAACAGCTTCTCCACGAGGTCGAACTCGCGCGTGACGTCGGCGTCGGAGCCGCCGGGGGAGAGCTCGACGAGCGCGTGCCGCCAGGGCTCGCCCGCGGCGAGCTGCTCCGGCGTCGGGCGCAGGACGCTCGCGCCGTGCCAGACCCACGACTCGCCCTCGGCCGCGGCGAGCGCGTCGAGGTCGAGGACGGTCTCCCACTCCGGGTCGTCGGTGCGGTAGGACTCGAGCGTCGTGCGCCGCCAGACGCCGCGCTCGTGCTGCGCGTCGCGCCAGAAGTTGTAGTACCGGTCGCCGATCTTCGAGACCTCGGGGATCTTCGCGTCGGAGTCGAGCACCTCGCGGATCGCACGCTCGGTCGCGGCGAACTCGTCGGCGGTCTCGAGCGTGTCGGCGACCTCGGCGTTGCGGGCGCGGACCCAGGCCAGCGCCTCGTCGCCCTCGACGTCCTCGAGCCAGAGGTACGGGTCGTGGGGGGTGCCGTCCGGTCGGTCGGTCGCGGCGCGGCTCTCGGTCGCGGGCGAGGGGCTCGTCGTCTGCTCGGCGGTCATGGTCACCCACCCTACGGCGCGCTGGCCGCGGTGCGGAGGTCACGAGGAGGCGGGGACCTTTGGCCCGCATCGGGGCCGGACCCTTGTGGGGACGCGCGGCTTGTGAAAACCTTCACAAGTAGAGAGACCGCCGAAGGAGCCGGGGCATCCCGGCCCCGGCACACCCGCGGCCGACGCCCGGCGAGGTCGGGCACCGGAGGGGACGCATGAGCGCGAAGAGCGCCAGCACGAAGGTCGAGAACCGCACCGAGGACACCCGCACGACGCACGAGATCGACGTCCTCGTCGAGCGGGCCCGCAAGGCGCTCGACCAGTACATGAGCCTCACGCAGGAGGACGTCGACCGGATCGTCCTCAAGGCGTCCGTCGCCGGCCTGCACCAGCACGGCCACCTCGCGCAGATGGCCGTCGCCGAGACCGGGCGCGGCGTCTTCGAGGACAAGGCGACCAAGAACATCTTCGCGTGCGAGCACGTGCCCAACTCGATGGCGAACCTGAAGACGGTCGGCATCATCGGGCGCGACGAGCTCACGGGCGTCGTCGAGATCGCCGAGCCCGTCGGCGTCGTGTGCGCCGTGACGCCGGTGACGAACCCGACGTCGACCACGATCTTCAAGTCGCTCATCGCGCTCAAGACGCGCAACCCCGTGGTGTTCGCGTTCCACCCGAGCGCGCAGCGCTCGTCGGTCGAGGCGGCCCGCATCGTGCGCGACGCCGCGGTCGCGGCCGGCGCGCCCGACGACTGCATCCAGTGGGTCGAGCACCCGTCGATCGAGGCGACCAGCACGCTCATGCACCACCCCGGCGTCGCGCTCATCCTCGCCACGGGCGGCAACGGCATGGTCCGCGCGGCCTACTCGGCCGGCAAGCCGGCGCTCGGCGTCGGGGCCGGCAACGTCCCCGCCTACGTCGAGAAGAGCGCCGACCTCGGCCGCGCGATCAACGACGTGGTCATGTCGAAGGCGTTCGACAACGGCATGGTGTGCGCCTCGGAGCAGGCGCTCATCCTCGACGACGTGATCTACGACGACGCGATGCGCGAGCTCGCCCGCCTGCACGCCTACCGGGTGACGCCCGCCGAGAAGGCGATGCTCGAGCGCCTCATCTTCGGGGTCGAGGCGAACGGCACGAACTGCGCCGGGGCGAAGCTCAACCCGAAGGTCGTGGGCAAGTCGCCGGTGTGGATCGCGCGCGAGGCCGGGTTCGAGGTCCCCGACGACACGTCGATCATCCTCGCGGAGATCGACGACGTCGGCCCCGACGAGCCCCTGAGCCGCGAGAAGCTCACGCCCGTCCTGGCCGTCCTGCGGGCCCGCGACACCGAGCACGGCGTCCGCCTCGCGGAGCGCATGGTCGAGCTCGACGGCCTGGGCCACTCGGCCGCGATCCACACGTCCGACGAGGCGCTCGTCGAGCGGTACGGGTCGCGCGTGAAGGCCGTGCGCGTGCTGTGGAACAGCCCGACGTCGCTCGGCGGCATCGGCGACATCTACAACGCGCTGCTCCCGTCGCTCACGCTCGGCTGCGGCAGCTACGGCGCGAACTCGGTGTCGAACAACGTGTCGGCGGTCAACCTCATCAACGTCAAGCGGATCGGGCGGCGCAACAACAACATGCAGTGGTTCAAGGTGCCGGCCAAGACGTACTTCGAGCCGAACTCGATCCAGTACCTCGCGCAGATGCGCGACGTGCACCGCGTCACGATCGTCACCGACAAGGTCATGAGCCGCATCGGCGTCGTCGACCGCGTGCTCGACGTCCTCGCCCGCCGCGAGGAGAAGGTCGCGATCCAGATCATCGACGCGGTCGAGCCGGAGCCGAGCGTCGGCACCGTGAAC
Source organism: Cellulosimicrobium sp. RS (assembly GCF_046159675.1). Taxonomy (NCBI): domain Bacteria; kingdom Bacillati; phylum Actinomycetota; class Actinomycetes; order Micrococcales; family Promicromonosporaceae; genus Cellulosimicrobium; species Cellulosimicrobium sp. RS. The sequence continues at coordinate 42,265 of NZ_JBJXVU010000006.1, read as the reverse complement.
CGCGGCGCCGAGTCGATGCGCGACTTCGAGCCCGACACGATCATCGCGATCGGCGGCGGGTCGCCGATGGACGCCGCCAAGGTCATGTGGCTGCGGTACGAGCACCCGGAGATCGAGTTCTCCGACATGCGGGAGAAGTTCTTCGACGTGCGCAAGCGCGCCTACAAGTTCCCCGAGCTCGGGGGCAGGGCGAAGCTCGTGTGCATCCCGACGTCGTCGGGCACCGGCGCGGAGGTGACGCCGTTCGCGGTCATCACCGACCCGGAGACGGGCTTCAAGTACCCGCTCGCGGACTACGCGCTCACCCCGACCGTCGCCATCGTCGACCCCGTGCTCACGGACACCATGCCCGCGAAGCTCGCGGCCGACTCGGGCTTCGACGCCCTCACGCACGCGACCGAGGCGTTCGTCTCCGTCTACGCGAACGACTTCACCGACGGGCTGTGCCTGCAGGCGATCAAGATGGTCTTCGAGCACATCGAGGACTCGGTCACGCAGGGCGCGGCGGCCCCGAAGGCCCGCGAGAAGATGCACAACGCGGCGACCATCGCGGGCATGGCGTTCGGCTCGGCGATGCTCGGCATCGTGCACGCCATGGCGCACACCGTGGGCTCGACCTTCCACCTCGTGCACGGGCGCACCAACGCGGTGCTCCTGTCGCACGTGATCCGCTACAACGGCCAGGTGCCCACGAAGCTCACGAGCTGGCCCAAGTACGAGCGCTACGTGGCCCCGGAGCGGTTCCAGGAGATCGCGAAGCACCTCGGGCTGCCGGCCTCCACCCCGGAGGAGGGCGTCGAGTCGTACGCGAGGGCGGTCGAGGAGCTGCGCGCCAAGGTGGGCATCGAGGCGACGTTCGCCGCGCAGGGCGTCGACGAGCGGGCGTTCATGAGCCGCCTGGACGACCTCGCGCTCCGGTCGTTCGAGGACCAGTGCGCCCCGGCGAACCCGCGGATGCCGGTCCTGGAGGACATGCGCGACATCCTCGTCGCGGCCTACCGCGGCAGCAGCCGCGAGGTCGTGCGGGCAGAGCGTCTCGCGGCCCACGAGGGTGCGAGCACCGAGGACGGGCAGGCGGCGACCCCGCCTGCCGGGAGCGTGGCGGCCGGCTGACCCTTCCCGGCCCCACGAAACCCGGAGCCCGACGGCGCGAGTCCCCTTCCGCCGTCGGGCTCCGTCGTGTGACGGGAGGGCTCTCAGTGTGCTATCTATGAGTAGCACGCGTCGCGCGGGCGCCCCTCGCGGAGCGGGGGGAGGGGGTCGTTCGAGAACGGGGTGATACCGATAAGTCTGTAGACCGAGGAGTAGCGCTGGGTGACGGTTGCACGCGTGCAAGGAGATCTGCAGCGCGCGCTGGGTGAGAACCTGCGGACCCTCCGGGTCGGCCGCGGGATGAGCCAGGAGGACTTCGCCGAGTTCCTCGGCGTCCACCGGACCTACATGGGCGGGGTCGAGCGCGGGGAGCGCAACCTGACCCTTCGCTCGGTCGAGAAGCTCGCCGAGCGGCTCGACGTCGACCCCGTCTCGCTCCTCCGTCCACCGCCTTCGTAACGGCGCGGTCCGGCGTGTCGGACGCCCCCGGCATCATGGTCCCGTCGCCGGGGAGGTGATCGGCATGACCGACGTGCTCGACAGCACGACAGGGGGATCAGCAGTGTGGGCTTCGCCGCTCGGGAGGCCGTCCTGGCAGGTGGACGACTGCCCGCCGTGGTGCGTGGCCGTCCACGAGGAGGGCGACCACCCGCACGACCGCAAGCACCTCGGCCCGGAGCTCACGGTGCCCGCCACGACCCTCGCGGCGCACGCGTCGCCGGACGGCGTGCACCGGGACGAGCGGTCGGCGTCGGAGCTCGTGGTGTCGCTCCACCGCAGGGACGGGTCGCACGACACGTGGGTCTACGTGGGCGACGGGTTCGAGCAGCGCCTCGAGGTGCTGCTCGGCGACATGTGGCGCATCGTCGAGGCGTTCGGGCGCGCGGTCGAGGGCCTGCCCCCGGAGGCGTGAGCAGGGCTCAGGCCGTGCCGCCCGGCCGCACGAACCCGGCCTCGTACGCGAGGATCACGAGCTGCACCCGGTTCGTCAGCCCGACCTTGGTGAGCAGCGACCGCACGTGGCTCTTCACGGTCGCCTCGGTGAGGTGCAGCTCCGCCCCGATCTCGCGGTTCGACAGGCCGCGCGCGACCGCGAGGAGGACCTCGCGCTCGCGCGGGGTCGCCGCGTCGAGGCCGGTGACCGCGGACCCGGTCTCGACGGCGTCGGAGGCCGCGAGCGGCGCCTGCCGGGCGAGCTCGACGTAGGTCGAGATGATGCGACCCGTGACCGCCGGGTCGAGCAGGGAGTCGCCGGCGTGGACGCGGTGCACGGCGTCGACGAGCGACTGCGGGTCCGCGTCCTTGAGGAGGAACCCCGCGGCGCCCGCCCGCAGCGCGCCGTACACGTACTCGTCGTCGTCGAACGTCGTGAGGACGAGCGTGCGCACCGCCGCGAGCTCGGGGTCGGCCACGATGCGCGCGGTCGCCTCGATGCCGTCCAGCCGGGGCATGCGCACGTCCATGAGCAGGACGTCGGGGCGCAGGGCGCGCGCCATGGCGACCGCCGTCTCCCCGTCCCCGGCCTCGCCGACGACCGTGACGTCCGGCTCGTTGTCGAGGATCATGCGCAGGCCCAGCCGGATGGTCGCCTGGTCGTCCACGACGACGACGCGGACCGGCGTCGTGCCCGTGCCGGGGGCGCTCACGCCGCCGCCCGGGGGACTCGCGCCTCGACCGTCCAGCCGCCGCGCCCGTCCGGCCCGGCGGACAGCGCGCCCCCGGCTGCGAGCGCGCGCTCGCGCATGGAGGTCAGGCCGTGCCCCTGCCGCCCGTCGGTGCTCGGCAGCGGCGGCCCGGGGTCGTGGACGCGCAGGCGCAGGTCGCCCGCACGGTCGGTCAGCGTCACGGTCACGTCGTGGGCGAGGGAGTGCAGCAGCACGTTGGTCAGGGCCTCCTGGGCGATGCGGACGACGGCGAGGCCGGACTCGGCGCTCGTCGCGGGCCACGGGTCGGGGAGCGTGAGGTCGACGGCGCGCCCGGCGTCGCGCAGGCGGCGGGCGGCCGCGCGTAGCTCGTCCGCGGCCCGGTCGCCGTCGGGCGTCGGGGCGAGGGCCGCGGTGCCGCCGTCGGCCTCGGTGCCGCGGCGCAGCACCTGCACGACGGACCGCATCGCGGTGAGCGCCTGCTTGCCCTCGTCGGCGATCCACCGCACGGCCTCGGCCGGCGCGTCCGGGCGGTTCGCCGCGACGCGGTCCGCCGCCTGGGCGCGCACGACGATCGCCGACATGTGGTGCGCGACGACGTCGTGCAGCTCGCGCGCGATCCGCGTGCGCTCGGCGAGCACGGCGCGCTCCGCGAGCTCGGCCTGGAGCTCCTGGAGCTCCGCGTTGCGCTCGCGCAGGCTCTCGGACGTGAGGGCGAGGCGGCGGAAGAAGTACCCGGCGGCGACCGCGACGAGCACGAGGGCGAGCGCGAGGACGACGTCGGAGGGGGAGTTCGCGACCCAGAGCTCCTCGACGAAGAAGGGCCGGGGAGGCAGGACGAGGCCCGGGCGCCCCGCGAGCTGCAGCGCGAACGCCGCGAGGCCGGCGCCGACCGTCGCCAGGACCGGCGGCACCGCCCCGGACCGGGTCGCCGCGAAGGCCGCGATCATGAGCGGCACGAGCTCGAACGGGGTCTGCATGATCCAGGGGATCGCGAGCGGGTAGAGCGTGACGGTGCCCCAGAACAGCGGGCCGGGCGCGACGCGCCGCAGCGCGAGCGCGAGCACGATCCCCAGCCCGGCGACCCGGTACGAGTCGGGGAAGCGCGGGTACCAGTAGTCGCCGCGCTCCATGACCATGACCACGGTGAACCACACGGCGCCCGCGACGAGCGCGGTCGCGAGGTCCTGCGCCCACACGGGCAGGCGGGTCGGCTGGGGCACGCGTCAACGGTAGCCGGGGCGGGTCGTGCGCGGCACCGCCCCGGGAGGGAACCCGGACCGTGCCGCCTCCGCCCCAGGGCGGAACGACGTCGGGCCGGGGGCGGACGCTCCCCGTCCGGCTGCACCGCACGGCGGGGTCGAGGAGTCGCCGTCGGGTCGATGTGGCGCGAGGTCGCCGCGGGCGAGCCTCGTCCCATGACCACGACACCCCTGCGCCCCACGCCGCCCGCCCGCCACGTCCCGGGCCCGCGCGGCCCGCGGCGCGTCGCCCGCACCGTGCTCGGCGTCCTCGCCGTCGGCGCGCTCGGCGCGGCGGGCGCGCTCACGTACCTCACCGTGACGACGCACGACGGCGACGCCGTCGCCGACCCGTCGCCCACCCTGCGCCCCCAGACCGCGACCGGGCTGGACCCCGAGCTCGAACGCCGCTTCGACGAGGCGCGGGCCGCCGCAGACGCCGAAGGGGTCGAGCTGACGCTCACCTCGGGGTGGCGCACCGCGGCGGAGCAGGAGCAGCTCGTCGAGGCGGCGCTCGAGCGCTACGGGTCGCCCGAGGAGGCCCACCGGTGGGTGCTCCCGCCCGAGACCTCGGAGCACGTCGCGGGCCTCGCGATCGACGTCGGGCCGACCGACGGCGCACTGTGGCTCGGCGAGCACGGCCCCCGGTTCGGCCTGTGCCGCACGTACGCGAACGAGATGTGGCACTTCGAGGCCGCGACGGAGCCGGGCGGGACGTGCCCGCCGATGCACGAGGACGCCTCGCACGGCTGGGGGTGAGGGCCCGCCGGGGTGCGGTCCGGGGGCGGCGGATGTGGGCGGTCCGCGCGATGATGTGCGGGTGAGCGAGAGCACCCCCGCGACGTCAGCGCCGACCCCCCCGACCCCGACGGACGAGGACGCGCCCGCGGCGTCGTCCGCCGCCGAGCTGGACGAGGCCGCGGCGCAGCGGCGCTGGGCCGAGCTCGTCGCCCAGGTCGAGGCCGACCAGCGGGCCTACTACGAGGAGGACCAGCCGGTCTCGTCCGACGCGGAGTACGACGCGCGGATGCACGAGCTGCAGGCGCTCGAGGCCGCGCACCCCGCCCTCCAGACGCCCGAGTCGCCCACGCAGCGCGTGGGCGGCCGGGCCGCGGCCGGCTTCGCGACCGTCCAGCACCTCGAGCCCATGCTCTCGCTCGACAACGCCTTCAGCGCCGAGGACCTCGCCGCGTGGGCGGCGCGCGTGCACCGCGACCTGGGCGTGGCCGCGGACGCCGAGGTGGACTACCTGTGCGAGGTCAAGATTGACGGCCTCGCCATCGCGCTGCTCTACGAGAAGGGCCGTCTGGTGCGGGCCGCCACGCGCGGCGACGGGCGCACGGGCGAGGACGTGTCCGCCAACGTGCGGACGATCCCGAGCATCCCGCAGCGCCTCGCCGGCGACCCCGCGACGCACCCCGACGTCATCGAGATCCGCGGCGAGGTGTTCATGGGCGTCGCGGACTTCGCCGCGCTCAACGAGAAGCTCGTCGCCGCGGGCCAGGCGCCGTACGCGAACCCGCGCAACACCGCGGCCGGGTCGCTGCGCCAGAAGGACCCGGCCGTCACCGCGAGCCGCAACCTGCGCATGTACGCGCACGGCGTCGGTGCGCTCCAGTGGGAGGCAGGCGAGCACGCCGAGCTCGCGCGGCAGTCCGACGCCTACGCCCTGTTCGAGCAGTGGGGCGTGCCGGTGTCGCCGCACAACCGGGTCGTGCACGGGCTCGACGAGGTCATGGACCGCATCGCCTACTTCGGCGAGCACCGGCACGACATCGAGCACGAGCTCGACGGGATCGTCGTCAAGGTCGACGAGCTCGCGCTCCAGCGGCGGCTCGGCGCCACGAGCCGCGCGCCCCGGTGGGCCATCGCCTACAAGTACCCGCCCGAGGAGGTCAACACGCGCCTCCTCGCGATCCAGGTCGGCGTCGGGCGCACGGGCCGCGCGACCCCGTACGCCGTCATGGAGCCGGTCAAGGTCGCGGGCAGCACGGTGCGCCAGGCGACACTGCACAACCAGGACGTCGTCCGCGCGAAGGGCGTGCGCATCGGCGACATGGTGGTGCTGCGCAAGGCGGGCGACGTCATCCCCGAGATCCTGGGCCCGGTCGCGGCGCTCGCGGACGACGGCTACCCGCGCGAGGACTTCGTCATGCCCGCGGACTGCCCGGAGTGCGGCACGCCGCTGCGCCCCATGAAGGAGGGCGACGTCGACCTGCGCTGCCCCAACGCCGAGTCGTGCCCCGCCCAGGTGCGCGGCCGCGTCGAGCACATCGGTTCGCGCGGGGGCCTCGACGTCGAGGTGCTCGGCGAGGTGACGGCGGCCGCGCTCACGCAGCCGCTCGAGCCGGCCGAGCCGCCGCTGCGCACGGAGGCCGGGCTGTTCGAGCTGAGCGTCGAGCAGCTCGTCCCGATCCGGGTCGTCGTGCGCGACTCCGAGACCGGGCTGCCGCGCGAGTACGACGGCACGGGCGAGCCGGCCGAGATCACGATGCCCGACGGCTCGACCGCGACCGTGAAGTCCGTGTGGCCGTTCCGGAAGAAGCGCAAGCTGTCGAAGGCCGCGGAGCGCGCGGCGATCGAGGCGGGGGAGCCCCTCTTCGAGGCGTCGACCAACGCGACGAAGCTCGTGGAAGAGCTCGAGCTCGCGAAGACGAAGGACCTCTGGCGCATCCTCGTCAGCCTGAACATCCGGCACGTGGGCCCGGTCGCGGCGCGTGCCCTCGCGGACTGGTTCGGCTCGCTCGACGCGATCCGGGCGGCGACGCGCGACGAGCTCGCCGCGGTCGAGGGCGTCGGGCCCGTGATCGCCGACCAGGTCGTCGAGTGGTTCACCGTCGGCTGGCACGTCGAGATCGTCGACCGCTGGCGGGCGGCCGGGGTGCGCTTCGAGATCCCCGACCACCCCGGCCCCGGCGCGCGCCAGGAGCCGACCGGTCCGCTCGCCGGGCTGACGGTCGTCGTGACGGGGTCGCTCGAGGGGTTCAGCCGCGACGGCGCCAAGGAGGCCGTCATCGCGGCGGGCGGCAAGGCGTCCGGGTCGGTCTCGAAGAAGACGGACTACGTCGTCGTCGGGGCGAGCGCCGGCTCCAAGGAGACCAAGGCGCGCGACCTCGGGCTGCCGATCCTCGACGAGGAGGGCTTCGTCGCGCTCCTCGCCGGAGGGCCCGACGCCGTGGCCGACCGCCTCGGTGCGGGCCCGGCGTCGGACGACGCGGGCGATGCCCCGGCCACGGACGGCGGGGCAGAGCCCGGCGCGGACGGCTGAGCCGCGCGTCGGGCCGGGCGCCTACGATGCTCCGGTGCTCGACGCCACCACCGCCCCGTCCCGTACCCTCCCGACCCTGCGCGGCGCCCACCTCGTGGGCTCCGTGAACCTGCCGACCGCGCGCGAGACCTTCCGTGCGGTGGGGGAGCACCTCGGCGACCACGTGCGCCGCGTCCCCGACGGGGAGGTCGGCGAGCGGTTCCACTGGATCCTCTTCCAGGGTGAGCGGTTCTCCGCCGTCGACGGACTCGCGCGCGTCCCGGTGGACCCGGTCGTCGTCGCAGGGTTCGACGTGCGCCCGCACGTCCTCGACGGCTCCGTCGACGCGGCCGACCTGCGGTTCGGCCCGCTCGGCTACGCCGACGCGGCCCTCGCCTCGTACGCCGACTTCGTCGCGCTGCGCGAGGAGGGCGCCCTGCCGGCCGGGGCCCGCTTCCAGGTGTGCCTGCCCTCGCCGCTCGCGCCGGTGACGGCGTTCGTCGCGCCCCAGGACCGCGCGGCGGTGCACCCGGCGTACGAGGCCGCGCTCGTCCGCGAGCTCGCGGCGATCAGCGCCGCGATCCCCGCGGAGGACCTCGCGGTCCAGGTCGACCTCGCGACCGAGTTCGCGTTCGTCGAGGGCGCGAACCTCGGCGGCGGGGCCGCGCGCGCGTGGTTCGACGCCGAGGCCGGGGGAGACGAGGACGTCGTCGTCGGCTGCGCGCGCCGGGCGGCGGCGTTCGCCCGGCACGTCCCCGCCGGGGCCGAGCTGGGGTTCCACCTCTGCTACGGCGACGTCGCGGAGAAGCACTTCGTCGAGCCGACGGACACCGCGAACCTCGTCCGCGTCGCGAACGCCCTCGTGGAGCACCTCGACCGGCCGGTCCAGTGGGTCCACCTGCCGGTCCCTATCGCGCGCGACGACGTCGCGTACGTCGCGCCGCTGGCGGACCTGCGCCTGGACCCGGCGACCGAGCTCTACCTCGGGCTCCTGCACCACGAGGACGGTGTCGAGGGCGCACGCCGTCGGCTCGCCGCGGCGGCGTCGGTGCTCGGCGACCGCCCGGTCGGCGTCGCGACGGAGTGCGGCTTCGGCCGCGGCCCGAGCGAGCGCACCACCGGCCTGCTCGACCTGCACGCCGCGGTGCTCGCGGCGGTCTGACGGCTCAGCCCCGGGGCCGCCGCCCGACGACCTCGCGCAGCCGCGCGACGCCGTCGGGCGGGACGGGGAGCGACGGCCCGCGCGGGGGAGCGGTCGGTACGCCGAGCAGGGTGGCGAGGGCGTGGAACCCGCTCACCGGGCGCAGGTCGGCGAGCACGGCGGTCAGGTCGTGCAGCCAGCGGGCGACCCGCGCATCGGGCACCGTGCCCGCGGTGCGGGTGCGGCGGAGCGCGACGTACTCCGCGGGGACGAGCGCGGCGAGCCCGGTGTGCCAGGCGTCGGCCGGCTCGGCGCCGCGCACGAGAGGGACGTCGCCGCTCAGCCCGACGCTCACGCCGAGGCTGTCGGTCGCGGCCCGCAGCTCAGCGACCCGCCCTCCGGGTCGCGCGGGCGTCGACGCCGCGTCCTTGACCGCGACCACGGTCGTCGTGCGGGCGAGGTGCGCCAGGGCGCCCGGCGTGAGGTCGTACGCGGTCTGGACGCTGCGGTTGTAGAAGCACACCGGCAGGTCGACGTCCGCCGCGACCGCCTCGAACAGCGCCACGACCTCCGCCTCGTCGAGCGGGAGGTAGGAGAACGGCGCGAGCACGAGCCCGTGGGCGCCCGCGTCGCGCGCGGCACGGGCCCGTGCGAGGACCTCGCGCGTCGACGCGCCGCTCACCGCGACGTGGACGGGCACGGCCGTGGCGCCCGTCGACCCCGCGGACACGGCCGCCCGCACGACGGCGTCGCGCTCGTCCGGGTCGAACGTGACCCCGGCGCCCGACGACGCGAGCACCACGACGCCGTCGACGCCGGCCCCGGCGGCGTCCCGGACCAGGCGGCCGAGAGCGTCGAGGTCGGGGGCGTCGTCGTCGGTGAGGGGCGTGATCGGGTAGGCGAGCAGGCCGCGGAAGCCGGTCACGCGCGCGGGCTCAGCGGCTCGCCCAGAGGATGCCGCGCTCGACGATCGTGCGGATCGGAGGCACCTCGAGGTCGGCGAGCTGGTGCCCCGCCGCGCACACGAAGATGCGTCCGGCGCCCCAGCGGCGCGTCCACACGGCGGGGGAGACGACGGGCTCGTGCCACGGGTCGCCGTCGCGCGGGAGGATCGTCGTGGTCGCGAGGACGTCGTTGTACGAGTCGGCGAGCACCCAGTACTGCTCCGAGTGCAGCGCGATCGAGTCGATCCCCGCGACGATCGGGTGGTCCCCGCGCTCGGGCACGATCTCGATCGTGTGGTCCACGAGGTCGTGCGCGTGGGCGGCGAACTGCCCGCCCACCATCTGCAGGTAGTCGGTGGCGAGCCGGAACGAGTCGACGATGCCGCCGTGCCAGCCCGCGAACCCGGTGCCGTTCGCGATAGCCGTGCGCAGGCCGCGCATCTCGTCCGGGAGGATCTCGCCCATCGTCCAGCACTGCACGACGAGGTCGAGGCTCGTCATGAACTCCTCGTCGGCGTACGCCTCGAGCGACCCCTCGAGCGTCACGTCGTAGCCGGACGCCTCGAGGAACGGGATGAACAGCTCGGCGGCCTCCTCGGGTGCGTGCCCGGGCCACCCGCCCCGGACCACGAGCGCTCGACGGTTCCGCTCGGTCATGACTCCTCCTCGTGCTTCGTCACACTCGTCGCGCCCGCGCGCGCGGGCAGCGGCCCCCGTCGACCGCGCTCAGGCGATGAGCGCGTCGATCGCTGCGGGCGAGAGTACGTGATCGACGGCCATGGCGCTCGCACCGAGCACGCCGGCCTGACCTCGTGCCTGCGAGGTGACGATGCGCAGGTGCTGCGTCGCGAGGGGCAGCGAGCGCTGGTAGACGATCTCGCGGATGCCCGCGATGAGGTGCTCGCCCGCCTCGGCGACGATGCCGCCGATGACGATGAGCGAGGGGTTGAGCAGGCTGACGCACGCCGCGAGGACGGAGCCGATGTCGCGCCCGGCCTGGCGCACGGCCTGGCTCGCGGCGAGGTCGCCGCCGCGCACGAGCGCGACGACGTCGGAGCTGGTGGTCGCGTCGAGGCCCGCGGCGGCGAGGGCCGCGGCGACGGCCTGGCCGCTCGCGACGGCCTCGAGGCAGCCCACGTTCCCGCAGCGGCACGGGACGTCGGCGGCGCTCGGGACGGCGACGTGCCCGATGTCGCCCGCGGCGCCCTGCGCGCCGCGCCGGAGCTCGCCGTCGGCGATGATGCCCGAGCCGATGCCCGTCGCGACCTTGACGAAGAGCATGTCGGTGACCGCGGGCCACGCGGTGCGGTGCTCGCCCAGCGCCATGATGTTCACGTCGTTGTCGACGAGCACGGAGGCGTCGAACCGCTTCTGCAGGATCCCGGGGACGTCGACGTCGTCCCACGCGGGCATGATCGGCGGGTTGATGGGCCGTCCGGAGGAGTGCTCGACGGGGCCGGGGAGGCCGACGCCGACGCTGACCAGGTCGTCGATGCTGCGCCCGGTGGTCGCGACGAGCTTCTCGCCGGTGTCCGCGACCCACGACAGGACGACGTCGGGACCGTCCGCGATCGCGAGGGCCGCGTCGGTCTCGGCGAGCACGTTGGACGCGAGGTCCGTGACGGCGAGGCGGGCGTGGGTCGCGCCGAGGTCCACGGCGAGCACGATGCGCGCCTCAGGGCTGAAGGCGAAGGTCACGGGCGGGCGCCCACCGGTCGAGCTGGCCTCGCCCGCGGGGGCGATGAGGCCGGCCGTCATGAGGAGGTCGATCCGGGCGGCGATGGTCGACCGCGCCTGCCCCGTGATCGCTGCGAGGTCCGCACGGGTGCGCGGCTGACCGTCCCGGAGCAGCTGGAACATGTCGCCGGCACCGGTCGGGCGCGGCGCGAACTTCAGCAGTTCCTCCATGGGCACAGTGAATCACGGAGCCTCTCGTCGGTCGTCCGTACCAGGCGGACGAGTCATCGGCTTTTGCTTGACGATCGCCAAAAGGTACCCTACTGTCCCCTCCCAAGGCGACATGGACGTCGTCGAAAGGTGTGGAGGCCCGACGGTGGGCCTCCGGTCCGGGCGACGACCGCCCCACGAGCTCCCCCTGGTCCCCGATCGCACGTCGCATCGTCGGCATCCCTGCTCGTACAGGGCTTGCCGGACACTATCGCCTCCGCAGCACCCCGTGGCACCCCGGGAGCGGCGGGAGCGTTCCCATCCGGCGACCAGGGCGCGCACACTTTTGTCGGTCACGGAGTGGTAACAGTGGCAAAAGACGTCAACCTTATGATTGACGCTCGTCAAAAGGTTCGCTAGGTTCACCGCATGGTCACCGCAGACCCTCCCCAGCCGCTCCTGCAGATGCAGGGCATCGTCAAGGTCTTCCCCGGGGCTCGTGCGCTCGACGGCGTCGATCTCGAGATCCTCCCGGGCGAGGTCCACTGTCTCCTCGGCCAGAACGGGGCCGGCAAGTCCACGCTCATCAAGGTGCTCGCCGGTGCCCACCAGCCCACCGAGGGCAGGATCCTCCTCGACGGCGAGCCCATCACCATCTCCGACCCCGTCGCAGCGCTGAAGCACGGCGTCGCGACGATGTACCAGGAGCTCGACGTCGTCGACGGCCTGACCGTCGCGGAGAACGTCTACCTCGGGCACGAGCTCGCGACCATGGGGTTCTCCCAGCGCCGCGAGGCGGTGCGCAAGACGCGCGAGCTGCTCCAGCGGCTCGGGCACTCGGAGGTCTCGCCGAGCACGGAGGTCGGACGGCTGTCGGCCGCCGGCAAGCAGATCGTCTCCATGGCCCGGGCGCTGTCCCACGACGCGCGCGTCATCATCATGGACGAGCCCTCGGCGGTGCTCGACTCCGAGGAGGTGGGCAACCTCTTCCGCGTCGTCAAGGAGCTGACCAAGGCGGGGGTCGCCGTCGTCTACATCTCCCACCGGCTCGAGGAGATCCGCGAGATCGGCGACCGCATCACCGTCCTCAAGGACGGCCGGACCGTCGCGCAGAACCTCCCGGTGTCCGAGACCCCGACGGCGAAGCTCATCACGCTCATGACCGGGCGCTCGGTCGAGTACGTCTTCCCGGACTCCGACGGCCCGGTGGACGCCGCTCCCGTCGTGCTCGACGTCGCGGGGCTGAGCCTGCGCGGCGTGTTCGCGGACGTGTCGTTCCAGGTGCGAGCCGGGGAGATCGTCGGTCTCGCCGGGCTCGTGGGCGCGGGCCGCTCGGAGATCATCGAGACGGTCTACGGGGCGCGCAAGGCGACCGCCGGCACCGTGACCGTCGACTCCACGAGGCTGCGGTCCGGGTCCGTGGCCTCCGCCGTCGGTGCCGGGATCGGGCTCGCGCCCGAGGAGCGCAAGAGCCAGGGCCTGCTCCTCGACGAACCCGTCTACCGCAACGTCACGCTCTCGACGTTCTCGCGCTTCGCGCGCTTCGGTCTCCTCGACGAGAGCGCCGAGCGCAAGGCGGCGAAGGAGCAGGCCGACTCGCTCGAGCTGCGCCCCACCGGCGTCGACCGGGCCATCCGCACGCTGTCGGGCGGCAACCAGCAGAAGGCGATGCTCGCCCGCTGGCTCGTCCACGGCTGCCGCGTGCTGCTCCTCGACGAGCCCACGCGCGGCGTCGACGTCGGCGCGCGCGCCGAGATCTACGCCCTCATCCGCAGGCTCGCCGACGAGGGTGCCGCCGTCGTCGTCGTGTCCAGCGAGATCCCCGAAGTCCTCGGCCTCGCCGACCGCGTCCTCGTCGTCTCCGAGGGTCGCGTCGTCCACGAGGGGCCCTCGAGCTCCATCGACGAGCACCAGGTGCTCGACATGGTCATGGAAGGAAGTGTCGCGTGAGCGAGCAGCAGGTGTCGGCGTCGATGCCGACGAAGAAGCCGGAGGCCGACGAGTCGGCCCGGGTCGAGAAGGCCGCGGGCGAACGCCGCAAGAGCGGGTTCATGTCCGGCGCCGCGGGGCGGAACATCGGCCTCGTCGTCGCTCTGCTCCTCCTGTGCGCCGTGGGCTTCGCGACGGCGGGGGAGCGGTTCGCGAGCGTCAGCAACCTCATGACCATCCTCAGCCTCGGGTCGGTCACCGGCGTCCTGGCCATCGGCATGACGTTCGTCATCACGACGGGCGGCATCGACCTCTCGGTCGGCTCCGTGCTGGGTCTGTCCTCGGTCTGGGCGACGACGCTCGCGACGCAGTCGTACGGCTGGGTCGTCATGGTGATCTGCGCGCTCGCGGTCGGCCTCGGAGCGGGTCTCCTCAACGGCCTGATCATCGCCTACGGCCGGGTCGTGGCGTTCATCGCGACGCTCGCGATGCTCGTCGCCGCCCGCGGCCTCGCCGAGCTCATCGCGCAGAAGCGCACGCAGATCGTCCAGGTCGACGCGTTCAACGACATCTTCCGCGGCAACCTCCTCGGGGTGCCGAAGATCGTGTGGATCTTCGCGGTCGTCGCCGTGCTCGGCTGGTTCCTCTTCAACCGCACGACGTTCGGCCGCCGGACGGTCGCCGTCGGCGGCAACGCCGAGGCCGCTCGTCTCGCGGGCATCAAGGTCAAGCGCCACCTCCTGTACGTGTACGCGCTGTCCGGCCTCACCGCCGGCATCGCCGGCGTCATGATCCTCGCCCGCACCAGCGCCGGGTCCTCGACCAACGGTCTGCTCCTCGAGCTGGACACCATCGCGGCGGTCGTCGTCGGCGGCACGCTCCTCGCGGGAGGCCGGGGCACGATCGTCGGCACCGTCCTCGGTGTCCTGATCTTCACGACGCTCACGAACGTCTTCATCATCAACAACATCGACAGCTCGGTGCAGCAGATCGCCAAGGGCGCGATCATCGTCGGCGCGGTCCTGCTCCAGCAGCGCCTCTCCCGGCGCACCACCTAGCGACCCCGGGCCCCGCGGCGCCCCCGCACCACGCCGCAGCCCGACGAGCCCCGCACCACCCCCACCCCGCCAGTTCCCCTGAGGTTCCACCCGCAGGACAGCATCGAAGGAGATCCCATGTCCGCACGCACCACCCTCCGCCGCCGCATCACGCTCGCGACGGTCTCGGCCGCCTCGATCGCGCTGATCGCGACGGCGTGCACCTCCAACACGCCGCAGGACGAGGGCACGGCCGAGGGCGACGGCGGGGGCAGCGCCAACCAGGCCGTCTCCGACAACGACGCCCCGGGCGACCCGATCGTCATCGGCTTCTCGGCCCCCGCCGCCGACCACGGCTGGATGGGCGCCATCACGACCGCCGCCGAGGCGGAGGCCGCGGAGTACGAGGACGTCGAGCTCCGTGTCGCCGACGGCACGAACGACGTGAACGTCCAGATCAGCCAGATCGAGGGCTTCATCAACGACGGCGTCGACGCGATCGTGCTGCTGCCGTTCGACGGCGCCGCGCTCACCGAGGTCGCGACCAAGGCGATGGACGCCGGGATCCCCGTCATCAACGTCGACCGCGAGTTCTCCAGCCCGTTCGCCGCCCGGACGACGGTGCTCGGCGACAACTACGGCATGGGCGTGAGCGCCGGCCAGTACATCTGCGAGCAGCTGGGCGACAACCCGGACGCCGTGGTCGCCGAGATCGCCGGCATCGACTCGCTGCCGCTCACGCAGGACCGCAGCCAGGGCTTCGAGGACGCGCTGTCCGACTGCGGCCTCGACGTCGACAACCGCGTCGCCGCGGACTTCACGGTCCAGGGTGGCGAGGCCGCGACGGCCAACCTCCTCCAGGCCGCGCCGCAGATCGACGCCATCTGGAACCACGACGACGACCAGGGCGTCGGCGTCCTCTCCGCGATCGAGAACGCGGGCCGCGACGAGTTCTTCATGGTCGGCGGCGCCGGCTCGAAGCAGGTCATGGAGCACATCCAGGCCGGTGACTCCGTCCTCCAGGCGACGGTCGTCTACCCGTCGACGCAGGCCGCGGACGGCATCAAGCTCGCCCGCCTCGTGGCGCACGAGAAGAACCTCAGCGACCTCGCGTCGTCCGACGTGCCGCGCACGGTCCAGCTCTTCGCGCCCGTCGTGACGAAGGACAACGTCGACCAGTACCTGCCCACCGCGTTCCAGTCCTGACGGACCCGCTGACACCCGTCAGCACGCAGCAGGAAGCACGCGGACCACGCCCACGGTCCGCCCGGGTACCGCCCGGCCGGACCGTGGGCGTGCGCCGTGAGAAGCACGGAAGGAACGTCATGGCAGGAAACGACGGCGCGCAGCTCGGCGTCGGCATGGTCGGGTACTCGTTCATGGGGGCAGCGCACTCGCAGGCCTGGCGGACCGCCCCCCGGTTCTTCGACCTCCCCCTCGACCCGCGGATGCGGGTCCTCGGCGGCCGCAACCCGGAGGCGGTCGCCGCCGCCGCGCAGCGGCTCGGCTGGGAGTCCACGGAGACGAGCTGGCAGGCGCTCGTCGGCCGGGACGACGTCGACCTCGTCGACGTGTGCACCCCCGGCGACACCCACGCCGAGATCGCGATCGCCGCGCTCGAGGCCGGCAAGCACGTGCTCTGCGAGAAGCCGCTCGCGAACACGGTCGCCGAGGCCGAGAAGATGGTCGCGGCCGCCGAGGCCGCCGCGCGGCGCGGGCAGGTCGCGATGGTGGGCTTCACCTACCGCCGCGTGCCGGCGATCCAGCTCGCGCGCCAGCTCGTGGCCGACGGCCGCATCGGCACCGTGCGGCACGTGCGCGCGCAGTACCTCCAGGACTGGATCGCGGACGAGGACGCGCCCCTGTCGTGGCGTCTGGACAAGACCAAGGCCGGCAGCGGCGCGCTCGGCGACATCGGCGCGCACGTGATCGACCTCGCCCAGTTCATCACCGGCGAGCGGATCACGAGCGTCTCCGGCCTGCTCGAGACATTCGTCAAGGAGCGTCCCGTCGCGACGGAGTTCGCCGGTCTCTCGGGGCAGGGCGGCACCGAGCGCGGCCCCGTCACCGTGGACGACGCCGCGATCTTCCTCGCCCGGATGTCCGGCGGCGCGATCGGCACGTTCGAGGCGACCCGGTTCGCCTACGGCCGCAAGAACGCGATCCGGCTGGAGATCAACGGGTCGAAGGGCTCGGTCGCGTTCGACTTCGAGGACATGAACGTCCTGCACTACTTCGACGCCGCCGACGACCCGGCCGTCGCGGGCTTCCGCCGCATCGTCGTGACGGAGCCGCAGCACGCGTACGTCGGGCACTGGTGGCCCGCGGGCCACGGCCTCGGCTACGAGCACGCCTTCACGCACCAGGTCGTCGACCTGGTCGAGGGCATCGCCGCGGGGACGCACCCGGCGCCGACCTTCGCGGACGGCCTGGTGGTCCAGCGCGTGCTCGACGCGGTCGAGCGCAGCGCGGCGTCGGGCGGCTGGGTCGAGCCCTAGGTCTCGACCCGCCGCACGGACGGCAGACCGGTCGTCGGCCGCGCGCAGGTGCACGGCCGACGACCGGACGACGAGAGGAGGTACGACCGCCGCGCTGGCGGCGAGGAAGGTGCCCGGCGGAGCACCGAGACAGTCCGCCGACGAGCCCGGGACGGACGGCAGGCCGATGGCGCCGACCCGGCGGAGCGCAGCACAGTTCCCCATCTCGACGAGGAGACCTTGTGAGAAACGTGCTTGGAGGATCGCTCGCCATGAGGCGCACGGTCGCGGCAGCAGCCGCGGCGGCGATCGCTCTCCCCCTGACCATCGCGACGGCGGTGTCGGCCACGGCGGCCCCCGCCGCCGGGAGCGTCGCTCCGGCGGCTCCGGTCGCAGCCGCCGCCGACACCGCACCGTTCGACGTGCTCGTCTTCAGCAAGACCGCCGGGTTCCGGCACGGGTCGATCCCCGCGGGCATCGCGGCGATCCAGCAGCTCGGCGCGGAGAACGACTTCGACGTGACCACGACCGAGGACGCGGGAGCGTTCACGGACGAGAACCTGGCGCAGTACGACGCCGTCGTGTGGCTGTCCACGACGGGTGACGTCCTCAACGACGACCAGCAGGCCGCGTTCGAGCGCTACATCCAGAACGGCGGCGGGTACGCGGGCATCCACGCGGCGTCCGACACCGAGTACGACTGGCCGTGGTACGGCGAGCTGGTCGGCGCGTACTTCAGCAGCCACCCGCAGAACCAGGACGCGACCGTCAAGGTCGAGGACCACGCCCACGAGTCGACGGCGCACCTGCCGTCGCGCTGGGACCGCTACGACGAGTGGTACAACTACCGCACCAACCCGCGTGACACCGTCCACGTGCTCGCGAGCCTGGACGAGACGTCCTACACCGCGGGGTCGGGCGCGATGGGCGCCGACCACCCGATCGCCTGGTGCCAGGCGTACGACGGCGGCCGCTCGTGGTACACCGGCGGCGGCCACACGAACGAGTCCTACGTGGAGCCGGAGTTCCTCCAGCACCTGCTCGGCGGCATCCAGACCGCCGCGGGCGTCGTGCCGTCGGACTGCGCCGCGTCGCAGTCGGACAGCTACGAGGTCGTCTCGCTCGACGAGGAGACGTCCAACCCGATGATGCTCGACGTCGCCCCCGACGGGACGGTCTTCTACGTCGAGCGCGACGGGCGCGTCCGCCTCATCGACCCGGAGAGCAACCAGACCACGACGGCGATGACCCTCGCGGTCACGCAGGCCAACGAGGACGGGCTCACGGGCGTCGTCCTGGACCCGGACTTCGGGGAGAACGGCTGGGTCTACCTCTTCTGGTCGCCGCAGGACGTCGGGACGGACGGGCCGCACAACCGCGTCTCGCGCTTCACGTATGACGAGGCGACCCGGACGATCTCGGCCGCGAGCGAGGAGAAGGTCCTCGTCATCCCGACGCAGCGCGAGACGTGCTGCCACGCGGGTGGTGACATGGTCTTCGACGGCGACGACAACCTCGTGATCGTGACGGGCGACAACACCAACCCGTTCGAGTCGGCCGGCTACGCGCCGCTCGACGAGCGCGCGGGCCGCACGTCGTACGACGCGCAGCGCACGTCGGCGAACACGAACGACCTCCGCGGCAAGGTGCTGCGCATCCACCCGGAGGACGACGGCACGTACACGATCCCCGAGGGGAACATGTTCGCCCCGGGCACGGACAAGACGAAGCCCGAGATCTTCGCGATGGGCTTCCGCAACCCGTTCCGCATCGGCGTGGACCAGAAGACGGGCAACGTGCTCGTCGGCGACTACGGCCCCGACGCGCAGAACGCCAACCCGAGCCGCGGCCCGGGGAACACGGTCGAGTGGAACATCGTCGCGGAGCCGGGCTTCTACGGGTGGCCGTACTGCACCGGTGACAACGCGGCGTACATCGACTACAACTTCGCGACCGGCCAGTCGGGCCAGGCGTTCGACTGCGCCAACGGCCCCGTGAACGACTCGCCGAACAACACCGGCCTGACCCAGCTCCCGCCGGCCGTCGCGGCCGACGTCTGGTACAACTACGCCGGCAACCCGCTCTTCCCGGAGATCGGCGGCGGTGGCGCGCCCATGGGCGGCCCCGTCTACGACTACGACCCGGAGCTCGACTCGGACGTCAAGTGGCCCGAGTACTGGGACGGCAAGGCGATCTTCGGCGAGTGGAACCAGGGCAAGATGTACTCGTTCCAGCTCGACGGGGAGAACCGCGACGAGCTCGTCGACATCAACCGGATCCTGCCGAAGCACTTCGACCCCGCGGCGGGCTTCTACCGCGCGATGGACTTCGACTTCGGTCCGGACGGCTCGCTCTACGTCATCGACTGGGGCCAGGGCTTCGGCGGCAACAACACGACGTCGGGCATCTACAAGGTCAACTACGTGCAGGGTGATCCGACGCCGATCGCCCGCGCCAGCGCGGACGTGACCAGCGGCGCCGCGCCCCTCACGGTGCAGTTCTCCTCGGAGGGCACCCGCCACCCGGCGGGCGACCCGATCTCGCTGCAGTGGACGTTCGGCGACGGGTCCGACCCGTCGACCGAGGCGAACCCGGTGCACACCTACACCGAGAACGGCAGCTACACCGCGCAGCTCGTGGCGACCGACGCGAACGGCCAGACGGGCTTCGCGAACGTCAGCATCGTCGTCGGGAACCAGGCGCCGAGCGTGACGATCACGTTCCCGGACAACGGTGGCGTGTTCGAGTGGGGCGACCAGGTGCGCTACGTCGTCGAGGTCGAGGACCCCGACGGCGAGGTGGACTGCTCCAACCTGCAGATGATGACCGCGCTCGGGCACGACGCCCACGCGCACCCGATGGAGGAGCTGACCGGCTGCGAGGGCGTCATGCAGACGGCCCGCGACGAGGGCCACGGGCTCGAGGCCAACATCTTCTGGGTGCTCGAGGCGTTCTACACCGACGACGGCGGCGAGGTGGGCGTCCCGCTCACGACGAACTCGCTCCAGATCCTGCAGCCGAAGCTGCTCCAGGCCGAGTACTACACCTCGACGGGCCGGCTCCCCGGCTCGGCGAGCACCGGTGACCCGGGCGTCCAGACGGAGCAGACCAGCGACAGCGCGGGCGGCGGCCAGAACCTCGGCTACATCGAGGTCGACGACTGGTGGGCCTACGAGCCCATGTCGCTCTACAACGTCGAGGGTCTCGGCATGCGCGTCGCGTCGCCCTCGGGCGGCACGGTGTCCGTGCGCTGGGACGCGCCCGACGGTCCGGAGATCGGCCGGGTGACCGTGCCGAACACCGGTGACTGGCAGGCGTACACGATGGCGACGACGGAGATCACCGACGTGCCCGAGGGCACGGGGACGCTCTACTTCGTCAACGTGGCCGGCCAGATGAACGTCAACTGGCTCGAGTTCGACGGCCGCGGCGTCACGGACAACGTGCGCCCGACCATCGACACGTTCGAGGTCACGCCGACGGAGGGCACCGCTCCTCTGGAGGTCACGGCGTCGGTCACGGCGACCGACCCCGAGGACGAGGCCGTCACGTTCGCGTGGGACGCGGGCCTCGGCGACGGGTTCGTCGACGGCACCGACTCGTTCGCGGTCACGTACGACCAGCCGGGCACCTACCGGCTCCAGGTGCGGGCCACCGACGAGCGCGGCGCGTACTCGGTCGAGTACACGACGGTGACCGTCAAGGCGCCCGAGACCGGTCCGGGGCTCTGCTTCTCCGGCCGCTCGGACGACTTCCTCGGCACCGACCTCGACGAGGACCGCTGGACCGTGACGAACCGCGACCAGAACCTCGTCGTGCGCGACGGGCGCCTGGTGGTCCCCACGGCGACGCGGGACTTCTACGGCACGGACAACACCGTCGTGCCGAACCTGGTGCTCCAGGACCTCCCGGACGGACCGTTCACGGCCACCGCGAAGGTGACCCTGCCGGCCCGCCAGCAGTACCAGCAGGCCGGTCTGCTGATCTGGGAGGACCAGGACAACTACGCGAAGATGGTGCTCCAGGGCCGGTCGGCCACGGCGGACCCGGCGACGCGGATCTTCCAGTTCATCCGTGAGGAGAACGCCCAGCCGAACGAGGTCAACGAGTCCAACTCGGCCGCGCTCGGTGCCGACTACCCCGACACGGTCTACGTGCGGTTCGTCAGCGACGGCGCGAGCCTGCAGGCGGCGTACTCGGCCGACGGCATCGACTTCACGACGATGCCGCAGACCAAGTCGATCGCCGACCTGGAGAACGCGAAGATCGGGCTCGTGGCCCTCAAGGGCAACAACACGACCACCCCGGTCGTCGACGCGGAGTTCGACTGGTTCCACATCACGCCCGACGACACGGCGGCGGCCCCCGGGCCGGACGACGAGTTCGACGGCGACGCCCTCGACACGTGCCGCTGGTCGATCGTCCGCGAGGACCCGACCGGCTACCGCGTAGCGGACGGCTCCCTGCAGATCGACACGACGCCCACGGACATCTACGGGACGGACAACCGCCCGGTGCCGAACATCGTGCTGCAGGACCAGCCGGGTGACGAGTGGACGATCGAGACCGTCGTCGACGGCTCCGCGTTCGACCGTCAGTACCAGCAGGGCGGTCTGATCGTCTACGGCGGCGACGACGACTACGTGAAGCTCGACTACGTGGTCGACAACCAGGCCGGCCAGGCGCGCAACGCCCGGATCGAGCTGCGCAGCGAGGTCGGCGGCGTGGTGCAGAACCCGCAGCCGCAGACGGGGAGCCTCGCCGAGTCGGTGTGGCACCTGCGCCTCACGCGCTCCGGTGACACGTTCACCGGCGCGTACAGCGCGGACGGCGAGACGTGGACCACGTTCGACGAGAGCGTGACCAACGCGCCCGCCGCGGACGCCAAGGTCGGTCTCTTCGCCCTCGGGGCGTCGGCCGACACCGGTGCTCCGGCGTCCTTCGGCCACTTCCGGGTGATCGAGGACGAGGCCGAGCCGATCGCCGTCACCATCACCGCGGAGACGCGCTGCATGGCCGGCAAGGTGTTCGTCGCGGTCCGCGCGGCGAACGACGACACGGTGCCGCTCGCGATCACGCTCGAGACCCCGTACGGGTCGAAGCAGGTCGCGGACGTCGCGCCGGGTGCGAACGCGTACCAGTCGTTCGCGTCGCGCGCCGTCGCGGTCGACGCGGGCACCGTGACCGTGACCGCCACGGACGCCGAGGGGAGGACGTTCTCCGGGACGGCGGACTACGCGGCCCGGTCCTGCTCCTGACGAGCTCCGGCGGGTCGGTGCGCTGAGCACCGGCCCGCCGGGCACCGCGCTCGGCGCGCGGGCGCTCGGGCGTCCGGGCGGCCCATCGGCCGGGCCGACCGTACGCTGCCCGCACGACGAGCACGACGGGGACCTCCGGGTCTCCGGCCCCGGCGCCCGGGAACGGGCGCTCCGGCCCGGCGCCGGGGCACCCCGGGGGACCGGCGACGACCGCCGCCCCCACCGCACACGGACCCACGACGAGGTGATGACCCGATGTCCCGTACGCCCCGCCAGCGCACCAGCCCCCGGCCTCCGGGCGGCACGCGGCTCCTGCCGCTCCGCCGGACGGCCGCCCCCGTGCGGCACCGCGCCCGCGCGCTCCTCACCGCGGCGCTGGGCCTCCTGCTCGGCGGCGTGCTCGCGCTCGTCGGCGCGGCCCCGGCCGGCGCCCACGGCGGCGACGTCGTCATCTCGCTCGGCACGGACGGCCAGGGCGGCGTGTCCGCGAACCTCACCTGGAAGGTCGACGGCCACCCCGTCGAGGAGGCGGCCGACGTCTCGGTGACGGGGGAGTCCGCGGCCGGCGAGACCGTCGGCCCCCTCACGCTGCGGTCGGCGTCCGAGGGCGTCGGCTGGTACACGTCCGACCCCGGCGTCCTCGCCGACGGCAACTGGACGCTCACCGCCACGATCACCCACCCCGCCGAGGCCACCGCGTCGGCGCAGGTCGACGTCGTGCCGCTGCCGGAGCCCGCCCCGCGCGAGGGCGACGACGCGGCGGCGCAGGAGGGCGGCGACGCCGCCGGCGCGGAGGGTGAGGCGGCAGGCGCCGACGCGGCCGGCGACGACGCCGCCGCGGGCGACGACGCCGCCGGAGAGGGCACCGCGGCCGACGGCACCGCCACGGACGAGGGCTCGACGAGCGCGCTCGTGTGGGTCGCCGTCGCCGTGGTCGCCGCGCTGCTGCTCGCCGCGGGCTACGTCGTCGTGCGGCGCCGCGCGCGCGCGTCGGGCACCGACGAGGCCGCGGGGGACACGCCCCGCCCCCTGACCAAGACGTCCGCCCGGTGACCCCGGGCACGAACCGAGAACGACCGAAGGAGACACGACCATGGCACGACCGATCACCCTCTTCACCGGGCAGTGGGCCGACCTGCCGTTCGAGGAGGTGGCACGCCTCGCGTCCGGCTGGGGCTACGACGGCCTGGAGATCGCGTGCTGGGGCGACCACCTCGACCCCTGGCGCTGGGACGACGACGAGTACGTCCAGGGCAAGCTCGACCTGCTGGCCAAGTACGACCTCAAGGTCTACGCGATCTCGAACCACCTCAAGGGCCAGGCGGTGTGCGACGACCCGATCGACCAGCGCCACCGCGACATCCTGCCGGACGTCGTGTGGGGCGACGGCGACCCCGAGGGCGTGCGCCAGCGCGCCGCGGAGGAGATGAAGCACACCGCGCGCCTCGCCGCGAAGCTCGGCGTGAAGACCGTCGTGGGCTTCACGGGCTCGGCGATCTGGAAGTACGTCGCGATGTTCCCGCCGGTCTCCCAGGAGGCGATCGACGCCGGGTACCAGGACTTCGCGGACCGCTGGAACCCGATCCTCGACGTGTTCGACGAGGTCGGGGTGCGGTTCGCGCACGAGGTGCACCCGAGCGAGATCGCGTACGACTACTGGACGACGGTCCGCACGCTCGAGGCGATCGGGCACCGCGAGGCGTTCGGCCTCAACTGGGACCCGAGCCACATGGTGTGGCAGGACCTCGACCCGGTGAGCTTCCTGTGGGACTTCAAGGACCGCATCTACCACGTGGACTGCAAGGACACGAAGAAGCGGATGCACAACGGCCGCAACGGCCGCATGGGCTCGCACCTGGCCTGGGCGGACCCGCGCCGCGGCTGGGACTTCATCTCCACGGGCCACGGCGACGTGCCGTGGGAGGACGCGTTCCGCATGCTCAACACGATCGGCTACGAGGGCCCGATCTCGGTCGAGTGGGAGGACGCGGGCATGGACCGTCTCGTCGGCGCGCCCGAGGCCCTGGAGTTCGTCAAGAAGTACGCGTTCGACGCGCCTGACGCGGCCTTCGACGCCGCGTTCTCGACCAAGTAGCACCGCAGTCTCCCCGTCGGCCGGCGTCGCCGGCCGGCGGGTGGGGGCAGTCCGACGCGCCACCGCCCCCGGTCGTCCCGACGGCCGGGGGCGGTGGCGTGCGCGCGTCCGGGCACGACTATGTGAGCCTTCACATTTGTTTTGCGGCCAGGGTTATCTAACCGTGACGGTCAATGTTCGGCTTTTGCTTGACCCTCGACATAAGTGCCCCTACGTTGTCATCCATGCGAGCCGACGACGTCGCGCAGGACGTGCGTACCCCGGTGCTGGAGCCGGGGACGCCCCTCCCGGGAGCGACCACGCCAGGGGCCTCGACCGCCCGAAGCACCTTCCCCGCCAGCAGCCCCGACGAGCTCGGGCTGCCCGCCGCCGGGTATCGCGCCGGGATCCTCGGCACCGGGTTCATGGGCGGGGTCCACGCCCGGGCCGTGCGCACGGGCGGAGGCCGCGTCGTGAGCGTCGCCGCCGCCGACCTCGACATCGCGCGCGCCGCCGCGCCGGGTCTCGGCGCCGAGCGCGCCGTCGCGACGGTCGAGGAGCTGCTCACCGACCCCGAGGTCGACGTGGTGCACGTGTGCACGCCCAACCACCTGCACGTCCCCCTGGCGCGCGCGGCGCTCGCCGCCGGCAAGCACGTGGTGTGCGAGAAGCCGCTCGCGACCGACGTCGCGGGCGCGGTCGAGCTCGCCGGCCTCGCGGCCGCGGCGCGCGAGCGGGACGGTCGCGTCGCCGTCGTGCCGTTCACCTACCGCTTCCACGCCATGGTCCGCGAGGCGCGCGAGCGCGTGCGCCGCGGCGAGGTGGGCACCGTCTCGCTCGTGCACGGCTCGTACCTGCAGGACTGGCTGCTGCGCGACTCCGATGACAACTGGCGCGTCGACCCCGCGCTGGGCGGCGCGAGCCGCGCGTTCGGCGACATCGGCTCCCACTTCTGCGACCTGCTGGAGTTCACGACGGGCCAGCGCATCGTGCGCCTCGTCGCGCAGTCGGCCACGGTGAACCCGCACCGCCGGGGCGCCGACGGCGTCGTGCACGAGGTCGCGACCGAGGACGCCGTGACGCTCCAGTACGCGACGGACGGCGGCGCGCTCGGCTCGGCCGTGATCTCGCAGGTGTCGGCCGGCCGCAAGAACCGGCTCTACCTGGAGATCTCCGGCTCGGAGTCCACCCTCGCGTTCGACCAGGAGCAGCCCGAGACGCTCTGGGAGGGCCGGCGCACGACGTCGCGCCTCCTCGTGCGCGACCCCGAGACGCTCTCCCCGGCGGCGGCCCGGTACTCGCGCCTCCCCGCCGGGCACGCGCAGGGCTACCAGGACTGCTTCGACGCGCTCGTCGCCGACACCGCCGCGGCCATCGGGGGCGCCGTTCCGGACGGCCTGCCCACGTTCGACGACGGCCTGCGCGCCGCGCGGCTCGCCGACGCCGTGGCCACGTCGGTGCGCACGGGCGGCTGGGTCGAGGTCGCGTCGTGACCGCGACGACGACGCGCGAGCCGCGTCCCGCCGCGGGGGAGGGCGACGACCGGCCGCTCCTGCGCCTGCGCGGCATCGGCAAGGAGTTCTTCGGGAACTCCGTGCTGCGCGGGATCGACCTCGACGTGCGGCCCGGCGAGGTCCACGCGCTCGTCGGCGAGAACGGCGCCGGCAAGTCCACGCTCATGAAGATCATCGCCGGCGTGCACCGCCCCGACGCGGGCACGCTCGAGCTCGACGGCGTGACGACGACGTTCGCCTCGCCGCTCGCCGCGCAGCACGCGGGCGTGTCGACGGTGTTCCAGGAGTTCAACCTCCTGCCCGAGCGGTCCGTCGCCGAGAACGTCTACCTCGGCCGCGAGCCGCGCCGCGCGGGCCTCGTCGACCGGCGGCGCATGCACGCGGACACGACCGCCCTGCTCACCGAGCTCGGCCTGACGGGGCTCGCGTCGTGGACGCGCGTCGGCTCGCTGTCCGTGGCGCAGCAGCAGATCGTCGAGATCGTCAAGGCCGTCTCCTACGACGCGCGGATCATCTCCATGGACGAGCCGACGGCGGCGCTCGCCGACCAGGAGGTCGAGCTCCTCTACGAGCTCGTGCACCGGCTCAAGGAGCGCGGCGTCGCGATCCTCTACGTCTCGCACCGCCTCAAGGAGATCTTCGACCTCTGCGACACCATCACGGTGCTCAAGGACGGCAACCACGTGCTGACGACGCCGACGGCGGACATCGACGCGGACCGCCTCGTGCGCACGATGGTCGGTCGCGACTTCGCGGGGTACTTCCCGGACAAGGACCCCGCGATCGTCCCGGGCGAGGTGCGGCTCGCGCTCGAGGGCGTCGGCAACACGCAGGTCGACGACGTGTCGTTCGAGGTCCGCGCGGGCGAGATCGTCGCGCTCGCCGGGCTCCAGGGCTCGGGGCGCACGGAGATCGCGCACGGCGTCTTCGGCATCGCGGGCTTCACGCGCGGCCGCGTCCTCGTCGGCGGGAAGGCGGTCGACGTGCGCTCGCCGCGCCAGGCGGTCCGCGCCGGCCTCGCGCTCGTCACCGAGGACCGCAAGGCCGAAGGGCTCGCGCTGGGCCAGTCGATCCTCGCCAACGCGCGCCTCGTGCTCGACGCCGTCGTGCCCGGCCAGGCCGACCGGCGCGCGAAGCGCATCCCGGGCATCCTGTCCTCGCTCGAGCTCGTCGCGAGCTCGCAGGAGGCCGAGGTCCAGTACCTGTCGGGCGGCAACCAGCAGAAGGTCGTCCTCGCGAAGTGGCTCGTCACGGACCCGCAGGTCATCGTGCTCGACGAGCCGACGCGCGGCATCGACGTGGGCGCCAAGCGCGCGGTCTACGACCTCATGCGCGAGCTCACCGCGAACGGCGTCGCCGTCCTGTTCATCTCGTCCGAGCTCCCCGAGGTGGTCGCCATGGCCGACCGCGTGCTCGTCATGCGGGACGGCCGCCTCGCGGGCGAGCTCCCCGCGGGCAGCGACGAGGAGACCGTCATGGCGCTCGCCACGGGCGCGGGCGAGGACACCTCCGGCGAGCACGTCCAGGTCGACCTCGGCGCCCTCGCCGACGCCGACGACCTCCCGGGCGCCGACCCCGGCACCACGCCCCGCAGCGCCCCGCACGCCCCCGACGGCCCGAAGGAGCACCGATGAGCACCGCGGTCGCGACCGCCGCCCCCACCGCGAGCCGCGCCCCCGCGCGCCGCCGCCGGCTGGGCTCGACGGAGATCGTCTACCTCGCCCTCGTCGGGATCCTCGTGATCGCCGGCGTCCTCGTGGCCGTGGGCGGCGGCAACCTGTTCAGCACGGCGAACACGGCGTACATGCTCACGCAGACGAGCCTCCTCGGCTTCGTCGCGATCGGGCAGACGTTCGCCGTCCTGTGCAAGTCGCTCGACCTGTCCGTCGGCTACGTGGTCGCGCTCAGCTCGATCGTCGGCGCGACGACCATGGCGGGCGACCCGTCACGCGTCTGGCTCGGCGTCCTCGCGGCGGTGGGCGTCGCGGCGGTCGTCGGCCTCGTCAACGGGCTCGTCATCGCGAAGCTGCGCGTCAACGCGTTCATCGCGACGCTCGGCGTCGGGCTCATCATCAAGGGCTACCTCGACACGCAGTTCAAGGGCCCGGCGGGGGAGGTGCCCGCCTCGTTCCAGATGTTCGGGTACACGCGCGTCGGCCCGGTGCCGGTCTCGACGGTCGTCATGCTGCTCGTCGCGGCCGTGGGCGTCGTGCTCCTGACGCGCACCCGCCCCGGGTACCACATGTTCGCCGTCGGGGGGAACACCGACGTCGCGCGGCTCTCGGGCATCCGGACGGACCGGACGCTGGTCCTCGCGCACGTGCTGTGCTCGGTCTGCGCGGGCGTCGCCGGTCTGCTCATCGCCGCGCGCTTCGGCACCGGCAACGCGCTCGTCTACTCCTACGGTCTCGACCTCGACTCGATCGCCGCCGTCGTGCTCGGCGGGACGCTCCTCATGGGCGGGCGCGGCTCGGTCGTCGGGACGGTGGGCGGCGTGCTGATCCTCGCCGTGCTCGACACGGTGTTCAACGTGCTCGACGTCGACCCGTTCTTCAAGGACGTGCTGCGCGGCGTCATCATCATCGCCGCCGTCGCCCTGTACGCCCGGCGCCAGATCGACCCGGCGAGCAGCCGGGCCCGCTTCCGCCCGACCCGCACCGGAGGTGCGTCCGCATGACCACCGACACCACGCGCCGGACCATCCCGGCGCGCGCGCCGCGGGCCGGCTGGCTCGAGCGCCTCACCGCGGGCGGCAGCTGGACCGTGTTCGCGCTGCTCGTGCTCGTCTTCGCGGTCATCCTCGTGATGAACCCGTCGTTCGGCGAGCCGATGTCGCTCATGGCGTTCGTCAAGAAGGCCGCACCGCTGGTCATCCTCGCGATCGGGCAGTACTTCGTCATCGTCTCGGGCGAGTTCGACCTGTCGGTCGGCTCGCTCGTGGGCGCCCAGGTCGTCATCGCCGCGAAGCTCATGGACGGCGAGGACTCGATGACCTGGCCCGTCATGGCCCTCATGATCGTCTTCGGCCTCGCGGTCGGGCTCGTCAACGGCCTCGTGACCACGCTGCTCAAGGTGCCGTCGTTCATCACGACGCTCGGCATGATGCTCGTGCTCTACGGCGCGATCCGGCTCTGGACGGGCGGCGCCCCCACGGGCGCCCTCACCGACGGGTTCCGGCAGTGGGGACGCGGGGGCATCCCCGACAACCCGGGCCAGTTCCAGGTGCCGTACGCGCTGCTCGTCGTCGTCGTGCTCGGCGTGGCCGCGGCCCTGCTCATGCGCCGCCCCTTCGGCCGCACGCTCGTCGCCACGGGCGACAACGACGTCGCGGCGGGCTACGCGGGCGGCTCGGTGTGGTGGGTGCGCACGCGCGCCTTCCTCCTGTCGGGCTTCCTGGCGACCGTCGCGGCGATCCTCATCGGCGGGTACGCCGGCGTCACCGCCCAGGTCGGACAGGGCCTGGAGTTCATGGCGATCACCGCCGTCGTGCTCGGGGGCGTCGTCCTCGGCGGCGGGCGGGGGACCGTGATCGCCGCGATGGCGGGCGCGCTCACGCTCGAGGCGCTGTTCACCCTGTTCAACCAGCTGAGCCTGCCGTCGACGATCCGCCCCGCCGTGCAGGGCGTGATCATCATCGCGGCCGTCGCCTACGCCGCGCTGCCGCGCCGGTCGCGGCGCCGCGCGTCCACCCCCGACGCCCCGCCGGCGGCGGGCCCGACCCCCGCACCGAAGGAGCCCGCCCCCGCGAACGCCTGAGCCCCGCGCGCCCGGCGACGACGCCCGCGCCCCTCCCCGCGCACGACCCCTGCCGGACCCCCGCGCACGGCCGTGCGGCAGCACCCGAGCTGTACCCCCTTCCCCGCACGTTGCGGGACGACGACGTCTCACCAAGGAGAAGAAGGACATGCGACGTACACGAGCACTCCTGGCCGGCACGGCGGTGGCCACGCTGTTCCTCGCGGCCGCCTGCACGACCGACACCCCCACCGACACGGGCGGGGAGACCTCGGCCGAGGAGAGCCCCGCGGGCGAGGAGTCCGGCGGCGCCGACTCCGAGTGGTTCGTCCAGGCGGACTACGACCGCCAGCTCGCCCAGCGCGAGGTCGTGCCCGAGGGCCCGGCCGACCAGCCGTGGCTCCAGGCCATCGAGCCCGAGTACGTGGACACGGCCGAGTTCGCGAGCGCCGAGGGCGGCAACACGCTGTGCTTCTCGAACGCGTCGGTGTCCAACCCGTGGCGCGTCACCGGGTTCATCACCATGCAGCAGCAGGTCGACGTCCTCACCGAGGCGGGCGTGATCGGCGAGTTCCGCGTCTCCGACGCCGCCGACGACGACAACAAGCAGATCTCCGACATCCAGGCGTTCGTCGCGGCCGGCGACTGCGACGCGATCGTCATCTCGCCGTCGACCACCGCGACCCTCACGCCCGCCGTCGAGGCGGCGTGCGAGTCGGGCAAGCCCGTCATCGTGTTCGACCGCGGCGTCAACACCGACTGCATGGTGACGTTCATCCACCCGATCGGCGGCTACGCGTACGGCGCCGACGGCGCCGAGTTCCTCGTCGAGAACCTCGAGCCCGGCTCGACGGTCCTCGCGCTGCGCATCCTGCCCGGCGTCGACGTGCTCGAGAACCGCTGGGCCGCGGCCGACAAGATCTTCTCCGAGTCGGAGCTCGAGGTCGTGGGCGCCGAGTTCACCGGCGGCGACGGCGCGAAGATCAAGGACATCGTCACCCAGTACCTCCAGCGCGGGGACGTGGACGGCATCTGGATGGACGCCGGCGACGGCGCCGTCGCGGCCGTCGAGGCGTTCGAGGACGCGGGCAAGCCGTACCCGGTCTTCATGGGCGAGGACGAGATGAGCTTCCTGCGCAAGTGGAAGGACACGGACATGACCGCCATCGGCGCCGTGTACTCCAACTTCCAGTGGCGCACGCCGATCCTCGCGGCGCAGATGATCTGGGCCGGCGAGCAGGTGCCGTCCGAGTGGGTCCTGCCGCAGTCGCCGGTCGTCGCCGAGGACCTCGACGCCTACCTCGAGGCGAACAAGGACATGCCGTCCCTGCACTACGCGAAGTTCGGCGGCGAGGACCTGCCCGGGTTCCCGGAGGCCTGGACCGACCGCTGACGCCAGCACCACCCCGGTCCGGCCGCGCGGCCGGACCACCTGGGGCCGCCCGGTCGCCGTCCGACCGGCCGGGCGCCCCGCCCGCCCGCCCGACGGCGCGGCGTACCTCCCGCACGGGGGCGCGCCGCGGCGTCGGGCACGCGGGCGGGACGGCCGAGTGCTCGGACCCGACGAGAGAGAGCGACGTGGCTCTTCCCGGCCCGACCCCCGCGCACCGCGCGACCGACCTGCTCGCGCCCGACGGCGCGCCCGTCCCGGTGCGCCGGCGCGCGCTCGGCGTCAACACGTGGGTGTGGACGTCGCCCCTGACCGACGACGCGCTGCGCGGCATCGCCCCGCGCGTCGCGGGGTGGGGCTTCGACGTGCTCGAGCTGCCCGTCGAGAACCCGGGGGACTGGGACCCGGCGACGGCGGCCGCCGTGCTCGCCGACCACGGCCTCGCCGCGAGCGTCTCGCTCGTCATGGGCGAGGGACGCGAGCTCGTCGCCACGGACGCCGCGACGGTGCGCGCCACGCAGGACTACCTGCGCCACGTCGTCGACGTCGCGCGGACCGTCGGCGCCCCGGTGATCGGCGGCCCGGCGTACGCGTCGGTCGGGCGCACGTGGCGGCTCGGCCCGGCCGAGCGCGAGGCCACCTACGAGGAGCTCGCCGAGCACCTCGCCCCGGTCGTCGAGCACGCCGTGGCGGCGGGCGTCGTCGTCGGGCTCGAGCCGCTCAACCGCTACGAGACGAGCCTCGTCAACACCGTCGACCAGGGGCTGGAGGTCGTGCGGCGCCTGCCCGCGGCCGGAATCGGCCTCATGCTCGACGTCTACCACATGAACATCGAGGAGACGGACCTGCCCGCCGCGGTGGCGCGCGCGGGCGAGCGCATCGCGCACGTCCAGGTGTGCGGCAACGACCGCGGCGCACCCGGCACCGACCACCTCGACTGGCGCGGCCTGCTCGCCGCGCTCGACGCGACCGGCTACGACGGACCGCTCGTCATCGAGTCCTTCACCGCCGAGAACGCGACGATCGCCACGGCCGCCTCGATCTGGCGCCCGCTGGCGCCGACCCAGGACGCCATCGCCGTCGATGGCCTCGCCTACCTGAAGGGACTGATGCCCGAGCCGGAGAGCACGTAGCCGTAGTCGCAGACGACCGCCGGCGCCGGCACGCCGCGGGATGACGACCACCCTGCCCGGACGACGACGTCCGGGCCCGCACGTCATGCCCCTGGAGGCACCACGATGACTGCACGACGCCCACGCAGGGCGAGATCGGTCGCCGCACTGACCGTCGGGGCGCTCGCGTTCACGCTTGCGCCCGTCACGATGGCCGCTGCCGCGGACGACCCCGTCCCTGCGGACGAAGAGCACAAGGTGCTCATCTTCACCAAGACGACCCAGTTCCGGCACACCGAGGCGATCACGCAGGGCACGCCCGTGCTCGAGGCCGCGTTCGCCGAGGTCGGCATCGAGTCCGACCACACCGAGGACTCCTCGGTGTTCACCGACGACAACCTCGCGCAGTACGACGCCCTCGTCATGTTCCAGACGTCGGGCGACCCGTGGAACGCGGACGAGAAGGCGGCGCTCGAGCGCTACCAGCAGGCGGGCGGCGGCATCGTCGCCATCCACAACGCGACCGACATGCGCGGCAGCTACCAGTGGTGGGACGACATGATCGGCGCGCTGATGCCCGGTCACGCCGCCACGGGCAGCAGCCCCGGCCTGCCCGGCACGGTCCGCGTCGAGGACCGCACGCACCCGTCGACCGAGCACCTGTCCCAGCGCTGGACGCGCGCGGACGAGTGGTACAACTTCTCGGCCAACGTCCGCGGCAGCGCGCACGTCCTCGCCACGATGGACGAGACGACGTACGACGCCGGCGGCAACAAGATGGGCTACGACCACCCGATCTCCTGGTGCAAGCCGTACGACGGCGGTCGTGCCTGGATGACGGGCATGGGCCACTTCGGGGCGCACTACACGCAGGAGCCCGACTTCGTGCAGCACGTCGTCGGCGGCGTGCAGTGGGCCGCGGGCCTCGTCGAGGGCGACTGCGGCGGCACCGACTGGGGCTCGTTCGAGAAGGTCGCGCTCGACTCCAACACGAGCGCCCCCTTCGGCATGGACGTCGCGCCCGACGGCCGCGTGTTCTACACCGAGCTCGTGCGCGGCCAGGTCCGCGTCTACGACCCGCGGACGCAGAACACGACGACGGCGCTCACGCTCCCCGTGTACTCGGGCGGCGAGGACGGCCTGCTCGGCATCGCGCTCGACAAGGACTTCGCGGAGAACGGGTACCTGTACCAGTACTACTCGCCCGCGAGCTCGAACGACTCCGACCCGGCGAACTTCTTCAACCGCGTCTCGCGGTTCACGGTGTCGTCGGACGGCCCGGGCGCGACCGTGATCGACCCCGCGTCGGAGAAGGTCCTGATGGAGATCCCGGCCGGGCGCCTGCCCGACGAGCCGGGCCACACGGGCGGCGGCCTGCTCGTCGACCACGAGACCGGTGACCTGTACATCGGCGTGGGCGACGACGTGAACCCGCACTCCGAGCCGTCGGGCGGCTACGCGCCGATCTCCGAGCGCGACGGCACGTTCCACGACGCGCGTGCGACGTCGGCGAACACGAACGACCTGCGCGGCAAGGTGCTGCGGGTCCACCCCGAGGACGACGGCACGTACTCGATCCCCGAGGGCAACCTCTTCGCGCCGGGCACCGAGAAGACGCTGCCCGAGATCTACGCGATGGGCTTCCGCAACCCGTTCCGGTTCACCATCGACCCGAAGACGGGCAACCTCGGCGTCGCCGACTACTCGCCCGACAACGGGTCGGACAACCCGGCGAACCGCGGCCCGGCCGGCATCGCCGAGTGGAACCTCATCAAGGAGCCCGGCTTCTTCGGCTGGCCCCTGTGCATGGGGAACAACGAGCCGTTCCGCGACGTCGACTACCGCACGAGCCCGGTCACGGTCGGTGACTTCTTCGACTGCGACGCCCCGGTCAACGACTCGGTGAAGAACACCGGCCTCACCGAGCTCCCCGCCGCGCAGCCGGCGGACCTCTGGTACGGCTACCAGCGCTCGTCGGTGCCCGGCGTCATCAACGCCGGCGGCGGCCTCGCGCCCATGGGCGGCCCGTTCTACGAGTACGACCCGGAGCTCGACTCCGACACGAAGTTCCCGTCGTCCTACGACGGCAAGGCCTTCTTCTACGAGTGGGCCCGGAACAAGATGTACACGATCGACCTCAAGGACCCCGAGGCCGCTCCCGGCGTGACCGACGTCGAGAAGGTCAACCCGTTCCTCCCGCAGGAGCAGTTCCTGGCGCCGATCGACTCGAAGTTCGGGCCCGACGGCGCGATGTACGTGCTCGACTGGGGCGGCGGCTTCGGCCGCGACAACCCCAACTCGGGCCTGCACCGCATCGACTACCTGTCGGGCTCGCGCTCGCCGGTGTCGAAGCCGGTCGCGACGCCGGACTCCGGCATCGCGCCGCTCGAGGTGTCGTTCGACGGGACCGGGAGCACCGACCCCGAGGGCGAGGCGCTCACGTACGCGTGGGACTTCGACGGTGACGGCACGACGGACTCGACGTCCGCCGCCCCGAGCCACACCTACACGGAGAACGGCGTCTACGACGCCCGCCTCACGGTGACCGACCCGGCCGGGAAGGTGGGCACGGCGACCGTGCCGATCACGGTCGGCAACACGCGGCCCGAGGTCGACTTCGGCCTGCCGCCCACCGGCTCGTTCTTCACCTTCGGTGACGACATCACGTGGGACGTGGCCGTGACGGACGCCGAGGACTCGCCGGACGGCGAGACCATCGACGACGAGCAGGTCATCATCCAGCCCGCGCTCGGCCACGACGCGCACGCGCACCCCTCCGAGCCGCTGCACGGCCGGACGGGCACGGTCGCGACGAGCCTCGGCGGCGGCCACGGCGAGGACATGAACGTCTTCTACGTGATCGACGCGCGCTACACCGACCGCGGCGGCGTAGACGACGTCCCGGCCCTCACCGGCTCGGACACCACGCTCATCTTCCCGAAGAAGCGCGAGGCGGAGTTCCACGCCGACTCCGACGGCACCACGACGATCCCGAGCCGGGACGTCGAGGGCGGCGGCTCGGTCATCACCGGGTCGAACGGGGCCTGGGCGTCGTACGACCCGGTGAGCCTGTACGGCGTGCAGGCGCTCACGCTGCGCGTCGCCGCGGCGGCCGAGGGCACGATCGAGCTGCGGCGCGACGCCGCGGACGGCGAGCTCCTCGGTACGGCCCAGATCCCGCAGACGGGTCTCGGCACGTTCACCGACGTGACCGTGGACGTCACCGACCCCCGGGAGCCGTTCACGCTCTACGTCGTGTTCCCCGGCGCGGGCGAGCGTCGCCTGAACTTCGTCGAGGCCGACGGCAAGGGCGTCTCCGCCACCACGCGGCCGAAGGTGCGCATCACCGCGCCCGAGGCGGGCGTGCGCCTGGAGCAGGGCGAGATCACGGTCACGGCCGAGGCCGACGACACGGAGAACACGGTCACCGAGGTCGAGTTCTTCGTCGACGGCGAGTCGATCGGGACCGACACCGAGGCGCCGTACGAGGCCACGTGGGAGGTGACGGCGGACAACAACTACGAGCTGACCGCGGTCGCGACCAACGACAAGGGCCTCTACACGCGGTCCCGCGTCGTCGTGGCGCAGGTCGGCGACCTCTTCGGGGGCATGAAGACCTTCACCAACGCGAACGGGACGTTCGAGCAGCTCGCCGAGGGCAAGTACCTCATCACGTCGGGCGGCGCGAACATGTGGCAGGGCACCAACGAGTACTCGACCATCTACCGCGAGCAGGGCGCCGACGAGAACTGGTCGGCGACGGTGAAGATCACCAGCCAGGGCAACTCGAACGGTTCCGCCAAGGCCGGGATCATCGTCCGCAACGACGTGACGCAGACGGCGAACTCGCCGGGCTACGCCGCCCTGGGCATGCGCCCGAGCGGCGGCTTCGAGTGGCTCCGCGGCAACGCGGCCGGTCAGCTCGTCACGTCGTCCGCCGCGAGCTCGACGAGCTACCCCGCGTGGGTGCGGATCGTGCGCGACGGCGACCTGTACACGGCCTCCTGGAGCAAGGACGGCGAGAACTTCACGCAGATCGGGGAGCCCCAGGCCCTCCCGGGTGCGGCGTCCGTGCAGGACGTGGGGCTCTTCGTCACCGCGCACAGCACCTCGGCCACGAGCGCCGTCGAGTTCCAGGACTTCGCGTTCGACGACGACCCGCAGACCGGGGGACCCGGTGAGGAGACCCCGCCGCAGTGCCTCGCGGACTCGTCCGACGAGTTCGACGGCGACACCCTCGACCCGCGGTGGACGGTCGTCCGCCAGGCCGACGGCAAGCCGATCACCGTCGCCGACGGCCACGCCGTCCTGCCGGTCGTGCAGGGCGACATCAACGAGGCGCAGACCGGGCCGATCAGCTACCTCGGTCAGCCCGCACCCGCCGGCGCGTGGACGCTCGAGACGAAGCTCGACGTCCCGCTCGCCCGGCACTGGCAGCACGCCGGCCTCCTGGTCCACGTGACCGACGACGAGTACACCAAGCTCGCGTTCACGAAGAACCAGAACGGCAACCGGTTCCTCGAGTTCCAGACCGAGACCGGCGGCGCCCGCACGTGGCACGGCCAGACGAACGTCGCCGGGGACTTCCCGACGGCGATCCACCTGCGCCTCGTCTCGGACGGCTCCGCCATCACGGCCGCGTACTCGGCGGACGGCCAGACGTGGACGGCGCTCGCGGGCTCGGCGCCCGTGAAGCCGGGCGCGACGTTCGGCGTGATGGCCGGCGGCGACACGGCGGCCGCCGACTCGGTCGCCAGGGTCGACCACGTGCGCGTCACGGGCGACGGGTCGGACGACGGCGAGCGCGAGCCGAGCGACGAGTTCGAGGGCGACGCCCTCGACGGCTGCCGCTGGGACGCGGTCGTGCGCTACGACGGGTCGAAGGTCGCCGTCGCCGACGGCGAGCTGCGCATCACGACCCAGCCGGGCGACATCAACGCCGGCAACAACGACGACCCGCGCAACTTCGTCCTCCAGACGGCACCGGAGGGCGACTGGGTCGTCGAGACGCGGTTCAAGGCGCCGCTCGTGCACCGGTGGCAGCTCGCGGGCCTCATCGCGTACGGCGACGACGACAACTACGTCAAGGCCGACGTGCTCGCGAAGAACGCCCCGGGCGCGGCGCTGAACCTCGGCGGCGAGCTCGTCTCGGAGAAGGGCGGCCAGTTCGGCAACGGCGGCAACCGTCAGCTCGAGCTCGCCGACTCGACCGAGTCGGGCTACTGGTACCTGCGGCTCGAGAAGGTGGGCAGCACGTACCAGGGCTGGGTCAGCGACGGCGGGGTGACCTGGACGCCGCTGGGCGACCCGGTCACCAACGACGCGGCGCTGACGAAGGTCGGCCTCATGGCGATCGGCCCGGAGCAGGAGACGCCGGTCACGGTGGCGTTCGACTGGTTCCGTCTCACGACGGACTCCGAGCCCGAGCCCACGGTCGACGTCGAGGTCACCGCCTCGGCCCGTTGCCTCGCGGGCAAGGCGTACCTCGCCCTGCGCGCGACGAACGCCGACGAGGCGCCCGTCGCGGTCACCCTCACCACGCCGTTCGGCTCCAAGGAGTTCGGCGCGGTCGAGGTGGGTGCCAACGCCTACCAGTCGTTCGCGTCGCGCGCGACGGCGTTCGAGGCGGGCACGGCGACGGTCACGGCGACGCTCGGCGACGTCACGACCGAGATCGAGGTGCCGTACGACGCCGTGAGCTGCGGCTGACGGCGGGCCGGTGACGGGACCCGCCCCCGTCACCGGCCGCCTCGCCGGCCCGGCTCACGGGCCGGGCCGGCGGATCCGGCGGGACGACCACAGGACAGGAGCGACAGGTGGCACAGCGCACCTCGGCACGGACGGCGACGACCCGGACCCCGGCGGGAGGAGCCCGGGCGGGCTCCGGCCGCACCGGCGGCCCGACGACGCCCGCACGCTCCCGCCCTGCCGACCGGGGCGGTGCCGGCCGCCCCGAACCCCGGCCACCGGCGCGCGTCCGCGCGCGCCGGTGGTTCGTGGGCCTCGACCCGTGGCGCCGCGTCCTGCTCGTCGTCGGCGCGCTCGCGCTCGTGGCCGTCGTGGTCGCGGCGGTCGTCGCGCTCACGCGCGGCGGCGCGGCACCTGACGAGGAGGGCTTCGCCGTCGACCCGGCGCGCGTCGCGGAGCTGGAAGCGGCCGAGGAGGTGCGCGACGCCGAGAACCTCGTCGCCTCGATCGACCACGCCCGGTACCTCCAGACCGAGCTCGTCCCCGTGCTGCACGGCCTCCACGCGGTGCTCCCCGTCGACGGGTCGAGCGCCGTCCCCGCGGACCCCGCGGACGTCACCGCCTGGCGCGCGACCGTCGACGGCCTCGTCGCCGAGACGGAGTCGCTCGCGAGCGGCTCCTCCGAGCACAACATCGTCCGCAACGGCATGCTCACGTCGCTCGAGCTCGTCGGGGACGCGCTCGACGCCGTCGGGCTCGCCGCGAGCGCCGACCCCGCCGCGGCCCCCGACCTGTACGCCCTCGCGGGCGACCTGCGCACGCGTGCCGTCGAGACGTGGGGGCTCGCCGCCGTCCAGCTCGACCTGCGCTCGACCGCCGGCGGCCAGGGCCACGTCCACGTCTTCCTGCCCGTCCACCCCGACGACTCGCTCGACGGCGGCCTCGGCCTCGGCCACACGGGCGGTGA
Organism: Cellulosimicrobium sp. RS; assembly: GCF_046159675.1. Classification (NCBI taxonomy): domain Bacteria; kingdom Bacillati; phylum Actinomycetota; class Actinomycetes; order Micrococcales; family Promicromonosporaceae; genus Cellulosimicrobium; species Cellulosimicrobium sp. RS. Next base: position 3,889 of record NZ_JBJXVU010000006.1, on the reverse strand, counting down.
CGAGGGCGGCCACGAGGGCGCCGACGGCGAGGACGCGCACGACCACTGAGCCGACCGACCACCGTCCATCGGACGACCGCGGCCCGCACGGGCCGCCCACCGACCTCCCGGTCGGGCGCCCTCCGGGGTGCAGGCCGAGCCCGACCGGGAACTCCCGTCCGTCAGCGGCGGGGCAGGGCCATGACGACGTCCGCATGGGTCTCCCCGCCGACGACGTACGTCCGGCTCCCGACCACGGCGAACCCGTGCTTGCGGTAGAAGGCCTGGGCGCGCGCGTTGTGCCCGTTCGTGCCGAGCCAGAGGGGGAGCCCGGGTCCGAGCAGCGCCGCGGCCCCCGTCGTCGCGGTCATGAGCACGCTCGCGACGCCCGTGCCCTGCGCGGCGGGGTGCACGTAGATCTTCGACAGCTCCACCGCCTCGCCCGGCCCGACGGCGGCCGCCACGTCCGGGTCGTCGGGGACACCCCGTGCCAGCAGCGCGTACCCGAGCGGGCCGGTCGCGGGCTCGGGCGACCCGGCGTCGCTCGCAGTGCCCGCCGTGGCGGTCGAGGTGCCGGTCGAGGTGCCGGTCGAGGTCCCTGGCGACGTCGCCGCCGTCTCGACGAGCAGCAGCGCGTGCGCGGCGCTCGCGGCCCACGCGCGGAACCGGTCGGGCGAGAGCTGCGTCGCGACGTGCTCGGCGATCGCGTCGGGCGACGTGCCGGGCGGGCACGCGAGCGGGAACGTGAGCGCGGCCAGGTCCGCGAGCGCGGCGGCGTCGGCCGTCGTCGCGCGGCGCACGGCCGTCGTGGCGGTGGTGGTGTCGTCCGGCATGCCAGGAAATCTACGCCCGCGGTCTCCGCCCACGGCACGGTGGGCACCGCGGTGGCGCAGCGGTGGCGCACCGGTGGGGTCCGCGGCGGAGCCCGCCGAGCGCGCGTCCCGGGCATGATGGACGCGTGACGCGCATCGACCTCAACGCCGACCTCGGCGAGGGCTTCGGCCGCTGGACCCTTGGCGACGACCAGGCCCTGCTCGGCCTCGTGACCAGCGCGAACGTCGCGTGCGGGTTCCACGCGGGCGACGCGACGACCATGCGGACCGTGACGCGGGACGCCGCCGCGCGCGGGGTGCGGGTGGGCGCGCACGTGAGCTACCGGGACCGGGCGGGCTTCGGGCGGCGGTTCATGGACGTGGACCCCGGCGAGCTCGCCGACGAGGTGCTCTACCAGCTCGCCGCTCTCGACGGGTTCGCCCGGCTCGCGGGGGACCGCGTGCGGTACGTCAAGCCGCACGGCGCGCTCTACAACGCGATCGTCCACCACGAGGCGCAGGCCCGGGCCGTCGTCGACGCGGTGCACGCCTACGACCCCACGCTGCCCGTCGTGGGGCTGCCCGGCTCGGCCGTGCTGCGGCTCGCGGACGCGGCGGGCCAGCCCACCGTCCGTGAGGCCTTCGCCGACCGCGGCTACCTCCCGTCGGGCGAGCTCGTCCCGCGCGGGGAGCCGGGCGCCGTCGTGCACGACGGCGACGAGGTCGCCCGGCGCGTCGTCCGGCTCGTGACGACCGGCACGGTCGAGGCCGCGGACGGCACGTCGCTGCGCGTCGAGGCGGACTCGGTGTGCGTCCACTCGGACACCCCCGGGGCAGTCGGGCTGCTCGGGGCGCTGCGGACCGCGCTCCAGGAGGCCGGGGTCGTCGTGCGGCCCTTCGTCGACGCCCCGCACGGCGGGTCGGCGGGCGCGGACGCCGTGCCGTGACGACCGGAGGGTCGCCCGCTCCCGGGTCACCGGTCCGCGACGCGGCCGACGGCCCCGACGGCGAGGTGACGGTGCACGCGTTCGGCGAGGCCGCGCTGCTCGTCGACCTGCCGGACCTCGCCGCCGTGCGCGCGCTGCACCGGGCCCTGGGCGACGCGCCGCCCGGCGTGGTCGACGTCGTCCCGGCCGCCCGCACGGTGCTCGTGCGCTGCGCGGCGCCTTCGGACGTCCCCGCCGCCCGGGCGTGGCTGCGCGCGGCGGTGCGGCGCGCGTCGACGACCGGCCCCACCACCCACGTCGGGGAGCTCGTCAAGATCCCCGTGCGCTACGACGGCCCCGACCTGGACGACGTCGCCCGCTGGGCGGGCCTGAGCGTCGAGGAGGTCGTCGCGCGGCACCACGGCCGCGAGTACGAGGCCGCGTTCGGCGGGTTCGCGCCGGGCTTCACGTACCTCTCCGGGGTCGATCCCGCGATCGCCGCCCCGCGCCTGGCCACCCCGCGCACCCGCGTCCCCGCCGGCTCCGTGGCGCTCGCGGGCGGGCTCACCGCCGTCTACCCGGGGGAGTCCCCGGGCGGGTGGCGCCTCCTCGGCCGCACGGACGTGCAGATGTTCGACGTCGACCGGGACCCGCCCGCGCTCGTCGCGCCCGGCGCGCGCGTGCGGTTCGTGCCGGTCCGCGCGGCCGTGGCCGGGGGCGTCGGCGCGCTCGTGCCGACGCGAGCGGAGCGGCAGGACGGGAGCGCGGGGACGCCGCGCGTGCAGCCTGCGCAGGTCACCACCCCCTCGCCGCCGGCCCCGCGCGCCCTGGAGGTGCTCGCGACGGGTCCCCTCGCGCTCGTCGAGGACGCGGGGCGTCCGGGGCTCGCCGCCGTCGGGGTCGGGCCGTCGGGAGCGGCCGACCGCGCGTCGTACGCGCTCGCGAACCGGCTCGTGGGCAACCCGGACGGTGCCGCGGCGATCGAGGTCACCCTCGGTGGTCTCGCCGTGCGGTTCGCCGGCGGGGCGGTCGTCGCGCTGGCGGGGGCGGCGGTCCCCGCGAGCGTGGACGGGAGCCCGGTCGGCATGCACGCGGCCCTCCGGGTGCCCGACGGCGGGACCCTCCGCCTCGGCCTGGCGGCGCACGGTCTGCGCACCTACCTCGGGGTGCGTGGCGGGCTCCGGCCGCCCGCCGTCCTCGGGTCGCGCGCGCGGGACGTGCTCGCCGGGCTCGGCCCAGGACCCCTGCAGCCGGGCGATGTCGTCGCGGTGGGGGCCGCGCCGTCGGGCACGTGGCCGTGGCCCGACGTCGCACCGGTGCGGTTCCCGCCCGGCGAGCCGCGTCCGGGCGAGCGGGCGGGCGCGGTGCTCGAGGTGCTGCCCGGGCCGCGGTCCGACTGGTTCCTCCCCGGTGCGGGGCACGCGCTGCGCGCGCTGCGGACCGTGTCGCCGGACAGCGACCGCGTCGCCCTGCGGCTCGACGGCCAGGCGGTGCCCCGCAGGCCGGGGGAGCTGGCGTCCGAGGGGCTCGTCCGCGGCGCGGTCCAGGTCCCGCCCGACGGGCGTCCCGTCGTCTTCCTCGCGGACCGCCCGGTCACCGGGGGATACCCCGTCATCGGGGTGCTCCGCGAGCGGGACGTCGACCGCGCGGCCCAGCTCCGACCGGGGGACCGCGTGATCCTGCGGCTCGCGACGACGGTCTGAGCGCGGCGCCGGGGGTGCGTGGGAGGGCGGGGCGGACGGCCGCACGTCGTGCCGTGCGGCGAGCGGCAGCGTCCCTGTGGGCCGGGTCACCGGGGAGCGGCTTGACCATGCCGCGCGGGGCCGCGTAATGTTCTGGATGTCGGCCCGACAGGGAGGAACAGACACCGCCTCGAACGATCGAGGGTGGCTGGTCCCGGGGTCGAAACCCTTCCACCGCATGGCGTAGAGTGTTCTCTGCCCGCGACGAGGAAGACCACGGCGACTGGATCACGGCGAACAGCCGGGGTTGAGGAGCCGGGGAGGACCTGGTAAGGTTGAAGGGTTGCCCCAAGCGAGGTTCCACCCGGTCGGGTGGTGCTGAGTTGGTGTGTGTCGGTTGTTTGAGAACTCAACAGTGTGCTTGTTAGTCAATGCCAAATTTTTGTCCCTGTGGCATGGCTGGCCTGGTTGCCCGTCCGGGTGGTTGGGT
>NZ_JBJXVU010000005.1:0-306753 GCF_046159675.1 Cellulosimicrobium sp. RS | reverse complement strand
CGCCTGGTGGAACCTCGTCAACTGGTCCGACGCCGAGGCCCGCCTCCAGCGCGCCAAGACCCAGACCGCCGGGCTCATCGTCCCCTGACGACCCCGCCGCACGACACCCGGTCGGCGAGCACGACCCTGCTCCCCCACCACAACGAGGTTGGTCCCGCTATCCACCGGATAGCGGGACCAACCTCGTTCTCAGCGGCCGCCTCGGGCCACGACACCGTCAGTCCGCGGTCACGAAGAGGTGGCGCGTGACGTCGTCGGGCAGGTCGAGGACGGTCAGGGCGCCCTCGCCCGACGCGGTGACGACGCCGTCGCCCACCGTGACCACGAGGGTCCGGTGCGGCAAGACCCCCGCCTCGGCGAACCGCGCGAGCAGCTCGACGTCGACCTGGATCGGCTCGGCGATGCGCTGGAGCACGACGCGCACCTCCGTGCCCGGCACCGCGCCGCGCGCGACGAGGTGCGCACGCAGGGACACGACGCCCTGGAGGTAGCCGACCTCGGGCAGGTCCTCGCCGAGCTCGCGCAGGCCGGGGATGGGGTTGCCGTACGGGTCGTGCGCCGGGTGGTCGAGGAGCCCGACGAGGCGCCGCTCGACGAGGTCGCTCATCACGTGCTCCCACCGGCAGGCCTCGGTGTGGACGTGCTCCCAGTCGAGCTTGATGACGTCGGTGAGCAGGCGCTCGGCGAGGCGGTGCTTGCGCATGACGCGCACCGCCGTCTGCTGGCCGAGGGCCGTGAGCTCGAGCTGGCGGTCACCCCCGACGACGACGAGGCCGTCGCGCTCCATGCGCGCCACGGTCTGCGAGACCGTCGGCCCCGAGTGCCCGAGGCGCTCGGCGATCCGCGCGCGCAGCGGGGGGATCCCCTCCTCCTGCAGCTCGTAGATCGACTTCAGGTACATCTCGGTGGTGTCGATCAGGTCGGTCACTCGGCCTCCCGCGGCAGGTACGCACTCTTCTCTGGAACCATTCCAGTCTAGCGCTCTCTCATCGACACGATGATGTGTCTCTTGCTCATACTGTGCGTCACACACTATGGTGTGTGACATGACCGATCCCGAGATCTACGCCGGGCACAGCCAGGAGGTGCGCCGCGGCTCCGTCGTCGTCGCGAGCCTGCTGCTGCTGCGCACGCCCGGCTACGGCTACGGGCTCCTCGAGGCGCTCGCCGCAGCGGGCGTCCCCGTCGACGCCAACACGCTCTACCCGCTCCTGCGCCGGCTCGAGAAGCAGGGCCTCCTCGTGAGCGAGTGGAACACCGACGAGGCGCGGCCGCGCAAGTTCTACCGCACCTCCCCCGCGGGCGAGCGCTTCGCCCGCGACCTGCTCGACGAGTGGCTCGCGATCGCACGGAGCCTCCAGACCATCGACTCCCAGGAAGGCACGTCATGACGCTCACCGACCGCTACGTCGCCGCCACGCTGCGCCGCGTCCCCGCGAGCCAGCACGCCGACCTCGAGCAGGAGCTCCGCACGTCCGTCGCCGACGCGGTCGAGGCCAAGGTCGAGGCCGGCGCCGACCCGGCCCGAGCCGAGACCGACGTCCTCAACGACCTCGGCGACCCCGACCGCCTCGCGGCCGACCTCGCCGGTCGCCCGCTGTACCTCATCGGGCCGACGCTCTACCTCGACTGGCTGCGCCTCCTCAAGACGCTGCTCTGGGTCAGCCTCATCCCCGGGGCGATCGTGCTCGTCACCGACCTCGTCGACGGCGCCACCGTCGGGTCGGCCATCTGGAGCGGCATCTGGACGACTGCCTCCGTCGCCCTGCAGATCGCGTTCTGGACGACGCTCGTCTTCGTCGTGCTCGAGCGCTACGGCAGCCCACGCAGCCAGGACGACCTCACCGGCCCGTGGACGGTCGACCGTCTCCCCGCCGAGCGCGCGCCGCGCGAGATCTCGCTCGTCGACACGGTGGCCTCGGTCGGCCTGCTCGTCCTGGTCGCCGCGGCACTCCTGCTCCAGCCCTCGATCGCGTGGTTCCGCGGCGCGGACGGCGACGTGATCCCGGTCCTGCACCCGGACCTGTGGCCGCTGTGGACCGGCGCGCTCCTCGCGATCGTCGCGGCCGAGATCGTGCTCATGATCGTCACGTACGTCCGCGGCCGGTGGACCGTCGGCCTCGCCGCCGTCAACACCGTCACAGGCGTCCTGTTCGCCGGCGCGATCGTGTGGCTCGCGAGCACCGACCGCCTCGTCAACCCCGCGTTCCTCGAGGCCTCCGGTGCCGACTCGCTCGCGTGGCTCTCGAACGCGATCGTCGCGGTGACCCTCGTCATCGCGGCGTGGGACGTCGTCGACGTGTGGGTCAAGGCTCTGCGCGGTCGCCGCGCCTAGGCTGACCCAATGACCCGCTCCCGCCTCGACAGCACCCGGCGTGCGGTCGAGGCGGCGGCGTCGCGCGAGGGGTTCGCGCTCGACGCGGCGCAGTCCGCGCTCCTCGACCGGCTCGTCCGGCTCGGGGAGGAGCTCGCCGGGGCCCGACGGCGCCCCGTCCGCGGCCTGTACGTGTGGGGCCCCGCGGGGCGGGGGAAGTCGTGGCTGGCGGGGGCGTTCTTCGCGGCCGTCGCGGACGGGCTCCCCGCCGGCGCGACCAAGCGGGTCCACGTGTACGACCTGTTCCGCGAGCTGCACGCGGCGATCCACGCCCGACGGGTGACCGCCCTCACCGGGCCGCGGCCCGCCGTCGGGCAGGGTGGCCCGACGCGCGGGTGGCGCACCCGGGCGACCGCGCCGGTCGCGGAGCCGACGCCGCCCAGGCCGTCGGAGGAGTCGCCGGAGCCACGCCCCGGCGCCGTCGACTCCGCGATCGACGGCCTCCTGCGCGGGACGACGCTGCTCTACCTCGACGAGCTCCACCTCCACGACACCGGCGACGCGACCCTGCTCACCCGGCTCCTGCGCCGGGCGTTCGCGGCGGGCGTCGTCGTGGTCGCGACGTCGAACTACGAGCCCGGCACGCTGCTGCCGAACCCGCTGTGGCACCACGTCGCCGAGCCCGGGATCGCCCTCCTGCGCGCGCACCTCGACGTCGTCGAGCTCGCCGGGCCCACGGACTACCGCACGCTCGGCGGGCGCGGTCGCGCCGGGTTCGCCGCGGGCGCGTGGCTCCGCCCCGGCACGACGGCGCAGCTCGACGCCCGCGGCCTGCGCCGCCCGGGTGCGGACGAGGCGACGGCGGTGCGCACCGGGTCGCGCACGTTCCCCGTGACGGCGGCGCGCGCGGACGAGCTGTGGGTGACGTTCGACGACCTCGCGGGCCGGCCGACGTCGACCCTGGAGTACCTCGACTGGTCCGTGCGCTTCCGCCGGTGGGTCGTCACGGACGTCCCGCTGCTCACGCGCGTCGACCGTGAGGCCCAGCAGCGGTTCGTCGCGGTCGTCGACGTGCTGGTCGACGCGGACGTCGAGCTCGTCGTCACGTCGCCGCACGCGCTCGGCACGTTCCGCACCGCGCTCCCCGACCGCCCGGACGCGTTCCGCACCGCGAGCCGGCTCCAGCTCCTCACCGAGGACGCGGTCGGCGCCGTCGCGGCGGACGACGTCCCGCACGCCTGACCCAGCGCGTCCCCGGGCTCGCGTGCGGGGGTGTCGTGGGCGACGGTTACGATCGGCCGCAACCGACTCGACTGGAGGCACCTGGTGGCACGCTCCGACGGCACCGACGACGGCGGCGCGCGCGGGCAGCGCGGGCCCCGCGCGGCGGACGCGCTCACGTGCTCGTTCTGCGGCAAGTCGCAGCGGCAGGTGAAGCGGCTCATCGCGGGCCCCGCGGGCGTCTTCATCTGCGACGAGTGCGTGGCCCTCTGCCTCGAGATGGTCGAGGAGGACCGTGAGGCGGAGTCCGCCGAGCAGGACATCGTCACCGGCAGCGGCCCCCTCCCCACGCCGCACGAGATCTTCGCGCACCTCAGCCGCTACGTCGTCGGGCAGGACGGCGCGAAGCGGGCCCTGGCCGTCGCGGTGCACAACCACTACAAGCGCGTGCGCGCCGCGGCCGCCGCCGAGGAGGCGGGCGAGGCCCTCGCCACCGACGACCCGGACTACGTGGAGCTGGCGAAGTCGAACATCTTGTTGATCGGTCCGACGGGGACGGGCAAGACGTATCTGGCGCAGACGTTGGCGCGGATGTTGAACGTGCCTTTCGCGATCGCGGACGCGACGGCGCTCACCGAGGCGGGGTATGTCGGTGAGGACGTGGAGAACATCCTGTTGAAGCTGGTGCAGGCGGCGGACTTCGACGTGAAGAAGGCTGAGACGGGCATCATCTACATCGATGAGATCGACAAGGTGGCGCGCAAGGCGGAGAACCCCTCGATCACGCGGGACGTGTCGGGTGAGGGTGTGCAGCAGGCGTTGTTGAAGATCATCGAGGGGACGTCGGCGTCGGTGCCGCCGCAGGGTGGTCGTAAGCACCCGCACCAGGAGTTCATCCAGGTGGACACCTCGAACGTGCTGTTCATCGTGGCGGGGGCTTTTGCGGGGTTGGACGACATCGTGGCGGCGCGGGCGCGCAAGCGGGGTGTGGGTTTTGGTGCGCCGATCGAGACGGGTGCGGGGGAGGACCTGTTCGCGCAGGTGCGCCCCGAGGATCTGCACCGGTTCGGGTTGATCCCGGAGTTCATCGGGCGCCTTCCGGTGATCGCGTCGGTGGCGGCGTTGGACCGGGAGGCGTTGGTGCGGATCCTGACCCAGCCGCGGAATGCGTTGGTGAAGCAGTATCAGCGGATGTTCGCGATCGACGGGGTGGAGCTGGAGTTCACCGCGGGTGCGGTCGAGGCGGTCGCGGAGCAGGCGTTGTTGCGCGGGACGGGGGCGCGGGGGTTGCGCGCGATCATGGAGGAGGTGTTGCAGCAGGTGATGTTCGACGTGCCGTCGCGTGATGACGTGGAGCGGGTCGTGATCACGCGTGAGGTCGTGCTGGACAACGTCAATCCCACGATCGTGCCGCGCACCACGACCGCGCGCGCCCGCACCCCGCGCGAGAAGTCCGCCTGACCCCGACGACCGTCGACCGGACGACCGGGTGAATTCCGTTCGACCGGTGCTGGGGCGCTCACCACGCCCACCTAGCATGTGCCCATGAGCACGCCCGATGGTTCTCCGGCACCCGGTTGGTACGACGACGGCAGCGGGACCGGTGTCCAGCGGTACTGGGACGGATCGTCGTGGACGCAGCACACGATCCCGGCCCCGCAGAACCAGCCTGCCGCTCCGGGAACCGGCTACGGCGCCCCCGGCGGCGACCCCTCGGCAGCAGCCTACGGAACCGCCTACCCGGGCGCGACGACGGCCACCGCCCGCACGGTCCACCCCCTCGGCTGGGTGGCGCTGGCCGCCGCGGTCGTCGGGTTCGTCTTCGCCTGCATCCCCGGCGCGCTGATCATCGGCTGGGTCCTGCTCCCGATCGCCTTCATCCTGTCGATCATCGGGTTCTTCGTGCAGGGTAAGAAGTGGCCGGTCGTCACGGCGCTCGTCCTGTCCGTCGTCGGGACGATCGTCGGGTTCATCGTCTTCTTCACCGTGGTGAGCGACTCGGTGGACGAGGCCTTCGGCGGCTCGGACGTCACCGTGACCACCCCGGACGCCGAGGACTCGGCGCCTGCCGAGGACGAGGGCGCGGCGGAGGAGACCGAGACGGACACGGAGCAGGAGGCGGCCTCCGAGCCGGGCAGCCGCGACAACCCGGTCCCTATCGGCAGCGTCATCAGCGGCGACGACTTCGACGTGACCATCAACTCGGTGCAGCTCGACGCGACGGACGCGGTCATGGCACCCGACCTGTACAACGAGCCGGCCCCCGAGGGGTTCACCTACGCGCTGATCAACGCGACGATCACCTACACGGGCGCGGAGTCGAGCTTCGCCATGGCGGTGGGCATCGACTACGTCGCCAGCACCGGCGAGGTCCTGGCCGCGTACGACACCTTTGCGCTCCCGCCGGACCCGAGCCTCGGTATCGACGAGCTGTACACGGGCGGCACGACGACCGGGAACACGGTCATCGCGGTCCCGGCGGGAGACCCCGGCCTGATCCGTGTGACTCCGGGGTACTTCGCCGACGAGGTGTTCGTCGCCACCCAGTAGGGCTGTCCTACGCGGTCCGCAGCCAGTCGCGTGCCGCGGCGACGAGGAGCGCGACGCCCAGGTCGAGCGTCGGCTCGGGGACGGGCGCGAAGTACGGGGAGTGGTTCGGGGCGACGCCGTCGGGCAGGTTGCCCATGCCCGTCGCGGTGGACAGGTCGAACGCGGCGAACAGCGCGGGGTCGAACCCGCCGAGGTTCCAGTAGACGAGCGGCACGCCGGCGGCCGTGGCGAGGTCGCCGACGTCCTCGGAGCCGGGCAGCGGCGGCAGCGACACGACCGCGGCCCGCCCGCCCGCGGCCTCGATGCGGTCGTGCTGCTCGTCGAGCGTGCGAGCGAGGACGGCCCGGGTGCGCTCGGCGGCGGCGGGGTCGTTGGCCATGAGGTCGAACGTCGAGACCTCCTCGTACTCCGGCGCCTGCGGCGCCCCGGACGCCGCGGCCTCGGCGTCGACGATGCGGTGGATCGCGTCGAGCACGCGACGGCGCACCTGCGGCGTGAAGGACCGGACGTTGACGAGCAGCTCCGCCGACCCCGGGATGATGTTGGCCTGCGTCCCGGCGCGCAGGGCCCCGACGGTCACGACCGCGGACTCCCGCGCCCCCACCTCCCGCGACACCACGCCCTGGAGCCGCATGACCGTCGCGGCCGCCATGACGACGGGGTCGACCGTCGACTCGGGGCTCGAGCCGTGACCACCCTTGCCGTGCAGGGTGACGCGGAACGAGTCGGTCGCGGCCATCGCCGGCCCGGCGGTGAGGTTGACGACGCCCACGGGCAGGGGCATGACGTGCTGCCCCAGGACGACGTCGGGCCGCCCGCCGGTCCGGTCGAACAGCCCGTCCGCGACCATCGCCCGCGCTCCCCCGCCGACCTCCTCGGCGGGCTGGAAGACGACGACGAGCGTGCCCGACCACGTGTCGCGGTGCGCGGCGAGCTCGGCCGCGGCGCCGAGCAGGCACGTCACGTGCACGTCGTGGCCGCACGCGTGCATGGTGCCGGACTCGTGGCCGTCGGGCGTGGTCGCGGTGTCCGTCGAGGCGTAGGGCAGGCCGGTGAGCTCGGTGACGGGGAGCCCGTCCATGTCGGCACGCAGCAGGACGCGCGGCCCGTCGCCGTTCGCGAGGACGCCCGCGACGCCGGTCCCGCCGATCCCCTCGTGCACGTCGTACCCCCAGCCGCGCAGCCGCTCGGCGACGATCCCGGCGGTCCGGTGCTCGGCGAACGCGAGCTCGGGGTGCCGGTGGAGGTCGGTGTAGACGTCGGTGAGCTCGGCGGTGGTCAGCGGGGTCGCGGTCATGCACGCATGATCCCGCGCCCGGCGACGGGCGGCGACCGCGCGCGTCAGCCCACGAAGAGGCAGAACGGGTGACCGGACGGGTCGGCGTAGACGCGCAGCGGCTCGTCGGGGTCGTCGGACCGGTCGAGCAGCAGCCGTGCCCCGAGCGCGAGGGCGCGGTCGTGCTGCCGGTCGAGCTCCGCGACGTCGGGCACGGTGCAGTCGAGGTGCAGCTGCTGGGGCACGCCGTCGTCGGGCCACGTCGAGGGCGGGAGCGCCCCGACCTGCTGGAACGCGAGCTGGACCCCGCCCGGTGCGGCGCGCAGCACGAGCCAGTCCGCGCCGTCGGGGTCGGGCTCGCCCGCGGCGGGCGGCTCGTCGCCCGCGCGGTACTCGAGCCCGAACAGGCCGCGGTAGAACTCCGCGAGCGCGCGGGCGTCGGTCGTGTCCAGCACGACCTGGGCGATCCGGGGGAACACGTCGGCCACGGTGACCACCTCCGCTCGCCACCGTCGCGCCGCGCCCGCGCGCTCGCAAGCAGGTGCGGTCGCCGCACGCGAGGATGGGACCGGACGACGGCACACCACCCACCGGGAGACGACGTGACGGACCAGGACGGGCGCCTCGCGCGGCACGTCGCGGAGGCGGCCGACGCGTGGCTGCGCGACCCGCTCGACGCGGGGCTGTACCGGCGCCTCGTCGACGCGACGCTCGCCTGGCGGGCCGGCGGGGGCCGCGTGGTGCAGGGGCTGCCGGAGCCGGGTGCCGTGCCCGGCGCCCCGCCGGGGGACGGGCCGACGGCGCCACCTCGCCCGACCGTGGGCACCCCGGACGACGACGAGCGCTACCTGCGGCCCGACCGCGCCCCGCGGGCCGTGGGCAGCACGCTCGCCGACGTGGCGAACCTGCTCCGGGCGCGCGCCGGCGCGGCGGACACGGAGGGCACGGCGGACGTGGCGGACACAGCGGACGACGAGCGCCCCTGACAGCCGTCGGCCGCCGTCCGCCCGCGCCACGGCACGCGGCGACGCCGACGCGTCAGCCGGTGGCGCAGGTGGGCGTCGGCGGCTCGCCCGCGAGGCGCGCCTCGGTCCAGCGCACGAGGTCGGGGGCGAGCGGCGAGTCCGCCTGGACGAGGCCGACGTGGTCCCGCCCCTCGTACGTGCGGTAGTCGACCGGCTGCCCGGCCGCGCACCGCTCCCCCACGTACGCGTCCTGCGTGCTCGGGAGGACCAGCGGGTCCGACGCCCCCTGCGCGACGAGCAGCGGCGCCTCGACCGCCCCGGTCGGCACGTTCTCGGCGAGCCGCTCCCCCAGGGCGCCGTCCGTGGGGTCGGTCGTCCACAGCGGCTGGTCCATGGACAGCGCCTCGGCGACGGAGACGAGCGCGCCCGGCTCGGACAGGCAGCGGGACGCCATCTCGTGCACGACGAGGCGCGCCCCCGGGCGCACGGCCTCGATCGCGTCCGCGTCGGGGTAGGCCGCGTCGTACGCCGCCACGACGTACGACGCGAACACGCTCCCCCCGGGCACGTTCTCCAGGTGGGACACCATGGCCGTGAGGTCGCTCGCGGGAGCGAGCGCGGCGACGCCCGCGAGCGGCACGTCGGGGGCGTACGCGGGCGCGGCGGCGCCTGTCCACAGGGCGGCGTGCCCGCCCTGCGAGTGGCCCCACACGACGGTCTGCTCGCCGAGCGTCGCATCGTCGAGGGCGCGGGCCGCGCGCACTGCGTCGAGCACGGAGCGGGCCTCGCCCTGGCCGACGAGGTACGGGTGCGGTCCCGGCGTGCCGAGCCCGGCGTAGTCGGTCGCGACGAGGGCCCAGCCGCGCGCGAGCACGTCGTCGAGCAGGAAGAACGCGCCGGACTCGAACGGCTCGTCGAGCACCGACGGCGCGCACCCGCGCGCGAAGCCGGTGGTGCCGTGCGCCCACGCGACGACGGGCGGCGGCGCTCCGCCGTCCGTCCCGACGCCGTCGGGCACGACGACGAGGCCGCTCGCGACGGTGGGCTCCCCCTCGTCGAGCGTCGTCGTGTAGAGGATGCGCCAGGCCGTCGCCCCGTCCGGGATCTGCCGCGTGAACGGCTCGGCCCGCAGCAGGCTCCCGGGCGCGTCCGGGGGCGCGTCGGGCGCGTCGTAGAACGCGTCGGCGTGCGGCGCGGCGCGCTGCACGGCGACGCTCACGCCCGTGAGCCCCGCGGCCGCGACGAACGCGAGCACGGCCCCGACGAGCGCGGCCGGGCCGCGGCGCGCCGACCGGGACCGGCGCGACGGCGCGGCGACGGTTTCGGGCGGACGGCGCGCGGCGCGCGCACGGCGCACCCCGGCGACGAGCAGCCGCACGCCGAGCAGCACGAGGCGCACCCCCAGCACCACGGCGACGACGAGCACGGTCACGTCCGGCCAGACGAGCGCGAGCGCGCCGAGCAGCACGGACGCCGCGCCCACCGCCACGCGGGCCCAGCGGTCCGTGCCGGACGACCGGACGCCGTCGACCACGTCGAGGACCCCGGCGACGACCAGGCCGACGCCCACGAGCAGCGCGACAACCCCGATCGTCGGCGCGGGCCACACGAGCACGGCGACCGCGAGGGCGAGGAACAGCAGCCCGCGCACGACGCGCAGGGCGCGGGGGCCGCGCGCGTCCGGGGGGGCGCCGCCGTCGCCGACGAGCTCGGCGACGCCGAGGACGGCGAACGCCGCGACGACCGCGACGACGAGGACCGCGAGCGAGGCGAACGGCCGCAGCACGACGGCGGCGCCGAGCGCGGTCGCGGCGGCGCCCAGCACGACGGCGGCCCAGGGCGGCAGGCGGTCCCCGAGGTCGCGCAGCGCGCGGCGCACCCGGGCGGTGGTTCGGCTCACGTCGCGACCGTAGCCACGCGTCCCGCAGGGCGCGCGCGGAGCGCGTGGCGCAGGCCGGGAGGGGTCGGCGGTCAGACCGCCTCGGGCGCCACCTGGCGCGCGAGCTCCTCGACGATGCGCACGTCGGCGTCGAGCCACGGCACGTCGAGCCAGCGCCCGGCGTCGAGCCAGGTCAGCTCGTCGTGCTCGACGAGCGGCTGCGGCTCTCCCGCGGTGACCCGCGCGAACCACAGGCGCATCACGTGGCGGTCGGTGATGATCCAGGCCCCGTGGTCGGGGCCCACGATCTCGTCACCGAGCTCCACGGCCACGCCGAGCTCCTCGCGGAGCTCACGGTGCAGCGCCTCCGTCGGGGTCTCGCCGGGGTCGACCTTGCCCCCGGGGAACTCCCAGCGGCCCGCGAGGTGCGACGGACGGGACCGGCGCGCGCTGAGCAGGAGCCGCGGGGCGACGAGATCGTCGACGATCGCCGCGGCCACCACCAGTCTGCGCAGAGTCATACGCGGAGTGTCGCACGGCGTCGTGACGTGCGGGTGACGCGACCGTGACCGCGGCCTGCGAGGGCCGCGGAGCCGTTCGTCAGCGCAGGCCGGCCGCCCGTGCCCAGGCCACGGCCTCGGCACGGGTCGAGACGCCGAGCTTGCGGTAGAGGCTGCGGACCTGCGACTTGACCGTGTTGCGCGTGACGAAGAGCTTGGTGGCGATCTGCTCGAGCGTGACGTCCTCAGACAGGTTCGACAGGACGACCCGCTCCCGGCGGGTCAGCGGAGCGATCGGTGTGGCGATCCGCTCCGACGGGGCCGCCACGGGGCGGACCAGCTCGATGGTGCTCATGTTCTCCTCCAGATGCTCTCCGGTCACGTCATCCCCACGTGGCGAGTTCCGGTTGGTGCTACATGAAGGGATGGGACAGGAGTCGTTTCATGACGCGACTTCTCGCGACGAGTTTCAGGACGTTCGTCCAGCCCGGGACGAAGGTGCCGCCGGAGCGGCGTCGGTGCAGGTCAGACGAGGTGCTGGTACGAGAGCAGCAGCAGCGCGACGGCCGTGTAGTCCTCGACGGAACCCGTCGAACGGGTCACGACGCTCACGCTCATCTGCTCGACCGTCGGGAGCATTCCCTGGGCGAGGTCCTCCTGCAGCGTGCGCTCGACGGTGTCGCTCAGCGCTGCCATGGCGGCGTCGATGCTCGCCTGCGGTCCCGACGTGAGGTAGGTCGGCGTCGGGACGCGGGGCCCGTGGCTCGCACGGGTCTCGCGTCGGGTCGGGCTGTCGGGCGACGTCACGGTGTCGATCATGGGAGTACCCCCCTGCCAGTCCGGGGGACCGTCCCCTCGGCACCCACCACCCTGGTGCGCGGTCCTCGGGGGAATCCCACGTCCGCCGCAGGAGAACCTCAAGATTTGCTCAAGACTCGGGGTTCGTGCCCTCCCGGGCGCCGTCGGTCAGGGCGCGCAGGCGCTCGAGACGTGCCGGCACCGCGGCGAGGTCGCTCCCGCGGAGCGCCGCCTCCAGCGCACGCGCGGCCGCGGTCGTGTCGTCGTCGCCGAACGTCCCGGCAGACCCGGCGACGGCGTGGCACAGCGCCGCAGCCTCCAGGACGGCCTCGGCCGAGGGCTCCTCCGCGCCGTCCGCCCCGGGCCCCAGGAGGCGGGCGGCCTCCTCGACGCGGGCCGCGTTCCGGGCGCGCGCCCGCTGCCGCAGCACGACGAGCGCGGCGTCGAGCCGGTCCTCCGCACGGCCGTCGGGGCCGGCCGTCACGGCTCCCACCCGAGGAGCGCGCCGAGCCGGGCCGCGAGGTCGAGAGCGTCGAACGGCTTCGTGATGACGCCGGCCGCGCCCAGGCCGTCGAGGCGCGAGATCTCTCCCGCGCCGACCTTGGCGGTGAGGAAGACGACCGGAACGTCACGCAGCGCGGGGCGCGTCCGCAGGCGCGCGAGCACGGTGGGCCCGTCCACGACGGGCATCATCACGTCGAGCACGATCGCGTCGGGCCGCACGCGCTCGGCGAGCGCCGCGCCCTCGTCGCCGTCGGCGGCGACGTGCACCTCGTAGCCGCCCACCACGTCGAGCGCGAGCTCGACGACCTCGCGGATCGACGGGTCGTCGTCGATGACGACCACGCGCCGCCTGGTCTGCCCTTCCGCGTCCATCGTCCCGACGCTAGCCGAGAAGCCCGTGCCCGGCAGCGCGCGCCCACGGGCGGTCCCCTACGCTCGACGCATGGTGGGGCAGCGGGGACCGGCGGAGCGGACGCACGACCCCTTCGTCCTCTGGTGCTGGGTGGTCGGCGTCCTCCTCGTGCTCCTCGCCGCGGTCCTCGCGAGCCCCCTCGACGCCGAGACGCGACGCACGGTCTCGCAGGCCTCGATCGTGAGCGCCGGGGCGATCGCCGCGGCGAGCTGCGGGTGGCGCGCGGCGCGCTCGACGGGCCGACGGCGTCGGGCGTGGAGCCTGCTCGCGCTCGGCGGGGTGGTCGGTCTCGTCGGCAACGTCTACGCGGGGCTTGTCGACAACCCGTCGACGGGCGACTACGCCTACATCGCCGCGCTGATCCTCGGCATCGTCGGGCTCGCGTTCTTCCCCACCGTGCGCCCGCGCGGCAAGGAGATCGGGCGGATGCTGCTCGACAGCGTCGTCGTCGGCGGCTCGGTGCTCTACATCGCGCTGTACGCGGTGACGCTCCGCTCGGCCGAGGCCCCGCCGACCGGCACCACGGCCGTCACGGCGTACACGCTCCCGGTGGTGGACGCGCTGCTCGCGACCTTCGCCGTCCTCGTGATGACCCGCTCGACCGCCTCCGAGCGGGTGCCCCTCGTGCTCGTGGGCAGCGGGTTTGTGCTCTACGCCGTCGCCGACGTCGCGTTCGCCCTGCTCTCGGCCGACGGCACGTTCACGTTCGGCAGCCCGATCGACGTCGGGTGGGTCGGCGGGTACCTCATGATCGCGCTCGCCGCGCGGCACCGGGCGGCGAGCGGCAGCCCGGTGGCCGACGAGCGGGCGCAGGGGTCCGCGATCCTGGGCACGACCGTGACGTTCTGCCTGTTCCTCGCGGCCGCCCTGATCCGGGTCGTGCAGTCCTCGACGGGCTTCACGTGGGCCCCGAACGCGCTGTGGGTCGTCGTGCTGCTCGCCGTCGTCGCACGGCAGATCCTCGTCGTCGCCGACAACGAGTCGCTGCTGCACGGCCTGGAGCGACGCGTCGAGGAGCGCACGTCCCAGCTCCGCGCGCTCGCCGGCGAGCGCGCACGGACGCTCGAGTCCGTGGCGGACGGCATCTACGGCGTCGACCCCGACGGCCGCGTCACCTTCGTCAACGCGGCGGCGTCCCGCACGCTCGGCGCGAGCCAGGACTCGCTCATCGGCCGGGACGCGCACGCGCTCTTCCACGCGCCGGACGCGGACGGCAACCCCTACCCCGCCGAGTCCTGCTACATCCGGGAGGCCGTGCGCGACGGCATCACCGCGGTCGCCGAGCAGGACGTCTACCTCCGCGAGGACGGCTCCGAGGTGGCCGTCGAGGTCACGGCGAGCCCGCTCAAGGACGACGGCCGCACGCTGGGCGCGGTCGTCGTGTTCCGCGACATCACGGACCGGCGGGAGGTCGAGCGGCTCAAGGACGAGTTCGTGTCCGTCGTGAGCCACGAGCTGCGCACGCCCCTCACCGCGATCCGCGGCGCGCTCGGCCTGCTCGACAGCGGGGCCCTGGGCACGCTCCCCGAGCGCTCGGCGCGCATGGTGCACGTCGCGCGGTCCAGCAGCGACCGCCTCAACCGGATCGTGGACGACATCCTCGACATCGAGCGCATGGACTCGGGCACGACGCCGCTCGAGCGGGCCGACCACCGCGTCGCCGACCTCGTCTCGACGGCCGCGGAGCCGGTCGGGCTGCTCGCGCGCGACGCCGGCGTCGAGATCGTGCAGGAGGACACCGACGAGGTCGTCGCCGTCGACGGGGACCGCGTCGTGCAGATGCTGACCAACCTGCTGAGCAACGCCGTGAAGTTCTCCCCGCCGGGCGGGACGGTCCGCGTGTCCGCGCGCTCCGCCGGGGAGATGGTCGAGCTCCGCGTCGAGGACGAGGGGCGCGGCATCCCGCCGGACAAGCTCGAGGCGGTGTTCCGGCGCTTCGAGCAGGTCGACGCGTCGGACTCGCGCGAGCGGGGCGGCAGCGGGCTCGGCCTGGCGATCTCGCAGAGCATCGTGGAGCGCCACGGGGGCCGCATCTGGGCCGAGAGCCGCGGCGAGGGCATGGGCGCGACCTTCCGCGCGACCCTCCCCCGGCCGGAGCCGGTCCTCGACCCGGCCGACGACGTGCCCGCGACCGCGCCCGGCGACCAGCGCCCCCGGGTCGTGGTGGTCGACGACGACGCGTACGTCGTGGACGTGCTGCGCGCGGTCCTGGAGTCGCGCGGGTACGACGTCGTCGGGGTGACCGACGGCACGCTCGCCTTCGCGGCCATCGAGGCCGCCCGGCCCGCCGCCGTCGTGCTCGACCTCGCGATGCCGGGGCGCGACGGGCAGGACGTGCTCGACCGGGTGCGCCGGAGCGCCGCGACGGCGAACGTGCCCGTCGTCATCGTCTCGGGCTCGCAGCCCTCGAAGGCCCAGGCGACGGCGTCGCTCGCCGACCGCTGGCTCGTCAAGCCGGTCGCGCCCGCGGAGCTCGAGCGCACCGTCAAGGAGGCCGTGAGCCTGCGCCCGCACCACGAGCACGTGCTCGTCGTCGAGGACGACCCGGAGGTCGGCGAGGTGGTCCGGGCCGTCCTGCAGGGCGCGGGCCTCGTCGTCACGCTGGCACGCAGCGTCCACGAGGCGCTGGAGGTGCTCGCGGGCGGCGACGACCCGGCGCTCGTCGTGCTCGACCTCACGCTGCCCGACGGCGCGGGCCGCGAGGTCGTCGACGCGCTCCGCCAGGACGGCCGCCTGAGCCGGGTCCCGCTCGTCATCTACAGCGGGGCCCGCCTGGACGCGCACGAGCGTGCGGACCTCCGGCTGGGAGATACCGTCTACCTGCGCAAGGGGAGCACCGCCCCCGAGAAGCTGCTGGAACCCGTGCTCGACCTCCTGGACACGGCCGCGGGCCGCTGGGGCACGGCGCACGACGACGGGGCGAGAGCCTCGAGGACGGAGAACACATGACCGCGGGACCCATCATCTACGTGAGCCACGGGACGGGCACGGGGCGGACCGAGCTGTCCGCGTTCGACGCGGCGCTCACGGACGCCGGCGTCGGCGACTTCAACCTCGTCCGGCTGAGCTCCGTCGTGCCGCCCGGGTCCCGCGTGGTCGAGGTGGACCGCCTCGAGGAGGGGTACGGCGGGCACGGCGACCTCCTCTACTGCGTGTACGCCGAGGCGCACGCCGTGATGCCCGGCCACGAGGCGTGGGCGGGCGTGGCGTGGTCGCTGCGCGACGACGACAGCGGTGCCGGTCTGTTCGTGGAGCACGAGGCGCCGTCGCACGAGCAGCTCGAGCTGGACCTCACGCTCAGCCTGGAGGACCTGGCCGCGACGCGCGG
Source organism: Cellulosimicrobium sp. RS (assembly GCF_046159675.1). NCBI lineage: Bacteria > Bacillati > Actinomycetota > Actinomycetes > Micrococcales > Promicromonosporaceae > Cellulosimicrobium > Cellulosimicrobium sp. RS. The sequence goes on along the minus strand of NZ_JBJXVU010000005.1, from coordinate 291,006 downwards.
CAACCGGTTCCACCCGGCCGGCCGCCGGGTCGCCGGGGTGCGCTGCGAGTCGCTGCCCGTGTGCTCCGTCGTCGTCGCCGCGTACCGCCGCGAGGGCTGGGACGGGGAGACCCGGTGACGGCGCCGGCGCGCGCGGGCGCGGGGCGCGCCGCGGTGACGTTCGAGCAGGCCGTGGACGGCGAGCTCGCCGACCGGTTCTGGGAGCTCTACCTCGAGGCGTTCGAGCCGCTGCGGACCCGTGCGGCCGCCCGGCACGTGCTGCACCGCGAGGAGTTCGACGAGGAGATGAGCGACCCGCGGGTGCTCAAGCTCCTCGCGCACGACGACGACGGCGCGGCCGTCGGGCTGACGACGCTCGCGACCGACCTCGCGGCCGTCCCGTGGGTGAGCCCGGAGTTCTTCGCGGCGCGCTACCCCGAGCACGCGGCGCGCGGCGCCGTCTGGTACATCGGCTTCACGCTCGCGCACCCGGGCCGTCGTGCGAGCCGGACGTTCATGGACATGATCGACGCGCTCGTCGCGCACCTCGCGGAGAACCGCGTGGTGTGCGCCTACGACGTGTCGCGGTTCAACGACGACTCGCTGCGGTTCGCGGACAACCTGCGCCGCCACCTCGAGCGGACGCAGGACGTCGAGGTCGAGACCGTCGACCAGCAGACGTACTACGCGACGACGTTCCGCTGACCGTCCCGCCGACCGTTCCGTCGATCGTTCCGTCGACCGTTCCGTCGACCCTGTGCCGGGGCGGTCCGCGCCGCCCCGGCACGGTCGTCAGCTGCCGACGTGCGCCGCGTACTGCTCGGCGGTGAGCAGGTCGCCCGTGTCGACGACGTCGACCTTGAACAGCCAGCCGTCGGTGTACGGGTCCGAGTTCACGACGGCCGGGTCGTCGACCGCCGCCTGGTTCACCTCGACGATCGTGCCCGTCACGGGCGAGAAGAGCTCCGACACGGACTTGGTCGACTCGACCTCGCCGATGACGCTCCCGGCGGTCACCTCGGCGCCCACCTCGGGCAGCTCCAGGTAGACGATGTCGCCGAGGGCCTCGGCAGCCGTCGCGGTGATCCCGACGACGGCGGGCGTCGAGCCGTCGATCCACTCGTGCTCGGCCGTGTACTGCAGGTGCGCCGGGAACTGGGCCTCGGTCATGGGGTTCTCCTTCGGGACGACGGGGCGGTCAGGACTGCTGGGGACGACGGTAGAACGGGAGCGGCACGACGACCACGGGCTCGGCCCGGCCGCGCACGTCGACGGCAAGCTCGGTGCCCTCCGCCGACAGCTCGGGCGTGACGTACGCGAGGGCGATCGGGTGGCCGAGCGTCGGTGACGGCGCGCCGGACGTCACCGTGCCCACGCGACGCGCGGACTCCCCCACCGCTCCCCCGGCGTCGACGCCGTCGCCCGGCAGCACGACGGCGTAGCCCGCCCGCGCGGGCCGCCGCCCCAGGCCCCGGAGCCCGACGAGCACGCGCGCGGGCGGCGACTCCCGGCGCGCGGCGAGCGCGGCGCGGCCGACGAACTCGAGCGGCGCGCCGTCGGCGTCGACCTTGTCGAGCTTCACGACGCGCCCGAGCCCCGCCTCGTACGGCGTGGTCGTGGTGTCGAGCTCGTGCCCGTACAGCGGCATCCCCGCTTCCAGGCGCAGCGAGTCGCGCGCGGACAGGCCCGCCGGGACGAGGCCGAGCGGCGCGCCCGCGGCGAGCACCGTGCGCCACAGGTCGGCGGCGCGGTCGGCAGGCACGAACAGCTCGAACCCGTCCTCCCCCGTGTACCCGGTGCGGGCCACGAGCGCGTCGACCGGGCCGTCGTCGGTCCGCAGCACGAGCGGCGCGGCCGCGTAGTACCGGAGGTCCCGCACGGTCTCGGCGGCGACCGGGTCGGCCGGGTCCGTGAGGCCCGCGACGATCTCCTCCGCACGCGGGCCCTGGACCGCGACGAGCGCCGTGCCCGCGCCCTGGTCGGTGACCGTCGCGTCGAAGCCCGCGGCCCGCTCCACGAGCTCGCGCGCGACGAGGTCCGCGTTCCCCGCGTTCGCGACCACGAGGAACCGCTCGTCCGCGAGGCGGTACACCACCAGGTCGTCGAGGACCGCGCCGTCCTCCTGGCAGATCATCGTGTAGCGCGCCCGGCCCGGCGCGACCGCGGACAGGTTCCCGACGAGCGCGTGGTCCAGCGCGGCCGCGGCCTGCGGTCCCGCGACCTCGATCTCGCCCATGTGCGAGAGGTCGAACAGGCCGGCCGCCTCGCGGACGGCGCGGTGCTCCGCGAGGTCGGACGTGTACCGCAGCGGCATGAGCCACCCGCCGAAGCTCGTGAGGTTCGCGCCGAGCGCGACGTGCTCGTCGTGCAGCGGGCTGCGGCGCTCCGCGCTCTCGGTCGTCCCGGTCTGCTGCTCGGTCATGCGAGGTCTCCCGTCACGTAGGACTCCAGGGGCGGGCACGAGCACACGAGGTTGCGGTCGCCCCGCGCCCCGTCGATGCGGCGCACCGGCACCCAGTACTTCCCGGCGCGCAGGCTCGCGACCGGGTAGGCCGCGAGCTCGCGCGAGTAGGGCTTGTCCCAGTCCTCCGCCACGAGCGCCGCCGCGGTGTGCGGCGCGCCGCGCAGCGGCGACTCCTCGACCGCCCAGCGGCCCGACGCGACCGCGTCGATCTCGCCGCGGATGGCGACGAGCGCGTCGATGAACCGGTCGAGCTCCGCGAGGTCCTCGCTCTCCGTCGGCTCCACCATGAGCGTGCCCGCCACGGGGAACGAGAGCGTCGGGGCGTGGAACCCGTAGTCCATGAGCCGCTTCGCCACGTCCTCCGCCGTCACCCCCGTCTCCGCGGTGATGGGGCGCAGGTCGAGGATGCACTCGTGCGCGACGAGGCCGTTCGGCCCCGTGTACAGCACCGGGTAGTGGTCGGCGAGACGGCTCGCGATGTAGTTCGCGGTGAGCACCGCCGTCTTCGTCGCCTCCGTGAGCCCGTCCGGGCCCATGAGCGCGACGTACGCGTAGGAGATCGGCAGGATCCCGGCCGAGCCGTACCGCGTCGCCGAGACGGGCGTCGCGGCGGACGCGCCCGGCGCCAGCGGGTCGCCCGGGAGGAACGGCACGAGGTGCTCGCCGACCGCGACCGGGCCGACCCCGGGCCCTCCCCCGCCGTGCGGGATGCAGAACGTCTTGTGCAGGTTCAGGTGCGAGACGTCGCCGCCGAACTCCCCCGGTCGCGCGAGCCCGACGAGCGCGTTGAGGTTCGCGCCGTCGATGTACACCTGGCCACCTGCTTCGTGTACGAGGTCGCACACCTCGCGGACGTGCTCCTCGAAGACGCCGTGCGTCGAGGGGTAGGTGATCATGATCGCCGCGACCCGCGGCCCGTGGTCGGCCAGCTTGGCGCGGAGGTCGGCGAGGTCCACCTCGCCGCTCTCGGCGGTCCGCACGACCTCGACCTTCAGGCCCGCCAGCGCCGCCGACGCCGCGTTCGTGCCGTGCGCCGACGCGGGGATCAGGCACACGTCGCGCTCCACGTCACCGCGAGAGACGTGGTACTCGCGGATCGCCAGCAGGCCCGCGAACTCGCCCTGCGAGCCCGCGTTCGGCTGCACGGAGACGCCCGCGTACCCCGTGATCTCCGCCAGCGCCGACTCCAGGCCGCCGATCAGCTCCTCGTAGCCGCGCGCCTGGTCGGCGGGCACGAACGGGTGCAGATCGGCGAACCCCGGCCAGGAGATCGCCTCCATCTCGGCCGTCGCGTTGAGCTTCATCGTGCACGAGCCCAGCGGGATCATCGTCCGGTCCAGGGCGAGGTCCTTGTCCGCGAGACGGCGCAGGTAGCGCAGCATCGACGTCTCGGAGCGGTGCAGACGGAAGATCGGGTGCTGGAGGTACGGCGTCGTGCGGGTCGCCCAGTCCGGGAGGTCGTGGCCGGGCGCTGCGGCAGCGGCGCCGTCCTCGCTCTGCCCGGTCGCGGGGTCGACCCCGAACGCCCGCACGACCGTGGCGAGGATCGCCGACGTGGTGGTCTCGTCGCAGGCGATCTGTACATGATCTGCATCAGGGTTGTACAGGTTGACGCCGGCCGCTGCTGCGGCCTCGACGACGGCGGCGGCGCGGCCCGGGACCACGGCGCGGACGGTGTCGAAGAAGGTGGCGTGCTCGACCGTGACGCCGCCCGCGCGCAGGTGCTCGGCGAGGGTCGTGGCGTGGGCGTGGGTGCGCTCGGCGATCGCGCGGAGGCCGTCGGGGCCGTGGTAGACCGCGTACATCGAGGCGACGATCGCGAGGAGCGCCTGCGCCGTGCAGATGTTGCTCGTCGCCTTCTCGCGCCGGATGTGCTGCTCGCGCGTCTGGAGGGCGAGGCGGTAGGCGGTGTCGCCGTCGGCGTCGATCGAGACGCCCACGAGGCGGCCCGGCAGGGACCGCTCGAGGCCCTTGCGGACGGCCATGAACGCGGCGTGCGGGCCGCCGTAGAACAGCGGGACGCCGAACCGCTGGGCGGAGCCCACCGCCACGTCCGCGCCGAGCTCGCCGGGGGAGACCAGCAGCGTCAGGGCGAGCAGGTCGCTCGCCACCGTGACGAGCGCACCCGCGTCCTTGGCCTCCGCGACCACGGGCCGCCAGTCCACGACGCGACCCGACGCGCCCGACTGCTGGACGACGACGCCCACGAGGTGCGCGTCGTCGTCCACCTCGGCGGGGAACGCGCCCGCCGCGCGGGCGGCGGCGAGCCCGGCCTCCAGGCCGCCCGACAGGTCCGCGACCACCACGGGCAGGCCGACGGCCTGCGCGCGACCGAGCGTCACCGCGAGCGTCTGCGGGAAGAGGTCGGCGTCGAGCACCACGTAGCCGCTCTTCGCACGCGAGGCCCGCCACATGAGGGCGACCGCCTCCGCGACCGCGGTCGCCTCGTCGAGCAGCGACGCGTTCGCGACGTCGAGGCCCGTGAGGTCCTCGACGACCTGCTGGAAGTTCAGCAGCGCCTCCAGGCGGCCCTGCGAGATCTCGGGCTGGTACGGCGTGTACGCCGTGTACCAGGCGGGGGACTCGAGGACGTTGCGACGGATCACCGGGGGAGTGACGGTGCCGTAGTAGCCGAGCCCGATCATCTGCGTCTTGACGACGTTCTTCGCGGCGAGCGCGCGCAGGTGGTCGAGCACCTCCGTCTCGGTGCGCGCCGCCGGCAGGTCGAGCGGGCGCTCGGTGCGGATCGTCGCGGGCACGGCGGCGTCGACGAGCGCGTCGAGCGAGGCGTAGCCGAGCTGGTCGAGCATGACCTGCACCTCACGGCCGCGCGGGCCGAGGTGGCGCGGCGCGAACGCGCCGGAGGCGGCGTCGGGCGGCGAGGTGCGGTCGAGGGACGGCTGGGTCACGGGGACCTCCGGGGGAGGGGACGACGGCGGGTCCCTCCCCGCTCTGTCATCGGACGCACGCGTCGACCTGAGAGTTTTGCCGGTCCGCCGTGCCGCGAGGGCCGGGGCGCGCCGACTTGCACCGTCGGTGGGCCGAGGTCGCCGGGGGTCCGACGAGCGCACGACCGCTTTCCAGAGTTGCCTCGCCTCGACGGTACGTGGGCCTGAGAGATTCCCGGGGAGGACTTGCTCCTTCGGCGCCGGCGCCCGGTCCGAGGACCGTGCTGCCGAGCTCTCCCGTCGAGGTTCGGGCGGCAGTACTGCAGTTGTGCGCACGATCCTACCGGGGTCGTGCCGCCCGGGCGGGCCGTGGCAGGCGCCACGGTCGCGCTCGCGGCGGACCGTGCGCGGAGATGTCCGCGCTCCAGGCGCACGCCTACCGGTAGCCCGGCACGGGCGCGCGCCGCCGTGACAGGGTGGGGCACGTGCACCCCGACACCGTCGCCGATCTCGTGCTCCTGCTCGTCCTCGCCGGAGCGGGTCTCCTGCTCGTCTGGTGCGCCCGCGCCACGGCCTCCGGACGGATCGGCCGCAACCAGGTCGCGGGCATCCGCACCGCGACGACTCTGGCGAGCGACGACGCCTGGCGCACGGCACACCGCGCGGCCCGGCCGCTGAGCGAGGCGGCGGGCTGGGTGCTCGTCGCGGCCGCCCCGGTGCTCCTGGTGGTCGACGACGCCGCGGGCCTCGTCGTCGTGCTGGTCGCGACCGGTCTGGCGCTCGCCCTCACGGTGGGAGGGCTCGTCGTCGGGACGCGGGCGGTGCGCCGCGAGGTGGGTCCTCGCCGCTGACCCGGCGGCGGCTCGCGCACGGTCGGCCCCGCGAGCCCGGCCGTCGCTCAGCCCGGCGTGCCGTGCCGGGAGGAGTCGCCCGCGGGCTCCACGACGACGGAGCGCACCGTCGCGAGGCGCCGGACCGCGCGCTCCAGGGCGCGCGTGCGGCGGGGGGTCGCACGGAACGACACGACGATCCGCCCGGCTCGACCGTCGCCGTCGACCGGCCCGGTCGCGAGCGAGTCGAAGCTCACGCCGCGCGTCGAGAAGACCCCGGTGAGCGCGGTGAGCGTGCCGGGCTGGTCGAGGCCGTGCACGGTCGCGACCCAGTCGCGCTCCGCGCCGACCGGGGCCGGCGCACGCACCGCGCCCGCCGCACCGGTCGTGCCGGGGACGACCGCCGCCCCGCCCTGCGAGCCCGTCCCGCCCTGCGGACCCGCCGCACCCGCCGCACGGCCCGCGTCCGGCACCGCGCTCGCCGACACCAGGCGATCGATCCCCTCGGCCGCCTGCACGAGCCGGCGCGCCTCGTCGTCGGGCAGCTCGTCGAGCAGGACGCGCGTCCACCCGCCCGGGCCGAGCACGACCGGGACGCCGAGGACGCCGCGCGACGGCACGCCGTCGGCCGGGGCGAGGCGTCCGTCGAGCTCGCCGTCGAGCGCGACCTGCCCCGCGACGACGATCTCGCGGCCGTCGAGGATCACCTCCAGCAGGTCGACGGTCGCGCTCGCGGTGCCCGCGGGGGTCTTGGCGCCGGACTGGTGCGTCATCCAGGGCCGCGTGACGAGCCGCAGGTCGGCGGGCCAGGTGTCGATGAGCTCGAACGCGGCGCCCATGTCCTGGCTCGCGACGCGCGCGAGCTCGTCCTTCGCCGCGGCGATCTCGCCCGGCAGCGCGTCGAGCGTGCGGCCGCGGCGCAGCGCGGCGACGGCGCGCGCCCGCTCGTCGGCGTCGAGCCCGCTCACCCGGACGGTCGACCAGAGCGGGACGGCGTCCTCGCCGTGCTGGCCCCCCACGAACCCGCCGACGCGGTGCCGCCGCACGCCCAGCTCGACCGCGAGCTCGCGCCGGAACCGCAGCGTGTCGAGCCAGGCCCCCATGCCGAGCACGCGGTGCCGCCCGAGCCGTTCCGCCATGACCGCGACACCGAGCTCGACGGGGTTCGTCACGACGATCACGACCTCGTGCCCCGAGCCGTGCCGCGCGATCGCGTCCGCGTACTCGGCGAGCACCGCGCCGTTGGTCGCGGCGAGCACGCGCCGGTCGGGGTCGGCGCCCGTGCGGGCCGGGGGAGTGAGGCCGGCGGCGACGACGATGACGTCGGCAGTGACGTCGTCGGGCGAGTGCGCGACGTCGAGGAGCGGCGCGTGCTCGTCGTACGCGTCGACGAGGTCGGCGCGCAGCCCGTGCACGGCGCGCCCCGACGCGCCGCCGGCCCGACCGACGAGCTGGAGCCGCGCCGTCGGCGGGAGCACCCGCCGCTCGACGATCTGCGTGCACACCTGTCGGCCGACGTCGCCCGTCGCCCCCACCACCGCTACGTCCACCCCGGCAGGCTACGACGCCCCGCGCCGTCGCGACCCTCAGCGGCCCTGGGATCGTCCGGCGGACCCGGGGACCACGACGTCAGGCGAACGCGATGTCGCCCGCGGCGGCGACCATCTCGTCGAGCACCGCGGAGACGACCGACCGGGGCTCGTGCCGGGTCGCGCGGTGGCGCGCGACGAGGCGGCGCGAGCCGAGCCCGGGCAGGCCGACGACCGTGACGCCGTCGGGCACCTCGTCCGACGCGCCGCCCTCCACGGCGAGCGCCGGGAGCATCGCGACACCGAGCCCGGCGGCGACGAGCGAGAGCGCGACGTCGAAGTCGTAGTAGTTGTGCCGCGTGCGCAGGGTCCCGCCGAGCCCCCGGGCCAGCCGCCGGAGCGCACGGGCGGCGGCGGTGCCCGGCTCCGGTCCCAGCCAGACGGCGTCGCGCACGTCGTCGAGGCGCGCGGGCGTCGGCATGCCCGCGGGGACGACGAGCCGCCACGGCTCGTCGAGCAGGACGATCTCGCGCGTGCCGCGCGGGGCGGGGGAGTCGGCCTCGTAGTCGCGCTCGAGCAGCACGACGTCGAGCTCGCCCGCGCGCAGCAGCCGCAGGGCCTCGGTGGGCTCGCGCTCCTGCACGTCGAGCTCGATCCCCGGCGCGGTCTCGGCGAGCCTCCCGGCGACGGGGGCGACGACGGCGCGGATCGCCGTCTGGAAGGAGCCGACGGCGACGCGCCCGCTCACCTCGTCGCCGAGCGCGGCCAGCGCCTTGCGCGCCTCGACGAGCTCGGTCTCGATGCGCTCGGCGGTCTCGGCGAGCACGCGACCGGCCGGGGTGAGGGTCACGCCGCGCGGTCCGCGGTCGAGCACGACGACCCCCTCCTCGGCCTCGAGCCGCTGGATCTGCTGGGAGACCGCGGACGGGGTGACGTGCAGGAGATCCGCTGCCGCGAGGATGCCTCCGCCCCGGTGCACGGCAAGGAGGAAACCAAGTCTGCGTGGGTCCGTCGCCATGTAGAGATGCTAAACGCCCGGTGCAGAATCCTTCGATTGTGCTGAACCTCGGAAGGCCTCACACTTGTCGTGGCGCCGGTCGGTTACCTCCTCCTCCTTACGGGTCGGCGCCCGAGCTTCGCACCACCCGCGCCACCAGCCATCGGCCCGGAGCGCACAGCCACCGCAGCGTCGCGGTACCCCCTCCACCCCTTCTTCGTCACCGGAGTACCGCTGTGCCCGTCACCCTCGACGCGATCGTCATGTTCCTCGGCTGGATCGGTGCCGCCGCCGGCGTCGTCGCCTACGCGATGGTCAGCCGTGGCCGCTGGGCGCCGTCGTCCGCCCCGTTCCAGCTCACCAACCTCACCGCCGCAGGCCTCATGGGCATGGTCGCCGCCGCGAACGGCGTGTGGCCGTCCGTCGCCGCGAACCTCGTGTGGGTCCTCATCGGCGCCCAGGCGATCGTCGTCATCGTGCGGGCGCGCCGTGCGCGCCGTCCCGCGCTCGCCGAGGCCGCCGGGATCACGGCGGCCGCCTCCGCACCGGCCGCCGTGCGCGCCGACGGCGACCCCGCACCCCAGGAGGTCGGGCTCGCCGCCTGACCACCCCCGGCCCGGCTCAGCGCTAAGCGCCCGGCGCGGGCTCCAGGACGACGTCCACGACGACCGCGCGGTGGTCGGACAGCCCTGTGTCGACGGCCGTGGCGGGCCCGAGGGCCCGGACGGTCGGGCCGCCGGGCAGGCCGTCGGCCAGCACGTGGTCGATCTGCCGCACGGGCCGGTCCACGGGGTGCGTGAGCACGTCGGCGAGCGACGTGAACCCGGTGATCTCTGCCGGCTCGGGCGCGCGCAGGTTGAGGTCGCCCAGCAGCACGAGCGGGCGGGGGAGCGGCGCGCAGGCCCCCGTGAAGGACCGGAGCTGGTCCGCGGTGAACTCGGGGCGCGACGTCGTGTGCGCCGTCACGACGGTGAGCGGCCCCCACGGCGTGCGGACGGCGGCGGCGAGCGCGGCGCGCGGCTCGTCGGGCACCACCCGGAACGGCAGCAGGCGCGCGGCCCCCGTCGCGGTCCCCGGCCGTCGCCGCCGCACGCGCGACCGCCACGGCATCCGGTCGAGCTCGAGGCGCGACCACCGCTCGACGGGGAACCTGCTGACGAGCCCGATCCCGTACGACGCGACGCCGGGGACGCGCCGCACGCCCGACCCGGGCCGGCCCGCGCGCACCCACGCACCGGAGACGCCGCGCAGCGTGGGGGACAGGTGCCGGTGCTCGGCGCGCAGCGCCTCCGCCGCGACGGCCACGAGGTCGGCGCGGTGCGAGCGGGGCGAGTCGCGCTCCACCTCCTGGAGCGCGAGCACGTCGGCGTCGAGGTACGCGACGGCGCGCGCGAACCGCTCGACGTCGACCGTCCCGTCGAGCGCGGCACCGTGCAGCGTGTTGAAGGTCGCGAGGCGCAGGGCGCCCTCCGGTCGCGGGGGCAGCGGTCCGTCGGTCAGGTCACGGGAGTCGTGGGGCACCGGACGATCCTCGCGCGGGCCGCGGACCGTCGCGACCAGGGCGGGTCCCCCGCCCGGCACCGGGGACGCCGCGGGGGCGACGCGCCCCGGGCCTGTCAGAGGGTGCGGCGCCAGGCGGCGATCCGCTCGACCGCCTCGGCGACCGTGCTCGGGGCCGCGGCGAACGACAGCCGGACCCAGTCCCCGCCCCGGACGCCGTCGAAGTCCGTGCCGGGCGTGAGCGCGACGCCCGCCTCGGCGAGCAGGCGCGCGCACCACGTCACGGAGTCGAGGCCGTCCCCGGACACGTCGGCGTAGACGTAGAAGGCGCCGTCGGCGGGCGCGACGCGCGACCACCCGAGGTCGTCGAGCCGGGACAGCACGAGCTCGCGCGACGCCGCGTACCGCGCGACGTTCTCGGCCGCGGCGGCGTACCCCTCGGGGGAGAACGCGGCGACGCCCGCGTGCTGCGCGAGCGCGGGCGGCGACAGCGCGACGTTCCCGGCGAGCGCGTCGACCGGCCCGACGAGCTCGTCCGGCAGCACGAGCCACCCGAGGCGCCACCCGGTCATCGCCCAGTACTTCGAGAACGAGTTGACGACGACCGCGCCGTCGGGCACGTACCGCGCCGCCGTGGGCAGCGCCGCGGCCGGACCGTCCGCGCCGTCGCCGTAGACGATGCCGTGGTAGATCTCGTCGCTGACGAGCCGCACGTCGTGGTCGGTGCACCACGTCGCGACGGCGTCGAGCTCGGCGGGCAGGATCATCGTCCCCGTCGGGTTCGCGGGGCTCGCGACGACGAGCCCGTCGAGGCCGCCGTCGTAGTACGCCTCCATGAGCTGCGACACCGTGGGCTGGTAGCGCGTCTCCGGGCCGCAGTCGAGCTCGACGACCTCGCACCCCAGCGCGCGCAGGATGTTCTTGTACGCGGGGTAGCCGGGGCGGGCGAGCGCGACGCGGTCGCCGACGTCGAAGGCCGCGAGGAACGCGAGGAGGAACCCGCCGGACGACCCGGTGGTCACCGCGACCCGCGCCGGGTCGATCTCGACGCCGTACCAGCGGTCGTAGTGCTCGGCGATCGCGCGCCGCAGCGCGGGGACCCCGAGCGACTCGGTGTAGCCGAGGTCGCCGTGCTCGAGCAGCTCGATCGCACGCCGCCGCACGACGTCCGACGCCCCGGTCGACGGCTCGCCCGCGCAGAGGTTGAGCACGGACGCGCCCGCGTCGCGCAGCCGGTTCGCCTCGGCGAGGACCTCCATCACCGCGAACGGCGGCACGTGGGAGCGGCGTGAGACCTTCATCGACCCGGGCATGAGCCCATCATGCCCGGGTCATCCGTTCGTCGGACGTCGGCCGGCCGCGCACCGGGGTGTCGGTCGTCCGGCGGACGCGCCGTGCCCGACGCCCGGGGTCGGATGGGACCATGACGACCGACGACGCCTGGCGCGACGGCCCCGACGACCGAGAGGACGGCGACCGCGGCGGAGGGCGGGACCGCGCCGCGACCTTCCGCCCCGTCCGCGGGTGGGCGGTCCTGTGGCGCAGCGCGTTCGGGCTCCGGCACGGCGGCCACGAGTACGTCGTGGCCGTGGACTTCCTCGACTGGGACGAGCGCATCCGGCTGTACCGGGACGGTCGGCTCGTCGACGAGCAGCGCTCGCGAGCCCGCTTCGACCTCGGGGGCGCGACGCTGGAGGCGAGGATGAGCACCTACGGGATGCGGTACGTGCGCGTCGTGGACGCGGTCGGCACCGTGCACGACGTCCCGCCGCTGCCCGGGACCGCCGAGGCGTGGCGCGACCGCATGGACCGCGAGCGCCCGACGGCGAGCCGCGCCGTGGGCGTGACGGCGTGGGTCGTGCTCGCGGTCGCGCTCCTCACGCAGGTGCCGCAGCTGCTCGAGCTGGCGTCGCAGTTCACCGGCTGGACGCCGCCGTTCGTGCCGGACCTCCCGGGCCCGGTGAACACGGTCCTCACGGTCGGCGGCGTGCTGGCCGCCCTCGACCGGGCCCTGCGCCGCCGGTACCACCCGCTCCTCGACGGCTGAGCTCTCTGCTCGTCCGGCCGGCCCGCGGCTGCCTACGCTGGGCGGAGACGACGAGGGAGGTGCTCGTGTTCCGACGACGTTCCCGCACCCCGGACGACGACCCCGTCCGGCGGGCCGCGCAGTACCGGGTCGAGCGGGAGGCCGCGCGCGAGGCCGCGGAGCGGGAGGCGTCCGACGACGACCCCGCCCGCCGTGAGCCCGTGGACGCGCCGGGCGAACCCGGCACGCGCGGCGCGGCCGAGGCGCGCGAGGACGACCTCCCGGCCGGGGGCCCACGTCGTGTACGACCCGAGGACCGTGCGATGTACGTCGACACCGTGATCGACCAGGCGGTCCGGCGCGGCGAGTTCGACGACCTCCCGCTCGCGGGCAAGCCGATCCCCGGGCTCACGGGCACGCACGACCCGGACTGGTGGCTCAAGGCGGTCATCGAGCGCGAGCAGCTCACCGGTCTCGGGCCGCCGGCGATGCTCCTCAAGACCGAGGACCGTGAGCTCGACGACCGCCTCGACCGCGAGCTCGACGAGCAGGCCGTGCGCGAGATCCTCGCGGACTTCAACGCGCGCGTCGTCGACGCCCGCCGCCAGCTGCTCGGCGGGCCGCCCGTCGTGACCCCGACGCGCGACGTCGAGCACGAGGTCGCGCGCTGGCGCGCCCGCCGCGCCGACCGTTGACCACCGGAACCGGCCCGACCGGACCCGACCCCGCCCGACCGGTCCGCGACCCGCCGGGCGGGCGGTCGTCGTCGGGCCCGCCTAGGGTCGGCCGCATGGCGGACTGGCAGCCCGACGTCCTGGGCGACGACTACGAGCAGCTCACGCTGCCGCTCGCGCCCGACGAGGAGGGCGACGTCGTCGCGACGCTCGTGCGGCGCCGGCGCCCGGGGCCCGACCCGTACCTCGACGTGCTGTACGTGCACGGCTGGTCCGACTACTTCTTCCAGACCGAGCTCGCCGACTTCTGGGAGGCGCACGGCGCGCGGTTCCACGCGCTCGACCTGCGCAAGTACGGCCGCAGCCTAAGGCCCGGCCAGACTCCCGGGTTCGTCGCCGACCTCGCGACGTACGACGAGGACATCGAGGCCGCGCTCGTCGCGATGGGCCACCGGGGCGACGGGCGGTCCCCGCGCGAGGTCGTGCTCATGGGCCACTCGACCGGCGGCCTGACGCTGAGCCTGTGGCTCGCGCGCCACCCCGGGCGTGCGGCGGCGCTCGTCCTCAACAGCCCGTGGCTCGAGTTCCAGACGCGCGAGGTCGGCCGTCTTCTGCTCGAGCCCGTGATCGGCGCGCGCGCCCGGCTCACGCCCACGCGCCCGCTGCCGAACGTCGACCTCGGCTTCTACACGCGCTCCGTGAGCAAGGAGTTCGACGGCGAGTGGTCCTACGACCTCGCCTGGCGCCCGCAGCACGGCTTCCGGACGACGCCCGCGTGGCTGTCCGCCGTCTTCCGCGGGCAGCAGACCGTCGCGCGCGGGCTCGGGATCGGCGCGCCGGTGCTCGTCCTGCTCTCGGCCCGGAGCACGCTGCTGCCGCGGTGGACGCCGGAGATGATGCACACCGACACGGCGATCGACGTGGACGGCGTCGCGCAGCGCTCGGTCCAGCTCGGCGACCTCGTCACGGTCGCGCGCCTCGACGGCGCCCTGCACGACGTCGTCCTCTCCTCCCGGCCCGTGCGCGCGCTCGCCTACGGGCGGATCGCGCAGTGGGTCGGGGCGTACCTGCCGCGGCCCGCGCCCGTCACCCCGCCCGTGCCCGACGCCGTCGCCCCCTCTCCCCGCGGCGCGCCGCGCGCGACGGGCGGCGTGGGCCGCGCGCTCGGCCGGCTCGGTGCCACGGTGCGTCACGCGGGACGGTCCGTCGCGCGGTCCGTGGGCACCGCCGTCGGGACGCTGCGCGGGCGGACCCGCCGCCGGTGACGCTCGACGACACCCGATGACACCTCGGGCGGCGCGCCCCGGTCCACCCGCAGGGGGAGGGCGCCGCGGCCGGGGTCGCACCGTCGGGGGATCTCCCGGGTGGCGGGGCACCGCTACCGTCGGCGACGTCGTGCGTGGCGTCGTCAGCTGAAGGAGCGGTTCGAGTGTTTCGCGAGGTCCCCGTCCTCCCCGTCGTCGTCCCGCTGGGGGCGGTGGTCCTCGGGCTGCTGCTGTGGCGCCTGCACCGGTCCGGTCGTCTCACGCTGCCGCGGGCCGCCGTCGCGCTCGCGCTCGCCGTCTACGCGGCCGGGGTCGTGGCGAACACGGTGTTCCCGATCTTCCTCGACAAGCCGGCGAGCAGCGCCGCGTGGGACGCCCACCTGGTCCTCGTGCCCCTCGTGGACTACGAGGTCGCCGACGCGGTGATGAACGTCCTCGTGTTCGTGCCGCTGGGCGTGCTCCTGCCGCTCCTCCTGGCGCGGCCGTCGTGGTGGCGCGTCGTGCTCACGGCAGCGGCCTTCAGTCTCGCGATCGAGGTCACCCAGTACGTCACCTCGCACCTGCTGGGTGGCGGCCACGTCGCGGACGCCAGCGACCTGCTCTTCAACGTCGTGGGCGGCGTGCTCGGCCTCGGGCTGTTCACCGTGCTGTCCCGCGTCCCCGCGCTCGACGCGTTCTTCGACCGCTTCCGCTGGTCCACGGCCCCGCTGCGCGGGTCACGCGCCGACGGGACGGACGCCCGTCGCGCGCGCTCAGCCGTCGAGCTCTGAGCGCACGAGGTCCACGATCCCGTCAGCCGCGGCCTCGACCTCGGCGAGGCAGTCCTCGAAGTCCTGCTGCCCGCCGTACCAGGGGTCGGCGATGTCGAGCACGTGCTCGGACCCGCCCGGCTCGACGCGCGGCGCCGCCGGGTCGAACGAGCGGTACAGGCGCACCGGCGCCGACGCGTCGAGGCGCCGCAGCGCCCGCGCGTGCTGGGCGGTCATCGCGAGCACGAGGTCGCGCGCGCCGAGGTCGCCCGCGCGCACCTGACGCGCCCGGTGCGTCCCGTCGACGACGTACCCGTGCTCGGCCAGGACGGCCCGGGCGCGGCGGTCGATCGGGTTCCCCCGCTCCTCGTCGCTGATCCCGGTCGAGTCCACCACGACGCGGTCGCCGAGACCGGCCGCCTCGAAGCGGTCGCGCAGCACCACCTCGGCCATGGGGGAGCGGCAGATGTTGCCGGTGCAGACGGTCATGACGCGGTAGGGCCCGGGGCGGGTCTCGGCACTGGACATGGCCCCATTCTGCGCGAGGAGGGCGCTCCCCTCCCGTCCAGGCCGGTCGTCGGGCGGCCCGTGACCAGGGCGCCTACCGTGAGGAGATGATGATCGGGGCGGGGTCGGGACGGGTCGCCGTGACGGGCGCGAGCGGTCTCCTGGGGTCGAAGCTCGCGTTCCGGCTCGCCGCCGAGGGCGCGCCGCAACGCCTCGTGGTGCGCGACGCCGCCCGCGCGCCCAGCCTGGGCGACGACCCGCTGCCGGAGTCGGACGTCGCCGTCGTCGCCGGGTACACGGACACGCGCGGCATGGTCGAGGCGTTCACCGGCGTGGACACCGTCCTGCTCGTGTCCGCGCGCGAGGACGTCGACCGCGTCGCGCAGCACCGCGCGGCCGTGGACGCGGCCGTCGCGGCGGGCGTCCACCGCATCGTCTACGTGTCGTTCGTGGGCGCCGCCCCCGACGCCGTGTTCACGTTCGCGCGTGACCACTGGCGCACCGAGGAGTACATCCGCGCGACGGGCGTGCGGCACACGTTCCTGCGCGACAACCTCTACCACCGCGGGCTCGCGCTCATGGTGGGCGACGACGGCGTGATCCGCGGCCCCGCGGGCGACGGGCGCGTCGCGTCGGTCTCGCACGACGACATCGCCGACGTCGCGACCGTCGTGCTGCTCGACGCCGACGCGCACCGCCACGACGGCGTCACCTACGACGTCACGGGCCCCGAGGCGCTCACGCTCGCCGAGGTCGCGGCCGAGCTGTCGTCGGCCACGGGCCGCGAGATCACGTACCACCCCGAGACCGTCGACGAGGCGTACGCGTCGCGCGACCGGTACGGGGCGCCGCGGTTCGAGGTGGACGGCTGGGTGTCGTCGTACACGGCGATCGCCGCGGGCGAGCTCGCCCACGTGAGCGACACGGTCCCGCGGCTCGTCGAGCGACCCGCGCAGTCGTTCGCCGCGTGGCTCGACGACTACCCCGAGGAGTGGGCGCACCTGCGCCCCGCCTGACCCGCGTCGAGCGCGCGACGTCGGACCGCGCGTCGCCCGGCCGACCCTCGAAGGACCGACCGGGCGACCGGGCGGGACGCGCCACGGCGGTTCCACGCCGTGGGCGAAAACCCCTGGCGTGGCCGCGGGAGGCGGACGTACCGTCGTCGTACACGCGAAAGGAGGTGGTCCTGGAAGTGAAGATTCTTCGGACTCGTGAGGTGGTTGCGCGCTAGTCGTCGCGCAACCGATCCAGCAACGGACCGGATGCGGTGAGCCCGTGAACCGGGCGGGGTCTTCCGAGGGGAGCCCCCGGCGGCGAGCGAGTACCACGCAACCACCGGAGCCCGCGGGTGTCGTGCCCTCGTCCAGCACGACAGGAGGAACCCTCCAGCCCGCGGGCTTCTTGCTGCCCGCACCCCGACGCTGAGTAGGCGTCAGAAGGGCTTGCGCGCGACCACGAGGAAGCGCGGCGCCTCGTCGACGAACTCGTGGCCCGCGGCGAGGTGCAGGTGCAGGGCGCGCAGGGGCGCCTCGTAGCGCGCGACCGCCTCGGGCGAGAGCGACGCGAGCTCCGGCACCTGCCAGGCCATGAGCCGCAGGTACCAGAGCAGGGCGGACAGGTCCCGGAACCGGCGCAGGCCCTCGTGCTCGCGCGCGGCGTCGACCACGAACCCGGCCTCGCGGAGCACCTCGACCGCGGCGTCGAGCGTGACCGAGTCCGGGTCCCACGCCGGCTCGGCACCGAGCGCGGTGCTCAGACGCACGCCGTCGCGCGAGTCGGCCTGCTGCGTGAGGAAGACGCCGCCCGGCTCCAGGACGCGGAGCACCTCGTCCGGGTCGAACTCCTCGTGCCGGTCGAGGACGACCGCGAACTGGCCGTCGAAGAACGGCAGGAGCTGCTCGTCGTCGCCCTCCACGGGCCGCACCTCGACGCCGAGGGGCTCGAGCCGCCGTCGGGCCACCGGCAGGTTCGGGGCCCAGCCCTCCGTCGCCGCGGAGCCCGCGGGGAACGGGCCGAGCGTGGAGAGGAGCTCGCCGCCGCCCGTGCCGAGGTCGAGCACGGGCCCGCGCCCGCTCGCGACGAGCTCGCGCGCGAGCGCCACGTAGTCCCACGGCAGCGGGTCCTCGACGACGCGGCCCGCCACGGGGGAGAGGTCGAACCCGACGACCGGGACCGCGCGGGCCCACGCGACGTGCTCCTCGAACGAGGCGTCCCGGGCGGGCACCGGCGCCTCGCTCGCGCGGTCGGGGGTGGCGGGGGTGTCGGGTACCGCGTCAGGCATGGGTCGATTGTCACCCGCCCGGGCGCCGGAGCCGAACGCGAGCGGTGCGCGGGCGCGGGCGCGCCACGACCCGACGGGGAGGACTCCCCATCGCCCGCACCACGGCGCGCACGATAGCCTCCCCGGTGCCCGCCTCGCGCGTCCCGGACACCGGGTGCCGGCGGGCCGGACGACCGACGAGGGGACGAGGACGACGTGAGCGGTATGTGGGGCGCGGACGTCAACGAGCTGCGGAGGCTGGCGCAGTCGCTGCGGTCCGCCTCCGACCAGCTCGTGAGCACGACGTCCGAGGTCAGCGGCCTCGTGGAGGCGGCGGGCCGCTGGCAGGGCGGCGACGCCGACCAGTTCCGCAGCGAGTGGACCGGCACGTCCGTCGCGCTGCTGCGCGGCGTGAGCCAGACGCTCTCCGAGGCGTCGCAGGCCGTCCTGCGCCACGCGGACCAGCAGTTCGCGACGAGCACCGAGGGCGGGTCCATCCCGTCCCCGGGCGTCCCCGGGCCCGGCGTGCCGACCGGCCCCGGCGGCGGCCCTCCCGGCGCGGGCGACCCGCTCGACGGGTCGATCTGGGACGTCGGCGACACCGCGCTGTCCGCGTGGGGCGCCGGGAGCGGCGCGTGGATCGCGTACCGCACCTTCCTCGCCGCGCGCGGCTTCCTCGACGCGAGCCGGCTCGCGGCGCTGTCGCCCGCGGCGGCGAGCGCCCTGCAGCTCACGCGCGGGATGGCGGTCGGGGACGCGCTGAGCGTGCTCGGGCGGGCCACGACGTTCTCCCGGTTCATGGGCTTCGCCGGCGGTGCAGCCGGCGTGGTCGGCGGCATCAACCAGATCGTCAACACCCAGTACGACGGCGTGCGCGGCGGCGTCGACCGCGGCATGGGCGTCCTGTCCGTGATCGGCGGCGCGGGCACCATGGCGATCGCGGCGGGGCTCCTCACCAACCCGGTCGGCATCGCGGTCGTCGCGGGCGCGGCGGCGGTCGCGGGCGTCTGGGCGCTCGGCAACCTCGTCTACGACAACTGGGACTCGATCACGGGGTTCTTCTCGGACCCGGGCCCGTACCTCGCGGACGGCTGGAACGACGTCACGAGCTTCGTCGGGGACGCGGCCGATACCATCGGCGACGTCGCGTCCGACGTCGGTGACGCGATCGGCGACGGGCTCTCCGCCGCCGGCGACTTCATCGGAGGCCTCTTCTCGTGACCCAGCAGCCGACCATGCAGTGGTCCGCGGCCGACATCGCGGCCGCCGAGCAGACGCTCGCGCGCACGGCGCCCGGCGAGGTGACGCACGTCGTCACGCTCACGGACGAGGAGGTCGCGATCCTCGACGGGCTCCAGAACCCGCAGCTCGTCCCGCTGCCCTGGCTCGACGCGCAGGAAGGCGCGGACCGCACGCTCGTGGGGCGCGTGGCCCTGCGGTCGCTGCTCGCGCGGGGTCTCGTGGTGCCGTCCGACGAGGAGCGCCCGCCCGGGCCGGGCGGCGAGCCGCAGGTCGGGATCGACGCGGTCCCCGAGGTGACGGGCCCGCTCGTGCTGCGGCGTACGGCGTCGGCCATCCTCTCCGCGGACCGCACGACGGCGCTCGGCAAGCACTGGGTGTACGTCTACCTGCACGACGAGGACCGGGTGCTCGAGGAGGAGGTCGGGCCGAGCGGCCACCACTCCTTCAGCGTCTACCCGCTCGCCGAGCTCGCGGGGCGCCTCGCGGTGTTCCTCGACCCCGCGGCGAAGGCCGTGCTCGACGGCCGCGCCCGCACCTTCACGACCGAGCAGTTCGCCGCGGAGGCCCGCACGTCGCCGGAGCTCTCCGGAGCGGTCGCCGTCACGGTGCTCGGGGCGGTGCGCGCAGGCTCGGACACCCTCGTCCGGGTGAGCGTCTACGCGACGCCGGACGGCGTGTACGTCGTGCGCGGCGGCGAGCACGACGCCGACGGCGCGCCCGTCACGCTCGAGCTGTCGGAGGTCGGGCCGGCGACGCTGCGCCGCCTCCCCGCCGAGCTGCTCGGCCGATGACGGCCGCGCCGACCGGCGACCGCGCGACGCGCAAGGTGCGCCACTGGGCCGACGCGTCGCGCCTCGGCCGCCTGCGGCACGTCGAGGCCGCGACGCCGAACGGCCCCGCGTGGGCCGTGGTCCTCGTGCTCGTGCTGCTCGCGCCGGTGGCCAGCCTCGCCGACGGCGAGGTCGTCGCCGCGGCCGTCCTGCTCGTGGCCGTCGCCGCCGTGCTCGGCGTCCTGCTGTGGTTCCTCGGCTCGGAGAAGCTGCTCGTGCTCGACGGCGGCATCGTCGTGGGCTCGTTCGCGCCGTTCCTGCGGCCCACGGTGATCCCGTGGTCGGGGATCGACCCCCGCACGGTCTCGGCGGTCGTGGGCAACCAGCGCACGATCGGGCTCCTCATGGCCGATCGCGGCGTGAGCGGCGCGTCGCGCACGGTGCTGTGGTCGCGCCGGCCGGTCACGTTCCTGGCGGTGTCGCCGGTCGTCGCGCGGCACGCGTGGGCGCAGGGCCAGCCCGTCGACCTCGCGACCGCCCCCGGCTTCGACCTGTGGGTCTTCTCGACGCGGCGGCCGTCCCGGCAGGCGCCCCTGGTGCACGCGCTCGCCGCCGCGATGCACGACGCGCGGGTCCCCGGCGCCGACGCGGTCCTCCCGCACGCGCTCCCGCCGCGGCGGCTGCGCTCGACCGCCGAGGACGCCGACCACCTGGGCATCCCCGAGCGGTTCCGCCGCGCGCAGCTCCGTCGCGTCTGACTCCTCGCCCCTACCCGGTCGCGGGCCGGGCGCGGTCAGGCGGAGGCGGGACCGAAGGCCGCGGCGAGGGGCGCCGTCGGGCCGTCGCCGGCCGTGCTCGCGCCGCCCAGCGCCCCGACCTGGAGCACCATCCACGGGCTGAACGCCCACGGCGTGGCGGCGACCCCGCGCGCGACGTCCCGCGGGTCGGCCCAGGCGAGCTCCATCACCTCGTCGGGGTTCGCCTCGACCGGGCCCGCCGCACGGGCCGCGTAGACGGGGCAGATCTCGTTCTCCACGACGCCCGACGCGTCGACGGCCCGGTAGCGGAACCCGGGGACCGCGACCTCCAGGTCCGCGATCTCGAGCCCGAGCTCGTGCCGCGCGTGGCGGAGGATCGACTCCTCGGTCGACTCCGTCCAGCGCGGGTGCCCGCAGAACGAGTTGGTCCACACGCCGGGCCACGTGCGCTTCGCGAGGGCGCGCCGCGTGAGGAGCAGGCGGCCCGCGTCGTCGAGCACGTAGCAGGAGAAGGCGAGGTGCAGGGGCGTCTCGGTCGTGTGGACCGCGGCGCGCTCGAAGGTGCCGGTCCGGCGACCCTGGTCGTCGACGGTGACGACGTGGTCGGCGGCGACGGGGACGTGCGAGGTCATGCGGCCACTCTCGCACACGCCGCTCGCGGACCGGCAACCCCCTCCGGCACCGACGGTGAGCGGGGTCACTCCACCGGGTTCGTGGACGATCTTGCCGGACCCTCCGGGGCGTGAATTAAGGTGAGGGTAACCTCACTCGTGTTGACCCGCCGGGCCGAGCGCCCTCGAGCAGATCCGAGCACCATGACCTCGCCCGCGACCGCCGCCACGACGGCCGACGTCCCCGGCGGCACGGCACCGGCCGACCGCGCCGACCGCCCGGCCGGGGTCGCCCGCACGAACGCGGGGCGCAGCCTCGGGCTCCTCGTCGCCCTCGCGATCCTCGTGCTCGCGGTCGTGCTGAGCCTCGTCGTCGGCTCGAAGCCGGTCCCGCTCGGCACGGTCTGGGACGCCCTCACCGGCTACGACGGCTCGGGCGACCACGTGATCATCCGCGACCTGCGCCTCCCGCGGACGGTCGTCGGGCTGCTCGTCGGCACCGCGCTCGGCGTCTCGGGCGCCCTCATCCAGGCCATGACGCGCAACCCCCTCGCCGACCCGGGCATCCTCGGGGTCAACGCGGGCGCCGCGTTCGCCGTCGTGCTGGCCGTCGCGTTCCTCGGGCTCACGGACATCGGGTCGTTCATCTGGTTCGCGTTCGCGGGCGCCGTCGTCGCGACCGTCGCGGTGTACGCCATCGGGTCGCAGGGCCGCGGGGGAGCGACGCCCGTGCGTCTGACGCTCGCGGGCGTCGCGCTGGGCGCGGTGCTCGGCGGTGTCTCGCAGGGCATCACCCTGCTCGACCCGGCGGCGTTCGACCGCATGCGCTTCTGGGGCGCCGGCTCGCTCGCGGGCCGCACGATGGAGATGGCGGGGACGATCGCGCCGTTCGTCGTGATCGGGCTCGTCATCGCGCTCGTCGTCGCGCGCCCGCTCAACACCGTCGCGCTCGGCGACGACCTCGCGAGCTCGCTCGGCGCAAACGTCGGACGCACGCGCGTGCTCGTCGGCGTCGCGGTCATGCTCCTGTGCGGCGCGGCGACGGCCGCGGCCGGGCCCATCGCGTTCGTCGGCCTCATGGTGCCGCACGTCGCGCGGTGGACGGTAGGCCCGGACCAGCGCTGGATCCTCCCGTACTCGGCGGTGCTCGCGCCCGTCCTGCTGCTCGTGTCCGACGTCGTCGGCCGGGTCGTCGTCATGCCGGGCGAGCTCCAGGTCGGGATCGTCACCGCGTTCGTCGGTGCCCCGGTCCTCATCGCGCTCGTGCGCCGCTCGAAGGCGAGCGGGCTGTGAGCGCCCCGGTGCAGGACCGTCTCCCGGCCGGGGCGCCCGGTCCGGACCGGCGCGTCGACTTCGGCCGCCCGACGCGCGTCGTGCGCGGCCGGGGCGTGAGCCTGCGGCTCGACCTGCGCACGCTCGCGGTGTGCGGGGCGCTCCTGCTCGTCGCGCTGGCCGTCGGCGTGGTCGCGCTCACCACCGGCGACTACCCGCTCACCGTGCCGCAGGTGCTCCAGGCGCTCGTCGGCGCGGCCGACGGCCCGGTGCACATGGTCGTCGTCGAGTGGCGCCTCCCGCGCGCGCTCATGGCGCTCGTGCTCGGCGCGGCGCTCGGCGCGAGCGGCGCCATCTTCCAGTCGCTCACGCGCAACCCGCTCGGCAGCCCCGACGTCATCGGCTTCAACACGGGCGCGTACACCGGGGCGCTCGTCGTCATCATGCTGCTCGGCGGCGGGTACGTCGGCGTGGCGGCGGGCGCGCTCGTCGGCGGGATCGTCACCGCCGGGGTCGTGTACGTCCTCGCCTACCGGCGCGGCGTGCAGGGGTTCCGCCTCATCATCGTCGGCATCGCGGTGTCCGCGATGCTCGCCTCCGCCAACCAGTGGCTCATCGTCAAGGCCGACCTCGAGACCGCGATGGCCGCCGCCGTGTGGGGCGCGGGGTCGCTCAACGGCATGACGTGGGCGCAGGCAATCCCCGCGTGCGTGCTCGCCGCGCTCCTCGCCCTGCCGCTCGTGTGGCTCGCCCCGCGCATGGGCCTGCTCGAGCTCGGGGACGACGCCGCGGCCGCGCTGGGCCTGCGCAGCGAGCGGGTGCGGCTCGCGCTCGTCGTCCTCGGCGTCGCGCTCACCGCGCTCGTCACCGCGGCGGCCGGGCCGATCGCGTTCGTCGCGCTCGCCGCACCCCAGCTCGCGCGCCGCCTCACGGGCAGCGCGGGCGTGCGCATCCTGCCCGCCGCGTGCATGGGCGCGGTGCTCCTGGCCGCGAGCGACCTCGTCGCGCAGCGCGCGTTCGCCCCGACCCAGCTCCCCGTCGGCGTCGTCACCGTGAGCGTCGGCGGCGCCTACCTCGTCTGGCTCCTCGTCCGCGAGGCCCGCAAGTGACCCCGACCCCGCAGACCGGAAGGACCCCGGTGGCACCCACCCAGCTCGCGGACGCCCCGCACGACGCGGCCGCGCCCGGCACCGCCGACCGCGCTTCGGCCCCCGCCGCCGACCGCCTGCACGCCGACGGCATCACCGTCGGCTACGACGACCGCGTCATCTCGTCGGGGCTCGACGTGACGATCCCCGACGGCTCGTTCACGGTGATCGTCGGGCCGAACGCGTGCGGCAAGTCGACGCTGCTGCGGGCGCTGTCGCGCCTGCTCAAGCCGTCGCAGGGCGAGGTCGTGCTCGACGGCCGCTCCATCTCGTCCATCCCCGCGAAGGAGGTCGCGCGCCGCCTCGGCCTCCTGCCGCAGTCGTCGATCGCGCCCGAGGGGATCACCGTCGCGGACCTCGTCGCGCGCGGGCGCTACCCCCACCAGAAGCTCCTGCGCCAGTGGTCGCGCGAGGACGAGGCGGCCGTTGTCGCCGCGCTCGCCGCGACCGGCACGACCGACCTGTCGGGCCGCCTCGTCGACGAGCTGTCCGGCGGTCAGCGCCAGCGCGTGTGGGTCGCGATGGTCCTCGCGCAGGAGACGCCCCTCCTCCTGCTCGACGAGCCGACGACCTTCCTCGACATCGCCCACCAGATCGAGCTGCTCGAGCTGTGCGCCGACCTCAACCGGGACCGCGGGCACACGCTCGTCGCCGTCCTGCACGACCTCAACCACGCGTGCCGCTACGCGACCCACCTCATCGCCATGAAGGACGGCGCGATCGTCGCCGAGGGCGCGCCGGGCGAGGTCGTCACGGCCGAGCTCGTGGAGGACGTGTTCGGCCTCCCGTGCCGCATCATCGCCGACCCCGTGACGGGCACCCCGCTCGTCGTGCCCGAGGGCCGGCCCCGCCGCGCCTGACGCGGCCCCGTTCTCCCGGTCGGACCACCCCGCCCGACCGACCCCCCACCGTCCTGCGCTCGCCCGCACCGCCTCGTCGGAGGAGCACCGCATGACCCGCACGACCCGTCCCTCGTCCACCCTGCCCGGCGCGCCCCGTCCACGGCGCCGGCCCGCCAGCGCGGTCGCGGCGGCCACGCTCGCGCTCGGTCTCACGGCCGTCGTCGCGGCGTGCTCCCCGGGCACCGACGCGGGCGCCGACGGCGCCGGCGACGGCCAGCCGTCCGCGAGCGCCGACGGCTGGTCGTGGACGTCCTCGGGCCACGGCACGACGTACGAGCTCGACGAGGCGCCGGACCGCCTCGTCGTCGACGGCTACTCGGCCGCCGCGCTGTGGGACTACGGCGTGCGGCCCGACGGCGTGTTCGGGTACGGCTTCTCCGACACGGGCGCGCTGTCGATCGGCAACGCGCGGGTCGACGAGATGGAGGTCGTGGGCACCGACGCCGAGCTCAACCTGGAGAAGCTGCTCGCGCTCGACCCCGACCTCGTGATCGGGTTCGGCACGGAGGACGGCACGGCGTGGCGGTGGTGGGACGAGAAGATCACCGAGGAGGCGACCGCCGTCGCGCCGTTCGTCGGGATGAAGTTCTCCGGCCGGCCCGTCGTCGAGGTGATCGAGGACTACGCGTCGCTCGCGGAGGCGCTCGGCGGCGACGCGGACACCCCGGAGGTCGCGGAGGCGCGCGCCGCGTTCGACGAGCGCCTCGACACCCTGCGGGCGATCGCGGCGGAGAAGCCGCTGACGATCCTGCCGCTCAACGGAGCCGAGGAGCTGTGGGTCGGGCAGCGCACCCTGGGCCAGCTCGCGCTGCTGGAGGAGCTGGGCTTCACGATCGGCGGCCCGCAGGACCAGCAGGCCTGGGCGGAGCTCAGCTGGGAGCGCGTGCCGGACTACCCGGCGGACGTCGTGCTCAGCTACACCGGCTCCGACGAGGCCATGGCGGCGAACCCCGTCTACGCGGGCCTGCCCGCGGTCCAGGCGGGGCAGGTCGTCGGCTGGGACGACAAGCGTCCGTTCACGTGGGCGAGCTACGTCGAGTGGTTCGACGAGCTCATCGCGGTGCTCGACGGCGCCGAGGTCGTCTCGGGGCCGCCCGCGTCCTGACCGTCCCACCAGTCGAGGACGACGGTCGCGTGGTACGTGAGCCAGCGTGACGGCTCGCCCGCGGGGGCGTCGACCTCGAACCACACGCGGCCCGGGTGCCGCCGGCCCTGGAGCCAGGTGCCGTCCGGGCGCCGCGCGCGGCGGACGTGCTCGACCGCGTCCGCCGCGCGCGGGTCCGGCGGCGTGCCGTCGAGCAGCGACGCCGCGCGCAGGTAGACGAGCGCGTTGAGCACGCTGTAGTACCAGCGGAACGGGTAGGCGAGGCGGAACGCCCAGTCCCCGACGGGCTCGCCGGTGCCGAGCCGGCGGAACAGGCCGCGGCGGAGCAGGTACTCCTCGCCGGCGCGGCGCGCGGCGCGCAGCTCGTCCGTTGCCCCGGCGTGCTCCTGATAGGCGAGGAGGCCCTTGAGCGCGTTGAGCGTCGAGTGGTACGACGACACGGTCGCGCCCTCGACCCACGCGCAGTTCCACCCGCCGTCGGGCAGCCGACCGTCGAGGACGGTGCGGAGCAGCCCCGTCACGTCGACGCCGAGCCACGCGCCCGCGGCGAGCGTGTACCCGTTGATGCACCAGTCGACCTCGCCGCCCCAGTAGGGCAGGTCGTCGTACTCCCAGCGGCAGTGCTCGGCCAGCAGCTCGGGCGTGCGGCGCGCGCGGAGCACCTCGGGGTCGAGACCCCACTCGCGCAGCGCGACGAGCGACCAGGTGGTCGCGGTCCAGGGCTGGCCCTCCTCGGGCCTGCCCTCGGCGTCCGGCGGGGCCGCGCCGTCCCCGCCGACGTCCGCGGGGAAGTACGCGCCGCCCGCCCACTGCCCGTCGGGGTCCTGGTGGCCGAGGAGCCGGGCGCCGAAGCCCTCGGTCGCGACGCGCGCCCGCGTCGCCCGCCACACGGAGGGCGGGGCGTGCACGACGTCGCGCTCCACCTGCCAGCGCAGCGCCGGGTCGGCGTCGAGGAGCCAGCCGACGACGTCGTCGTCGACCGGCCCGCCGGACGGTCGGTCGGCCATCCCGTCACGCTACGCCAGGGGACGGCCGACCGCCGTCGGTCAGGCGAAGCCGAACACGGGCGGGAACACGAGGGCGACGACCGCCGCCCACACCGCGTAGACGGGGAGGAAGCGCGTCTGCCACGCGACGAGGTCGGCGAACGGCCGGCGCCCGCGGAGGAACGCCGTCGCGAGCACGGCCGACCACGCGAGGTGGACGAGCAGCAGGAGGTTGAGCCCGAGCGCCGCCGCCTTGTTCGGGCTCACTCCGAACTCGGCGATGCGCGTGAGCATCGCGGTGAGCGCGACGGCGTCGACGGCGAGCGCCGCGCCGACGAGGACCACCAGGAGCCCGTCGAAGAACGACCCGGGCGCGAGCGGGTCGCGTGCCGAGACGGAGTAGAGGAGCAGGCACAGGACGAGCACGAGGATCGCGTCCATGAGGATGAGCAGCTCGCGGTCGACGGCCGCGAGGTTCCCCGCGGTCGCGAGGACGACGAACGCGGCGAGAAGCATGACGAGCGTCAGCGGAGTGAACACGCGCGTGAGCACGGGCGCGATGTTCTCGACGACGTTCTGCTTGGCCTCGACGAGCCAGGCGGCCACGATGAGCGCCGCCGGGACGCACAGGGTGAGGATCCAGGTGTCGAGGTAGGGCTCGAGGTCGACGCCGGCGAGCGAGAAGACCCCGATCGTCAGGCCGAGCAGCACCGCGCCCCCGAGCGCGATGAGCGTGTAGTACACGGCGAGCTCGCCCGTGAACCGCACGAAGTCCATGCGGCGCGCGTCCGAGCGCCACCGCCCGCCCACGTAGGCGAGCCCGACGACGGACCACAGCGTCACCGGGGCGGCGAGCGCTGCGAGGACGAACGTCGCGTCCGTGGGCGCGAACGGGTACACGTTGAGCACGACGCCCAGCACGACGAACGGCACGACGAGCGCGCCGACGACGCGCAGCGTGACCTGGCGCTTCCACGCGAGGTAGGCCGTGAGGAACGGCAGCACGAGGAGCCCGACGTTGAGGCCGACCGTCTCCCAGGGCAGGAGCACGGTCGCGACCTTGACGGTGACGCCCACCGCGACGGCGAGCCCCAGCACGACCGCGAGCTCGCGCCACGAGCGGGTGCGGCCCGGCTGCTGGCCCACGAGGACGAGCTGCTTCCACAGACGCTCGGAGTGCTCCTGCGCGAACTCGCGCGACAGGTCGTCGAGCGTGCCCATGCGCTTGACGGCGACGAGGAAGGCCTCGTCGTCGTCGAGGCCCGTCGCGCGCAGGTCCTCGACCCGCTCGCGCAGGTGGTCCTCCATCTCGTCGACGTCCGCCGCGGAGATCGCCTCCCGGCGCCGGACGTACCCGCGCCACTGGTCGATCTGCGCCTCGAGCGCGGCGTGCGGGCCGGGGCTCGCGGCGCCGGCCGGCGCGGTCGCGGCGCCCATCAGGCCCACCCCTCCGCGACGCGCGGCGGGCTCTGCAGCCCGTCCTGGGCGGAGCGCCACACCTGCTGGAGCGCGTGCGCGACGACGTCCCACTGCGCCTGGCGCTCGACGAGCGCCTCGCGCCCCGCGGCCGTGATCGCGTAGTGCTTGCGGCGCCGGCCGACGTCGGACGTGCCCCAGGACGCCTCGACGAGCCCGAGGCGCTCCAGCCGGTGCAGCAGCGGGTAGAGCATGCCGTCGGTCCACTGCATCCGGCCGCCCGAGAGCTCGTCCACACGCTTGAGGATCGCGTAGCCGTAGGACTCGCCGTCGGCGAGGATCCCGAGCACGAGCGGGGTGGCCGAGGCGGCCACGAGGTCCTTGTCGATACGCATAACGCTCCTATGCCTAGTTGTTCTAGGGGCTATGACCCTAGCAGATCTAGGGTTGGCTTCGGCGGCCTCGCCCGGCGCTACGGTGACGCGATGGACGCCGCGACCCACGCCCGCCTCGTGCGAGCGCACCTCGACGCCGCGACGCCGGAGGCCGTGCGCCGCCTGCGCGCCGTCGTCGACGCGCTCCCGGACCGCGCGGAGGAGATCGTCGTCACCGTCTTCCCCGACCAGGACGGCGAGGGCACGTTCGACGTCGTCGTGTCGCTCGACGGCCCCGACGCCGCCGTGCTCGACCGCGCGATCGCGCCGCACCGCACGCTGTTCGAGGTCGTGCAGGGCGAGGACGGCCCCGTCCCGGACGTGCCGCTCGTCGCGCCCGGCCGCGAGCCGTACGACGCGCGCGACGTCGTCGTCGACACCGCCGCCGACTGGGTCGTGGACGTGTGGGACGCCGCAGCGCGCGGCAGGTCGCGCGTGCGGGGCGTGGCGGACGGGCACGACGGCCACGGCACCTCCGTGCCGCGCGCGCTCGCGCCGTGAGCGGGGGAGCCGGGCCACGCGTGGTCGCCGGGGGCGACCCCCGGAGGCGCCGCCTGGAGGAAGAGCAAGGGCCGGGAATGCGAAAGTCCCGGTCAGGGACGACCTGACCGGGACCTCGTCACGTGCGCGAGGGGGGAGTTGAACCCCCACGCCCTTTCGGGCACACGGACCTGAACCGTGCGCGTCTGCCTATTCCGCCACTCGCGCGTGCCGCAGAAGACTAGCACGGCGCGGGCGACCGACCGGCACCGCGCCGTCCTGCGTGACGCCCGCCACCCGGACGCACCGCGGCGCGGCCCCGTCGCCGACCACGACCTTCGTCGCCCTCGAGCACGTCGTCGCTCCCGGGAAGAGCGGCGGGACGACGGCAACCTCGTGCTCGGCGGGGGAGCGGACGCCCGACGTTCACACGCTCCGCCACGAAAGCGCCACATCCGTCCGGTAATCGTCCGACGAAACGGGCCTCCTGGTCCGACGCGATCGATACGATCTAGGTAGTCTGCCCGGACGCGGGTGCGCGGGGGGCCACCGGGGAAGGGTGCCGGCAGAGCAGACGAGATCCGCGCGGCGTGAGCCGCGGCACGAGCGAGCACGAGGGAGGAGGTGGCATGGGAGTCCTGGACCGCTTCGAGAAGGGCGTCGAGCGCGTCGTGAACAACGCGTTCGCGAAGGTCGGGCGCAGCGAGGTCAAGCCCGTCGAGCTCGCGAGCGCGCTGCGGCGCGAGGTCGACGACCGCGCCGCCGTCGTCGACCGCGAGCGCACGGTCGTGCCCAACGAGTTCACCATCGAGCTGTCGGTGGACGACTTCGGCCAGGTCGAGGGGTGGGGCGCGGAGACGCTCGCCGACGAGCTGGCGTCGAACGTCACCCAGTACGCCGCGTCGCAGCACTACGCGTTCGTCGGCCCCGTGAGCGTGAGCTTCGAGCAGAACGACACGCTCGACGTCGGCCGCTTCCAGCTGCGCTCGGCGAGCGTGCGCGGCAACGTCGCCCCCGCCACGACGGCGTCCCCGAGCACGCGCCACCCGCTCGTCGACATCGACGGGCAGCGCTACCTGCTCACCGGCCCGGTCACGGTGATCGGCCGCGGCTCGGAGGCCGACATCGTCGTCGACGACCCTGGCGTCTCGCGGCGCCACCTGGAGATCCGCGTGACCCCGGAGGGTGTGATCGCGACGGATCTCGGCTCCACGAACGGGCTGTTCGTCGAGGGGCACCAGGTGCCGGCCGCGACGCTGCTCGACGGGAACTCCCTGACGATCGGCCGGACCCGCATCATGTTCTGGACCGGCGCGTCCGACAACGAGGAGTGGTGATCCGGCCCGCATGACCGATCTCACGTTCACCCTGCTCCGGCTGGGCTACCTGGTGCTGCTCTGGGTGTTCGTGCTCTCCGCGATCGGGGTGCTACGTCGGGACCTGTACGGCACGAAGATCACGCCGCGCCGCGGCAAGAAGGGCGGTCCGGCCCCGGCCGCCCGCCCGACGTCGGGCCCCACCCCCGCCGCCCCGGAGCCGTCGCGGCCCGCCGCGCCCGCGGGACCGTCGCGGCTCGTCGTCACCGCCGGCCCGCTGACCGGCACGACGATCCCGCTCACGACATCGTCGATCCTCATCGGCCGCGCGCCGAGCTGCACGCTCGTCCTCGACGACGACTACTCGTCGTCGCGCCACGCCCGCATCTTCCCGCAGCACGGGTCCTGGTTCGTCGAGGACCTGGGCTCCACGAACGGCACCTACGTCGAGGACCAGCGGATCGCCCAGGTCACCCCCCTGGGCCCGGGGACGCGGGTGCGGATCGGTCAGTCCGTCGTCGAGCTGCAGAGGTAGCCCGCAGTGAACATCGCCCTGCGCTACGCCGCGCGCTCCGACGTCGGGCTCGTGCGCTCCAACAACCAGGACTCCGGCTACGCGGGCCCGCACCTGCTCGTCGTCGCGGACGGCATGGGCGGCCACGCGGGGGGCGACGTCGCGTCGTCCATCGCGATCGCCGCGCTCGCCCCGCTCGACGGCGAGTCGCACGGCCCGGACGACGCGCTGGCCGAGCTCGAGCGCTCGATCGACCACGCCCGCCAGGACCTCGTGGACCGCAGCGTGACCGACCCCGAGCTGGTCGGCATGGGTACCACCGTCACCGCGATCCTGCGCGCGGGCAACAAGCTCGCCATGGCGCACCTCGGCGACTCGCGCGCCTACCTGCTGCGCGACGGCGAGCTCAACCAGGTCACGACCGACCACACGTTCGTCCAGCACCTCGTCGACACGGGGCGCATCTCGGCGGACGAGGCGGAGACCCACCCCCAGCGCAACGTCGTCATGCGCGTGCTGGGTGACTTCGACATCGACCTCACGCCGGACATGTCCGTGCGCGAGGCGAAGCCGGGCGACCGCTGGCTCCTGTGCTCGGACGGCCTGTCCGGGTTCGTCAGCCAGGAGACCATCGCGCAGACGCTCGCCGACACGGACGACGTCGACGCGTGCGCCGACCACCTGCTCCAGCTCGCGTTGCGCGCGGGCAGCACGGACAACGTGACGGTCGTCGTCGCGGACGTCGTGGACGTCGACGCCCTGCCCGACGGCGGGGCCCCCGGCACGGGCGCGCAGGTCGTCGGGTCGGCGGCGATCGACCGCGACGCCCCGACGTCGGCCGCGGACGGCCCGGCGGCCCGCGCGGCCGCGCTCATGGCGAGCACGAAGACGACCGCCCCGGCCGAGGACCCGGACGCCGACGCGGCGGACGAGGACGGCACGGAGGGTCGCACCATCGCCGAGGGCTCTGGCGACGACGAGGACGACGTGCGCCCGGGTCGCGCGCCCCGGCGCTGGGTCACCGTGGTCGCGATCCTGCTCGTGGTCGCGGGCCTCGGCGTCGCCGGCTGGGCGGGCTACCGCTGGACGCAGTCGCAGTACTACGTGGGCGTCGCCGACGGCCAGGTCGCGGTGTTCCGCGGCATCCCCGAGAACGCGGGCCCGGTCACGCTGTCGACCCCGATCGAGCTCACGGGGACGCGCGTCGACGACCTGCCGGGCTACGTCGTCGACCGCCTGGAGACCACGATCCCCGCGCAGTCGCTCGAGGACGCCCGCGCCCGCGCCGAGCGGCTGGTCGCCGAGGCCACGGAGGACACCACCGAGACCCCCGCGACCGACGGCTCGACCGAACCGCCCGCGGACGGGACCGTCGACGGCGCGACGACGGGGACGCCGGAGGCCGACGCGCCGGACGTGACCCCGGCGCCCGCCGACGGCGCCGGCTCGGGGGCCTGATGGCCACGGTGGAGACCACCGAGGTGCGCCCCGGCCGGGGCGCGGAGCTCGGTCTGCTCGTCCTCGCGCTCGCGCTGGGCATCGGGGCGTACGCGCTCGTGGGTCTGCAGCTCACGGGCGAGCTCCCGGGCCGCTTCTACGTGTACAGCATCGGCACGGTGGTGCTCGCGGGCGCCGCGCACGTGCTGCTGCGGTTCAAGGCGCCGTACGCGGACCCGGTGATCCTGCCGATCGCCGTCGCGCTCAACGGCATCGGCCTCGCCATGATCTTCCGCCTCGACCTGGGCTCGCAGGTCACGGGCGGCGAGCAGGACCTCGCGCCCCGCCAGCTCCAGTGGACGGCGCTCGGCATCCTCTGCGCGTTCGCCCTCGTCTGGTTCCTGCGCGACCACCGGACCCTGCGCCGCTACACCTACACCGCGATGATCGCGGGCATCGTGCTCGTCGCGCTGCCGCTCGTCCCGGGCCTGGGCACCCGCATCAACGGCGCCCAGATCTGGATCAACCTGTTCGGCTTCTCGCTCCAGCCGGCCGAGTTCGCCAAGGTCGCGTTCGCGATCTTCTTCGCGGGGTACCTCGTGACGAACCGCGACACGCTCGCGCTCGCCGGCCCCCGCGTGCTCGGCCTCCAGCTCCCGCGCCTGCGCGACCTCGGGCCGATCATCATCGTCTGGCTCGTCTCGCTCGCGATCCTCGTGTTCGAGCGCGACCTCGGGACCTCGCTCCTGTTCTTCGGCCTGTTCGTCGCGATGCTCTACATCGCGACCGAGCGCGTGAGCTGGGTCGTCATCGGTCTGCTCCTCATCGCGGTCGGCGCAGTGCTCGCGGCGTCGACGTTCGGGCACGTGCAGGCGCGCGTCGACGTGTGGCTGCACCCGTTCGACCCGGAGATCTTCGGCCGCAAGGTCGGCGGGTCCGGCCAGCTCGTGGGCGGCCTGTTCTCGCTCGGCAACGGCGGCCTCTTCGGCACGGGCTGGGGCGCCGGTTACCCCCGCACGGTCCCGTACGCGTTCTCCGACTTCATCTACGCGTCGCTCGGCGAGGAGCTCGGCCTCACGGGCCTCATCGGCATCCTGCTCGCGTACCTCGTCCTCGTGGAGCGCGGCCTGCGCACCGCGATCGGCGTGCGCGACGGGTTCGGCAAGCTGCTCGCGGGCGGTCTCGCGTTCGTCATGGCGTGGCAGCTCTTCGTCGTGGTCGGCGGGATCACGCGGATCATCCCGCTCACCGGCCTGACCATGCCGTTCGTCGCCCAGGGCGGGTCGTCGCTCCTCGCGAACTGGCTCGTCGTCGGGCTGCTCCTGCGCATCTCGGACGACGCGCGGCGCCCCTCCTCCCTGCCCGTGCGCGGGCAGGTCGCGCCCGGCGGGGCGCGCAGCCGCACGGACTCCGACCCGGTCGCGGTCGTGGGCGGCGGCGCGGCCGTGGGCGCCCTGCCCGACGACGCCCCCACCACGGTCGGCGCGCCCGCCGTCCCCGGTCCGTCCACGGGCCCCGCGCGCGCGACGACGGGCGTCCAGCCCGCCGTCGGCCGCACCGGGGAGGTCCCCGACCACCCGGACGACCTGCGGACCGAGGTCGTGCAGCGCCCGGACGCGGGTGCCGAGACCGACCGTGACCCCTGGGGAGGAGCCCGGTGAACGTCCCCCTGCGTCGCGTCGCGACCGTCGTCCTCGTGATGTTCCTCGCGCTCATGGTGTCGACGACGTACATCCAGTTCGTCCAGGCCGACTCGCTCAACAACGACTCGCGCAACGCCCGCACGATCTACCGCGAGTACAACAAGTTCCGCGGCCCGATCGTCGTCGCGGGTGACGCCATCGCGTCCTCGACGCCGGTGGACGACGCGTTCGGCTTCCAGCGCCAGTACTCCAACGGCCCGCTCTACGCGCCCGTCTCCGGCTTCCTGTCGCTCACCAACGGGCGCACGGAGATCGAGGACAAGGAGAACGACTACCTCAACGGTGAGGCGAGCTCGCTGTGGCTCGACCGCCTGAGCGCGCTCTTCACGGGGCAGCAGCCGCAGGGCGCGTCCGTCGAGCTGACCATCGACCCGGCGGCCCAGCAGGCCGCGTGGGACGCGCTGGGGGACCAGCGCGGCGCCGTCGTCGCGATCGAGCCCAAGACGGGCCGGGTCCTCGCGCTCGTGTCGAAGCCGAGCTACGACCCGAACGAGCTCGCGACGCACGACACCGCCCTCGCGCGCCAGCGCTACCAGGAGCTGCTCAACGCCGAGGGCAACCCGATGTCGAACCGGGCCATCCGCGGCAACACGTACCCGCCGGGCTCGACGTTCAAGATCGTCACCTCCGCCGCGGCGCTCGAGAGCGGGCAGTACACGCCCGAGACCGTGATCCCGGCCCCGGACGAGCTGCCGTACCCCCAGTCGACCCAGACGATGAAGAACTTCGGCGGCACGCGCTGCTCGCCCACGGGCGAGATGACCCTCGCGGACGCGCTGCGCATCTCGTGCAACACCGCGTTCGGCGACCTGGCGATGACCCTGGGCGAGGACGCGATGCGCGACCAGGCCGAGGACTTCGGCTTCGACGCCTCGCTCGAGATCCCCATGGACGTCACGCCGAGCCGCTTCCCCGCCGAGGGCACGCCGGGCGCCGACGCCGCCGGGATCGCGCGTGCCGGCATCGGCCAGGGCGAGGTCAAGGTCACGCCGCTCCAGATGGCGATGGTCGCCGCCGCGATCGCGAACGACGGCGTGCAGATGGCCCCGTACACCGTCGAGACGATCCGCAACCCCGACCTCGACGTCGTCCGGCAGTCGGAGCCGCGCCGTCTGCGCACCTCGGTCTCCCCGTCGACCGCCGAGCAGCTCACCCAGATGATGGTGGGCGTCGTGCAGAACGGCTCCGGGAAGTCCGCGCAGATCCCGGGCGTGCAGGTCGCGGGCAAGACGGGCACCGCCGAGACGGGCGGCGAAGCCGCGCCGCACGCGTGGTTCACGAGCTTCGCCCCGGCCGACGACCCGCAGGTCGCGGTCGCGGTCATCGTCGAGAACGGCGGCTCGATGGGCAACGAGGCGACGGGCGGCGCGATCGCCGCGCCGATCGCCCGCGCCGTCATGGAGGCGGTGTTGAACGGATGAAGCCGGTCCGGGGGCTGACGCTCGGCAACCGCTACCGCCTCGTGCGGCGCATCGCCGTCGGCGGCATGGGCGAGGTGTGGGTCGCGGCCGACGACGCGCTCGGCCGCGAGGTCGCGGTCAAGGTCCTGCGGAGCGAGTACGCGGGCAACGAGGACTTCCTCAACCGGCTGCGCACCGAGGCCCGCAACAGCGCGGCGCTCTCGCACCCCAACATCGCGCAGATGTACGACTACGGCGAGACGAACGGCTCCGGGTACCTCGTCATGGAGCTCGTCGTGGGCGAGCCCATGGCGGACCTGCTGGAGCGCGAGCCGGTGCTCCCGCCCGCGCGGCTCCTGCCGATCCTCGCGCAGACCGCCCGGGCGCTGCACGCCGCCCACCTGTCCGGCGTCGTGCACCGGGACGTCAAGCCCGGCAACATCCTCATCGACCGCTCCGGCACGGTGAAGATCACCGACTTCGGTGTCTCGCTCGCGGCCAACCAGGTCCCGATGACCGCGACGGGCATGGTCATGGGCACGGCCCAGTACCTCTCGCCCGAGCAGGCCGTCGGCCAGGCCGCCACCGGCGCCTCGGACATCTACGCGCTCGGCATCGTCGCGTACGAGTCCATCGCGGGGAACCGTCCGTTCACGGGGTCCACGCCGGTGGACATCGCGGTCGCGCACGTCAACGAGCCGGTGCCGCCGCTGCCCACGTCGGTCGACCCGGAGCTCGGCGAGCTCGTCATGGTCATGCTCGCCAAGGACCCGCTCGCGCGGCCCCACCCGGCCGACGCGCTCGCACGCGTCTTCGAGGGCATCGCCGCGCGCCTCGCGAGCGACCCCTGGTCCGCCCGCACGGGGGCGCCGGCCCCCACGCGCCGCGCGCGCCGGGCCCGCACCACCGCCGACGACGTCCCCGCGCCCGAGCCGGACCCGGCACCCGTCATCACGCCGCTCGTCATCCCGGCCGCGGTGCGCGACCCGCACGCGCCCGACCCGGCGAACCCGTGGGTCGCCCCCGAGCCGCGCCGCGCCGCGCACGCGGAGGTGCCGCCGTCGGCCGCGACGCCCCCCGGGCCGCCCGACGACGACGCCACCCGCGTCCGCCCGCTCGGCCGGCACGGCGGGACGGTCCCGGAGACCGCCGAGCCCGTCCCGGCACCGCCCGGACCGGACGACGCCGCGCCCGGCCCGGCCCTCCCGTGGGAGCGCCCCGTCCCCACGGCCCCGGCGGACGACCCGGCCGCCCCGCGGTCGTACCCGCCGCGCCGCGAGATGCACGGTCCGACGCGCTCCTCACGACGGCCGCAGCCCACCCGCGCGGGCACGCGCCCGGCCGGCGCGGCCGGGGGCTCGACGCGCGCCGAGCCCGTCGCCCCGGCGACCCGCGCCGAGGCCCGCCGTCAGTCGCAGTCGGCACCCGTGCCCTCGCGCTCCGCGGGGCGCCGCACGTCGACCACGACGGGCCGCCGCCTGGGAGGCCTGCCCAACGGCCTGACCTGGCCGCTCGTCGCCCTCCTGGGTCTCCTGCTCGTGCTGGTGATCGCGACGATCGCCACGCTCGGGGACCGGGACGGCGACGGCGGCGACGCCGCCCCCGTGCGGGGCGCGGAGACCTCCGTCGAGGTCGCCGTGCCCGACGCCGAGACGCTCCCCGGACGGGTGACATCGTGACGACATCGTGGTGTTCCCCGCGTGGCCGCAGGGTCGCGGGTGGGATGATTGCGCCAGCTGTGCCGTGGGCGGACGCGCCCACGGCTCCGACGACACCGAAGGACGAATGAGTGGTGGACAACGCTCCCCGAGTGCTTGCCGGGCGCTACCAGGTCGGTGAGCTCATCGGCCGTGGTGGCATGGCCGAGGTGCACATCGGGCACGACAACCGCCTCGGTCGTACCGTCGCGATCAAGATCCTGCGCTCCGACCTCGCGCGCGACCCGTCGTTCCTCGCGCGCTTCCGTCGCGAGGCGCAGGCAGCGGCCTCCCTGAACCACCCGGCCATCGTCGCGGTCTACGACACGGGCGAGGACGTGCACGAGGACGCCACCAGCAACGCGGTGCACGTCCCGTTCATCGTCATGGAGTACGTCGAGGGCCACACCGTGCGGGACATCCTGCGCGACGGTCAGGCCGTGCCCATCGACGAGGCGGTCGAGATCACGGCGGGCGTCCTCGCGGCGCTCGAGTACTCGCACCACGCCGGGATCGTCCACCGCGACATCAAGCCCGCCAACGTGATGATCACGCCGACGGGCGCGGTGAAGGTCATGGACTTCGGCATCGCCCGCGCGGTCGCCGACTCCGCGGCCACCATGACCCAGACGCAGGCCGTCATCGGCACCGCGCAGTACCTCTCCCCGGAGCAGGCGCGCGGCGAGACGGTCGACGCGCGCTCCGACCTGTACTCGACCGGCTGCCTGCTCTACGAGCTGCTCACGGGGCGCCCGCCGTTCATCGGCGACTCGCCCGTCGCAGTGGCCTACCAGCACGTGCGCGAGGCGCCCGCAACGCCGAGCGCGATCGCTCCCGACGTGCCCGAGGTGCTCGACCGCATCACGCTCAAGGCGCTCGCGAAGGACCGCACGGCGCGCTACTCGAGCGCCGCCGAGTTCCGGGCCGACCTGGAGAACGCCGTGCGCGGCGGGTCGATCACGGCCCCGGCGCTCGGGGTCGCGGCCGCCGCCGCCGGCCTCGGTGCCGCCGCCGCGGCCGCCGACCTCCAGCCGACGATGGTCGAGTCCGCGACGCAGGTCATGGCACCGGCCGCCGCGGCGGCGAACCCCTGGGCGACCAGCGCGGCGCCCGCCGTCCCGCCGGGGGAGCAGCCGCCCGGCGAGGACGACGAGCAGCCCAAGAGCCGCAAGGGCCTCATGTGGACGCTCATCGCGGTCGGCGTGCTCGCCATCGCGGCGATCGTGACGATGCTGCTCATCAACCAGAACAAGGACGTCGAGCCGGAGCTCGTCACCGTGCCGACGGTCCAGGCGGGCATGACCCAGGAGGAGGCCGCCGCACTCTTCGACGGCCTGGACCTCGAGTTCAACCCGCTCCTCGAGGAGAACTCCGACGTCCCGGAGGGCGAGTTCATCCGCCAGAGCCCCGCCGGTGACGCCCAGGTCGACCCGGGCACCTCGGTCGACGTCTGGTTCTCGACCGGTCCCGACGCCGTCACCATCCAGGACCTCAAGGGCAAGACGCAGGAGGAGGCCCGGCAGTACCTCTCCGACGCCGGGCTCAACGTCGGCGACGTCAACACGGAGGACTCGCCGGACGTCCCGAAGGGCGCGGTGACGAAGACCGACCCCGGCGCCGGCCAGTCCGTGCCGGCGGGCTCGACGGTCAACCTGTTCGTGTCGAGCGGCCTCGTCGCCCTCCCGGACGTCACGGGCCAGCAGTTCGACGCCGCGAAGTCGACCGTCGAGGCGCTCGGCCTGAAGGTCGACCGCAGCGAGGAGGAGTCCGACGAGCCGGAGAACCAGGTCCTCTCGCAGCAGCCCAACGCGGGCAGCGTCCCGCAGGGGTCGACCGTGACCCTCAAGGTCGCCATCCCGCGCGCGGCGGAGACGACGACGGTGCCGACGAACCTCGCCGGCATGACCGAGCAGCAGGCCCTCGAGGCGCTGGGCGGTGCCGGGCTCGTCCCCGGGGCACGGCAGACCCAGGAGTCCGAGCAGTGGCCGGCGGGCACGGTCATCGGCTCCGACCCGCGGGGCGGGACCGAGCTCGAGGTCGGCTCAGAGGTGCGCCTCATCGTCTCGACCGGTCCCGGACCGTCGAACGGCGGCGGCGACAACGGCGGCGGGAACAACGGCGGCGGCAACGGGAACGGCGGGGGCAACGGCGGGGACGGCGAGGGCTGACCCACCGCCCCCGGGCCGTCCACGACGACGGGCCCTCACCTCCACGGAGGTGAGGGCCCGTCGTCGTGCGGGGCGTCCGAGGGCGGCAGACCGGGGCCGGTGCCGCGCGGTGCTCGCTACTGGCGCACGAGCGGGGCCATGCCCGCGGAGCGCTCGACGGCGCCCTCCAGGCCGCACGCCTCGAGCCAGTTCGCGAGCAGGCGGTGGCCACCCTCGGTGAGCACGGACTCCGGGTGGAACTGGACCCCGTGCAGCGGCAGGTCCTTGTGCTGGAGGCCCATGATGACGCCCCCGGCGGTCGTCGCCGTCACCTCGAGCTCCGCGGGCACGGTGTCGCTCACGACGGCGAGCGAGTGGTACCGCGTCGCGGTGAACGGGTGGGGGAGGCCCGCGAGCACGCCCTCGCCCTCGTGCTCCACGAGGCTCGTCTTGCCGTGCATGAGCTCGGGCGCGTGCGTGACCGTCGCGCCGTATACCTCGGCGAGGGCCTGGTGGCCCAGGCACACGCCGAGCATCGGCGTGCGCGACGCGGCGCACGTGCGGATCACGTGCTCGCTCTGCCCGGCCTCCTTCGGCGTGCCGGGCCCGGGGGAGACGAGGACGCCGTCGAACACGGTGCCGTCCGCGTCGCGGAAGCGACCGTCGGCGTCGGGCTCCGGCACCGCGTCGTTGCGCACGACGACGGTCTGCGCGCCCAGCTGGTCGAGGTAGCCGACGATCGTGTAGACGAACGAGTCGTAGTTGTCCACGACGAGGATGCGGGTCGGGTGGGTCATCGCGGGGCCTCCACGGACACTGCGCCGGCGGCGTCGGTCTGGATGTTGGGGTCGTTGAACGGCATGTACTCGGACACGAGCGGGAACAGCCACTCGAAGCACGCGAGCACGACGGCGGCCGCGAGGACGAGCAGGATCAGCACCCGCAGCCACGCCGGGCCGGGCAGCACGCGCCACAGCGCCCCGTACATCACGAGCCTCCTTCGGCGGCGGGAGCGGTCTGGCCGACGAGCTCCGGCGGCGTGCCGTCCTCGACGGGCATCCAGTAGTCGAACTTCGCGTTGACGATGTACCGCGCGACGAGCGAGTTGAGGCCGATCGGGTGGCACGTCGTCAGCGTGAGGTACCGCTCGGCGGGCTCGACGCCGGGCTGCCACGGGACGGGCGCGATCGCCTCGACCTGGTCGGGCTTCACGGCCTGCATGTGGTCGACGCGGTAGACGTACCACGTGCCGTCGGCCTCGACGACGATCGGGTCGCCGATCTCGAGCTCCTCGACGTCGTGGAAGATCTTGCCGTACGTCTGCCGGTGCCC
Source organism: Cellulosimicrobium sp. RS (assembly GCF_046159675.1). Classification (NCBI taxonomy): domain Bacteria; kingdom Bacillati; phylum Actinomycetota; class Actinomycetes; order Micrococcales; family Promicromonosporaceae; genus Cellulosimicrobium; species Cellulosimicrobium sp. RS. The sequence continues at coordinate 250,668 of NZ_JBJXVU010000005.1, read as the reverse complement.
GGCGAGGGAGAAGTTCCCGACGGCGCCCGGCATGACGGTCTCGGGGTAGTGCCCGGCCATCGCCTGGTCGAGGATCGACCGCTTGTCGGTGCCCTCCGCGATCGGCATCATCTTGCCGTCCCAGCGCGGCACGTAGAGCGTGCCCCACACCTCGCCGAGCGCGGGCGCGGCGGGGACGGGCGGGTCGTCGCGCAGGATCGTCGTGCCGACGTCCGCGGCGTCCGGCGTCGGCGCCTGGATCTCCTCGAGGACCTGCGCCTGGACGCGGTCCGCCTGGACGTCCGTCCACCACAGCTGCCAGACGACGTACAGGCCGAGCAGGATCCCCAGCGTGATGAGCAGCTCGCCGAGCACCCCCACGACGGCGGACACCGGACCGCGACCCGAGCCGCGGTGCCCCGCGTGGCGGACCGGTGCGGGGGTCGTCGCGGTCACGACGCCACCGCGTCGGACGGGCGCGCGTAGCGGAGCTCGAGCGCCCCCTGGTAGCCCGGCATCTCGATGTCGCTCTCGTCCTCGACCGACCAGCCGAGGTTCACCGCGTCGACGTACTCCTTGTACACCTGGACGCCCGGCGAGCGGTCGAGCGCGTCGCGCAGGGCCTCGGGGTCACCCACGGCCTCCACGACGTAGGGCGGGGAGTACACGCGGCCGTGCAGCAGCAGGATGTTGCCCGCGCAGCGGAACGCCGACGTCGCCGTGACGCGCTGCCCCTGGAGCGTCATCGCCTCGGCACCGCCCGCCCACAGCGCGTTGACGACGGACTGGATGTCCTGCTGGTGCACGACGAGGTCGTCGGGACGGATCCCCGCCGGGTAGCTGCCCTCCGGGGGCGCGTCGTCGAGCGTCACGGAGACGCCGGCGCCCTCGACGGGCGTCGTCCCCGCGGCGACGGCGGTGCGCGCCGCGAGGTCGGGGTCGACGCCGGTGGGCGCGTCCCCGGTCTGCGACAGGTCCGCGACCTCCGCCGTCAGGGCGTCGACCTGCGTCGCGAGGTCGGCCACGCGGTCGGACTCGCGGTCGACGAGCTGCGCGAGGTTCTCCGGGTGCCGGGACTCGTCGCCGCGCGCGAGGCGCGCGTTCGCCGTGAACATGACCCCGGCGAGCGCGAGGACGAGCGCGACCGTCACGGCGGACCGGACGCGACGCGCGCGCGGCGTGCCGCCCGGGGCGGACGACGGCCCCTCGGCGGGGTCGTCCGGGCCCGTGGCGCCAGGGTCCGTGGTGCTCACGCGACCGTCTCCTTCCTGGGGGCGGACGAGGTCGTCGACCGGTTCGGCGTCGTGCGTCGGCGTGGTGCGTCGGCGTCGTGGACTGCGTGGTGCTGAGGTCGTGCGCGGCACACCTCGCGGCACGTCCTCCGCGCGCGGTGTCCGTGCCTATTGTGTGCGCCCACTACGCTAGTCGACGAACGTCGTCCACGATCGTGACGGACCTGTGCTCCGGCAGAGCCTCGCGGCGCGTCGACGACCTTCGCCCGACCCATGCACGGTTCCTGCACGACGACGGCAGGCGTCCGCTCCCGCGGTGCGTCCCGGCGCCGGCGCAGCGAGCCCCACCAGGACAGGAGCCCACCCTCGTGCCCGAGTCGAAGTCGCGCAAGAAGCCCAAGCCGCAGCGTCCGCCGAGCGTGCCGAAGCCCGAGACGGGCAACCCGCGCTGGCTCGTGCCCACGATGCTCGGGCTCATGCTCGTCGGGCTCGCGTGGATCGTGCTGTTCTACCTCAGCGGTCCGAAGCAGCTCCCCGTCCCGCCGCTCGGTGCATGGAACCTCGGGGTCGGCTTCGCCTTCATCATCGCGGGCTTCGCGCTCACGACGCGCTGGAAGTAGCCGCGCACCGGGCGGGGCCTGGGCCCCGTCCGGTGCCGTCGGGCCTCACACCGGTGTAGTTCCACACCTGTGAGTAATCCTGGGGATAACTCCTGTGGCCGCCTCGTCAGGTGAGATGGCCGAACTGGTCCGCCGCCGCGTAGGTGAGCCAGGAGGCGGCGACCAGCGCCACCACGACGACGACCGTCGCCCCCACGGACACGAGGGTGCGACGCTCGCGCGGCGCGTAGGCGTAGGCGGCGCCGAGCGCGAGCCCCACGACTAGACCGCCCAGGTGCGCCTGCCACGCGATGCCGGGGAAGAACAGCCCGATCGCGAAGTTGATGCCGATGAGCACGACGATCTGCATCGCGTTCCGGCCCGTCCGGCGCAGGACGAGCAGGATCGCCCCGAAGAGGCCGAACACCGCGCCCGAGGCGCCGACGACAGGCTGGTACCAGGCCTCCGACGTCGGGCCCCCCGCGAGGAGCAGGTAGCCGACGGAGCCGCCGAGCGCGGAGAGCAGGTAGAGCGCCGTGAAGCGCAGCCGGCCGAGCTGCTGCTCGAGGAACGGGCCCGTGATCCACAGGGCGTACATGTTGAAGAGGATGTGGACGGGGCTCGTCGAGTGCAGGAACGCCGCCGTGAGGAAGCGGTAGGGCTGCAGCTCGCCGACCCAGGGCGCGAACGCGAGCATGTTCGTCCACGTGCCGCCCGTGACGAGCTGGAGGAGCCAGCTCACGACGCACAGGCCGATGATCGTGAACGTCACGACGGGCGGCCCGCCGCGCACCTTCCCACCCAGCGCGGTGCGCTGCGTCGGCGCCTGGCGGGCGGCGTCGCGCACGCAGTCGACGCACTGGATGCCGACCGCGGCCGGTCGCTGGCACTCGGGGCACGCCGGGCGCCCGCACCGCTGGCAGCGCACGTACGACACGCGGTCGGGGTGCCGCGGGCACACCGGCGGGACGGCGGGACCGTCGTGCGGTCCGGCCGTCCCGTACGCCGGCGGGCCGGGTGGCCCGGGAGGTGTCGCCGAGATGGTCAGTCCTCGATGGTGACGGACGTGATGACGATGTCCTCCTGCGGGCGGTCGCCCGGACGCGTGGGCGTCGCGTTGATCGCGTCGACGACGGCGCGGGACTCGTCGTCCGCGACCTCGCCGAAGATCGTGTGCTTGCCGTTGAGCCACGGCGTGGGGACCGTCGAGATGAAGAACTGCGACCCGTTGGTGCCCTCGGCCTCGCCCGTCACCGGGTTGCGGCGCACGCCCGCGTTCGCCATCGCCAGCAGGTACGGGCGGTCGAACTGGAGCTCGGGGTGGATCTCGTCGTTGAACGTGTAGCCGGGGCCGCCGGTGCCGGTCCCGAGCGGGCAGCCGCCCTGGATCATGAAGTCCTGGATCACGCGGTGGAAGATCAGGCCGTCGTAGAAGGGCTCGGTGCGCTCGGCGCCGGTGCGGGGGTCGGACCACGTCGTGGTGCCCTGGGCGAGCCCGACGAAGTTCGCCACCGTCTTCGGGGCGTGGTTCGGCAGGAGCTCGATCCGGATGTCACCTGCGGTCGTGTGGAGGGTTGCGAACATGGGCACCATCTTCCCACGAGACCCGCGCCCGACCCGTCCGGGGCGATGTCTCGCGGCGTGGCCGGGGTGGTGGCAGAGTGGGCGGAAACGCATCGCATCCGCACATTCGTCCCGTCGGACGACGACCCCGGGGAGCACGCATGACCCGTACTCGCTCAGCGAGCGACTCCGTCAAGGACACGCTCGAGTCGATCGACACCGAGAAGCTGAAGGAACAGGCCGCGCAGGCCGCCGCGACCGCGCAGAGCGCCGCGACCCAGCTCGCGGACCAGGCCAAGGACGCCGCGGTGCACGCCAAGGAGTGGGGCACGCCCAAGGTGGAGGCGTTCCTCGAGTGGCTCCAGCCGCGCGTCGAGAAGGCGTGGCAGGACAGCATCCAGGCCGCCGCGCCGCGCGTCGAGAAGGCCGCGACCAAGGCCGCGCCCGCGATCGACACGGCGCACGACCGCCTCGTGGAGGACGTGCTGCCGAAGATCGTCGCGAGCTTCAACGCCGCCGCCGCCAGCGCGGCCGACTCCGCCCAGCGCGCCGCGGACAACGCGGCCGAGGCGACCGCCGCCGCCACGGCCGCGGCAGCCGCCGCGTCGGGCAAGAAGGCGCGCAAGCTCGCGAAGCAGGCCAAGAAGGCGACGGCGGAGGCCGCGAAGCAGGCGCAGAAGTCCGCGGGCAAGGCCGGCAAGAAGGCCGCCAAGCACGCCGACAAGACCGCGGAGAAGGCGGCCGCCAAGCTCGCCGCGGCCGCGGACAAGGCGGCGGCCAAGGCCGCCGCGGCGGACTCCTCGAAGGGCAAGGGCCGCACGCTCTGGTGGATCGCCGGTGGCGTGACCGCCGCGGGCGTCGGCTACGTGCTCTACCGCCGCGCGCAGCCCACGACCGACCCCTGGGCCGAGCCGTGGGAGCAGGAGCAGCAGCAGGTCCACTTCGACGACGTCGTCGGCGACGCCAAGCACGCCGTCGGGGACGCCGCCGAGTCGATCGGCGAGGCTGCGGGCGCCGCCGTCGCGAAGGGCCGCGAGGCCACCGACAAGCTGGCCGAGCGCGCTGCCGAGGTCCGCGACGACGTCACCGACCGCGTCACCGAGGCCGTCTCGGACGCGAAGGACGCGGCGAAGAAGGCGACGAGCCGGGCCCGCAGCACCACCCGTGGCGGCGCTGCCGGCGCGAAGGACGCGGTGAAGGACACGGCGGAGGACGTGAAGGACGCCGCGGCGGACGCCAAGGACGACCTGGGCGACGCCGGCAAGAAGGCGCGCGAGGCCGCCGAGTCCGCGGCGCAGGACGCCGCGAAGAAGGCCGACGACGCCTGACGCTCCACCCCGCCGTCCTCGCACGGTGACAGACGACCGAGGGGCCCGTCCCAGCAGGGACGGGCCCCTCGTCGTCCCCCAGGGGCGGAGACCTCACGAGCACGCGGGCACGGCGGCGGCACGCGGCGGCAGCACGCAGCCTCGGCGGCGGGCACGCCGACGCCGAGGCCGGACGCACGAAGACCCCGTCCGCAGCCGGACGGGGTCTTCGTGGTCGTGACGATGGTGGAGCCAGGGGGACTCGAACCCCCAACCCCCTGCTTGCAAAGCAGGTGCGCTACCAATTGCGCCATGGCCCCGGGTGACGCGGCCGGGGCCGGTCAGCGGCGAGAGGTGCTCACTCGAAGGTGTCGGTGACCTCTGCCCAGAGGTCGCGCTCGGCGTTGTCCTCCGTGTACTTGCGCCACACGAGGTACCCGGCGCCGGCAGCGAGGAGCAGGAGCAGAAGCTTCTTCATGATGTTCCCCCTCGAGTGGGTTGGCAGTGGGCCTAAGAGGACTTGAACCTCTGACCTCTTCCTTATCAGGGAAGCGCTCTAACCGTCTGAGCTATAGGCCCGCACGCGCCTCGCCGGACAGCCCCAGGAGGGCTGCTCCGCTCGCAGGCAGCGATTGAGGTTACCCCACCGGGAGCCGCAGACCCAAACCGAGGGCCCGTGCGTCCCGGTCGGGGAGCCGGTGCGCGGTCAGTCGTCGGTGAGCGTGAGGTGCACGCCACCCACGAGCGCCGCGACGATGTTGTACAGGAACGCCATGATCGTCGAGAGCGCCGTGATGATGACGACGTTCACCACGCCGAGCAGCGTGGCGATCGAGATCACGCGGCCGAACGCGACGTACTGACGGATGTCGACGTCCGTCTCCGTGCCGACGATCTGCGTGAACAGCTCCTCGATCTTGAAGAAGACCTGCATGCCGTCGAGCACGTACCAGACGACGGCGGTCGCGACGACGGTCATGATCCCGATGGCGACCGCGAGGAGGAAGCCGAGCTTCATCGCGGACCACGGGTCGATGCGCGAGACCGCGAGCCGCACGCGGCGCGGGCCGCCGTCGGGCCGGACGGCGGGCGTCGCGCCCGTCGCGGTCCCCACGGCGGGCGTGGCGCCCGTGAGCGGGCTCGCGGTGCCCGTCACCCCGGCGGCGGAGTAGTGCATGGAGGCCCCGGCGGGAGCGCCGGCGGCACCCGCGCTCGTGGGGGCCGAGGTGGTCGTGGGCACGCGCCTCACCGTCTCGTCGTCGATCTCGTCGTGCCCGCGCTCGGGCTCCGTCTCTGCGGGTGCGGCGGGGACCGCCGCCGACACCTTCTTCGCGGCCGTCTTCGCCGCCGCGATCGCCGCGGCCGCCGCCTTCACGGCCCCGGCCCGGGCGACCGCGACACGGCTCTCGCCCGACGCGCGCTCCATGCCGTCGTCGTCCACCGTGCCCTGCGCGGGCGCGGGCGCGGCCTGGGCGGCCGGGCCCGGGGGCGGCGGGGGAGGCGGCGGGACGGCGGCCGTCGCCCCGTCACGCGGGGTCGCCGGCGCCGAGGCGCCCTTCGACGAGCCCTTCTTCGACGAGCCGTTCGACGACGTCCCGTCCGCCTCGCCGTGCCGGCTCGGGGACGCGGCCGCGGGGCGTGCCGACGCGTCCGTGTCCGGCCGCGGCACGGTCAGCCGCGGCGTGATGGTCGGCGGTGCGTTGTTCTCGCTGCTCATCTGGTTTCCTCGGTGGTTCCGGGGGCCGGGTCGGTCCCGCCCGCCCCGTCGGACGAGGCGGTCGCGTCGGTGGTCGGTGCGCTGCTCGTGTCGGTGACGCCCGGGGCCGTGCCGGTCCCGTCCTCGCCCTCCACGGTATCCCGATCCTCTCCGAGACGACGCTCGACGTTCCGCGCGACCGCGATGATGCGGTCGCCCTTGTCGGGCTTCGCGAACGTCACCCCCTGCGTGTTCCGACCGGTGAGGTTCACCTCGCCGACCGCGGACCGCACGATCTTCCCGCGCTCCATGATGACCAGCACCTCGTCGTCGGCCTCCGTCACCAGAGCCCCCACGAGATCTCCACGAGCCTCCACCAGGTTGGCGACCTTGATGCCCAGACCGCCGCGGCCCTGGACGCGGTACTCGTCGATCCGCGTGCGCTTCGCGAACCCGCCCTCCGTGACCACGAAGAGGTCGGAGCCCTCCTCGACCACGTCGGCCGAGAGCAGCTCGTCGCCGTCGCGGAACTTCATGCCCGTGACGCCCGACGTCGCGCGGCCGAGCGGCCGCATCGTGTCGTCGTCGGCGGGAAAGCGGATGGACTGGCCCTTGCGCGACACGAGGATGAGGTCGTCGTCGGCGTCCACGAGGAGCGCCGCGACGAGCTCGTCGGGCGTCCCGGACTCGTCCTCGCGCAGGTTGATCGCGATGAGGCCGCCCGAGCGCGGCGAGTCGTACTCCGACAGCCGCGTCTTCTTCACCAGGCCGCGACGCGTCGCGAGCACCAGGTACTGCGCCGCGTCGTAGTCGCGCAGGTCGAGCACCTGCGCGATCTTCTCGCCCGGCTGGAACGCGAGCAGGTTCGCGACGTGCTGACCCTTGGCGTCGCGCCCGCCCTCCGGGAGCTCGTACGCCTTCGCGCGGTAGACGCGGCCGAGGTTCGTGAAGAACAGCAGCCAGTGGTGCGTCGTCGTCACGAAGAAGTGGTCGACGATGTCGTCCTCGCGCAGCTGCGTGCCGCGCACGCCCTTGCCGCCGCGCTTCTGGGCGCGGTAGCTGTCGCTGCGCGTCCGCTTCACGTACCCGCCGCGCGTGATGGTGACGACCATCTCCTCCTCGGCGATGAGGTCCTCGATGGAGACCTCGCCGTCGAACGGGAGGATCGTCGTCCGACGCTCGTCGCCGTACTTCGCGACGATCTCGCCCATCTCGTCGCCCACGATCGACCGCTGTCGCTCGGGCTTGGCCAGGATGTCCTGGTAGTCGAGGATCTGGCGCTCGAGCGCGTCGTGGTCGTCGAGGATCTTCTGCCGCTCCAGGGCCGCAAGTCGGCGCAGCTGGAGGTTGAGGATCGCGGTCGCCTGGACCTCGTCGACGCCCAGCAGCTCCATGAGGCCCGTGCGCGCCTCCTCGACGTCGGGCGAGCGCCGGATCAGCGCGATGACCTCGTCGAGCGCGTCGAGCGCCTTGAGGTACCCGCGCAGGATGTGGATGCTGCGCTCGGCCTCCGCCAGCAGGTACCGCGTGCGGCGCACGACGACGTCGAGCTGGTGCGTCGTCCAGTGCCGGACGAACGCGTCGAGGCTCAGCGTGCGCGGCACGCCGTCGACGAGCGCCAGCATGTTCGCGCCGAACGTGTCCTGGAGCTGGGTGTGCTTGTACAGGTTGTTGAGGACGACCTTCGCCACCGCGTCGCGCTTGAGCACGACGACGAGGCGCTGGCCCGTGCGGCCCGACGTCTCGTCGCGGATGTCCGCGATCCCCTGGATGCGGCCCTCCTTGACGAGGTCCGCGATCTTCGCGGCGAGGTTGTCCGGGTTCACCTGGTAGGGGAGCTCCGTGACGACGAGGCACACGCGGCCCTGGATCTCCTCCACGTTGACCACGGCGCGCATGGTGATCGAGCCGCGGCCCGTGCGGTACGCCTCCTCGATGCCCTTGTGGCCGAGGATCGTGGCGCCCGTGGGGAAGTCCGGGCCCTTGATGCGCTGCAGCAGCGCCGCGAGGAGCTCCTCGCGCGAGGCGTCCGGGTGGTCGAGGTGCCACTGCACGCCCGCCGCGACCTCGCGGAGGTTGTGCGGCGGGATGTTGGTCGCCATGCCGACGGCGATGCCCGCCGAGCCGTTGACCAGCAGGTTCGGGAACCGGGCCGGCAGGACCGACGGCTCCTGGGTGCGGCCGTCGTAGTTGTCCTGGAAGTCGACGGTGTCCTTGTCGATGTCCCGGACCATCTCCATGGCGATCGGCGCCATGCGGCACTCGGTGTACCGCGGGGCGGCCGCCGGGTCGTTGCCGGGGGAGCCGAAGTTCCCCTGGCCGGCGACGAGCGGGTAGCGCAGCGACCAGTCCTGCACGAGGCGCACGAGCGCGTCGTAGATCGCGCTGTCGCCGTGCGGGTGGAACTTGCCCATGACGTCGCCGACGACGCGCGAGCACTTCGAGTACGAGCGGTCGGGGCGGTAGCCGCCGTCGTACATCGCGTACAACACGCGCCGGTGGACGGGCTTGAGGCCGTCGCGCACGTCCGGCAGCGCACGACCCACGATGACGCTCATCGCGTAGTCGAGGTACGACCGCTGCATCTCGAGCTGCAGGTCCACCTGCTCGATGCGCCCGTGGTGCACCGCGACCGCCGTCCCGTCGGCGTGCACGATCTCCTCGGACCCGTCGCCGGGAGCCGTGGGCTCGTTCTCGGGGTTCTGCTCGTCGGTCACGGTCTACCTCGTTCGTTCGTCTCTTCGTGCGTCGTCGTCCTGGAAGACCTCCGGACCCGCCCGGGAGGGCGGGCCGCGCCGGGGTGTCCGGTCCTGCCGCCCCCCGGCTCCGCGAGGAGCGGCTCAGATGTCAAGGAACCGCACGTCCTTCGCGTTGCGCTGGATGAAGCTCCGGCGGGACTCGACGTCCTCGCCCATGAGGACGGAGAAGATCTCGTCGGCCGCCGCGGCGTCGTCGAGGGTCACCTGGTTGAGCGTGCGGTGCTCGGGGTCCATGGTCGTGTCCCACAGCTCCGAGTAGTCCATCTCGCCCAGACCCTTGTAGCGCTGGATCCCGTTCTCCTTGGGGATCCGCTTGCCGGCGGCCTGCCCGGCGGCGAGGAAAGCGTCGCGCTCCTTGTCGGAGTACACGTAGTCGTGCGGGGCGTTCGACCACTTGAGCCGGTAGAGCGGCGGCTGCGCGAGGTAGACGTGCCCGTTCTCGATGAGCGGGCGCATGTACCGGAACAGCAGCGTGAGCAGGAGCGTCGCGATGTGCTGGCCGTCGACGTCGGCGTCGGCCATGAGGACGATCTTGTGGTACCGGAGCTTCGTGAGGTCGAAGTCCTCGCCGATGCCGGTGCCGAACGCCGTGATGATCGACTGGACCTCCTGGTTCGACAGGGCCCGGTCGAGGCGCGCGCGCTCGACGTTGAGGATCTTCCCGCGGATCGGCAGGATCGCCTGCGTCCGGGGGTTGCGCCCGCGCACGGCCGAGCCGCCCGCGGAGTCACCCTCGACGATGAAGATCTCGCACTCCTCCGCGCGGTTCGACTGGCAGTCGCGAAGCTTGCCCGGCATGCCGCCGGACTCGAGCAGGCCCTTGCGGCGGGTGGCCTCGCGTGCCTTGCGGGCGGCGAGGCGCGCCTGCGACGCCTGGATCGCCTTGCGGATGACGTCGCGACCCTCGTTCGGGTGCGCGTCGAACCAGTCGGTGAGCTGCTCGTGCACGACGCGCTGCACGAACGTCTTCGCCTCGGTGTTGCCGAGCTTCGTCTTCGTCTGGCCCTCGAACTGCGGCTCGCCGAGCTTCACCGAGATGACCGCCGTCAGGCCCTCGCGGATGTCGTCGCCCGTGAGGTTCTCGTCCTTCTCCTTGAGGATGCCCTTGTCGCGCGCGTAGCGGTTGACCAGCGAGGTCATCGCCGCACGGAAGCCCTCCTCGTGCGTGCCACCCTCCGTCGTGGAGATCGTGTTCGCGTAGGTGTGGACGGACTCCGAGTACGCGCTCGTCCACTGCATCGCGATCTCGACCGAGATGCGCTTCTCCGTGTCCTCCGACTCGAAGTCGATGACGTCGGGGTGGACGAGCTCGACCTTCTTCGCCGTGTTGAGGTGCTTCACGTAGTCGACGAGGCCGCCGTCGTACTTGTAGGTCACGGTGCGCGCGGGGGACGAGCCGGCCGCGGCGGTGCCGTCGGCCTCCGAGACGCCGTCGGCGTCCGCCGCCGCGTCGTCCCCGCCCGTCACCTCGTCGCCGGTGTCGAGGTGGGCCGGACGCTCGTCCGTGAGCGTGATGCGCAGCCCCTTGTTGAGGAACGCCATCTGCTGGAAGCGCGCCCGCAGGGTCTCGAAGTCGTAGTCGGTCGTCTCGAAGATCTCCGGGTCGGCCCAGAAGGTCTGCGTCGTGCCCGTCTCCTGCGACGGCTCGAGCCGCTCGACCGGCGCGACCGGCTTCCCGCCCTCGGTGAACTCCTGCCGCCACGCGTACCCGTCGCGCCGGACCTCGGACACCATGCGCGTCGAGAGCGCGTTGACGACCGACATGCCCACGCCGTGCAGACCGCCGGAGACGGCGTACCCGCCGCCGCCGAACTTGCCCCCGGCGTGGAGGATCGTCATGACGACCTCGAGCGTCGGCTTGCCCTCGGTCGGGTGGATCGCCACGGGGATGCCACGGCCGTTGTCGACGACGCGCACGCCGCCGTCGGCCAGGAGCGTCACGTCGATCGTGTCCGCGTGCCCGGCGAGGGCCTCGTCCACAGAGTTATCCACAATCTCGTACACAAGGTGGTGGAGACCGCGCTCACCGGTGGAGCCGATGTACATGCCCGGACGCTTGCGGACCGCCTCGAGGCCCTCGAGGACGGTGATGTTGCTCGCGTCGTAGCCGCCGCCCGCCGAGGGTGCCGCCTCCGCGGACGCCGTCGGGTCGGGGATGGCGGTGTCGGTGTGCTCTGCCACGGGCAGGACTGCTCCTCGTCGTCGTGCGCGCGACCGCCGTGTCCGTGCCGGACCGGCCGCCGCTGCTCAAAGGTTCCGGGCCCGCACCGCCGCCTGCGCCGGCTCCGTGCGAGGAGCGTCCGACCGGCCGCGGACGGCCGGTGGAGGCGCCGCGGACGGGTTGCGCGGGCGGGTGGTGACAAGACCCGGAATGACCTCCCCAGTCTACCCGCCACGAGCCGAATTCCGCGGATCTCGGCCGTCCTGAGGACATCTCGCAGGGCATTCGCGACGCGATCCGCGCCGTCCCGGCGGAAGTTCTCCACACGGTTGTCCACAGGCTCTGTGCACGACGCTCGGGCGACCGTCGACGGTCGCCGGAAAAGTGCCCGCAGCAACCGTCCTGCGCTCCAGGTGGGAGCGCTACCGCAGCGGACAAGTCGGGAATCGGTGTTTCACGCGGAAAGTGGTCTAATACCACACACCATCCTGATTCGCGCGTCGTCCGCGCAGCAGCGATACCACGCGGGCGGCTCGACCCCGAAGGGACCCCACTCAGTGAAGAGACTCCTCGCGAGCGCTGCGGCGACAGCGCTCGCGCTCGGCGGCCTGCTCGTGGCCACCGCGGCACCCGCCTCCGCTCACACGCCCGACGTCACCGCCGACTGCACGACGCTCTCGGTGAAGCTCTGGGCCTACTCGAAGAAGAGCAACGAGCTCACCGTCACCGTGGACGGGAAGGAGGTCGAGTCCACGACCTTCGAGCGCCAGCTCACACGGTCGTACGACCTCGACCCCACGCAGGACCACACCTGGACCGTCTCCATCGACGCGTCCGACGGCCGCCAGTACGACTACGAGCAGTCCGGCTCGACCCGGGCCTGCGAGACGCCCGACGCCCCGGTCCAGGTCGGCGTCTACGTGTACCCCAAGCTGGACCGCACGAAGGACGCGGCCTGGGAGAACTCCGGTCCGCAGAAGATCGTCACGAGCGCCGAGATCGCCGCGCCCGAGAAGCCGTGGGACAAGGCCTGGGTCGTGCAGCCCCTCGACCTGGACGACGTGCGCGAGGTCGCCCGCGCGATCCAGCCCGGCGTCGACACCGCCGAGCTGTGCACCGCCTGGGCCGTCCAGCAGGACCTCGTGGACCTGCCCGGCGGTCTCGACGACCTCCCGACGGACATCCGCTACTCGCCCGACGGCAAGCACCTCGGGGAGTTCCCCGAGGGCACGCTCGTCGCGTGGGACCACCAGGACCTCGCCGACCTCCTCCCCGAGGGCGCGTGCGACACCCCGAGGCCCGGTGCGCCTGCCCAGCCGGTCCAGGAGGAGGTCGACGTCCTCGTCACGCCGGACGTGCCGACCGCCGTCGAGGTGTGCGGCACCGAGCTCACCGAGCAGAACCTCCCCGCCGAGTCGGAGGACGTCCGGTACACCCTCACCGAGGAGGGCGTCGTCGCCGAGCCGAAGGACGCCGAGGCGACGTTCTCCCTCGAGACCGAGGGTCTCGGCTACCTCGTGACCGAGGACGGCCGCTTCGCGCTCTTCCCGCTCGAGGACCTCCTGCCGTCCGACGAGGCGTGCGCGCTCGTGCCCGGCGAGATCGGCGCCGTCTGCCAGGGCGACGTCCCGTACCTCGGCTACGAGATCGGCCTGCCCGAGGGCGTCACGGTCGACTCGGAGACCCCGCTGACGATCACCTTCCTGCACCCGAACGGCGGCGAGGACTACGTCGTGACGGACCAGCCGCTCAGCGGGACCCTCCTGTGGCCGGGAGCCTCGGCAGAGGAGCCGAAGCAGTGGCCCGGGTTCGTCCGGAACGAGGACGGCTCGTACACGGAGACCGACGGCAACTACGCCTGGACCCGCGACGGCGCCCTGGTGCTGTTCGAGGTCAACCCGTCGTACTCGACCGTGGTCGAGTACCCGCCGGCGACGAGCGCGTGCGCGAACCCGCCGGTCGCCCCCGTGGCCGTCGAGGACGTCGCCGGGCCCGAGGAGCCGACCGGCCCCGCGCTCGCCACGACCGGTGCGACGGTCGCCGGCGCGGCCGCGTTCGCCGCGCTGCTCGTCGGCGGCGGGGCCCTGGTGCTCTGGCTGCGCCGTCGCGCCCAGGCGTGACCCCCCTGACGTGGTGACCAACGCCCCGGTCACCACCCGCGAGGCCCGCCGTGCCCCCTGCACGGCGGGCCTCGTCGTCGGTCCGGACCCTCTCAGCCCCAGGTGTCGCGGGGACCCGGCCCGCGGACGGACTTCTTCCCCCGGCGGAAGCTCGGTCCCGCCGGCCCGAGGACGGTCACCGTCTCGACGACCCCCTCGCCCACCTCGCGCGCGAGCCGCTCGAGCAGCTGCGGCGTGAGGAGCCGCACCTGCGTCGCCCACGCCGTCGAGTCGGCCCGCACGACGAGCACCTTGTCCTCGAACGTCTCGGGCTCGCAGTGGTCCGCGACCTGGTCGCCCACGACCTCCCGCCACCGCCCGACGACGCCCCCCACCGACACGTCCGCGACCCAGTCCCGCTCGCGCAGCAGGCGCGCGACGACGTCGCCCAGGAGCTGCGGGTCGCGGCCGCCCGGGCGCGCCCCCGACGTCGGCGGGTCCGCCAGGATGCGTCGGCGAGGCTCCTGCCCGGGCCGCAGCCCCTTTGCGCGCGCCGCCGCCTTGGCGCGGTTCAGGGCCTGGCGCGCCACCTCCGCCGGCGGGGTCAGCTCCACGACGTGGCCGACGGGCAGCCCCGTGGCGCGTCGCTCCGGGAGGTCGTCGGCCGGGCCGGGGCGCGCGTCGTCGTCCTGGCGGTCCGCCGGGTCCCGGTTCGCGGGCTCAGTCCTCGACACGGTGCACCGTCCCGTCGTGCACGGCGAACCGCGCGCCGTCGAGCCGGCTCGGGACGTCGTCGGGCACGGCCGCGGTGATGATCACCTGGCCCGCGTCGGCCACGAGCTCGGCGAGCCGCTCGCGCCGGCGGACGTCGAGCTCGGCGAACACGTCGTCGAGCACGAGGATCGGCTCGCCGTCGGGCCCCCACTGGTCTGCCCACAGGAGCGAGTCGAGGCCCGCGGGAGCGCCGTCGCGCAGCAGCCGGTACGACGCGAGTCGCAGCGCGAGCGCGAACGACCACGACTCGCCGTGGCTCGCGTAGCCCTTCGCCGGGAGGCCGCCCAGGGTGAGGACGAGGTCGTCGCGGTGGGGACCGACGAGGTTCACCCCGCGGTCGACCTCCTTCGCGCGCACGGCCTCCATGGCCTCCAGCATGCGCCTCTCGAGCGCCGCCACGTCGGGGATGCCCGACGCCGGTCCGTCGCCCGGGTCCGCGGCGTCACCCGCCGCGGGCGGCCCCACCCGACCGTCGTCCGCGTCGAGCGCCTCGTCCACGGACGAGCGGTACGCGATGCGCGCCTCGCCCTGCCCCGCGCTGACCTGCTCGTACGCCTCCGCGACGTAGGGCGTGAGCGCGGCCACGAGCTGCAGGCGCAGCGCCGTGATCTCCGCGCCGAGGCTCGCGAGACGCGCGTCCCACACCTCGAGCGTCGCGAGCGGCGAGGCCGCGGTCTCGGGCGCGTCGTCGTCGGGCGGCGGCTCGGCGGCGGACGGCCTCCGCCGGCCGCGCCCGCGCAGCGCCGTCGCCGACTTGAGCAGCGCGCCGCGCTGGCGCAGCACCCGGTCGTAGTCCGCAAGGAGCGCCGCCACGCGCGGCACCAGGAGCACCGCGAGCTGGTCGAGAAAGCGGCGCCGTCCGTCCGGGTCGCCCTTGACGAGCGCGAGGTCCTCCGGCGCGAAGAGCACGGTCCGGACGATGCCGAGCACGTCGCGCGGCCGCTGGGCCGGGGACCGGTTGATCCGCGCCCTGTTGGCCCGCCCCGACGCGATCTCGAGCTCCACGGTGCTCGCCCGGTCGCCCCGCACGACGCGCGTCCGCACAACCGCGCGCGTGGCCCCCGCACGGACGAGCGCGGCGTCGCCCGCGACACGGTGGCTCGCGAGCGTCGCGACGTACCCGATCGCCTCGACGAGGTTCGTCTTGCCCTGCCCGTTCTGCCCGACGAGCGCGTTCACGCCCGGGACGAGCTCGACGTCGACGGACTCGTACGAGCGGAAGTCGACCAGGGAGAGGTGCGAGACGTACATCGGTGCGGCGAGGGTCGAGGAGGTCGGCGGGGACCGGTCAGGCCGGGGGTTCGAGCGGCCCGGCTCCCGGGGAGGCCGGACCGGCCGCCTTGACCGCGTGCCCGCCGAACTGCTGGCGCAGCGCGGCGACGGCCTTGAGCGCGGGCGACTGCTCCTGACGCGAGGCGAAGCGCGCGAAGAGGGCGGCGGAGATCACGGGCAGCGGGACGGCGTTGTCGATCGCCTCGTCGACCGTCCAGCGGCCCTCGCCGGAGTCGTCGACCCAGTCGTCGATCGCGGCGAGCTGCGGGTCCTCCTCGAGCGCCTTGACGAAGAGGTCGAGGAGCCACGAGCGCACGACCGTGCCACGGGTCCACGCCTTCATCGTGCCGTGCACGTCCTTGACGAGCTCGCTCTTCGCGGCGAGGAGCTCGTAGCCCTCGGCGTACGCCTGCATGAGCCCGTACTCGATGCCGTTGTGGACCATCTTCGCGAAGTGCCCGGCGCCGACCTCGCCCGCGTGGACGAAGCCCTCCTCGCGCGGGCCGTCGGGACGCAGCGCGTCGAAGACCGGCATGGCCGCCTCGACGTACGTCCGGTCCCCGCCGACCATGAGCCCGTAGCCGTTCTCGAGGCCCCAGACGCCGCCCGAGACGCCGACGTCGAGGTAGCCGACGCCCTTCTCGGCCAGCTCCGCGGCCCGCGCCTGGTCCTCGGCGTAGTAGGAGTTCCCGCCCTCGATGACGAAGTCGCCCTCGCCGAGCAGGCCGCCGAGCTCGGTGACCACGCCGCGGGTCGCGTCGCCCGCCGGGACCATGACCCACACGATGCGCGGGCCGTCGTCGGGCAGTGCCGCGACGAGGTCGGCGAGCGTCGCGACGTCGGACACCTCCGGACGAGGGTCGTAGCCGACGACCTCGATGCCGGCGGCGCGGACGCGCGCCCGCATGTTGTTGCCCATCTTGCCGAGGCCGACGAGGCCGATGCGCGTGACCATACGAGTCCTCCGGGTGCGGTGGTGCGGTGCGAGCCGTCCGGCTCCGTCGGGGTCAGCCGGCGAAGCGGATCGGCACCAGCAGGTAGCGGTAGTGGGACGAGTCCTCGCCGTCCAGGGAGTCCTGACCCGTGAACTCGACCGGCTTGTTCGGGTGCGTGAAGCTCAGGCGCACGAAGTCGGTGCCGAGCGCGCCCAGGCCGTCGAGCAGGAACTGCGGGTTGAACGCCACCGAGATGTCCTCGCCGACGAGCACCGCCTCCAGCGCCTCGGACGCCTGCGCGTCGTCGCCCTGCCCGGCGTCCAGGACGACCTGCCCGTCCGTGAACGACAGACGGATCGGCGTGTTGCGCTCGGCGACCAGGGACACGCGCTTGGCGGCGTCGATGAGCGGGGCGGTGGGGACGACGGCGTGGATGGGCGTCTCGTCCGGGAAGAGCCGGCGCACGGCGGGGTAGTCGCCGTCGACGAGCTGCGACGTCGTGTGACGGCCCCCGGCCTCGAAGCCGATGAGGTCCACGCCGGCGCCCGTGTTGAGCCCGATGTTGACGAGGCCCGAGCCGCCGAGGGACTTCGCCACGTCGTTGAGGGTGCGCGCGCGCACGAGGGCGACGGCGGAGTAGCTCGGGGTGACGGGCGTCCAGGTGAGCTCGCGCAGGGCGAGGCGGTACCGGTCCGTCGCGAGGAGCGTGATCTTCTCGCCCTCGATCTCGACGCGCACGCCCGTGAGGAGGGGGAGCGTGTCGTCGCGGCTCGCCGCCACCGTGACCTGCGCGACGGCGTTCGTCAGCTCGTCGCCCGAGACGGTGCCGGAGAGCTCGGGCATCGCGGGCAGCGCCGGGTACTCGTCCACCGGCATGGTGAGGAGCGTGAACCGGCTCGCGCCGCACGTCACCGTGACCTTGTTGCCCTCGAGGACGACATCCACGGGCTTCGCGGGCAGCGCCCGGGATATCTCGGCGAGCAGCCGGCCGGAGACGAGGACCGTGCCGGGCTCGCTGACCTCGGCGGGGATCTCCGACCGGGCCGAGACCTCGTAGTCGAAGCTCGACAGCCCGATGGTCCCCGACGCGTCGGCCTCGAGCCGGACCCCGGCGAGGACGGGCGCGGGCGGGCGGGTCGGCAGGGTTCGCGCCGTCCAGGTCACCGCGTCGGCCAGGACATCACGCTCAACCCGGAACTTCATCCCACACCCTCTCGTCCCCACGTCTCGGTCGGACCCGATCTTCACATGTGCCGTCCTGCTTCGCCGCGACGCCGGGCTCGCCGTCGGGGCCGCTCGTCCTCGCTCGTCCACCGGGCAGGTCTGCCGCTGTGGACACGAGGTGCCGGGTCGCAGGTCCGCGCACACGTGTCGTGCATGAACCCTACGCGAGGAGGCGGGTGGGAGGAACTGGAACGGCGGGCCTGGGGATGGAGGCCCGACGGCGGTCTCCGCCGACGTCGCGCGCTCGCCGCGGCTCGACGAGGATCGGGAGCAGGCTCGTGGAGCACAGGTCGCACCGTCGGCCGCCGGAGCCTGATGAAGGCGTGTGGAATTTCCCCTCTGAGAACACTTTCGTCGTCGTCATAGGGGTTGTGGATCTCGTGGAAAACCGGTGTCCGCCCAGGTCAGAGGGCACAAATGCGTGTGGACGAACCGGTGAGCCCAGTGTGGGAAAGTCGCGGCGCCTGTGGGCGGCCGATCTGTCCCCACACGTCGTCCACCGATCGAGGGTGCCCCGTCCACACCCAGAGGGCCTTCGTCCACAACTGTCCACAGAACTGTGCACAGGCCCGGTCCGGGTGGGCCGTCCACAGGGTGTGTACGAGGGCGTCCATCCACAGGTTTCGGGGGGAAAACCATGATGTTGTCAGGATTTGTCGCGACACACGAGACCCTGTGGTCCACCGTCGTCGTCCGCATTCCGCGGATGTGAATACCCACAGGAGTCCTGTGGATGACTGTGGACAACTCCACCCACATGCTGTGTACGAGTGTCGTTCACGACCGTGGCTGGGGAGTCGCGTGGTCGCTTGGAGCCGATATCCACAGAATATGGCACCGCAGTGGGCAACCCTGTGGACAGCACGCGAGACCGGTGAGGAAGGGTCTTCGGGGTCCGTGACGAGCTGGCGACACCGTCCGGCGGCGGTGGACAAGGCCGATGACATGCCGCTCGGGGAGGGGTGCGTCCGGTCCGTCCGGGGTCGTCGGACGGCGTCTCGTCGCGACGAGGCTCGACAGCCGGAAGAAGATCGGATGGTCGCCGAGGGATCTCGGTGATCTCGGACCCGCTCCGCGGGGATAGCAGGAATCCGGGCAGAGGCCTGGAACGCGATCGATGTGGATCGTCCGAGCTCGACGCAGGTCGAGGAAGGCCACTGGGGGCGCGTGACACGGAGGGCCACCGGGGGCGTGCGGTGCGACGCGAGAGAGCCCGGCCGCGACGCCGGCCGCGACGCCCGGCCGCGACGCCGGCCGCGACGCGTGCCGAGGGCTGCGTCGTGCCCGGGTGCGAGGCAGAGCGGCGGGGATGTGCGGTCGCCCGCCGTACGGCGGACCCGCCGTGGGCTCAGGGAGCCCCGGTGCGCAGGGGCGGCGGGAGCGACCCGCCTCGTCCGGGACCGAGCCGCACGGTGAGGGGAGAGAGCCGCGGTGAGCACGTCGTCGAGTCGAGGAGCAGCACCGTCCGGGCACGGCCGCGCCGCCTCAGCCGCGGTGCTGCTGCTTGATCCGGCTCGTGAGCTCCGTGACCTGGTTGTACGTGGAGCGGCGCTCGGCCATCTGCTCGGTGATCTTGCGGTTCGCGTGCATGACCGTCGTGTGGTCGCGGCCGCCGAACTGCTGCCCGATCTTCGGGAGCGACAGGTCGGTGAGCTCGCGGCACAGGTACATCGCGATCTGGCGAGCGGTGACGAGGACGCGCGATCGCGAGCTGCCGCAGAGGTCGTCGATCGTCAGGCCGAAGTACGCGGCCGTCTGCGCGATGATCGCGGCGGGGGTGATCTCCGCGCTGTCCTCGTCGGTGATGAGGTCCTTCAGCACGATCTCCGCGAGCGGGAGGTCGACCTGCTGGCGGTTGAGGTTCGCGAACGCGGTGACACGGATCAGCGCGCCCTCGAGCTCCCGGATGTTCGTCGAGATGCGCGACCCGATGTAGGACAGCACGTCGTCCGGAGCGGCGAGGCGTTCGCTCGACGCCTTCTTGCGGAGGATCGCGATGCGCGTCTCGAGGTCCGGCGGCTGGACGTCCGTGATGAGGCCCCACTCGAACCGGGAGCGCAGGCGGTCCTCGAACCCGTTGAGCTGCTTGGGGGGCAGGTCGGACGTGATGACGACCTGCTTGTTGGCGTTGTGCAGCGCGTTGAAGGTGTGGAAGAACTCCTCCATCGTCTGCTCCTTGCCCTGCAGGAACTGGATGTCGTCGATGAGGAGCACGTCGACGTCGCGGTAGCGCCGTTGGAACGCCCCGGCCTTGCCCTCACCGATGGAGTTGATGAAGTCGTTCGTGAACTCCTCCGAGTTCACGTAGCGCACGCGCACGTTGGGGTACAGGTTGTGGGCGTAGTGCCCGATCGCGTGCAGCAGGTGCGTCTTGCCGAGCCCGGAGTCCCCGTAGATGAACAGCGGGTTGTAGGCCTTGGCGGGTGCCTCGGCCACCGCGACCGCGGCGGCGTGCGCGAACCGGTTGGAGGAGCCGATGACGAACGTCTCGAAGACGTACTTGGGGTTCAGCCGGCTCGGCTCGGCCTGGGGACGCGGCGGGGGAGGTGCCGGCAGGTCAGGGAGGAGCACGTCGTCGGGCTCGATGTAGGGGCGCTCCACCGCCGGCCGCGACGCGGGCGCGAGGACGGGGTCGGAGCTGAGCTCCGGGTCGACGGTGATGCCGAACCGGACGTCGCGCCCGAGGCAGGACGACATCGCGGTCACCAGCTCGTCCCGGACGCGCGTCTCGAGGTACGTGCGGGTCTGCTCGTGGGGAACCGCGATGAAGACGGTGTCGTCCAGGATCGCCAGCGGCTTGGCCAGCCGGATGAACGCGATCTGCCGCGGGGTGATGTCCGGGCTCGCCTCGAGGATGCTCAGGGTCTGTGCCCAGACGTCGGCGATGTTCTCGTCCGGGTTGGCCACGGGCAGTTCCTCACGGGGGTCGACAGCGTGCGCCGGGCAGAGCTCCGGCCGTCGAGCACGCTGACGAGCCGGGCGGGGGTGCGCCGACGAGGAGAAGGTCACGGATGGGGTGATGCTGGGGTCGATCGTGCCACGGGAACCCCTCATCCACATAGTTGTCCACAGGCTGTGGGTTGTAGGGTGAGGATGCTCTCACCGGCAGGATGCCGGGATCCGGGACGACGCCGCGCCATCGTCGCACGCGGCGAAGGTCACCCGTCGTGGTTTGACCCGGAGGGGTCGCGCAGCGTAACGTCAGACAGCCGTTCCAGGTGTTCTTGGCGCGCCCGCGTGGAGGAAACTCGACGCGAGGCCTCACGTCAGGAACTCCCTGCGAGGACCCGGTGCCCCCAGCAATGGCCATCCGGTCCGCGCGCCTGAGCGGTGACCGGGCGGGGGACCGTCCGGCGCACGACCCGAACCACCGGCAGGAGCCAACCGGAGCCTGTCACTGCATCGTCGAGGACATAGACGGTGTACCTCCCCGACGTTCTTGGAGTACCTCGTGAGCAAGCGGACCTTCCAGCCGAACAACCGGCGCCGGGCGAAGACCCACGGCTTCCGGCTGCGCATGCGGACCCGCGCCGGCCGCGCCATCCTGGCTGCCCGCCGCCGCAAGGGCCGCACCGAGCTCTCTGCCTGATCGCACGTGCTCCCCGCGGCGCACCGACTGCGCCGTTCCGTCGATTTCGAGCGGGCGGTGCGCCGCGGCGTGCGTGCTGGTAGGTCGACCGTGGTCGTGCACCTCTCGGAGGATCCCGAGGGCGCTGCCCAGCCGCAGGTCGGCTTCGTCGTCTCCAAGGCAGTGGGGAACGCGGTGCACCGCAACCTCGTGAAGCGCCGACTGCGTGCCGCCACGGCGTCGCGCCTCTCCGTGCTGCCCGCGCACGGGCGCGCCGTCGTCCGCGCGCTTCCCGGCGCGGCGCTCGCCTCCTTCGAGGAGCTCAGCGCCGACCTCGACAGCGGTCTCGTACGTGCGATCCGTCGGCTCGACGAGCGAGCGGGCGAGCGTCGATGACGACGACCCACCCGCCGCGCGTCCCTGCGCCGTCCTCGCCCGAGGAGCCGGGGACCGACGAGCGCGGCATCGTCCGCCGGGTCGTCGACCTGCTGCGCCGGGTCCCCGCTCTCACGCTGATCGGCATGATCAGGGCCTACCAGTCGGTGATCTCCCCGATGACCGGGCCCACGTGCAAGTACTACCCGTCCTGCTCCCAGTACGCCCTCACGGCGGTGCGTCGTCACGGCGCCCTGCGCGGAACGGGCCTCGCCCTCTGGCGGCTGCTGCGCTGCAACCCCTGGAGCCTCGGTGGGGTCGACGACGTTCCGCCGGCACGACACACGCACTAGCCCGCTGCCCGGGAAACGGGCTTTCACACGCTTTGTCCGAAGTTGAGGGAGCAGTCACGGATGGACTTCTTCGCGTTTCTCTACCCGATCGAGTGGGTAGTCGCCTGGATCATGTACTTCTGCCACCAGGGACTCACGTTCCTGGGGTTCTCCGACGGCCCGGGGCCCGCCTGGGTCCTGTCGATCGTCGGCC
Source organism: Cellulosimicrobium sp. RS (assembly GCF_046159675.1). Taxonomy (NCBI): domain Bacteria; kingdom Bacillati; phylum Actinomycetota; class Actinomycetes; order Micrococcales; family Promicromonosporaceae; genus Cellulosimicrobium; species Cellulosimicrobium sp. RS. Next base: position 228,579 of record NZ_JBJXVU010000005.1, on the reverse strand, counting down.
TGGTCATCATCATCCGCATCCTGCTGATCCCGCTGTTCTTCAAGCAGATCAAGGCGTCGCGCGGCATGCAGCTGCTGCAGCCCGAGATGCAGGCGATCCAGAAGAAGTACAAGGGGAAGACGGACCCCGCGTCTCGTGAGGCCATGAGCCGCGAGACGATGGAGCTCTACCGCAAGCACGGGACGAACCCCTTCGCCTCGTGCATGCCGATCCTGCTCCAGTCGCCGATCTTCTTCGCACTCTTCCGGGTGCTGAACTCGCTGAAGCCGATCTCGGACGGTACGTACTCGCGCGACAGCATCGGACCGATCGACGCTTCGGTGGCGAGCGACATCGAGAGCTCGTCGGTCTTCGGAGCCAAGCTCTCCGACGTCTTCCTCCAGACGGACGACCTGCAGACCCGCATCGTCATCGCCGTGCTCATCCTGGCGATGTGCGCGACGACGTTCTTCACGCAGCGACAGCTCACGATGAAGAACATGCCGAAGGCCGCTCTCGAGGGCCCGATGGCCTCGACGCAGAAGATGATGCTCTACGTCTTCCCCTTCATCTTCGCCGTCTCCGGCGTGAACTTCCCCGTCGGCGTCCTCGTCTACTGGACCACGACGAACCTCTGGTCGATGGGGCAGCAGTTCTACACGATCCGACGCATGCCGGCCCCGGGTTCGGAGGCGGAGCGCCTCCTCAAGGAGCGCCAGGCGCGCAAGCGCGCGGCGAAGGGCGTCGTCGAGGACGCGACGCCGGTCATCGAGCAGCCTCGCGGCCAGCGTCAGCAGCCCAAGCGCAAGGACCGCCAGAAGAGCGCCCCCCGTCCCGTCGGGACGGTGTCCGCGACCACCCCGGAGGATGCCCCGGTGGAGGATGCCCCGGCGGACAAGCCGGCACCGGGCGGTGCCGCGAAGGGCGGGTCCGGGACCGGCGCGTCGAAGCCCGCGCCCAAGAAGAAGAAGCAGAAGTAGACCTGCGCCCGAGCGCGCACGTGCCGTGAGGAGCAACGCATGACGCCTACCGAGACGCCCGCGCCCGACGCGACGTCCACCGAGGAATCCGCCCCGGAGACCACCCGACTCGAGGAGGAAGGGGAGATCGCGGCGGACTACCTCGAGGAGCTCCTCGACATCGCGGACCTCGACGGTGACATCGACATCGACGTCGAGCACGACCGGGCCGCTGTCGAGATCGTCGCGGACGACCCCGCCGCTCTGAGCTCTCTCGTGGGCGACGACGGCGAGGTGCTCGATGCGCTGCAGGAGCTGACGCGTCTCGCCGTGCAGGCCAGGACGGGGGAGCGGAGCCGCCTGATGCTCGACGTCGCCGGCTTCCGTGCGGGCCGCCGTCGTGAGCTCACGGCGCAGGCCGCAGAGGCGATCGAGCGCGTGCGTGCCGAGGGCACCAAGGTTTCGCTCGAGCCGCTCAACGCCTTCGAGCGCAAGGTCATCCACGACGCCGTGGCCGCAGCAGGGCTGCGGAGCGACTCGGAGGGTGTCGAGCCGCAGCGCTACGTCGTCATCTACCCGGCAGACTGACACCGTCGGAGACGACCCCTCCGCTTCTTCGCCCCGCGTTTCACGTGAAACGCGGGGCGAAGTGCGTTCCTGAGGGTGTGCAGGTGCCCACGAGCTGCGAGTGACTCTGGGTGCGGAACTGCTGACGATCCCGCCGGCAGGGGAACCGCACAGGAGATGCGGGGCGCGGCGAGCGCCGGTGGCGGGGCGTGTGCGGTCCCGGGCCGATGCCCTGATAGACGGCGTTCGCTACGTCGCGACGACCGCCGTTCCTCGCGTCGGCGAGGAGAAGTGTGACGACGATCCTCGGAACGTGCGGGACCGTGGTCGCAGCGCGTCGAACCTCGCTCCGCACTCGGTGGGCCGCGCACGCTCGACGTCGTTTCACGTGAAACGATGAGGCGTTCGCACACGAGGAGGCAGACGACCCGATGCAGCACGAGTCCGTAGGCAACGAGGATCCGGACATCCCCCGGGAGGCGTTGATCGAGTACTTCGGTGACGCGTTCGTCGTCGTCGAGAAGTTCGCCGAACGGTTGCGGAGCGAAGGCGAGCTGCGCGGTCTCATCGGACCGCGGGAGGTTCCGCGGATCTGGGATCGTCACATCCTGAACTCGGCCGCCGTCGTGCCCTTCCTGCCCAGGACCGGGTTGATCGCTGACGTGGGATCGGGCGCCGGCCTGCCGGGCGTCGTGATCGCCGCCATGCGGCCGGAGGCGACCGTCTACCTCATCGAACCGATGGAGCGGCGCTGCGCCTGGCTGACGGAGATCGCCGAGGACCTCTCCTTGCCGAACATCGAGGTCAAGCGAGGACGGGCCGAGGAGTATCACGGGGCGTTCGAGTGCGACGCGGTGACGTCGCGAGCCGTCGCGGCACTCGACAAGCTCGCGCGACTGTCGCTCCCGCTGGTTCGACCCGGCGGAGAGATGATCGTTCTCAAGGGTCGTAACGTGAGTCGCGAGATCGATCCGGCGCGGAAGGTCCTGCGCAAGCTCGAGGGGTCGGAGCCGGAGATCATCGAGGCACCGACGCTCCCCGGCGTGGAGACCACGACGGTCGTTCGTATCGTGCGGCAGACTGGATCCCGCTGATCTGGGGAACGGGTGCCGAGGACGTGAGCGACACGCCCGATCTCGGCCCCGACATCCGTCGAAAGCCATGGCGCACGGCGGATGCTGAGAGGCGACGACGGAGAGGATGAGACGCGTGACGCAGAGCCCTGTGGGCCCCGACGGCTCCGAGGAGCAGGTGGCGCTCTCCCACGACGGGGAGGGCGATCGGAGCATGGGAACCGAGGACGACCGCCGGGCAGCGCTGATGGCGAGTCTTCCCGTCGCCGACGAGTCGACGCCGTTGGCGGCTCAGCTCGCGGAGGACGCTCGCCGCCGGATCGACCTCCACGGACGTCGCTTCCCCCGACCGGTGACGACCCGGATCATCACCGTCGCGAACCAGAAGGGCGGCGTCGGGAAGACCACGACGACGGTGAACCTTGCCGCCGGGCTGGCGATGGCCGGGCTCAACGTCCTGGTGATCGACAACGATCCCCAGGGGAACGCGTCGACCGCTCTCGGCGTCGAGCATCGCGCAGGGACGCCGTCGGTCTACGAGGTTCTCGTCGATGGCGACCCGTTGGCGAGTGCGGTGCAGCAGTGTCCCGACATCCCCACCCTCTGGTGCGTCCCGGCGACCATCGATCTTTCGGGTGCAGAGATCGAGCTCGTGTCGCTCGTTTCACGTGAAACACGGCTTCGTCGTGCGCTCGATGAGTATCTCGCCCAGCGTGAGCGCGACGGCCTCGAACCCATCGACTACGTCCTCGTGGACTGCCCGCCGAGCCTTGGCCTCTTGACGGTGAACGCCTTCGTGGTCGGTCGGGAAGTGCTCATCCCGATCCAGTGCGAGTACTACGCCCTGGAAGGCCTGAGCCAGCTCCTCAAGACGATCGAGCTGATCAAGGCGCACCTCAACCCGGGGCTCCATGTCTCGACGATCCTGCTCACGATGTACGACGGCAGGACGAACCTTGCGCAGCAGGTCGCCAGCGAAGTCCGCGAGCACTTCCCGGAGCAGACGCTGCGCACGACGGTCCCGCGCTCCGTGCGCATCTCGGAGGCCCCGAGCCATGGGCAGACGGTCATGACCTATGACCCGGGGTCGACGGGGGCCCTCGCGTACCTCGAAGCGGCCCGCGAGCTCACGCAGCGAGCGGAGAACCGTAGCGACGAGGGGACGAGCGAGGACCGTCAACGGAACGCCGACTTGCGGCCACCCCAGGACCCTCCGGGGTCAGCACATTCCGGTTCCACGTCTCACCACGATCATGAGTTCGCCGGCACCATCGGTGGTCCCGGCCTGCGGCAGGAGGAACAGCGATGAGCGAGAAGCGCCGAGGACTCGGTCGAGGACTAGGTGCCCTGATCCCGACGAGCTCCGAGGGCAGGCGGCCCGTCGACGTCTTCTTCCCGAGCCCTGCCACGGACGAGGCGAAGCACCACGAGACGGCCGGCGCCGCAGAGACTTCTGTCGACCAGCAGGCCGAGGAGGCGGCAGCCACCACGAGTGTGACGACGCTGGTGGCGGACGCGGACGCGGACGCGGACGCCGGGCCCGCTGACCTCGCGTCCCTTACCTCGCTCTCGGACGCGGACCTCGCTGAGCTGGATGCTGTGGCGGCGGGGGACACCGCCGACTCGAGCGCGAGCCTGGCGCCGACTCGCGACTCGTCGACGACAGACCAGGCGACGACAGACCAGGCGACGGTCGACTCGGCAATGACGGGCGCGGTTTCACGTGAAACGACGTCGGACTCCAGCCTGAAGGCCGGCGAGGAGGAGATCACCGCAACGGAGCCTGGTGCCTCTTCATCTGCGGGATCGACCAGCGTGGAGGAGTGGGCAGGCGGGGCCGCCGACGACCTGGTGCCCGTTCCGGGCGCGCGGTTCGCCGAGCTCCCGACCTCGTCCATCCGACCCAACCCGCGGCAGCCGCGCACCGTCTTCGACGAGGGCGAGCTCGACGAGCTCATCGGTTCCATCCGAGAGATCGGCGTGCTCCAGCCGATCGTCGTGCGCCCGGTGCCGGGGGAGTCCGGCGCGTATGAGCTGATCATGGGCGAGCGCCGCTGGCGGGCGACGCAGGCAGCGGGTCTTGATGTCATCCCGGCCATCGTCCGGGAGACCGACGATGCCGACCTGCTGCGTGATGCGCTCCTCGAGAACCTGCACCGCAGTGCTCTCAATCCCCTCGAAGAGGCAGCCGCGTACCGGCAGCTCCTGGACGACTTCGGCTGCACTCACGAGGAGCTGGCGGACCGCATCTCGCGAAGCCGTCCGCAGATCTCGAACACCCTGCGTCTGCTGCGCCTGCCTCCGCTGGTACAGCGTCGGGTTGCTGCCGGAGTGCTGTCGGCAGGACACGCCCGGGCGCTCCTGGGGCTCACGGACGGTGCGGAGATCGAGCGCCTGGCGCAGCGCATCGTCGCCGAAGGCCTCTCCGTGCGGGCGACGGAGGAGATCGTCGCGATGGGCGGTCTGGACGGGGAGCGTCGCCCGCCGCGAACTCCTCGCGCCGGACAGCGGTCCGCGGCGATCGACGAGCTCGCGCATCGGTTGTCCGATCGCTTCGAGACGCGCGTCAAGGTCGACCTGGGCAAGAACAAGGGCCGTCTCACCGTGGAGTTCGCGTCCGTCGAGGACCTCAACCGCATCCTCGATGTCATGGCGCCCGACGACCCGGGTCTGTTGCGGAAGTAGACGACGATCGCGCCGGTGTTGTCGGTGAATCTGCGTCGACCAGCGTCGGCTCGCGGGATCACCTAGGGGGCGGGTGCGCACGCCATACGGCGAGTGCACCCGCCCCGCTGGCCTGTCGGGAGGACGGACCGCACCTCGTCTCCTCAGCATTACGGTGAGACGCGTGATCCGGCCTCACCGGCGCGCGTCCGAGTCGCATGACCAGCAACCCCTGTGTCGGCCGGTCGCCACAACGCGCTGTGCCCGTGGCGCGTGGTGAGGGAATTGCGTATCTACCGCAGACCCGCCTCGGGACGGGCGGAAGGAAGACTGCCGGGTGGAGCACAAGGCTATTCAGCGAGTGCTGGAACGCCTCGCTGACGAGGACGGCCGTGTCACGATGGGCGGCCTTCGCTCACACCCTTCGAGCGCTGTGTACACGCGAAGGTGATGGTTCCCGCCCGAAGGCAACGGCGGATGTTCCACGTGAAACGGCAGACCAGCGGCCGCGCGCGGGGCATACGCCGTGGAGCGCTCGCGGCTCGGCAGACCCAGCTTCGCCGAACGCTTCTCTGGGAGCGCCCGCGTTGCGTACGCGTGCGAGGTCGTCGCGCCCCGCCTCGACCGACACCGTCGCCGTTCACAGCGTTCCTCCTCGCGCAGAGTCGAGACGCGCATCACGGAGCAGGCTGTGGTCGCGACGTGTTTCACGTGCAACATGTCCGGGACGACGTGGCTGCTGATCCGCTCCACGACGGCGAGCAAGCAGAAGGTCGACGCCGAGCTCCTCATACGCTGCAGCGCCAGCCCATCGTCGAGGCAGCGTAGGCCCGCGGCGCTCTCCGCTCGGAGGCGCGCGCGTCGGAGGCGAGGCCAAACCGCCCCGGAGATGTCGGGCAGATCAAGCGCTCCGTGATGTGGCCGCTCTGGCATCCTGCCAACGGGTCGATGTGCGGGGCGGCGCCTCGTTGTTCTTTGCGGCAGAGGCCGAGGACCCCCGACACCACGCAGATGCTCTGCCAACGGGATGGCCCGTGAGCGGGGCGGCCCTCGGGTCTTCGACGATGGGCCGCAGAGCTGTCGCTCGCGGTTCAATGGCCGACGCCGCTCGATGCCGCTGCCATGCACCACGGCCGACCTCGGGCGCCGGTCGACGGTCCGCCGGAGTCCTCTCGTGAGAACACAGGGGCGTCGCGGCTGGTCGGTACGCGGACGGGCCGGACAACGCGGCGCCTTTCGCTCACGCGCCGTGACCGGCTGTTTCACGTGGAACATCGGAAGGTCGTGGCACCGTCCGATGCGGCTGGGCTAGACACCGCGCACCTACCCGCACCGCGTCGTCCGACTCCGCAGGTGAAGCGCCAGGGCGCGCGACGCATCGGCGGGGCTGGAGGCCACAGCCCGGCACCGGGGGAGGGGAGGGGCTCCCGTGATGCGCCGCCAGGGTCACCAGGGGTGGACCTGGATGCAGGGGAGGGGCTCCCGTGATGCGCCGCCAGGGTCACCAGGGGTGGACCTGGATGCAGGGGAGGTCAGAAGTGCCGCGGTCGGGAAGCTCGCCGCGTGAGGCTCGCTCTTTTCGCTCTCGACCATCCCGATTCCGCGGCAGCCGTGGACGGTCAGCGGCGTCAGGCATCGGTACGGGCGAACCCCCCGCCCACCCGAGACCATCGCCACAGTGGCTCTGCTGCACCGTGCGCGTCGCCGTGGGTGGGAAAGCTCTCCGCCTTCGGAGAATGAGTCAGCACGGGTGCGTCCACACGAACCAGACGTCTACGCGCTTCGCGAGCGCGACGCCGTGCGTCGCCCAGTCCATGGGCGCGGACCCGGGACGCCGTCCGGGGACGGCGCGTTCGCGACGCGGGGCGGTTCGCCCGGAGAGTGGCCCCGCGCGAAGTCGGCCGGTCCCATCAGGCGTGTTTCACGTGAAACGACGCTCCTGTCGGCGACCCCGAGCCGACCTGTCGGTGGGGCGCGAGGGTGCACCGTTCGAGATCATGACGGGAACGTGGGTCGGGCCGGGAACGAGCATCCGCGCCACGGTCGTGATGGGTCGCATCAGTCGGTGCTATCCCGTCGGGCCACCACACCGCGAACTCCGTCGCGGCAGGTCGTGGCATCGCCGTGTCTCTCGCTCACCAGTGCCACCGGAGTGGGCCGAAAACGAACCCCGCGGAGTGGGCCGAAAACGAACGGCGCCGCCGTTTCACGTGAAACAGCGACGCCGGTCAGCCAGGCGGAGGAGGGATCAGTGCCGCACGTGCGCGTTGACGAGAGACCGGTAGAGGTGCCCGAGATCGAGTCCGGCAGCGCGTGCCGCCTGGGGGAGGAGGGACGTCTCGGTCATCCCCGGCGCGACGTTGACCTCGAGGAACTGCACGACCCCGTCAGCGTCGAGGATGACGTCCGTCCGGGAGAGGTCGCGGAGACCGAGCGCGGAGTGGGCTCGAACGGCGACCTCGCGGACGACGCCGAGGACGTCGTCGTCGAGTCGCGCCGGTGCGAAGTACTCGGTGCGGCCGGGGTTGTAGCGTGCGTCGAAGTCGTACGGACCCGTCGTCACGATCTCGACCGGCGGCAGGGCCTCCGGACCGCGGCCCAGGTCGACGACGCTCACGGCCAGCTCGACACCGCGGACGGCCTGCTCGATGAGTGCGACCTCGCCGTACGCGAAGCAGTCGACCATGGCGCGAGGAAGCTGGTCGGCTCGCTCGACGAGCGTGACGCCGAGCGCGGACCCGCCGTGCGTCGGCTTCACGACGAGCGGCAGCCCGAGGCGTGCGACGACCGCGTCGAGCACGGGCTGGGCGCCGAGCTCGCGGAACAGGCTCTGGGGGAGGGTGACGTACTCCGGGGTGCACAAGCCGGCCCCGAGGACGACGTTCTTCGCCACGGGCTTGCTCCAGGCCGCACGGCTCTCGCGCGGACCGGTGCCGACGTAGGGCACGCCGACGAGCTCGAGGACGTCGCGGATGGAACCGTCCTCTCCGCTGGCACCGTGGAGGAGCGGCCAGACGACGTCGGGTCGTGCGGACTCGAGGAAGGGGAGGAGGTCGGCGTCGACGTCGTGCACGGTCACCTCGAGACCGGCGGCGCGGAGGCTCTCCGCGACACGGCGCCCGGAGCGGAGCGAGACGTCGCGCTCGTGCGAGAGACCGCCGGCGAGGATGGCGACGTGCCCGCCCGGGGGGACGTCGTCGTCGGGCCGGAGAAGGTGAAGGTGCTGGTCAGGGCGCTGCGCGTCCGTCGAGGTCGTGCTGTCGGGTACGCCGCTCGTCGTGGGGCTGCCCGTGGTCGTGTCCACTGGTGACGGACTCCTGTTCGGTGCCGCGGGCGCCCGGTGGGGCGGCCGCGGCGTCGTGTGGTGAGGGGCTTCAGGCCAGGTTCGGCGAGGGGTTCTCGACGTCCGTGACGTCGGGGTCGAGCTCGGCGTTGGTGCCGAAGATCTCGACGAGCTCCTGCTCGGCGTTCACGACGCCCGCGAGGCGACGGACGCCCTCGCGGATCCGCTCCGGGGTCGGGAAGCAGTAGGAGAGGCGCACGTGGCTCGCGCCCGTGCCGTCGGCGTAGAACGCGGTCCCGGGGACGTAGGCGACGCGCGCGGTGACCGCGCGGGGGAGCATGGATCGCGCGTCGAGCCCGTCGGGGAGCTGGACCCAGGTGTAGAAGCCGCCGTCGGGCACCGTCCAGCGCGCCGAGGGGAGGTGCTCGGCGAGGGCGCCGATCATGGCGTCGCGACGCTCGCGGTAGAGCTCACGGAACTGCTTGATCTGGCCCTTCCAGTCGCACGTGTCCAGGTAGGCGGCGATGGCGAGCTGCGACGCGTTCGACGGGCACAGGATCGCGGACTCGCTGGCGAGCACGAGCTTCTCGCGGACGGCGTGCGGCGCGACGACCCAGCCGACGCGGTAGCCCGGGGCGAAGGTCTTCGAGAACGAGCCGAGGTAGAGGACGCCGTCCTCGTCGAGGGATCGCAGCGCGGGGAGCGTCTGGCCGTCGAAGCCGAGCAGCCCGTAGGGGTTGTCCTCGATGACGAGGACGCCGTATCGCTGCGCGATCTCGAGGATGCGCGGGCGGCGCTCGGCGGTGAGGGTCACGCCGGCGGGGTTGTGGAAGTTCGGGACGGTGTAGAGCAGCTTGACACGACGCCCGTCGGCGGCGAGGCGCGCGAGCGTCTCCTCCAGCGCCTCCGGGACGAGACCGTGCTCGTCGAGGGGCACGTGCACGACGTCGGCCTGGTACGACCGGAACACGCCCAGCGCCCCGACGTAGCTCGGCGCCTCCGCGACGACCACGTCGCCCGGGTCGACGAAGATCCGCGTGACGAGGTCGAGCGCCTGCTGCGAGCCGGTCGTCACGACGACGTCGTCGGGGTGGCACTCGATGCCTTCCATCCGCACCACGTCGAGGATCCGCTCACGCAGGGTCTCGTCGCCCTGGCCGGAGCCGTACTGCAGCGCCGTGGCACCGCGCGTCGCGACGAGGCGCTGCATGGTGTCGGCGATCTGGTCGAGGGGGAGGCCTTCGAGGTACGGCATGCCGCCGGCGAGCGACACGACCTCCGGCCGGTTCGCGACCGAGAACAGCGCTCGGATCTCCGACGCTCGCATCCCGTGCGCTCGCTCTGCGTAGGCACCGAACCACGGGTCGAGGCGGGTGCCGCTGGGAGCGGGCTGCTGCGAGGGAGTCGTCGGTCCAGTCACGATCCCCAGTGTGGCACGGAGGATCGGGGGATCGCGTGAAGACGCCGGAGGGCGGACCACCGTGCTGGTGGCCCGCCCTCCGGCGTGCGTGGTGCGAGGTCGCTCGCGGACCGTGCGGTCGCGGGAGGCGACGGCTCAGACGGTCGTGGCGAGCACGGCGTCGATCTCCTCCGTGAGCGCGCGCTTGGGGCGCGCACCGATGATCGACTTCTGCAGCTCGCCGCCGACGTAGACGTTGAGCGTCGGGATCGACACGATGCCGTAGGCGGCGGTCGTCTCGGGGTTCGCGTCGGTGTCGAGCTTGGCGATCTTGATCTTGCCGTCGTACTCCTCGGCGAGCTCCTCGAGGATCGGCGCCACCTGGCGGCACGGGCCGCACCAGGTTGCCCAGAAGTCGACGAGGACGGGGACGTCGGACTCGAGGACCTCCGCGCGGAAGGTGGCGTCGGTGACGGGGACGGTCGACATGGTGAACCTCCTGGGGACGTCGGTGGCTGCGGTGCGGGGTCAGGCCTGGAGCTCGGCGAGCGCCTCGGGCAGCTCGTCGGGGTTCGGCGTCTGCGGGGTGCCGGCGAGGTCCGCGAGGCCCGCCGCGTCGGCGAGCTCGGTGAGGTAGCGCTGCGCGTCGAGCGCGGCGGAGCACCCCGAGCCGGCGGCGGTGATGGCCTGGCGGTAGGTGTGGTCGACGGCGTCGCCGCACGCGAACACGCCCTCGAGGTTGGTCGCGGTGGTGCGCCCGACGACCTGGATGTAGCCCTCGTCGTCCAGGTCGATCTGACCCTTGACGAGCTCGGTGCGGGGCTCGTGGCCGATCGCGACGAACAGTCCCGTCGCGGGGAGCTCGCGCTCCTCGCCGGTCACGGTGTCGCGCAGCGTCACGCCCTCGACCTTCTTGTCGCCCTCGATCCCGGCGACCTCGCTGTTCCAGGCGAACTCGATCTTCGGGTCGTTGAGCGCGCGGTCGGCCATGATCTTCGACGCGCGCAGCTCGTCACGACGGTGCACCAGCGTCACCTTCTCGGCGAAGCGGGTGAGGAACGTGGCCTCCTCCATCGCCGAGTCGCCGCCGCCGACGACCGCGATGTGCTGGTCGCGGAAGAAGAAGCCGTCGCACGTCGCGCACCAGGACACGCCGCGGCCGGACAGGCGCTTCTCGTCGTCCAGGCCGAGCTCGCGGTACGCGGACCCGGTCGCGAGGATGACGGCGCGGGCGCGGTAGGTGTCACCGTTGCCCGTCACGACGGTCTTGACCGGCCCCTGGAGGTCGAGCAGCGTGGCGTCGTCCCACTCGATGCGCGCGCCGAACCGCTCGGCCTGCTTCTGCATGTGGTCCATGAGCTCGGGGCCCATGATCCCGTCGGGGAACCCGGGGAAGTTCTCGACCTCGGTCGTGTTCATCAGCGCACCGCCGGCGGTGACCGACCCCGCGAGCACCAGCGGGGACAGGCCCGCGCGCGCCGCGTAGATCGCCGCGGTGTACCCGGCGGGACCGGACCCGACGATGATCAGGTTCTGGACGGCTGACTGCTCGGTCACGTGCTGCTCCTCGGATGCTCGGTGCGTGGCGGCCGACCACGCGAGAGTGTGAACGCCGCCGGGGCGGCTTCTGTTCCACGGTACGGGGGTTCGCGGGTCGGCGGGTGCTCGGCTCACCGTGGGTGCGAACCGACCGGCACCCGGCTCGCCGCGGCGATGGTCCCGGCGCCGGCCCGCGGCCGTGCCGGCCGACACGGTGCCGTGGGCGGGCGCTCCACGGCACCGTGGCGCCGGAGCGAGGGGCGGTCGGCGACGTCGCACGTGCCCGCGACGAGCACCGCACCACGGGCACGAGCGCAGCGGCAGGCGACGCCGCGGACCGTGGGGGACCCGGCGTCGGGCCCCCCACGACGTCAGGAGACGAGGATCTCGTTGATCTCCGCGCGGTACTCGCCGGCCGGGTTCTGCGGCAGCTCGGTGAACCACAGGACGATGGACTCGGCCTCGACCGGCTGCTCGAACGTGAACGTCGCACCGGGGGAGAGCGGCCCGGAGGCGAGCACCGTGCCCTCGGTGGGGGTGTCCGGGCTCGTCGCGCGGATCTCGACGTTGCCACCGTTCGTCGCGGTGTCGATGACGATCGACGAGACGGGCGCCTTCTCCTCGAGGGTGACGGCGAAACCGATCCCCGAGCGCAGCCCGGCGAAGTCCGCCGCGTTGTAGCGCCGCGAGATCCACGTCGTGTCCGGCTGCTGGTCGTAGGCCAGCGACGCCAGCTCGGGGTGCTCGCCGTCGTTGTTGCCGGCGGCGTCGCCCTCGGGGTCGAGCGCGGTGCCGGACGCGATCATCGGGCGGACCTCGGGCGCGGGGGGTGCCTCCTCGCCCGCGGAGCCGGTGCCTTCACCGCGCTCGGCCGGTGCCTCCGACCCGCCCGCGGTGGGCTCGTTGGTCTGCACGGCGGGGCCGAAGCCGTCGAACGCCGTGTTGACGGCCCAGACGACACCGCCGACGACGAGGGCCAGCACGAGCACGAGGACGATGGGGGTCGCGTTGAACCGTCGCGGCCCGCGCCGCGACGGGACGGGCTCGCTCCACGCTTGCGCGGCGTCGGGACCTGCGGGCGGGGGCGGCGGGGACGCCGGGTCGTACGGCAGGGGAACGGTGCCCGCGTCGTAGCCGACGGGCGGCGGCGGGACCGAGTACGCCTCGGCGGTGGGCGGCGGCACGGCGGCGGTGGCCCCGGTCGCCGCCCCGGCGGCGTACGCAGCCCCCGCGCCCGCACCGGCCGACCCCGGCACCGCGCCGACGCGGTGGATGCGTCCGGTCGTCGGACGGCGGACGGGCGGCGCGGGCGGCGGCGTCCCGGGCGGCGCGCTCGCTGCGCCGTCGAACGCCGTCCGCACCGACTGGCGGCTCACACCGGCGGCGGGCTGCACGAACGCGGGCAGCGCCGCGACGACGGAGACCTCGCCCCAGGGCTCGACCGCACCCACGACGTCGGCGGGCGAGCGCGGGCCCTCTCCCCGGGGCGTCGCGGTCCACTCCGCGGCGGTGCCGTGGGTGCCGGCGAAGGTCTCGGCGCACAGCTCGTCGAGCTCGGCGGGGACGTCGGGACGGACGTCCGAGAGGGCGAGCACGCTGTCGCCCGCGCGCTGCGCGGGCAGCGGGTGGATGGAGTCCGCGGCGATCCAGGGGACGTCGAGGGACGGCCCGGCCCAGCGGGCCGTCATCGCGTAGTAGAGGAGCGCGACGAGCCCGACGGCGTCCGCGCGCGAGGTCTGCTCGGCGTCGTGCTGGTCGTGGCCCGCCACGCCCGCGTCGAGCCCGAGGCCCGTGACGAGCACGCGGCTGCCGTCGACGCGCACCGCGTCCGGGCGCAGCGCGAGATGGTGGACACCGCGGCGCCGGGCGACCTCGAGCGCCGCGGCAGCCTCGCCGACGATGGCGCGGGCCTGCTGCGGGTCGACGATCCCGCCGGCGACGACCTCGCTCAGCGTGATGCCCGTGTAGCGCTCGGTCACGACGTACGCCACGCCGTCCTCGGACCCGACGTCGAGCACCCGCGTGAGGCGCGGGTCGACGACGAGCGCCGCGCGTCGTGCGGAGTCGAGCGCCTCGGCGACGTGCGCGCCGGTGACGACCGAGAGCCGCACCGGTCGGTCGAGGATCTGGTCGTGGGCCGACCATGCCGTGACGTCCGACAGGTCGGACGCGAGCTGCTCGTCGAGCCGGTAGCGCGCGACGAGCAACGTTCCTGGGGCCACGCCGTTCACCGGACCTCCTCCGTGTGGGACTCGTGGTCGAGACCCCATGGTACGCGGGCCCGGATTGCCCCCGTATCACCGGATACCCGCACGTCAGACGTGTCGCGTCACCGGCGGACGAGGCGTCTGACGCGGCCCACGAGCGGTCCCGCGAGCTGGTCGAGCTCCCGCACGCGCATGAGCTTGAGGCCGCCCGCGTAGACGAGGCCCATCACGGTGCCGCCGACCGCCACGACGACGACCGACTGCCACCACGAGAGCCCGTAGATCCCGTCGGCGGGGTCACCCGAGAGCACGACGAAGGCCCGCAGCACGCCCCACCCGGCGACGGCGCTCACGAGCGCGGCGAGGCCGGCCTTGACGTGCAGGCGGAGGATCCGCGCGCCGTCGAGCCCGTGGAGGGTGCGGCGCAGGCCGACGGTGCGGAGCCCGACCGCCACGAGGTTGGACAGGCTCATCGCGAGGCCGATGCCCACGACCCACAGCTGAGGAGGGAGGACCTGCGTGCCGAGCCACGACACGCCGACGAGCACGAGCGTGCCCGGCACCTGGATCCAGAAGACCGTGCGCCCGTCCTCGAACGCGTAGTAGACCCACTTCATGAGGACCATGCCGCCGAGCGGCACGAGCCCGAGCGCCATCGCGCGCAGCACCATGGACACGGCCTCGCCCGAGGCGGCGTCCACCGAGGGCACGAGCAGCTTGGTGACGGGCAGGGCGAGGACGACGAGGACCGCCGTCGCGAACACCGTGAACACGCCGACGGTGCGCACGCCGCGCGAGAGGTCGTGCCGCACGCGCGCGAGGTCGCCCGCGTGGGCGGCCGCGCTCATGCCCGTGAACAGCGCCGTCGCGATGGAGACGGTCACGAGGGAGTGCGGCAGGAGGTAGATCATCAGCGCCTGCGTGTAGGCCGCGTTGCCCGCGACGGCCAGCGCGTCCGAGAAGGCGCCGGGTGCGCCCGTCACGAGCCCGGTGACGGCGCCCAGGGTCCCGGGGTCGTCGCGGTAGGCCCCGAAGGTCTGGGCGAGCGCCGCACGGGGCGCCTCGCTCGCGAAGCGCGTCGTGAACAGGACGCCGACCTGCTCCAGGAGGACGGCGGCGAACGTCCACAGGGCCACCTGGCCCGCGGACCGCAGGCCGATGCCGTGGAGGCCGAACCGCAGGTGCCAGCGGAAGCCCGCGCGCCACAGCGGGACGACGAGGATGAGCGCCTGGGCGGCGACGCCGAGCGTCGCGGTGCCCGCGAGGAGCGCGATCTTGGTCCCGTCCCACTGCGTGAGGTCGTCGACGTTCCCCGTCGCCGCCGGGCCGTACAGCGCGATGAACGCCGCGAACCCGGCGATCGACACGACGTTGTTGAGCACGGGCGCCCACATGAACGGGCCGAACTGCCCCCGCGCGTTGAGGACCTGCCCGAGCAGCGTGTACAGGCCGTAGAAGAAGAGCTGGGGCGTGCACCAGAACGCGAACGCGACGGCGAGCGACGTCTGCGGTGCCGTCCAGCCCGGTCCCGTGTACAGCGCGACGAGGATGCTCGAACCGGCCGTGAGCAGCGCGGACAGGGCCAGCAGGATCACGCCCGAGAGCGTGAGCAGCTTGTCGAGCCGCTCCTGCGTGTTGCGCGCGCGGTAGGCGCGCACGATCTGCGGGACGAGGACGGCGTTGAGCACGCCGCCCGCGAGGATGGCGAAGAGGACGTTGGGGATCTTGTTCGCGACGTCGAACGCGTCCGCCACGAGGCCCGTCGTGCCGATCGCGGCGACCAGCAGGACGTTGCGCACGAGGCCGAGGCCGCGCGAGACGAAGGTGCCGGACGCCATGAGCGCCGACGACCGGCCGAGACTCCCCGTGCGGGGTGCCGGGGCCTCGGTGGCGCCCGCCTCCGCGGTCTCGTCGGGGGTGCCCGACGCCGCGGGGTCGCCGGGGAGGGCGCCGCGGTCCGGGGCGACGGCGCGCGCGGTGCCGGGGCGTGGCCCCCGCCCGGCACCCGCGGGCCGGACGTGCCGCGGCTGGCCGGGGCTCACTCGACGCGCTCCTCGTCACGCCGGGGCGGTCCGTCGGACCCGCCCGGCGCCGCGGCCGGCGCGTCCTGCGGCGACGGCTGGTCGAGCGTGGCGCCGGCCAGACGACGGGGCGAGCGGCCACGACGCACGGTGCGCCAGATGCCGGCGAACAGGGCGATGACGAGCAGGACGGCGACGACGACCGTGCCGACGGACTCCCAGTCGGCCCGCACCCGCACGACGAACTGCTGCGGCTCCGCGACCCGCACCTGGGGCTGCGCGGCGCTGACGAGCTCGACCTCGACCGTGACGTTGCCGCTCCCGAAGCCCTCGACCGGCACCCCGACGCTCGCCTCGGTCGGGACGAGGTCGCCGTCCGCGTCGCGCGTCGCCGCCGGGATCGTCACCGTCGTGCGCTCCGGGGCCCGCAGCCGGGGGTCGTCCGGACGGAGCACGACCTGGACCGTCGCATCCTGCGTGAGGGTGCTGCGCACCCGGACCGGCAGGTCCTCCTGCTCGGCGACGAAGAAGAACGACGAGCGCGTCTCCACCGAGAGCCCGCCCCGCACCGCGGCGGACCGCTGCTCGGCCTGCTGGACGGCGAGCGTGCGCGACGGCGGCGCCGCGCGGTAGGCGACGGCCGTCGGCGTGACGAACGCCGGCTCGAGCGGGCGCGTGAGCGCCGTCGGGTCCGCCGCGACCGTCGCGAACGCGGCGAGCTCCGCGCGCGACCGGTCGAGGGACCGGAGCTCGGCGGCACCGATCTCGCCGTCGGCGGGGGCGTCCTCGGGCAGGGACGCGCGGTCGACGGCGGGCGGCTCGACCGCGAGGAGCTGGTCCACGGGCGCGAGGTCGACCCAGCCGGAGTCGCGCAGCGCGTCGAGCCGCGCCGTGAACAGGCCGGGCTCGGGCTCCCACGACCGGGGCAGGGCGGCGAGGACGTGCCGCTGGTCGGCGGGGCGCTCGCGCGCGATCACGGCCGTCTCGGCGAGCAGGCGCTGCGTGGCGGAGACGCCGGAGCCGTCGCCGGCGGAGAGCAGCGCGGTGAGCACCGGGTCGGCGACGAGCGCCGTGACCGGTCCCGCGGACGTCGTCACCGTCGCGACGCCCGAGGGCGTGTACGTGAGCGACTCGTCCGGCGCGAGGCCGCCCGGGCCGACGACCGTCGCGGTCGCCCCCGACGCGACGGCGAGCGTCGTGGTCGCGAGGTCGGGGACGGCGTCGGCCGGCCAGGCGAGGTCGGTGCGCCACCCGTTCGTCGGGTCCGGGGGCGCGGGGGTCCCCGTGTCCGCGGCGTCGTCGGTGCCGTCGGTCGTGTCGTCAGCCGACGTGCCCGACGCCGGGTCGGACGAGGTGCCCGACGACGGCAGCGGCGTCCCCTCGGGCAGCGCGAGGCCCGCGTGCGCGAACGCCGCGACGTCCGGGTCGTAGGCGCGCAGCGCGAACGTGGAGCGCCCGGCGGTCGCCCCGCTCACGGCGTCCGCCCAGGCGTTCACCGCCGGGTCGGCGGCGACGGCGGCCGCCGCGAGCAGCGCCGGGTCGGCGACCCAGCCCACGTCGGACGTCCCGCCCGTCGCGGCGAGCAGGCGGCCGAGCCGTCCCTCGCTCGCGACCGCGGCCGAGAGCGCGTCGTCGTACGCGACCGGGTCGGGGTCGACCGGAGGGCCCGTCACCGCCGCGACCACGCTGAGCCGCACGGGAGACACGTCGTCCGCCGGGGCCCGGAGCGCGAACGTGCGCTGCACGGCGAGGCGCGTACCGCCGTCGGACACGGCGACCGCCAGGCCGCGCGGGCCCGGGTCGTTGCCCGTGCCGAGGCCGAGCTCGGCGGCCGACGCGGAGAGCGTCACGTCGGCGCTCTCCCCGGGGGCGAGCGGCCGCCCGACGTCCTCGGTGGCGACGGTGGCGCCGACACGCCCGTCGAGACCGGTCGTCGTCCAGCTCTCGAGCGCGGACCGCGTGCGCAGCGCGCGGCGGTCGACGCCGAGGGTCACCGCGGGGGAGCCGAGCGTCTGCTCCGTCCCGTTCGTCACGCGCGCGGTGACGGTGAGGGTGCTGTCCGGCGCGAGGACGGTCGGTGCGAACGACGTGAGCTCGAGCGTCACCGCGTCCTCGCCCTCCGGGACCGTGTCGGCCGCGGCGGGCGGGGCCGCCGTCGTGCCGCCGAGCAGGACGCCGGCCGCGACGACCAGCACCAGGAGCAGGGTGACGAGCAGCCGTGCGGTCGGACCGCGGAGCGAGGCCGGCGCGGCGCCGGGAGGGCGCGCACCGCTGCGGGAGGAGGGCGTCATGAGTGGTCGGTCGAGCTCCGTGGGGCGGGCGGTGCCGGGCCGCCGCGGCCGTCGTGCGGGTGGCCGTGCGGGCGGACGATCGTCCGGGTCACACTACTCTCGACCACCCCGTGGAACCGCGTGCGACGGCCCTCGAGGACGCCCTGCGCGACGACGGCGATGCGCCGCTCGTTCGGGTACGCCAGCCGGGCCGGAAGGTCCACGACCGGGATCCAGGCGACGTCCTCGGCCTCGCCGTCCGGGTCGCCCTCGACCGTGAGGTGCCCGCCCGTCGCGCGGAGCAGGAAGTGGTGGACGACCTTGTGCACGCGCCGGTCGTCGCCCGTGAACCAGTAGTCGATGACGCCGAGGGGCTCCTGCACCGCGCCGCGGATGCCCGTCTCCTCCGCGATCTCGCGGACGGCCGCCTGCTCCGGCGTCTCGTCGCCCTCGAGGTGGCCCTTCGGCAGGCACCACTCCAGGCGGCCCCCGCGGTTGCGCCGCGCGATGATCGCCGCGCACGGGTAGCCACCGGCGACGGTGATGACGAGGCCGCCCGCGGAGACCTCGTCGACGACCGGGAGCGGCGCCGGCGCGGGGCCCGGTCGCGAGCGCGGGTCGATGCGGAGGGCGTGGCCGCCCGGCGGGGCCGGGACGGGGGCGGGCTGCCCGCGGCCGTCGCCACGCCCGCCCGCCGGATCCCTCCGGGGGTCGTCGGCGTGCGCGGGGGTGGACATGGGTTCAACTTTACCGAGTGGGCACCCACCTCCCCGGGACCGGCTCCCCGGCGCGGGCGCCGCATCTGGCAGGCTTGGGTGTCGTGCCCCAGCCTTCGTCCCCCTCGCCGTCGCCCCAGCCGACACCGCCCGCGACGCCGCACGCGCTCGAGCTGCAGCGCCGCGCCCTCGCGGTGCTCACCGAGATGGCGCCCGCGGCGATCGAGCTCGGCGAGGCATTCCGGGCCGCGGGCCACGAGCTCGCGCTCGTCGGGGGACCGGTCCGCGACGCGTTCCTCGGGCGGGCGAGCAACGACCTCGACTTCGCCACCTCCGCGTCGCCCGACGAGACCGAGGCGATCCTCGCGCGGTGGGGCGACGCGCACTGGGACATCGGCAAGGAGTTCGGCACGATCGGCGCGAAGCGCTTCGGGAGCAGCGGCCCCGGTGACGACCTCGTCGTCGAGGTGACGACGTACCGGACGGACGAGTACGACCCGACGTCACGCAAGCCCGTCGTCGCGTTCGGCGACACGCTCGAGGGCGACCTGTCGCGCCGCGACTTCACCGTCAACGCGATGGCCGTGCGGGTGCCGGACATGACGTTCGTCGACCCGTTCGACGGCCTGGGCGACCTCGCCCGCCGCGTCCTGCGCACCCCGATCGCCCCCGAGCGGTCGTTCGACGACGACCCGCTGCGCATGATGCGCGCGGCGCGGTTCGCCGCGCAGCTCGAGTTCGACGTCGACGGCGGGACGCTCGCCGCGCTGGTCCTCATGACCGAGCGCATCGAGATCGTCTCGGCCGAGCGCGTGCGCGACGAGCTGTCGAAGCTGCTGTGCGGCGCCGCGCCGCGGCGCGGGCTCGAGGTCCTCGTGGACACGGGCCTCGCCGACCACGTGCTGCCCGAGCTGCCCGCGCTCAAGCTCGAGATCGACGAGCACCACCGGCACAAGGACGTGTACGAGCACTCGCTCACGGTCCTCGACCAGGCCATCGCGCAGGAGACCGGGCCCGACGGCGCCGTCCCCTCGCCCGACCTCGTGCTCCGCCTCGCGGCGCTCCTGCACGACGTCGGCAAGCCGCCCACGCGCCGGTTCGAGGCCGGGGGCGGCGTGAGCTTCCACCACCACGAGGTCGTCGGCGCCAAGATGGTCGCCAAGCGCCTCAAGGCGCTGCGGTACGACAAGCAGGTGGTCAAGGACGTCGCGCGCCTCGTCGAGCTGCACCTGCGGTTCCACGGCTACGGCGACGGCGCGTGGACCGACTCGGCCGTGCGCCGCTACGTGACCGACGCCGGCCCGCTGCTCGAGCGCCTGCACCGCCTCACGCGCGCCGACTGCACGACCCGCAACCGGCGCAAGGCCCAGCGGCTGCGCGAGTCGTACGACGACCTGGAGCGCCGCATCGCCGACCTCCAGGCGAAGGAGGAGCTCGACGCCGTCCGCCCCGACCTCGACGGGCAGCAGATCATGGAGATCCTCGGGATCCGCCCCGGGCCCGTGGTGGGGAAGGCGTACAAGCACCTGCTGGAGCTGCGCCTCGACCGCGGCCCCGTCGACGAGGAGACGGCGCGCGCGGACCTCCTGCGGTGGTGGGCCGAGCAGCCGGAGTCGTCGGCGTCCTGAGCGTGGCCCGCCCGCGTGCGCGCGGGTGAGCGCTCGGGGGCGAGAAGAAGCAGGAACACCGCAGGGGTGCCGCTCTCGGGCTGAGAGCGGCACCCCTTGCCGTGCGCGCGGGTGCGACGTCGTGCCGGACGCCTCAGACGTCGTCGGTGGCCAGGGCGGCCTCGACCTTCACGTCCGCGGTGCGGGCGTCCGTGGCGCGGGAGTCCCCGGTGCGGGCGTCCTCGACCGGGGCGTCCTGCGTGCCGGGCTGAGCCGGGCCGTGCCCGTGCGCCGGCGGCGCGCTGCGGCGCAGGAGGAACGACAGGCCGACGGCGACCAGCATGACCGCCGTGCCCCAGACGAACGCGTCACCGACGCCCTCGGCCAGCGCCACCCGGGGCGACGCGCCCGCCTCGCCGTAGGCGATCGAGCGCGACGTCATGACCGCGACGAACATCGCGGTCCCGGCGGCGCCTGCGAGCTGCTGCACCGTGCCGATCGAGGCGGAGCCGTGCGAGTACTGGTGCGGCTCGAGCGACGAGAGCGCGGACGTGAACAGCGGCGTGAACATGAACGCGAGGCCCAGGCTCAGCGTGACGTGCAGCGCCAGGACGAACCACGGCGACGAGTCCGCGTGGATCGTCGTGAACGCCGCGAGGGCCACCGCGACGACGCTCACGCCCGGGATGACGAGCGGACGCGGGCCCACCCGGTCGTAGAGCCGGCCGACGGTCGGGCCGAGCAGACCCATGAGGAGCCCGCCCGGGAGCACGATGAGCCCGGTCGCGAGCGGCTCGAGGCCCATCGCGTCCTGGAGGAACAGCGGCAGGAGGATGAGCGACCCGAACATCGCGACCATGCCGACGGCCATGATGCCGAGCGGCACGCTGAACCCGCGGCGCGTGAACACGCGCAGGTCGAGCAGGGCGCGGTCCTCGCGCTGGAGGACGATCTGCCGCCACGCGAACGCGGCGAGCGCGAGGACGCCGAGAGCGAGCGGCACGGCGGGCGGGACGACGGGCGTGTGGCGCGCGGCCTCCCCGATGCTCGAGAGCCCGTAGACGAGCCCGCCGAACGCGAACGCCGCGAGGACCAGGGAGAACGGGTCGAGGCGCGAGTGCGTACGGTCCGCGACGTCCCGGATGTACAGGAAGCCGAGGAGGAGCGCGACGAGACCGATGGGCAGCACGATGCCGAAGACCCACCGCCAGCTCAGGGAGTTGAGGATGAGGCCCGAGAGCGACGGACCGAGCGCGGGCGCGGCAGCCATGACGATCGAGATGTTGCCCATGACCTTGCCGCGGATGGCCGGCGGCACGAGCGTCATGATCGTCGTCATGAGGAGCGGCATCATGATGGCCGTGCCCGACGCCTGGACGACGCGCCCGACGAGCAGCCACGCGAAGCCGGGGGAGAGCGCGGCGAGCAGCGTGCCCGCGCTGAACAGCGACATCGCGAGCAGGTAGGCACCGCGCGTCCCGAGCCGCTGGAGCAGGAACCCGGTCGCCGGGATGACGACGGCCATGGTCAGCATGAACGCCGTCGTGAGCCACTGGCCGGTGCTCGCGGTGATCCCGAGGTCCGCCATGAGCGGCGCGAGCGCCACGCTCATCGTCGTCTCGTTGAGGATCACGACGAACGCCGAGCCGAGCAGCAGCGCGATGACGAGGAAGTCCGCCCGGGGGAGGCGGTCGACGGCGGCCGAGGTGTCGTGGGTGGGGGAGGCTGTCACGGTGTGTCTCCGCTCGCGTCGGTGGCGGCCCGGGCGCAGGGTCGGACCCGGTCGGGGGGCAGGGTGCGCTGCAGGGCAGCGCGACGGTCGCGTGCGGGGGCACGCGACGACGGTGTCGGTTCGGTCGGCGGGGTCACGAGCAGGGTGACGCGACCCGGGACGGCCCGCGCGGCGCTCGCCGCGAGATCCGTACCCTGTACGACCATTCACCATCCTGCGTTATTCCCGCCGACGGTGACGACCTCTTTTCCGCCCCGGACTCATCGGTACGCCGAGGGCAGAAGGCGGCCCGCGCGCGTCGCGCAGGCGGTCGAGCGGAGGGCCGCGTCAGGCGGGCGACGTGCGGGGGGAGGCCCCGGCGTCGGGCACGACGGCGTCGCCCGGCTCGGACGGCGTGCGCGCCCCCCGCGTCCACAGGACCAGGGCGGCCACGCCGTATGCCACCGCCAGCACGGCGAACACGCCGCGCGACCAGCCCGTGTCCGGGAGCGTGAAGGCCGCGAGGGCCGCCGCGCCCACGAACGCCGCGTTGTAGAGCACGTCGTAGAACGCGAACGCGCGACCGCGAAACTCGTCGTCCGTGTCGCGCTGGACGATCGTGTCCACCGCGATCTTCGTGCCCTGGGCGGCCAGGCCCAGCAGCGTCGCGCCCGTGAACACCACCGCGCGCGACGGCGTCGTGACGAGCAGGAGCTGGCTCGCCGCCGCGAGCAGCAACATGATCGCGATCCACACCTGCGGGCCGGTGCGGCGCGACAGGAACGGGGTGATGACCGCCGCAGCGGCACCCCCCACGCCCGTGAGCCCCACGACGAGCCCGAACGTCACGAAGCCCGCGTCCTGGTCGCCGGGGCTCAGGAGGTTGCGCGCGATGAGGATCGACGCGATGAACACCACGCCGTAGAGGAAGCGGTGCGTCGCCATCGCGAGCAGCGCCTGCCCCGGCGTGCGGCGCGCGACGAGGTACCGGGCGCCGTCGGCCAGACCGCGCGCGACCCGCGCGATCTCCGAGCGGATCGCGGACTCCGCCGGGCGCTCCGGGCCGAGCTGCGTGCGCCCGAGGCGCAGCGCCAGGAGCGACGCGACGCCGAAGACCAGCGCGGCGCACACGAGCGCCGACGAGTCCTTGACCCGGCCCGGCTCGAACGCCAGCCCGAGCACCACGCCGATCCCGCCCCCGACGAACGCCGCACCCGCGCCGAGCGTCGGCGTGAGGGAGTTCGCCGTGAGGAGCAGCGGGCCGTCGACGACCCGCGGCAGGCCCGCCGAGAGCCCGGCGAGGAGGAAGCGGTTCACGGACAGCGCGGCCAGGCCCAGCGCGTAGATCCAGCCGCTCACCCCGCCAGTCAGCATGAGCACCGCCATGCCGAGCGTGATGACGACGCGCACCGCGTTGCCCCACGCGAGGACCTGACGCCGCTGCCAGCGGTCGAGGAACACCCCGGCGAACGGGCCGACGATCGTGAACGGCGCGAGCATCACCGCGAACGCGCCCGCGATGGCCGCCGCCGTGCCCTGCGACTCGGGGGAGAAGAACAGGAGCGACGCCAGGCCGACCTGGAACATGCCGTCCCCGGCCTGCGACACGAGCCGGACGGCGAACAGCTTGCGGAAGCCGTCCAGACGCAGCAGCGCCCGCAGCTCGGAGATCACACCCACGCGGTCACCCTACGTTCGTCGTCGTGCGGTCGGACATGCGGTTGTCCCCCGTGGGGCGTCGTGCGGTGGGTCGGCGGGGTCGGGGGCCGACGACGCGGGTCGCCCTGGGAGGTCGGGCGGGGAGGCGCGCCGCGTCTACCATCCGCCGCTCGTCCCTCGCGGCTCCCGCCAGGCCCGCCACGACGCGGCGCGCCTCCCCGCCCTGCCGGTGCCGTCTCACCTCGGGCGTGCCCGCGGCCGACGGCGAACCCGGCCGAGCGAGGTAGAGCCCTGGTCCTCCTGCCGGACGACCAGGGCTCTACCTCGGCGGAGCGCTCAGCTTTCAGGGCTCCAGGTCAGCGCTCGACTCTTCGGTCGCGCTGGTCCTGCGCTCCGCTACGGCCGGGAGCCCGGCGAAAAGCGTGCCGGGCTCTCGACCTTCGCTGCACTCCGGATCAGCGCTCGACCTCACCGGCGATGAAGGCCTCCAGCTGCGCACGGCCCTTCGTGTCCTCCATCTGGACCGGCGGGGACTTCATGAAGTACGTCGAGGCCGAGAGGATCGGGCCGCCGACGCCGCGGTCCTTGGCGATCTTCGCGGCGCGGACGGCGTCGATGATGATGCCGGCGGAGTTGGGGGAGTCCCACACCTCGAGCTTGTACTCCAGGTTCAGCGGGACCTCGCCGAACGCGCGGCCCTCGAGGCGCACGTACGCCCACTTGCGGTCGTCGAGCCACGCGACGTAGTCCGACGGGCCGATGTGGACGTTGCGGTCCTCCTTCTTGCCGCCGAGCGGGCCCTCGAGGTTCGAGGTCACGGCCTGCGTCTTGGAGATCTTCTTGGACTCCAGGCGCTCGCGCTCGAGCATGTTCTTGAAGTCCATGTTGCCGCCGACGTTGAGCTGGTACGTGCGGTCCAGCACGACGCCGCGGTCCTCGAAGAGCTTCGCGAGCACGCGGTGCGTGATCGTCGCGCCGACCTGCGACTTGATGTCGTCGCCGACGATCGGGACGCCGGCCTCCTCGAACTTCGCGGCCCACTCCGGGTCGGACGCGATGAAGACGGGGAGCGCGTTGACGAACGCCACGCCGGCGTCGATCGCGGCCTGCGCGTAGAACTTCGCGGCCTGCTCCGAGCCCACGGGGAGGTAGCAGACGAGCACGTCGACCTGCGCCTCGCGCAGCGCGGCGACGACGTCGACCGGCTCCGCGTCCGACTCCTCGATCGTCTGCGCGTAGTACTTGCCGACGCCGTCGAGGGTCGGGCCGCGTTGGACGGTCACGCCGAGCGGCGGGACGTCGGCGATCTTGATCGTGTTGTTCTCGGAGGCGTTGATGGCCTCGGAGAGGTCGAAGCCGACCTTCTTCGCGTCGACGTCGAACGCCGCCACGAACTCCAGGCTCGACACGTGGTAGTCGCCGAACTGGACGTGCATGAGGCCCGGGACGGTGCTGCTCGGGTCGGCGTCACGGTAGAAGTGCACGCCCTGGACGAGGGACGATGCGCAGTTGCCTACGCCGACGATGGCGACGCGGATGGAGGTCATCCTCGCTCCTTGGTGTTCGTTGTTCCAGGGTCCTCGGGACGCCTCGCGCCGTCGGGCTCCTGCTCGGATGGTTCCGCAGGATGCGGGGTGCTGCTGGACCGCGCACGGGCGGCGCCCCGGGCGTGCCCGGAGCTCCTGTCGCGCTCGGTGGTGATGAGACCGTCGAGCCAGCGCACCTCGCGCTCGACCTGCTCGAGTCCGTGGCGTTGCAGCTCGAGCGTGTACTCGTCGAGCCGCTCGCGCGTGCGAGCCGCGGACTCCCTGACCGCCTCCAGCCTCTCGGTGAGCCGGGTGCGCCGGCCCTCGAGGATGCGGATGCGGGTCTCGGCGTCGGTCTGCGCGAAGAACGCGAACCGGACGTCGAAGCTCTCGTCCTCCCACGCCGCCGGCCCGGAGGAGGCCAGGACGGTCTGGAGGTGCTCCTTGCCCTCGGCCGTCAGCTCGTAGACGATCCGCGCGCGCTTGCCCGAGAGGGCGGGCGCGAGGGTCGACTGCGCGGCCGACTGCTCCGTGCCGGTGATGAGCCCGCGGGCCACCAGCGACTTGAGGGCGGGGTACAGCGAGCCGTAGGACAGCACGCGGAAGGAGCCGAGCATGATGTTGAGCCGCTTGCGCAGCTCGTACCCGTGCAGCGGTGCCTCCTTGAGGAGCCCCAGGATCGCGGTCTCGAGCACAGGTGTCTTGCTCCGCACGATCCCACCTCCTGACGCTCCTCGGCGTGCCCCGGAGGGACCCGCTGGGATCTTGTTCGACCCGATGTATCGAGTCGATACATCGACAGGTTAGGTCGTCCCGATGTGTCGTGCAATCCTGACCGGACTGTGACACGCGTCGCCGGGCATGTGAAGAACCCGCGGAGGCGGCGGGACGCCCGGGCGAATCAATGGCGGACGATCCCGCTCACGGTGCGCTGAACCCTTGTCGGGACAGGGGGACGCCCTATTGTTCAGGGTGGTCCGGCGTGCGCCGACCTCGTGCCCGACGGCGGCCCGCCCCCGAGGCGGGGCCCGTCCCGTCGGTCAGGTGGTCTCCGCACTGCGGCCCACGGGCGGGCCCGCGGTCGACGCGGGCCGGCTCCTCGATGCCCCCCAGAGGAAGGTAGACCGTGGCGCGATCCACGAGGACGAACGGACGGACGACCCCGCGCGGGCGCCGTCGGTTCTTCAACTACCCACGCTCGCACGTCAAGGGCGTCCGCCGCTGGCTGCCGTCGTGGCGCGTGGTCGTCGGGACCATGCTGACGGGCATCGCGCTCGTCGCGGGCGTCGCCGTCGCCGCGTGGTACACGACCGACGTGCCGACGAAGCTGCCCAGCGTCGGCGCCCAGACGTCGACCGTCTACTGGGGCGACGGCACCACCGAGATGGGCAAGTACGCGGTCGAGGACCGCGAGATCGTCGACTACGCGACGCTGCCGGAGTACGTCGGCAACGCGGTCGTCGCGTCCGAGGACCGCACGTTCTGGACGAACTCCGGCGTCGACGTCAAGGGCATCGCGCGGGCCTTTTACAACAACATCAAGGGCGGCGGCCGTCAGGGCGCGTCCACGCTGACGCAGCAGTACGTCGAGCGGTACTACACGAACACCGTGACCGACTACGCGGGCAAGGCGCGCGAGGCGATCCTCGCCGTCAAGATCACCCAGAAGCAGGACAAGCCCGAGATCCTCGGCAACTACCTCAACACCATCTACTTCGGTCGTGGTGCCTACGGCATCCAGGCGGCCGCCAAGAAGTACTACAACGTGAACGCCGCCGACCTTACGGTGTCGCAGGCCGCGATGATCGCCGGCATCATCCCCAGCCCCACCAACTGGGACCCGGCCGTCAACCCCGCGCAGGCCGAGGAGCGGTGGAAGCGGACGCTGCGGAACATGGAGGAG
Source organism: Cellulosimicrobium sp. RS (assembly GCF_046159675.1). Lineage (NCBI taxonomy): Bacteria > Bacillati > Actinomycetota > Actinomycetes > Micrococcales > Promicromonosporaceae > Cellulosimicrobium > Cellulosimicrobium sp. RS. The sequence continues at coordinate 201,496 of NZ_JBJXVU010000005.1, read as the reverse complement.
GACGGCCACATCACCGCCGAGGAGCACCAGGCGGCGGTGGACGCGGGCTTCCCCAAGGCCGAGGCGTACGTGAAGTCCCAGAAGTACGAGGGTCCCACCGGCTACCTCCTCGCCATGGTGGAGAAGGAGCTGGCCGGCGAGGGGATCGGCATCAGCGAGGACGCCCTCACGAGCAAGGGCTACAAGGTCACGACGACGATCGACCCGGCGATGCAGCAGGCCGCCGTCACGACGGCGGACTCGCTCCCCCAGGAGGGCCGCGACGAGAACCCGGTCTCCCCGAACCTCCGGACCGCGATCGTCTCCGTCGACCCGAACGACGGGTCGATCCGCGCCCTGTACGGCGGCAAGAACTTCCTCGAGAACCAGTACAACAGCGCGACCCCCGGCGCGGCGCAGGGCGGCTCGACGTTCAAGCCGTTCACGCTCATCGCGGGACTGGAGAACGGGCACACGCTCGACGAGCGCTTCGACGGCAACTCGCCCAAGACCTTCCCCGGCGCCAACAACGGCGAGGACTGGAAGGTCCGCAACTTCGGCGACCACGACTGGGGGAACGTCGACCTCACCGAGGCGACCGCGCAGTCGGTGAACACCGCGTACGCGGAGCTCAACCTCGAGGTCGGGCCGGAGAAGACCGCGGACGTCGCGGCGCGCCTGGGCATCAAGGCCGACGTCGGGTCGAACCTGGCGAACGTGCTCGGTGACGCGACGGTGACGCCGCTCGAGCTGACCAACGCCTACGCGACCATCGCGGCCCAGGGCATGAAGGCGACGCCGCACATCGTGGCCTCCGTGACCGACTCCCGCGGCAACCTCGTCTATGAGGCGCCGGGGGCCGACAAGCGGACGCAGGAGTTCGACCCCGAGGTGATGGCAGCGGCGACGTACGCGCTCTCCCAGGTCGTCGAGACGGGTTCGGGCAAGCCCGCGCAGGCGATCGGTCGTCCCGCGGCAGGCAAGACCGGTACGTCGACGGACAACAAGTCCGCGTGGTTCGCCGGCTTCACCCCCGGTCTCGCGACGGTCGTCGGTCTCTACCAGTCCGGCCCCAACGGCGAGCAGGAGCAGATCACGCCGTTCGGCAAGTGGGTCAACAGCGAGATCACCGGTGGGTCGTGGCCGGTCGAGGCCTGGACGTCGTACATGCAGACCGCCGCGGCGAACCTGCCGGCTGGCGAGTTCCCGGACTACACCCCGCCCAAGCCGAAGCCGACGGAGACGCCCACCGAGACCCCGACGGAGACCCCGACCGAGGAGCCGACGCCGGAGGAGACGGAGGAGCCGCAGCAGCCGGAGAACGTGGCCGTGCCGTCCGTCGTCGGCATGGAGGCCCGCGCCGCGCGCGCCCAGATCGAGGCCGCCGGCCTCAAGGTGCGGATCACCGAGGAGTTCTCCGACCAGCAGCCGCGGGGCTACGTCATCAGCCAGTCCTCGATGGACCAGGTGCCGCCGGGGTCGACCATCGCGCTCGTGGTCTCCAAGGGGACCGACCCGGGCCAGCAACCGCCGCCGGAGACGCCGGATCCGGAGGATCCGGACCCGTCGCCCACCGAGACCGGGAACCCGGGTGGTGGAGGCAACCCCGGCGGGGGCAACGGCAACGTCGGCGGCATCATCCCGGGCCGGGGCTGACCTGCCCGTCGGCCGCAGATTTCCGGGCGCCCGCGCCGAGCGGGTACCCTGGGGAGCTGCCGTCCGCCCGTCGGACGGCAGCAGCATGAAGCATGAACCCTCCTGTCACGGAGAGACCGTGACCGCGAAGACCAGAGGAGGTGGGTTATCCGCATGCGTCAGTACGAACTGATGATCATCCTCGACCCCGAGATCGAGGAGCGCACCGTCGCCCCGTCGCTCGACAAGTACCTGTCGGTCATCAAGACCGACGGCGGCTCCGTCGACAAGGTGGACATCTGGGGTCGTCGCCGCCTGGCGTACGACATCAACAAGAAGTCCGAGGGCATCTACGCGGTCGTCGACTTCACGTCGACCTCCGACACCGCCAAGGAGCTGGACCGTCAGCTCGGCCTCAACGAGGTCGTCCTGCGGACCAAGATCCTGCGCACGGACGCTCGCTGATCCTCCCCGCTTCCCCCGTTCGACCGTCCTGCACCGGGATGCTGCACGCCGTAGCGCGTGTGGGCGCCGCGTGGTGGGATGAGCGACGCGAGAACGTTACGAGCGAGGCGCACGGCGCCGTCGACGACACAGACGACACACGAAGGAGCTGGCCATGGCAGGTGACACCGTCATCACGGTGATCGGGAACCTCACGGGAGACCCGGAGCTGCGTTTCACCCCCTCGGGTGCGGCGGTGGCCAACTTCACGGTGGCGTCCACGCCGCGGACCTTCGACCGCCAGTCGAACGAGTGGAAGGACGGGGACACCCTGTTCATGCGCTGCTCGATCTGGCGCGAGGCTGCGGAGAACGTCGCGGAGTCGCTGACGAAGGGCATGCGCGTCATCGTGCAGGGCCGCCTCGTCCAGCGCTCGTACGAGACCCGCGAGGGGGAGAAGCGCACCGTCGTCGAGCTGCAGGTGGACGAGATCGGTCCCTCCCTGCGCTACGCCTCTGCCAAGGTCACCCGCGCTCAGCGCTCGGGTGGCGGTGGCGGCGGCTTCGGCGGCGGTGGCGGCTACGGAGGTGGCGCCAACTCCGGCGGCGCCTCCGGCGGCGGATTCAGCTCCGGCGGCGGTCAGCAGCAGAGCGACGACCCGTGGGCCACGGCTGGTCCCGCGTCGTCCGGTGGCTCGTTCTCCGACGAGCCCCCGTTCTGATCGTCCGCCACTCCCAGAACACACACCCGTCCCCGCGGGTGCTGCGCCGCTCGTCGGCGCAGTCCGCACGCGGGGATCGCACCTTGTAGAGGAGCAACACCATGGCGAAGCCTGTGGTGCGCAAGCCCAAGAAGAAGTCCAACCCGCTGAAGTCGGCCAAGATCGAGTCGGTCGACTACAAGGACACCGCGCTGCTGCGCAAGTTCATCTCCGACCGCGGCAAGATCCGCGCGCGTCGCGTGACCGGCGTCTCCGTCCAGGAGCAGCGCCAGATCGCCCGTGCGGTGAAGAACGCGCGCGAGATGGCGCTGCTGCCGTACACGTCGACGGCTCGCTGAGCGGGAAGGGAGAGAACTCATGGCCAAGCTGATCCTGACCCACGAGGTCACCGGTCTCGGTGAGCCCGGCGACGTCGTCGAGGTGAAGGACGGGTACGCCCGTAACTTCCTCGTCCCGCGCAAGCTCGCCACGCCGTGGTCCAAGGGCGCCGAGTCGCAGGTGACTGCGATCCGCAAGGCGCGCAAGGCCCGCGAGATCGCGTCGCTCGACGACGCGAAGGCGATCCGCGACTCGCTGCAGGCGAAGCCGGTCGTCGTCGAGGCGAAGGCCGGCGCTGCCGGTCGCCTCTTCGGCGCCGTCACGACGGCGGACATCGCGTCCGCCGTGACGGCCGCCGGTGCGTCGGTCGACAAGCGCAAGATCGAGATCGGTCAGCCGATCAAGGCGACGGGGGACTACACGGTCTCCGTCCGCCTCCACCCGGAGGTCTCCGCGACCCTCGCGGTGAAGGTCGTCGCTGCCTGATCTGCTGCTGAGCAGTCCACGAAGGCCCGGCCCCTCCTCGGAGGGGCCGGGCCTTCGTCGCGTCCGGCCCAGTCGCCGGCTGCGCGCGTCGAGCCCTCAGGCGGTGCCGGTGACCATCCAGGCGCTCCCGCGCGCACGGAGCCCGGTGGTGACGGCGCGTGCCGCCATGAAGACCCCCGCGAAGGCGAGCCAGAGCCACGCGAGGCCCGCCGCGCCGTCGGGCGCCCAGTGCCGGACGGCGAGCGCGAACGGCGCGTAGACCACGAGCGTGAGCATGCCCGCCCAGGCGAGGAAGCGGCCGTCCCCGGCGCCGATGAGGACGCCGTCGAGCACGAACACCCACCCCGCCATCGGCAGGAGGACGCCGCACACCGCCATGCCGACGGCGACGGCGGTGCGCACCTCGGGGTCGGACGTGAAGAGGAGCGCGAACCACCAGCCACCCGCGGCCATGACGACGCCCAGCCCTGCCCCGGCGGCCACTCCCCACTGGAGGGTGCGGCGCAGGACGGCGCGGACGCGCGGGACGTCGTCGGCCCCCAGCCCGTGCCCGACGAGCGCCTGCGCCGCGATGGCGAGCGCGTCGAGAGCGAAGGCCGCGAGACCCCAGACGGAGTTCACGACCTGGTAGCCCGCGAGCGTGACCTCCCCGAGCCCGGTCGCGACGAACACGGTGAGGAGGATCGCGAGGCGGAGCGAGAGCGTGCGGACGAAGAGCGGAGCGCCGGCGCGCGCGTTGGCCCAGATCCCGCCCGCGGCGGGCCGCAGCGACGCGCCGTGCCGCCGGGCGCCGCGCACCACGACCACGACGAGTACCGCGCCCATGGTGAGTTGGGCGACGGCCGTCCCGATGCCGGACCCGGCGATCCCGAGCCCTGCCCCGTAGACGAGGACGACGTTGAGGACCGCGTTGAAGGTCGCGCCGCCCGCGGCGACCCACAGGGGCGTCCGGGTGTCCTGCATGCCGCGCAGCACGCCGGTGGACGCGAGGACGAGGAGCATCCCGGGGAGCCCGAGCGCGGACCAGCGGAGGTAGACCACGGCGTGCTCGGCGACCTCACCCGTGCCGCCCATCGCGCCGACGGCCCACGGGGCCGTCGTCCACAGGACGGCCGCGAGGAGCGCGCCCAGCCCGACGGCGAGCCAGAGGCCGTCGATCCCGGACTGGAGGGCCTCCCGCGTGTGGCCCGCACCGATGCGGCGCGCGACGGCGGCCGTGGTCGCGTAGGCGAGGAAGACGCACAGGCCGACGAGGGTCACGAGGAGGGTCGACGCGAGGGAGAGGCCCGCGAGCTGCGCGGTGCCGAGGTGGCCGACGACGGCGCTGTCGACGAGCACGAACAGCGGCTCGGCCACGAGCGCGCCGAGCGCGGGGACGGCGAGGGCCAGGATCTCCCGGTCGAGCCGGGACCGGGCGCGGCGACCTGTGGACGACGCACCGGGGCCGGACGGCGGCCCGATGTCGTCGGGGTGGCCGGACGGTGTCCGGCGTGTCGTCGGCGTGTCGCCCGACTTTCTTTCTTCCACACCCCTGAGGGTAGTGATGAGGCTGGTCAGAGGCCGCTCACGGCGATGTACACAGGAAGATCGTGAGGTTGTCCACACCGTTTTCCACCGGGTGTGCACAGTGTGGGGGACTGTGTCCACAGGAACGGGGGTCCCTGTCCACCGGGCGTGCACAGGGCCGTTTGCAGGGCGTCCGGTGGCGATCTAGTGTCGCGGGGTCGTGCCCGTCGGAGGCGGGGGGCGCGGCCACCGGGACAGTCGTGTGGGTGGCCCGCGGTAGAACACGTGTACGACGAAGAGTGGTCCCGGTCGTGCGGTCCCGCAAGGGCCGTTCCAGTCCCGGGGGAGCGAGGGGCGCATGTCGATCGAGGAGCTCGAGGAGAGCTACGGGGGACCGGGGCCGTCGGGGTTCGACCGGACGCCGCCCCAGGACGTCGCCGCCGAGATGAGCGTGCTCGGCGGCATGCTGCTGTCGAAGGACGCCATCGCGGACGTCATCGAGCAGATCCGCGGCTCCGACTTCTACCGCCCGGCGCACGAGATCGTCTACGAGTCGATCATCGACCTCTACGGTCGGGGCGAGCCCGCCGACGCCATCACCGTCGTCGCGGAGCTGACCAAGCGCGGCGAGCTCCAGCGCATCGGCGGCGCGCCCTACATCCACGACCTCATGGCCGGCGTGCCGACCGCCGCCAACGCCGGGTACTACGCGCGCATCGTCCGCGAGCGTGCGGTCCTCCGCCGTCTCGTCGAGGCGGGCACGCGCATCGTGCAGCTCGGCTACGCGACCGACGGCGGCGACGTCGACGAGATCGTCAACAACGCCCAGGCCGAGGTGTACGCCGTCACGGAGCGGCGCACGACGGAGGACTACCTCCCCCTCGCCGAGATCCTCGGGCCCACGTTCGACGAGATCGAGGCCGCCCAGGGGCGCGGCGAGGGCATGACCGGCGTCCCTACCGGCTACTCCGACTTCGACCGGCTCACCAACGGCCTGCACCCGGGCCAGATGATCGTCGTCGCGGCGCGCCCGGCCATTGGAAAATCCGTTCTAGGAATCAATGTTGCGACGCACGCCGCGGTGCACCACCAAATGGCGGCCGTCATCTTCTCCCTGGAGATGAGCCGCAACGAGATCACGATGCGTCTGCTCGCCGCCGAGGCGAAGGTGCCGCTCACGCGGATGCGTTCCGGGAAGATGGACGAGCAGGACTGGCAGAAGCTGGCCTCGACGATGGGCAAGGTCGCCGAGGCCCCGCTGTTCATCGACGACTCGCCGAACATGTCGCTCATGGAGATCCGGGCCAAGTGTCGACGGCTCAAGCAGCGGCACGACCTGAAGCTCGTCGTCATCGACTATCTCCAGCTCATGAGCTCCGGCAAGCGCGTCGAGTCGCGCCAGCAGGAGGTCTCGGAGTTCTCGCGTGCGCTCAAGTTGCTCGCGAAGGAGCTCGAGGTTCCTGTCATCGCGATCTCGCAGCTGAACCGTGGTCCGGAGCAGCGTGGCGACAAGAAGCCGCAGATGAGCGATCTTCGTGAAAGTGGGTCTATCGAGCAGGATGCTGACGTCGTGATCCTTTTGCACCGCGAAGACGCCTATGAAAAAGAATCGCCCCGAGCGGGCGAGGCGGACCTGATCGTCGCTAAGCACAGAAATGGTCCGACCGACACGATTACCGTCGCGTTCCAAGGTCATTACCAACGCTTCGCGGACATGCAGATGTAGCCGCTTGGGTGTTTCGCGTCTGTCGAGATTCCGGCTCAGTGGCCATCACATGCTTGATGAACTCGTAAGCCGCTCCGACGGCTCTCCGTGATCGAAACGCCCTGGAACGTGTGGCAAGACCGCTCCGCCTCGTTCGGGAGAACACCGCCGGGAGCTATCGACAACGAGGGCGCCTCTCGACGCACACCTGCGGGCTCAAGCCGGTGGTCCGAGAGAGAGATCGGCGATCCGCGGCCGTGGCATGCCGTCGCCAGGCTGCCTTTCCACCATGCTGCTCAGGGCGCGACGCGCCATCGACGAGCCGTCTGAGCCCGCTGGGAGAGCATCACCGACACGAGGGCAAGGATCACCACCCCCGTGTTGGCGGCGAGGGTGCCCGCCCAGGTCGTCGGCGGGATGCCGAGGGTGAAGCTGGCGGCGTTGAACACCGTGTGGGTGAGGATGCACAGGAGCACCCCGTTCGTGCCCGCCACCCGGAAGATCGCGCCGTAGAGGAAGCGGAACGCCATGACCTGGACCGCGAACATCCAGAAATCGATCTGACCGGACTCGTGGTTCGTGCCGGGGATGAAGAAGAGCGGCACGTGCCAGAGGAGCCAGACGATCCCGACCACCAGCGAGGACGGGACGAACCCCCACCGCCGATCGAGCCCGGGTTGCAGCGCGGTCATCCAGCCGGCCTCCTCCATGCCGCCGATGACGAGGTTGCCCGGCAGGGACAGGAAGAACATGAACCACGGGAGCGCGTGCGCGGAGGGGCCGGAGACCAGCAGGTGGAGCGCGAAGTACAGGGCGAGCGCGGAGAGGGCGAGCAGAAACCCCGCGGGACGGCCACGGACGGCGAAGACGAGCCACAACCACTCCCGGAGGCCTGAGACCCTGCGGTTCGCTCGCAGGACGACGTAGGAGGCGATCGCCGGCGAGAGGATGTAGAGCGCGAACGGCACGTTCGCCAGGAGCTCGGGAACCGTGGTGACGACGTTGTTCACCTCGTAGCCGAAGCGGGCCGCCACGATCAGACCGCCGGAGAGCCCGTAGGCGATCAGGAACGTGAGCGTCACGAACTGGCGAGCGATCCGTGCGTCCGTCACCCCGCAACGATAGGGCCGGCACCGAAGGCGGACGCCGCTCGTCCAGGAGCGCGGCACGACGTGGGCGCGAGGGGCCCGGACTTCAGCCGCACGTCGTCGGTGGGCACGGTCGTCCGGTCGCTGCTGCGGACGAGGTGCGGTCGGGACGGCGGGTCGTCGTCCGCCGTCAGCCCGCGACCGCCATGCGCGCGAGCGCCTGGACGGCGCGCTCCGTGACGACCGCGAGCGACGCGCCGACGTGGTGGTGCAGGGCGGTGCGGGCCTCGGGGAGCCGGTCGGCGAGCACGAGCTCGAGGATCCGGACGTGCTCGTCGACGGTGCTGCGGACGCGCTCGTCCTCGACGAAGTCGTACCGCCGCACGGCGCGCACCTTCTCGTTGACCTCCACGAGCGCCTCGGTGATCCGCTCGTTCCCGGCCGCGCGGGACAGCGCCGTGTGGAATTGCTCGTCGAGCAGCACGAAGCCGGGGTCCGGTCGGGGAGGTGCGGCGCGGAGCTCGACCCACCGCGCGAGCTCGGCGCGCAGCACGTCCGTGTCGTGGCGCAGCCCCGGGTTCTCGATGACGCGGTCGATCCCTCGGAGCTCGAGGGTCGCGCGCAGCTCGTCGAGGTCGCGCAGCTCGGCCAGGCTCGGCACGACGACGGCGTACCCGAAGTCGGTGCGCTCGACGAGTCCGTCGGACAGCAGGCGGGACAGCGCCTCGCGCACGGGGGTGCGTGAGACGCCGAACCGTCGGCCGAGCTTGGGCTCGGTGAGCCGTTCGCGGGGGTCGACGCGCCCGTCGAGGATCTCGCCCCGCAGGCGTGCGTACACGGCGTCGCGCAGCGAGGTGGTGGCTCGTTCCGACGCGGTGACGACGTCCGTGCGGGCGCCCGGGTCGTCGGCCCGGGCCCCGGCCCGTGCTCTCACCGTCCGCACGCGCCGTGCCGTCGGTCGCCGCCGGTGGCCACCCACCGCCCCGCGAGCACGGTGCCTACACCGCCATCGCCGCGCGCACGCTGTGCTCGGCGGCCTCGCCGCCCGCGCCGCGGCTCGTCACGCGCCCGGACTGCAGGACGACGTAGTCGCGTGCCGCGCCGAGCGCGAACCCGACGTGCTGCTCGACGAGCAGCACGGACAGCCCGCCCGCGTCGGTGAGCGTGAGGATCGCGTCCTCGATCTCCGTGACGACGGACGGCTGGATGCCCTCGGTGGGCTCGTCGAGCACGAGCACGCGCGGGCCGGTGAGGAGGGCGCGCGCGATGGCGAGCTGCTGGCGCTGCCCGCCGGACAGGAGCCCCGCCCGCCGGCCGAGCAGCCCGCGCAGGGCGGGGAACAGGTCGAGCGCCTCGTCGAGGCGGCGCGGCCCCTCGCGCGACGTGTCGGCGACGAGCTGGAGGTTCTCCCGCGCCGTGAGCTCGCCGAACGACTGCTGCCCCTGCGGCACGTACGCGAGACCGCGCCGCACGCGCTGGTGGGTCGGGAGGCGGGTGAGGTCCTCGCCGTCGAGCACGACGCTCCCCGACCGGGCCTTGAGCAGCCCGAGCGCGGTGCGCAGGAGCGTCGTCTTGCCGGCGCCGTTGTGCCCGAGCACGGCGGCGACGCCGCCGGTGGGCACGGTGACGTCGACGCCGTGGAGCACCATGGTCCGGCCGTAGCCGGCGTGCAGGCCCGTGAGCTCGAGCATCACGCCTCCTTCTCGTCGGTCGTCGTGGCCGACGACGTCGGCGCAGCGCCCCGTCGTCGGGCGCCGCGGGTCGCGCCCGCGCTGCCGAGGTAGACCTCCTGCACGCGCGGGTCGGCCTGGACCTCGGCGTACGTGCCCTCGGCGAGCACCTGCCCGAGGTGCAGCACGGTCACCGAGGATGCGAACGCCCGCAGGAACTCCATGTCGTGCTCGACGACCACGACGGTCCGCTGGGCGCCGATGCGTCGCAGCAGCTCTCCCGTCTGCTCGCGCTCGGCCTGGCTCATGCCGGCGACGGGCTCGTCGAGGAGCAGCAGCCGCGCGTCCTGGACGAGCAGCATGCCGATCTCGAGCCACTGCTTCTGCCCGTGCGCGAGGATCCCCGCCTGGACGTCGCGCAGGTGGGCGAGCCCGACGGTCTCCAGCGCCTGCTCGACGGCCGCGGGGGTCGAGGACCGGCGGCGCAGCAGCGTGAGCGGGCCCCGGCCGGCGCCGGCCGCGATGTCGAGGTTCTGCAGCACGCTCAGCTCCTCGAAGACGCTCGCGGTCTGGAACGTGCGCCCGACGCCCGCCCGCGCGATGCGGTGCGTCTTCTTCCCGAGGAGCTCGACGCCCCCGAACTGCACCGAGCCGGACGCCGTGGCGAGACCGGTGATCGCGTCGACGATCGTCGTCTTGCCCGCGCCGTTGGGCCCGATGAGGAAGCGCAGGTCGCCCGCGGTGACGGTGAGGTCGACGCCCTGGACGGCGACGAACCCGTCGAACTCGACGCGCAGCCCCCGGACCTGGAGGTAGTCGTGGCGGAAGCGCGAGTCGTCGACGCCGAGGACGGCCTGCGCGGCCTCCAGGTCGAGGCCGTCGCCCGCGACGCCGGTCTCGAGGACGGCAGCGCCGAGCGCCTTCAGGTCGGTCGCCGTGGCCGCCGCGTCCGCGGCGGGCTCGGTGGGTCGGGTGGTCATGCGGTCCTCCCGGTGGTCGCGGGGTCGTGGTCGACGGCGGTCGTCCCCGCGGTGGCCGACCCGCCCGCGGTGGTGCCGCCGCCCGGGCGAGCGTCCTCCGAGGCGGCGTCGCCTGCCGGGGTGGGGCCGCCGTCGGGCACGGGGGTGGCGCGCGACCGGCGCCATCGCGTGAACAGCTCGGCGAGGCCGCCGGGCAGGAACGCGACGACGAGGATGAACAGCGCGCCCTGCGCGTAGATCCAGCCGGACGGGAACGTCTCGGACAGGCTCGTCTGCGCCCAGCTCACGGCGACGGACCCGAGCACCGGCCCGAGCAGGGTGGCCCGGCCGCCGATCGCGACCCCGATGAGGAAGCCGATCGAGGGCACGACCCCCACGTCGGCGGGCGAGACGATCCCGACGATCGGCACGAACAGCGCACCGCCCACGGCGGCCATGAAGGCGGCGACGGCGTACGCGACGACCTTGACCTTCGCGGGGTCGTAGCCGAGGAACCGCACGCGGTTCTCCTGGTCGCGCACGGCGACGAGCAGCTCGCCGAACCGCGACACCATGAGCTGGCGCGCGACCGCGACCATGACGAGGAGGGCCCCTGCGGCGAGGAAGAAGAGCATCCGCTTGTTCACGGGGTCGGCGAGGTCGTACCCGAAGAACGAGCGGAACCCGTTGAGGCCGTTGGTGCCGCCCGTCGTCGCCTGCTGGCCGACGAGGAGGATCGCGAACGCGGCGGCGAGCGCCTGCGAGAGGATCGCGAAGTACGCGCCCCGGACGCGTCGCGTGAAGACGGCGAACCCGAGCAGCGCGGCGAGGCCCGCGGGCACGACCGCGATGGCGAGGAGCGTCACGACGGGCGACCGGAACGGCTCCCACCAGCCCGGGACCTCGCCCGAGCCGTAGAGCATCATGAAGTCCGGGACGCCGTCCGGCCCGGCGTCCGCGAGCTTGAGGTGCATCGCCATGAGGTACGCGCCGAGGCCGAAGAACACGCCCTGGCCGAGCGTGAGCATCCCGCCGCGGCCCCACGCGAGCCCGATGCCGACGGCGACCATGGCGAGGCACAGGAACTTCCCGAGCAGGCCGAGCCGGAACGTGGACAGCGTCGCGGGCGCGACGGCGAACAGCAGGACCGCGGCGACGGCGAACCCGACGACGACGCGGGCGCGCGACGAGCGGTACAGGGCGGCGAGCCGCGACGGGCTCCCGGTCGTGACGGCGGTCATGCGAGGCTCCTCGTCCGGACCGACACGAGGCCCTGGGGTCGCACCTGGAGGAAGACGACGATGACGACGAACACGAGCACCTTGGCGATGCTCGCCGTCGTCGAGTACTCGAAGGTGGCCTGGAGCAGCCCGAGCGCGAACGCGGCGACGACCGTGCCCTTGATCTGCCCGATGCCGCCGGCCACGACGACGAGGAACGCGTCGACGACGTAGCTCGTCCCGAGCGTGGGCCCGATGGACCCGAGCAGGGTGAGCGCGACGCCCGCGATCCCCGCGAGACCCGAGCCGACGAAGAACGTGAGGCGGTCCGTCGCGCGGGTGGAGACCCCGCTCGCCTCGGCGAGGTCGCGGTTCTGCACGACGGCGCGGATCCGCCGCCCGAGCGGCGTCACCTTGAGCACGACGGCCAGCGCGACGACCGCGACGACGGCGAGCGCCAGGATGAACACGCGCGTCCTCGGGACGGCGAGGCCGAACAGGTCGACGGCGCCGCTCAGCCAGGCGGGGGCACGCACGTCGACGTTCGGGGCGCCGAACACGTCGCGCGCGACCTGCTGGAGCACGAGCGCGACGCCCCAGGTCACGAGCAGGGTGTCGAGCGGCCGCTTGTACATGCGGTGGATGAGCGTCGCCTCGAGCAGCAGGCCCAGCAGCCCGCCGACGAGGAACCCGAGCGGCAGCGACACGAGGAGCGAGAGCCCGGCGTTCCCGACGACCCCCTGCACGACGAACGCCGTGTAGGCGCCCGCCATCATGAACTCGCCGTGCGCCATGTTGATGACGCCCATCTGACCGAACGTGAGCGCCAGCCCGAGGGCGGCGAGGAGCAGGACCGAGCCGAGGCTCAGGCCCGCGAAGAGCTGCGAGAACAGCACGTCCATGGGCGTTCGTGCCTTCCGGTGGGTGCGGAGGAGGACGGGTGACGTGACCGCCGAGGTGGGGGGCGGGGGTGCGCGTGCCGGGTCGTGGCGGGTCTGGCCGAGGGAGACTCCGTAGTGAGCTTGCGAACGGAGGAGGATCCCGACCGAGAACACGGGAGCCCGCGAGGAACGAGCGGGCGGATGGTAGACCCGGCACGCGCACCCCCGGTCCCCACCGGACTCAGCGGGTCGGGAGCGACGAGGTCGTCAGGAGAGGCCCTCGGCCCAGTCGTAGCCCTCGAGGTACGGGTCGGGCTCGATCGGCTCGCCCGAGCTCCACTCGGTGTAGATGAGGCCGTCGGGGCCGATCTTGCCGATGAGCGCGGTCTTGGCGACGTGGTGGTTGTCCCCGTCCACGGTGACGGAGCCCTCCGGCGCGTCGAAGGTGACGCCGTCGGCGGCCTCCTGGACGTCGGCGACGTCGAACGACTCGGCCTTCTCGACCATGCCCTTCCACAGGTAGAGCGACGTGTACGCGGCCTCCATCGGGTCCGACGTCACGCGGTCGGCGCCGTACTTCGCCTGGAACGCCTCGACGAACGTGGTGTTCTCCGGGCTGTCGATGGTCTGGTAGTAGTTCCAGGCCGTGAGCTGGCCCTCGACGTTCTCGATGCCGACGCCGCCGACCTCCTCCTCGGCGATCGACACCGACACGACGGGCATCGTGTCCGGGCCGAGCCCGGCGTTCTTGTACTCCTTGAAGAACGCGACGTTGGAGTCGCCGTTGAGCGTGTTGAACACGGCGTCCGCTCCGGCGGACCTCACCTTGTTGACGATCGTGGAGAAGTCGGTGTGGCCGAGGGGCGCGTACTCCTCGCCGAGGACCTCGATGCCGTGGGCCTCCGCGTAGGCGTTGATGATCTTGTTCGCGGTGCGGGGGAAGACGTAGTCGGAGCCGACGAGGAAGATCGACGTGACGCCCTGCTCCTCGAGGTAGTCGAGCGCGGGGACGATCTGCTGGTTCGTCGTCGCGCCGGTGTAGAAGATGTTGGGCGACGACTCGAGGCCCTCGTACTGGACGGGGTAGAACAGCAGGGAGTCCTGCGCCTCGAAGACGGGGAGCATCGCCTTGCGCGACGCGGAGGTCCAGCCGCCGAACACCGCGGCGACGCAGTCGCTCGTGATGAGCTTCTCCGCCTTCTCCGCGAAGACGGTGGGCTCGGACTGCCCGTCCTCCTGGACGATCTCGAGCTGCTTGCCGAGCACGCCGCCGTCGGCGTTGATCTCCTCCGCCGCGAGGGCGAGCGAGTCGGCGACGGTCTGCTCGGAGATCGCCATCGTGCCGGAGAGCGAGTTGAGGAAGCCGATCTTGACGGTGTCGCCGGAGGTGTCGACGCAGCTCTCGGCGGCGCTGGTCGTGGAGCCCCCGCCCTCGCCGGCCTCCGTCCTCGCGCCGCACGCGGTGAGCGTGAGCGCGAGCGCGACGAGGGCGGCGGCCGGGGCGAGACGGGTCGTGGCGCGTGAAGGTGTCACGAGGGTCCTTTCAGCGGGTTCTCACAGCGGGGTTCTCGGCGGGTGCCGACGGCTGCCGGACGGGCGGCCGCTCCTCGCGGGCTCCGGGTACGGGCGCGTATACGGCCGTGCGCCCTGCGCGGTGCCCACGGTCGTCGACGCTAGTGACGGCGTGTTTCGGGTGTTCTGCCCGGGTTGTTAACGGGGCGTGTCAGGCAGTCACGATCCGGTCACGCCGACCCGGGCGGTGCGACGGCCGGCGGCGCGCAGGCCCGCGCCCAGCACGCCGACGGTCAGCGCGACGACGAGCACGACGCCGACGAGCCCTGCGACGCCGACGAAGATCCCGCCGACCTCGCCGTAGTCCGCGAGGGGTGCGCCCGCGAACGCGTGGTCGCGCGCTGCGTCGGCGAACCCGACCGACTCGGCGGTCGCCTCGAGCCCGTCGGGCGTCGCCGCGGCAAACGACGACACGACGACGGCGGCGAGCAGCGCCCCGGTGCCGAGGGCGAGGACGGCGCGCCGCACCGCGGCGAGGGGGGCGGACGGCGCGAGCGCCGGGGCCCGGCGGCCCTCGACGGCCGCGGCGCCCGGCGCGACGGCGAGCACGAGGCCGACGACGCCGGCCGTGATGAGCGCCTCGCCGAGCCCGACGAGGAGGTGCACGCCGAGCATCTGGCCGACGAGCTCGCCGACCGGGACCGGCACGGTCCCGCCGACGGCGAAGAGGCCTGCGAACACCGCGGCGGACACCGGGACGCTCACGAGCGCGCCGGCGCCGGCGGCGGCCGCGGCGCCCCGGCCGCGCGTCGCGCGGAGCACCCCGCGCGTCACCGCCCAGCCGACGAGCGTCCCGACGACGGCCATGAGGAGCACGTTCGTGCCCAGGGCGGTGAGCCCGCCGTCGGCGAACACGAGCGCCTGCACGAGCAGCACGGCGGTCACGGACAGGACGCCGAGCCACGGCCCGACGAGCGCCGCCGCGAGCGCCCCGCCCATGAGGTGCCCGCTCGTGCCGGCGGCGACGGGGTAGTTGAGCATCTGCACGGCGAAGACGAACCCGGTCGTCGCGGCCGTGAGCGCGACGCGCCGGGGCGTGAGGTCCTCGCGTGCCCGGTACGCGGCGTACCCGACGGCGGCGAGGGACACGACGGCGGTGGTCGCCGACGTGGGGTCGTCGAGGAAGTGGTCGGGGACGTGCATGTCAGGCTCCTGTCGTCAGCAGTGCGGTGCGGTGGTCGGGGAGGCCGAGGTCAGGGAGGCCGCGCGTGGCGCGCGCGGCCGCCGCCCAGGCGGTGACGACGCCGTCGGTGCCGGCGTCGTGGGTGCTCGCCCCCAGGTGGCGGACGACGGCGCCCGGGCCGTCGAGGTCGAGCCACAGGGGGCCGGACGGGGCGGCGGCGTGCGCCGCGGGCGGCCGGGCGCCCAGGCACAGCACCGAGTCGACGACGCGGGCGTCACCGAGGATCCCGGGCAGCGCCCGGTCGTCGCCGAGGTCGAGGTCCTCGACGAAGAGCTCGCGCGCCTGCCGGGGCGTGCCCCCTGCATCTGGTGACTCTCGCGGGGCCCCGGTCTCGTCGGTGGCCCGGGTGCGCGAGCGCAGGCGCCCGCCCCGCTCGCCGGTCCGGCCGAGCACGAGCGTCTCGCGGAGCAGCGCGACGGCGCTCCTGCCGAGGCGCACGTCGGTGCGCCGGTCGACGTCGGCCCCGTCCGCGACGACGAACGGCAGCGCGTCCCAGACGAGGAGGCCGTCGTCGTCCACCCGGACCGCGACGTCCCAGGACGCGGACCGGCCGCGCCCGGCGTACGCGACGGTGCCCGACACCTCGACGAGCTCGACCTCGACGCCGCGCCCGACGTGCACCTCGACCCGGACGCGGTCGCCGCCCAGGAGCAGCGCGCGCGTCGCGACGAGCGCGATGCGCACCGTCGTGGGGCTCGCGGACAGCACGCGCGGGCTCAGCGCGCCGGGGCGCAGGTCGCAGCGCACGCGGCCGCCCTCGCGGTACGCCCCGACGCGCGTCACGTCGTCCACGTGCGGCCCGTCGCCCGGGGTCAGCCGCGCCCGGGCGCGGTCACCGGCTCCGCGGCTGCGGCGTCGTGCTCGTAGGCGGGGGAGTGGCCGTCGTGGGCGGGCGCGTGGTCGTGCGGGGCGTCGCCCTCACCGTGGGTGTGGAGGAACCCGCCGCCGTCCTCGTCGGCGTGGAAGTGGGGCGCCATCGGGCCCGGGTCCTGCGGCACGTGCGCACCGGCCCGGTGCGCCGCGAGGAGCGTCTGCACCCACGTCGTGAGCGTGTCGATCGACTCGCGGTCGAGGCGCGAGAGCGCGAGCACGGGGGCGCCGTCGCGCGCGGCCGTCGCGTCGAGGACCATGCGCGGGACGTCCACCCCCACGTACGGGGCGAGGTCGGTCTTGTTGACGACGAGCAGGTCAGCCCGGGCGATCCCCGGTCCGCCCTTGCGCGCGACGTCGCCGCCCCCGGCGACGTCGAGCACGAAGATCTGCGCGTCGACGAGCGCGGGCGAGAAGGTGGCGGTGAGGTTGTCGCCGCCGGACTCGACGAGCACGACGTCGAGCGGCGCAAAGTCCTCCTCGAGGTCCTCGACGGCGAGGAGGTTGGCGGTGACGTCGTCGCGGATCGCGGTGTGCGGGCACGCGCCGGTCTCGACCGCGCGGATGCGCTCGGGGTCGAGCACGCCCGCGGAGCGCAGGAACCGCGCGTCCTCGTCCGTGTAGATGTCGTTGGTGATGACCCCGAGCCGCAGCACCTCGGACAGCTCGCGGCACAGGAGCGCGATGAGCGAGCTCTTGCCGGTGCCGACGGGGCCGGCGACGCCGAGGCGCAGCGAGCGGGTCGTGGGGGTCGTGGCGGTCGGGGCGTCGGGCAGGTTCTCAGGCACTGAACAGCCTCTCGGTGGTGCGGGCGTGGGTCTCGGCCCACTGCTCGACGAGCGGTGCGCCGTGCGCGGGGATCGCGCGGGGGTCGGTCAGGGGGGCGACGTCGTGGGCGAGCGCGTCGATCGCGGCCTGGGACGCGACGACCCAGCCCGTCGCGACGACCGGGTCGACGGGCTCGAGCTTGAGCGTGGCCGCGGCGACGGTCTGCACGTCCTCGTACCCGACGAGGCGCGCGACCTGCAGCGCGGACAGCCCCGCGCAGGCGGCCGTCACCCCGAGCACCAGGGGGCGCGGGGGCTGCGGCGCCCGGCGGCCCGACGGCGGTCGGTCGCCCGGACCACCGCGTCCCTCGTCCGCTGGGCGCGCGGCGGCGACGAGCGCCGCCGCCGCGTCGAGCGCGGCGACCGCGGGGTGCCCCGCCCACAGGCGGCGCAGGAGCCGGAGGTAGCCCCGGCCGAGCCGCTGCGACGTCTCGCGGAGCGCGGGCGACGGCGTCCGCGCCGCCCACGCGACCCAGGTGTCGGCGAGGGCGACCGCGACGGGCGGGGGGCCGTCGTCGGGCGCGAGCGCCGCGTGCCGCGCGACGACGGCGGTCGCGGCCTCGGTGCGCGTGACGGTGGCCAGGCGGGCGCGCACGTAGTCGGGGACGTGCGCGGCAGGCATCCCGGCGCGCAGCGCGGGCTCGAGGCCCGCGGACTGCGTGTGGCCGCCGGTCGGCAGCCGCGCGTCGGCGAGGAGCGCGAGCATGAGCTCGGCGCGCCCGTCGGCGTCGTGGCGGGGGAGGGCGTCCATGTCAGAACAGCGAGTAGAGCTGCGCGAGGGGCAGCCGGTCGGCGGGGGCGGGCACGACGAGCTCGCCGTCGACCTCGATCGCGAACGACTCGGGGTCGATGTCGATCCGGGGCAGGTAGTCGTTGTTCCGCATCTGGGCCTTCCCGACGTCGCGCGTCCCGGCCACGGGCAGGAGCGTCCGGGCCAGGCCGAGCCGCTCCGCGAGGCCGTCGTCGAGCGCGGCGGGCGACACGAAGGACACGGACACGTCGGCCCCGATCGCGTCGGCGAGCGCGGGCCGCATGAGCACGGGCTGCGGCGACGGGATGGACGCGTTGGGGTCGCCCAGCGCGCCCCACACGAGCGCCCCGCCCTTCATGACGACGCTCGGCCGCACGCCGAACAGCTTCGGCTCCCACAGCACCAGGTCGGCGAGCTTGCCGGGCTCGACGGACCCGACGTGCGCGTCGATCCCGTGCGCGACGGCCGGGTTGATCGTGTACTTCGCGACGTAGCGCCGGGCGCGCAGGTTGTCGGCCGGCAGGACAGGACCGGGGGCGCCGCCGGGGATCGGGCCGCGCCGCGCCTTCATGACGTGCGCCACCTGCCACGTCCGCGTCACGACCTCGCCGATGCGCCCCATGGCCTGGGCGTCGGACGACGTGATCGAGATGGCGCCGAGGTCGTGCAGCACGTCCTCGGCGGCGATCGTGGTCCCGCGGATGCGCGACTCGGCGAACGCGAGGTCCTCCGCCACCTGCGGGTTGAGGTGGTGGCACACCATGAGCATGTCCAGGTGCTCGGCGACAGTGTTCACCGTGTGCGGGAGGGTGGGGTTCGTCGAGCCGGGGATGACGTTCGGGTGGCTCGCGACGGTGAGGATGTCGGGCGCGTGCCCGCCGCCCGCGCCCTCCGCGTGGAAGGCATGGATCGAGCGGCCGCCGATCGCCCGGAGGGTCGACTCGACGAACCCCGCCTCGTTGAGCGAGTCGGAGTGGAGCGCGACCTGCAGGCCCCAGTCGTCGGCGGCCCGGAGCGCGGCGTCGATCGCCGCGGGCGTGGACCCCCAGTCCTCGTGCACCTTGTAGCCGCCCGCGCCGGCCATCGCCTGCTCGCGCAGACCCTCGGCGCTCACGGTGTTCCCCTTGCCGAGCAGCAGCACGTTCACGGGGAGCCGGTCGAGCGAGCGGTGGATCGCCTCCAGGTGCCAGGCGCCGGGCGTGACCGTCGTGGCCTTCGTGCCCTCGCTCGGGCCGGTGCCGCCGCCCGCGACCGTCGTGATGCCCGTGGCGAGCGCCTCGACGACCTGCGACGGCGAGATGAGGTGCACGTGCGAGTCGATGCCGCCCGCGGTGAGGATCCTGCCCTCGCCGCTCACGACGTCCGTGCTCGGGCCGATGTGCAGGTCGGGGTGCACGCCGTCCGCGACGTCGGGGTTGCCCGCGCGGCCCAGCGCGACGATCCGCCCGTCGCGGATCCCCACGTCCGTCTTCACGACGCCCCACCAGTCGAGCACGACGGCGTTGGTGATCACCGTGTCGAGCGCGCCCTCGGCGCGGGTCGTCGTGCCCTGGGCCATCGACTCGCGCAGTGACTTCCCGCCGCCGAACACGACCTCCTCGCCCCCGAAGGTGCGGTCCTCCTCGACCTCGATCCACAGGTCCGTGTCGCCGAGGCGCACCTGGTCGCCCGTCGTCGGGCCGTAGAGCGCGACGTAGCGCTCGCGCGAGATCGCGACCATGCGTCAGTCCTCCTCGGGTGCGGTGGGGTCCAGGGCGCCGCCATCGGGCTTGCCGCGCTGGAGCCCGGGGACGCGCCGTCGGCCGCGCAGCGCCACGGCCTGGACCTCGGCGGACGCGCCGGGCTCGAACCGCCGCGACGTGCCGGACGGCACGTCCAGCCGGAAGCCGTGCGCCGCCGCGCGGTCGAGGTCGAGCGCCGCGTTGGCGTCGGGCAGGTGGAGGTGGGAGCCGATCTGCACGGGCCGGTCGCCCGTGTTCGTCACGACGAGGGTCACGCGCTCGTCGTCCGAGCGGTCGGCGTTGAGGACGAGCGGCACGTCCTCCGCGCCCTCCCGGAGCCGGATCGCGCCCGGTCCCGAGGTGCTGATGCCTGCCATGCCTCGCCGTCCTCTCGTCGTGCGTCGCGTCGCCGGGACCGGCTCAGGCGATGGGCTGGTGGATGGTGACGAGCTTGCGCCCGTCGGGGAACGTCGCCTCGACCTGGACGTCGGGCAGCATCTCCGCGACGCCCTCCATCACCTCGTCGCGGCCCAGCACGGCGCGCCCGGAGACCATGAGCTCCTCCACGGCGGCCCCTTCGCGGGCCCGCTCGATCACCCACGTCGTCAGGAGGGCGACCGTCTCCGGGTAGTTGAGCAGGACGCCGCGCTCGCGCCGGTCGCGGGCGACCATGCCCGCGACGGCGAGCAGCAGCTTCTCGGTGTCGGCGGGCGTCAGGTGCATGGCCGCGATCCTGTCGCGCCCGCGTTTCCGGCGTGTATACCCCGCGTTATACGTTCGTGTACCCGCTCCGCGCGGGCCGCCGCCCGCCACGCCTCCGCCGTCGTGCGCCGGCTCCGGGCGAGCCGTTGACCCCTGCTCGACCGAGGGCTACTCTCTCCGCCCCCATTCGGAAAGTTCGGCCGAAATTTCGGGGCCGTGACACGAAGGAGTGCCTGATGGATGGATCGACCGACCGCGCGTGCGAGACGACGCGGCGCCGACGCAGGGCGACGGGCCTCGTCGCCGGTGGGCTCGCCGGCGGGCTGGCGCTCGCGGCGGGACTCGCCGTCCCGGCCGCGGCCGCGAGCGCCCCGGCCGCCGCCGAGGGCGCCCTGCGCACGGCGAGCGTCCCGGCGACGGCGACGTCCGCCGTCGGGCAGCCCGCCCTGACGGGCGCGCAGCGCGCGACGCTGGAGACGTACCTGGAGGACACCTACACCTCGCTGGAGGCCATGACCGACGAGGAGACCGGCCTGCCCGCGGACAACATCGAGGGCGACCTGGACCCGGCGTCGAGCAGCGCGTACACGTCGCCGACGAACATCGGCGGCTGGCTGTGGTCCACCGTCGTGGCGCGCGACCTGGGCCTGGTCGACGAGGCCGAGGCGCGCGACCGCCTCGCGACGACGATCGACACGGTCGCGTCCCTCGACCGGCACGACGCGAGCGGCATGTTCTACAACTGGTACGACCCGGCGACGGGCGACCGGGTGGAGACGTGGCCGGACGACGGCAACCCGGTGCACCAATTCCTCAGCTCGGTGGACAACGGCTGGCTCGCCGCGGGCCTGCGCGTCGTCGCGGAGGCGGAGCCGAGCCTCGCGGAGGAGGCGCTGGCCGTCTACGACGGCATGCACTTCGGCGCGTTCTACAACGCGGAGGCGCGGCCGGACCTCGGCGTCGGGCTGCTGCGCGGCGGGTTCTGGGACGAGGAGCCGCCCGGGTGCTCGGTCGCCGGGGACTACCTCGGCACGGGGACCGACGTCTACTACACGTGCCACAACTACGACACGACGGTCTCCGAGACGCGCATCGCGACCTACCTCGGCATCGCCGAGGGCGAGGTGCCGCCGGAGGCCTACTACGCGAGCTACCGGACGTTCCCGGACACGTGCGACTGGTCGTGGCAGGAGCAGAAGCCGGTCGGCGAGACGCGCGAGCACCTCGGCGTCCCGGTGTTCGAGGGGGCGTACCGCTACCGCGACCTCGCGGTCGTGCCGGGCTGGGGCGGCTCGATGTTCGAGGCGCTCATGCCGGACATGCTCGTCCCCGAGGCGGAGTGGGGTCCGACGTCGTGGGGCGTCAACCACCCGCTCGTGGTGCGCGCGCACAAGGAGCACGGCCTCGACGAGGCCGGGTACGGGGCCTGGGGCTTCTCGCCCGCGAGCAACCCCTTCGGCGGGTACGCGGAGTACGGCGTCGACGCGATCGGTCTGCGATCCGACGGCTACCTGTCCGACGGCGAGACCGACGTCGACCTCGGCTTCGAGGGCTGCCGCGAGGCCACGAACCCGGCGCCGGAGTTCGGTGACGGCGTCGTGACGCCGCACGCGTCGTTCCTCGGGCTCGCGTACGACACCGAGGGCGTGCTCGACAACCTGGCCCACCTCGCCGACGACCTCGACGCGTACGGGCCGGGCGGGTTCTACGACTCGGTCGCGGTCCGCTCGGGCACGGTCGCCGAGCGCTACCTGTCGCTCGACCAGGCGATGATCGTCGCCGCGATCGGCAACGTCCTCGACGACTCGCGCCTCAAGGACTACTTCGTCGACGACCGGCTCGAGCAGGCGCTGCGCCCGCTCATGGAGGCGGAGACGTTCTCGGCCGTCGCCGACCTCACGCCCGGCGTGGGCGCCGACGTCGAGGTCGAGGCGCGCTGCCTCGGCAACCGGGCGGCCGTCGCGGTGCGCGCCACCAGCACGTCCGACGGCCGCACGACCGTCGAGCTCGCCACCCCGTACGGGACGCGGTCGTACGACGACGTCGCCCCGCACCGCAGCACCTACCGGGCGTTCTCGGCGCGCACGGCGGAGATCCCGTCGGGCACCGCGACCGTGACGGTGACGTCCGACGACGGCGCGACCGTCCAGGAGCTGCCGTACCGCTACGCGGGCGTCTCCTGCGGCTGACCCCCACCCACCGCGGCCGACTGCCGTGCCGCGCGCGTCAGGCGCGCGGCGCGGCGGTCGACGCGCGCACGACGAGGCTCGTCGCGAGCTCCGTGCGCAGGGTGCGGCCGCTCGCGCTGCGTGCCCGGTGCACGAGCGCGACGGCCGAGGCGCCCATCTCGACGAGCGGCTGGCGCACCGTGGTGAGCGGAGGGTCGGTCCAGGGCGCGACGGGCAGGTCGTCGAACCCGACGAGCGAGACGTCGTCCGGCACGGAGCGACCCGCCTCGCGCAGCGCCCGCAGCGCGCCGAGCGCGGTGTCGTCGCTGCACGCGAAGATCGCCGTCGGGGCGTCGTCGAGGGTGAGCAGCCGCTGCGTCTCCTCGTAGCCCGCGGCGACCCCGTAGGTGCTCAGGCGCACGAGGTCGTCGTCGACGGGCACGTCCGCCTGGATGAGCGCGGCGCGGTAGCCCGCGAGGCGGGCGAGCGCGTTGTCCTGCTCGGGGACGCCCGTGATCGTCGCGATCCGTCGGTGCCCCAGGGCGAGCAGGTGCGCCGTCGCCTCGAGCGCGCCCTGGAAGTTGGCCGCGCCGACGCTGAGCACGTCCTCGGGCGGACGGCGGCGCGGGTCGACGACGACGAGCGGCACCCCGGCCGTGGCGAGCGCGGCACGCGCCTCGGCGTCGGGCACGGCGACGACGCTCACGAGACCGTCCGTGCCCCGGGCGAGCGCGTGCCGGACCCAGGCGCCGCAGTCGTCGGGGTCCAGCTCGACGGACAGCACGACGTCGAGCCCGAGGCGCCGCGCCTCCGCGACCGCCCCGCGCACGACCGCCTCGGACCACGGGCCCTCGAAGTCGACGATCCGGACGTCGACGAGCCCCGTCCGCCGGGACGTGGGGGGCCGGATCTCGTAGCCGTGCCGCCGCAGGACGCCCGCGACCCGTTCGCGCGTCGCCGCCGAGACGTCCGGGCGCGCGTTGAGCACCTTCGACACCGTGGGGACGGACACCCCGGCGTCGGCCGCGACCCGGGCGAGGGGGACGCGCTGACCCGGCTGCGACGCTGCCATCCGAGCCCTCCGTCCGTCGTGCGACCCGCGGCCGGTCCGGCCGGGGGAGCGTGCCCCGACCCCGGATCGTAGCGAGGCCCCGGGTCGCGACCGGGCCTGGCACGGACGACGACGGCCCGGCCGGGACCGCGAGGTCCGGACCGGGCCGCCGTGCGCGCGGTCAGTCGTCGAGCGAGACGCTCCCGCGGGCGACGCCGCCGAGCCAGCCGAGGCTGGGCTTGGGCGTGCGCTCGAAGGTCTCCGGGTCCCACGCGACGAGCCCGAACGTCGGGGCGAACGAGCCCCACTCGTAGTTGTCGAGCAGCGACCAGTGCAGGTAGCCGAGCAGCGGGAGGCCCGCCTCCATCTCGGCGTGCAGCGCGCGCAGGGCGTCGCGCGTGTAGTCGATGCGGCGCGCGTCGTCCGCCGTCGCGATGCCGTTCTCCGAGACGAGGACCGGCAGACCGGTGATCTCGTGCCCGAGGCGCGCGGCCTCCGCGATGGCGGCCGGGTAGTACTCCCACCCGGTGAGCGTCTTCTCGGAGTCCTCCGGGGCGGGCAGCGGCCCGTCCACGGTGATCCGCGTGCGCGTGTAGGCCTGGACGGCGACGAAGTCGTCGCCGCGCGAGGCCTCGAGGAAGACGGTCTCGCGGGGGTAGGCGTACTCGCGCAGGACCTCCTCGGCGCCGGGGTCGGCGAAGAACTGCTGCGGCGCGACGGACCACCCGACGGGCACCCCGACGGTCCGCACGAGCTCCACGGCCCGGCGGTGCGCGGCGATGAGGTGCTCGGTCGCGACCGGGTCGGGAGCGTGCATCGTGCCGGCCTGGAGCTGCTCGGTGCCCTTGGCGGCCGTGATCATCATCGCGAGGATGTTCGGCTCGTTGATGGTGAACACGTGCGACGCGCGGTCGAGCAGCGGCAGCACGTGCTCGACGTACCGCGCGAACCGCTCGACGGACCGCGGGTCGGTCCAGCCGCCGTCCTCCGCGAACCAGCGCGGCGAGGTGAAGTGGTGCAGCGTGACGAGCGGCGTGACCCCGTGCTCGAGGCAGCAGTCGATCATGCGGCGGTAGTGGTCGACCTCGGCCCGCGAGAAGCGGCCCTCGGCCGGCTCGATGCGCGCCCACTCGATCGAGAACCGGTACGAGGTGAGCCCGGACTCGGCCAGCAGCCGGATGTCGTCGGCGTACCGGTGGTAGGAGTCGGCGGCGTCGCCCGACGGCTCGGCGAGGGTCGAGGCCGGGTCGACCTCGCGCGCCCACCAGTCGCTGTTGACGTTGTTGCCCTCGATCTGGTGGGCCGCCGTGGCGGCGCCCCAGACGAAGGACTCGGGGAAGGTGATCGACACAGGCTCTCCTCGTCGGTCGCCGGTCACTTGATGCCGGTCATGGCGATGCCCTGCACGAAGTAGCGCTGCAGGAACAGGAACAGGATGAGGATCGGCGTCACGACGAGCACGGACCCGGCCATGAGCAAGCCGTAGTAGGTGCCGTTCGAGCCGACCGAGTACAGCGAGAGCGCGACGGGGAGGGTGTACATGTTCTCCGTCTGCGCGACGACCAGGGGCCACAGGAAGTTGTTCCACGACCCGAGGAACGTGAGGATGCTCAGCGTCGCGAGCGGCGGCCCGCACTGGGGGAGCACGATCCGGAAGAAGACCCGGAACTCGCCCGCGCCGTCGATCCGGGCGGCCTCGATGAGCGCGTCCGGGATGCCGAGCATGAACTGCCGCATGAGGAACACGCCGAGCGGGCCGGCGAGGAACGGCAGGATGAGCGCCGGGTAGGTGTTGACGAGGCCCATGTTGGACACGAGCACGAACATCGGCACGAGCGTGACGACGCCCGGGACCATGAGCGTGAGCATGACGAGCGCGAACAGCACCTTCTTGCCGGGGAACTGCATCTTCGCGAGGGCGTAGCCGACCATCGAGCAGAAGACGATGTTGCCGAGCACCACGACGACGGCGACGACGATCGAGTTGGTGAAGTACTGCCCGTAGTTGAGCTGGGACAGCCACCGCTCGTAGTTGTCGAGCGTCGGGTTCTCGGGCCACCAGGTGATGGGCCGCTGCAGGAGCTCGCCCTGCGTCTTGAAGCTGCCGAGCGCCATCCAGATGAACGGCATGAGCGTCAGGAGCAGCCCGACGACGAGCGCGGTGTACGTGGCGCCGCGCGACCAGCGGACCGGGCGTCGCGGCCGACGGCGCGGCGCGTCCTGGGGGGCCGACGTCGCGGAGGGGGTCCGCGAGGACGTGACGGTCATGTCAATCCTCCTTCGACCGCAGCAGGCGGAACTGGACGGCGGCGAGGGCGGCGATCAGCGCGAAGAGCACGTACGCGGCTGCGGAGGCGAACGCGTAGTTGCCGTACCCGAACTGGTTGTAGACGTAGTAGCTGATGGTCAGCGTCGAGTTGACCGGGCCGCCCTTGGTCATGACGAAGGGCTCCTCGAACACCTGGAGGAAGCCGACCGACAGCAGCACCGCGCCGAGCAGCAGCGTCGGGCGCATCAGCGGGACCGTGATGGAGCGGAAGCGGCGCCACGAGCCCGCGCCGTCGACCTCGGCCGCCTCGTAGACGTCGCGCGGGATCGCCTGCAGGCCGGCCAGGAAGATGATCATGAGCGTGCCCATGTTGCGCCACGCGGCCATGAGGATGATCGACGGCATCGCCCACGTGCTGTCGTTGAGCCAGTCGGGACCGTCGATCCCGACCCAGCCGAGCACGGTGTTCACGAGGCCCGAGTCCTGGAGGATGAACCGCCAGACGACCGCCACGGCGACGATCGACGTCACGACGGGCGTGTAGAAGCCGACGCGGAAGACGCTGCGGAACTTCTCGATGCCCGAGTTGAGCGCGACGGCCAGGGCGAGGCCGAGCACCATCGTCAGCGGGATGCCGACGAGGACGAAGTAGAAGGTGTTGACCAGCGCCTTGCGGAACAGCTCGTCCTGGAAGACGCCGGTGAAGTTCTCGATCCCGACGAAGTTCACCGCGAACGGGGTCTTGATGTCACGGATCGTGAGGTCCGAGAACGACATCCCGAACGACGCGAGCAGCGGCCCCAGCATGAAGACCGTGAAGACCGCGACGAACGGGAGCGCGAACAGCCAGGCGACGAGCGCTTGCCGTCGCCGGTGGACGGCGCCGGCCGTACGCCGGCGCCGTCCCTCGGTGGTGGTGGTCATGACTGACGGGCCCTGTTACCAGCCGAGCCCGAGCGTGTCGGCCTTGGCCTGGATGGCCTTCGCCGCGTCCTCGGAGGACACCTGACCGTTCGCGACCTTCTCGGCCTCGGTCTCGATGGTGGCCGAGAGCTCGTCCCAGCTCGGGACGGTCGGCGGGGCGATCGTGTTCTCGAGCTGCTCCTGGAGCACCTGGGTGCGGGGGTTCGAGGTGAGCGCCTCGTAGTCCCACGCGCTGTTCAGCGCGGGCAGGTCGCTCGTCGCGTCGAACCACGCCTGCTGCGTCTCGGGCTCGGAGAGCCAGCGGATCAGCTTCCAGGCGCCGTCGGCGTTCTTGGCCTCGGCGAAGACGCCGAGGTGCGCGCCGCCGATGTAGGAGTCGTTGTTGGCGGAGCCGGCGGGCACGGGCACGGTGGCCACGTTCTGCTCGACCCAGTCCTCGCCCTGGAGGTCGGCGAGCACGTTGACCATCCACGGGCCGGAGATGAACGCCGGGTCGGAGCCGTCGACGAACGCGCTGTTCTGCGAGTCGCCGTAGCCGGACAGCGGCGACAGGCCCTCGGTGAAGAAGGACGCGTAGTAGTCGAGCGCGTCGACCATCGCCTGGTTGTCGAGGTCGAACCCGTCGCCGGCCTCGTTGAGGACGGAGCCGCCGGCCTGCGAGTAGAACGGCAGGATGACCTGCGTCGAGTCCTCGGCGTCGCCCATCGGGAGCTGGAGGCCGTAGGTCGAGCCGTTGGCCTTCATGGCCTCCGCGAACGCGGTGAGCTCCTCCCAGCTGGTGGGAGCCTCGACGCCCGCGGCCTGGGCGAGGTCGGAGCGGTAGTACAGGACGCGCGTCTCGACGTACCACGGCACGCCGTACGCGACGCCGTCGGCGACGGTCGAGGCGGCGGCGCCCTCGACGAAGTCGTCGTTGTCGACGAGGCCCTCGGGGACGGGGGCGAGGCCGCCGGTCGCGACCATCGTCGGCATGAAGGACGAGCCGATCATGATCGCGTCGGGCACGGTGCCCGCGGCGACGGCGGTCTGGAACTTCGTCATGACGTCGGCCCACGGGATCGTGGTGACCTCGACGTTCGCGTCGGGGTTCTCCTCCGTGAAGCCCTGGACGAAGTCGGGCAGCTTCTCGCCCTCCTCACCCATCGCCCAGATCGTGATGTCACCCTCCGCGGGCGCGTCGTCCACCGTCGTGGTGGAGCCGGCGCTGGTCTCACCACCCGTGGAGTCGTCGTCCGCGCGACCGCACGCGGTCAGGGCCAGGAGTCCGACGACGCCGATGGCGACCGCCTTGCGTCCGAGCTTCATGAGCAATCCTCCTCATCGAGCAGTCGGCTCGTCCGTGTGAGCCGCTGTGGAAACTACCTTAGCGTGCGCTCGGTTAGTATTTTCAACCGGGGCGTCCAGGCCGTACCGTTGGCGCCGACAGACCTGCCGAAGGAGACGGTGATGAACGAGAGCGACCCCGCAGGTGGCGGCGCCACGACGGGGACGGCCGGGGGCCCGAGGACGACGACCGCGACGGGCGCTCGCGGCACGACGGCGGCCGGCCTCCCCGACCGCCGCATCGTCCGCGGCGAGCAGCGCCGCCGCGAGATCCTCCGCACGGCGGTCGAGGTGTTCGGCGAGCAGGGCTTCCGCGGGAGCTCGCTGCGCGAGATCGCGGCCCGCGTCGGGATCTCCGAGGCCGGGCTCCTGCACCACTTCGGCAGCAAGGCCGGCCTCCTCACGGCGACCCTGGAGGAGCGCGACCGGCGCGACCGGGTGCGCCGCGGCGAGGACGAGGCCGCCGGCGCCGACCTGCTGACGACCATCCGCGACCAGGTGCGCCGCAACGCCGAGACGCCCGGCCTCGTGTCCCTCCACGTGGTGGTCGCCGCCGAGGCGACCGATGCGACCCACCCCGCGCACGACGTCGTCCGCGACCGCTACCGCGCGCTGCGCCACCAGGACGACACCCGCTTCCAGGACGCCGTCGCCCGGGGCGAGCTGCGCCCCGAGGTCGACCCGGCCGCGATCGGCCAGCTCTTCTCCGCCGTCATGGACGGCCTGCAGCTCCAGTGGCTGCTCGACCCCGACAACGTCGACATGGTCGCCCTCTTCGACCAGTTCCTCGCGCTGCTGCGCCCCGACGGCACGTCGCCCGCAGCACCCGAGCCCCGCACCACCGAGCAGGAGACCGCGTGACCCTCACCGCGACCGAGACCCCCGCCCGCGCCACGCTCACCTCGGGCGGCCTGACCGTCGAGCTCACCGGCGGCGGCGACGTGCGCGCCGTCAGCACGGACGGCCTGCTCGTGAACCAGTACCTGCCGGGCGAGCACGACCGCATGCCCGGCGGCATCCTGCTGCGCGCCACGCGCCCGGACGGCACGGTCGAGGTCGCGCGCCTCACCGGCTCCGCACCCGCCGTGACGGCGGTCGAGGTCGGCGCCGACCGCGTCGTGTGGTCGGGCGCCGCGCTCGGGCTCGCCACGCGCGTCGCGCTCACGCTCGACGGGCGCGCGCTCGTCTGGCGCGTCGACCTCACGGCCGGCCCCGCGACGGACGCCGGGACGCGCTACGACGTCGTGCACGCGCAGGACCTGGCGCTCGCGCCGCCCGCCGCGGCGCTGTCGAGCGAGCCGTACGTGTGCCAGTACCTGCTGCACCGCGCGCTCGAGCACCCCGACGCCGGGACCGTGCTCGTCAGCCGGCAGACCATGTCCGCGCAGCCGCGCCTCCCGCTCGCGGTCGCGTTCCTCGTCGAGGGCGCCGTCGCGCACCTCACGGACTCGCTCCAGGTCTTCACCGCGCGCTCGCGGCGCGACGGGCTGCCGCACGGCCTGCTCGGCCCCGTGCAGCCGGGCGTGCTCCAGTACGAGTACGCGATGCCGACGCTCGTCTCGCGCCCGCTCGACCTCTCGACCGGGACCGCGGTCGTGCACGCCGTGACCGTGGTCGACGCCGACGCGCCCGGGCCGCTCGCGGCCCACCTCGTCGAGGTGTCCGGCTGGGCCGCCGCCGCGGTCGCCGCCGCGGCCGCCGAGCGCCCGACCGCGCGCTTCACGCCCTCCGCCTCCGCGCTGCGCGACGCGCCGCTCCTCGCGGGCGACGAGCTCGACGAGGCCGGGCTGCTCGCCGCCGTCGGCCTCTCCGCCGACGACGTGCTCCTGCCCGAGCGCGACGCCGACGGCACGCTCCTGTCGTTCTTCACCGCGACGGGGACGCACGTCGTCGACGCGCGCAAGGACACCGTGACCGAGCGCTCGCACGGGCACGTGCTCAAGGCGGGCGACGACGTGCTGCCCACGGACGACGTCCTCTCCACGACGGCGTTCGCGCCCGGCGTCTTCGCGTCGCACGTCGTGCTCGGCAACACCACGGCGAACCGCCTCGCGACCGTGCACCGCCACCACCTCAACCTCGTGCGCAGCAGCGGCCTGCGCGTGCTCGTCGACGACGGGCGCGGGCCCCGGCTCCTCGGCCTGCCGTCCGCGCTCGTGCTCGACGTCGGCGGCGTCCGCTGGCTCTACGAGACGCCGCTCGGGCGGGTCGACGTGCGGACCGTCGCGCACGACCGCGAGAACCGCATCGACGTCGCCGTGCGCTGCGAGCGCCCGCTGCACGTCACCGCGACCCTCGAGCTCGAGGACGAGGCCGGCGGCTGGCTCGCCGAGCACGTCCCCGCGGCCCCGGGCGACGCCGTCGTGGTGCGGCCCGTGCCGGGCGGCGACGTCGACGCGCACTACCCGGACCTGCGGTACGCCCTGGCGTCGTCCGCGCGGCTCGTCGTCGAGGACGCGGGCGCCGGGGACGCCGCGTCCGGCACGACCCGCCGCCTCACGAGCACGACCGGCACCGGGTCGCTCACGCTCGCCCTCACCGGCTCGCTGCGTGGGACCGACGCCGCGCTCGGGCTCCTCGCGGGCGCGCTCGACCCCCTGGCGGACGTCGACGCGACCCTCGCGCGGCACGTCGAGACCGTCCGCGGCGTCGTGCGCGGGCTGCGGTTCGCGCCGCACGCGACGGTCGAGACGCAGGAGCTCGACCTCCTCGTGCCCTGGTACGCGCACGACGCGCTGATCCACTTCCTCGTACCGCACGGCCTGGAGCAGTACTCCGGCGCGGCCTGGGGCACGCGCGACGTGTGCCAGGGCCCGTTCGAGCTCGCGCTCGCGGGCGGGCGCCACGACGTCGCGCGCGAGATCGTGCTGCGCGTCCTGGCCCACCAGCACACGTGGGGCGAGTTCCCGCAGTGGTTCATGTTCGACGCCTACGCGGAGCGGTACAACGACTCCTCGCACGGCGACGTCGTGGTGTGGCCGCTGTTCGCGCTCGCCCAGTACCTGGAGGCGAGCGGCGACCTCGCCGTGCTCGACGAGCACGTCCCGTTCTGGGACCACGAGCAGCGCCGCCCGGCCGCCTCGGGGCCCGACGCCGCGGCGACCGTCCGCGACCACGTGGCCCGCCTGCTCGACCACCTCGACCGCGACCGCCTGCCCGGCACCGCGCTGCCCGCCTACGGCGAGGGCGACTGGGACGACACGCTGCAGCCCGCCGACCCGCGGATGCGCACCGACCTGGCGTCGACGTGGACCTCCGCGCTGCTCGTGCAGGCCGCGGAGCTGCTCGCCCGCACGACCGCCGGCCGCGACGACCTCGCAGCGCTCTCCGGGCGCGCGGGCACGCTCGCGGCGGAGGTCCGCGCGGACCTGCGCGAGCGCGCCCTCGTGGACGGCGTCCTCGCCGGGTACGTGCGCCACGGCGCCGACGGCGACGAGCTCGTCATCCACCCGTCGGACACCGTCTCCGGGATGCGGTACCGCCTCATCCCCATGTCGCAGTCGATCATCGCGGGCATCCTCACGCCCGAGGAGGCCGCGGACCACGAGCGACTCGTGCTGGAGCACCTGCACTTCCCCGACGGCGTGCGCCTCATGGACCACCCGGCCGCGTTCGACGAGGGCGTGCCGCACACGTTCCTGCGCGCCGAGCAGGCCGCGAACGTCGGCCGCGAGATCGGGCTCATGTACGTGCACGCGCACATCCGTTACGTCGAGGCGCTCGCGGCCCTGGGCCGCGGCCGCGCGCTCGACGAGCTGCTGCGCATCAGCCCGGTCGACCTCGGCCGGCGCCTCGCGCACGCCGCCCCGCGCCAGCGCAACGCCTACTTCTCGTCGAGCGACGCGGACTTCCCCGACCGCGAGAGCTTCGCGCGCGACTTCGACGGGCTCCGCGACGGGAGCGTCGGGGTGCGCGGCGGGTGGCGCGTGTACTCCAGCGGCCCCGGCATCTACCTGCGCCAGCTCGTCCAGGGCGTCCTCGGGCTGACCGAGCGCGGCGGGGAGATCGTCGTCGACCCCGTGCTGCCCGCGGCCGCGGACGGCCTCGCCGTCGACCTGGACCTCGGCGGCCGCACGCGCCGCGTGGCCTACCGCGTCACGGCGACCGGGGACGGCGTGCGGGTGCGCGCCGGGAGCGGCCCGGACGCGCTCGCGCCCGTCCCGACGACGGCGCGCACCGGCGACTACCGGCAGCGCGGCGTCGTCGTCGCGACGCGCGACCTCGGGGACGCCGCGCACGTCGAGGTCACGGTGCCCGCGGGGTCGTAGGCCCGGCCGCCGGTCAGGTGCAGTCGACGCCCGCGTAGGGCGTCTCGACGACCACGGGGCCGTCGGCGCCGGGGACCGTGAGCGTCGCGGTCCCCGCGTCGACCGACGCCGCACGGGCGCTGAACGCGCGGTACGCGTTGCGCCCCGGCGCCACGGCGTCGAACGTGCGCTCGCCGGCCGGCGTGCCGAGCGTGACGTCGACCGGGTCGCTCCCGACGTTCTCGGCACGGACGGCGACGTGCGCCGTCCCGCCGAGGCACCGCGCGTCGGCCTCGACGTGGACGGGCGGCAGCTCGCGGACCCGCACCTCGCGGAACGACACGACGTCCGGCGCGGAGCCGTGCGCCTGGAGGCCGACGTACCCGACGAGCCCGCGCGAGCTCGAGTCCGGGTCGAGCGGACGGTCGGGGAACGGCACGCCCGGCAGGTTCTCGTACTCGTTGATGACCACGCCGTCGCGGATCACCGTGTAGTGCTGCCCGACGACGCGCACCTCCAGCTCGTTCCACGTGCCCTTGGCGGTGGGCCGGGCCTCGTCGAGGCCGAGGTCGGCGAACCCGTAGACCGAGCCCGTCTTGCGCGGGTCGTTCGAGCCGCCCTCGGGGGAGTCGTTGACCTGGATCTCGTGGCCGCAGTTGACCGCGATCCACGACAGGTTGCCCGTCTCGTTGCCGTTGAACGTCGTCGGGCAGCCCTCGACCGGACCGGACAGGTCGGGGAACCGCACCTGGATCCCGCTGTTCGCGCGCGCGTCGCCGGGGGCGTCGTCGCGGAGCTCGACCACCATCGAGAAGTCGCCGTACTGGCGCACCGGGTACCAGAGGGTCCCGAACCCGCCGCGCGCTCCGGCGCGGCTGCGCACCGTGCCGTCGTCGAGACGGTCGAACCCGCCGTCGCCTGCGTACTCCCACGCGTCGAACGACTCCGGGGTGCCGTCGAGGATCACCTCGTAGCCGTCGTCGGCGGGTGCCGCGGTGGGCACGACCGCCGCGGCCGGCGCCGCGAGCGCGATCCCCGCGGCCAGGGCCGTCGCCCCGGCGAGCCGGGCGCGGCGCACCCTGCCCTGGGTCGCGCGGGCGGGGGTACGGGTGGTGCTCGTCATCGGAACTCCCTCGTTCGACGCGGTCCCGTCCACCCTCGCACGGTCCGCACGGGCTCTCAACGGCACCCGGGCCGGTGCGAGAATCGACGCGTGGCCGGAGCCGAGGAGCGAGTGCTGGAGTCCGCGCGGGTCGCGTCCCGGCTGCGGGACGAGATCCTCGACGGCGTGCGCGAGCCCGGCTCGCGCCTCGTCGAGCGCGACCTCGCCGCCGGGTTCGGCGTGAGCCGCATCCCCGTGCGCGACGCGCTCAAGGTCCTGGAGGGGGAGGGGCTCGTCGCGCTGCGCCCGCACACGTGGGCCGTCGTGCGGGCGTTCACCGACGCCGACCTCGCCGACCTGGACGAGGTCCGCACCGTGCTCGAGCCGCTCGCGTTCCGCCTCGCCGCCGAGCGCCACGAGCCCGCGGGCCTGGATCGCCTGCGCGCCGTGCTCGACCGCGAGCAGGAGGGTGCGCGCGCGGCCGACCCCGTGGGGTCGCGCCGCTCGGCCGCCGACTTCCACGAGATCGTCACGGCGCTCGCGGGCAACCGGCTGCTCGACGACATGATGCAGGGCATCCGCAGCCGGATGCGCTGGGCCCTGTCGCAGCACGACGACCTCGCCGACGTCACCGACGAGCACGTGGCGCTGTTCGACGCGGTGCGTGCCCGGGACGGCGACCGGGCCGCGGAGCTCGCCGCGGCCCACGTCGAGAGCAGCCGACGGCGGCGGGCCGCGCTCGCGTCGCGTCGCGCCGCGTCGCGGGCCTGAGCGTCAGACGGGCTCGTCAGACCGGCCCGGGCGTCCCGTCGCCGACCGACCGGGCCGGGATCTGGACGGCCTTGTCCCACGCGCCGACCAGGCGGCCGTCGGAGGTCTCCAGGCGGAACGGTGCGAGCGGGAGGTTGCCGGCCCGGCGCCGGGCCCGCAGCACGTCGAGCGCGTCCTCGTCCGTCTCGGCGCCGAACGGCTCGCCGCGCCGCGCACCCGTGGCGGTGACGACGCGATAGCTCGTCATCCGGTCGTCGTCGTGGTGGACCTCGTCGGCGAGCGAGGCGACCTCCTGGGCGATCTCGAGGCTCGGCAGCGCGCCCCACGTGCGGCCGGGGCCGTCGAGGGTCCAGGTGCCGGTGTCGTCGCGCCGGACGACGTACTCGCGCGAGGCGCTGCGGGCACGCCAGGTCCGGTGGTCGACGGCGGTCCAGGTGAGCAGGTTCATGTGCGGTGAGGTGGGTCGGACGACGGTCGGTCACTCGTCGGTCGAGCAGTTCCCCCCTGCCGTGTCCGGCGACCCACCGGCAGCGTACTGGTACCGATCGCGCGCGCGTGTCCACCCTGAGGAGGAGATCGGGCGGCGGGTACGGCGCCCGGGGTAGGCCGCGCGGGGGACCCCGTCACCCGACGCGCGGCCCGCCCGCGACGCTGCCATCATCGACCGGGTCAGCACGGCGACGCCGAGCCGCTCGGCGCGGGCCGGCACGCGAGCGCGAGGGGCGTGGGGCATGACCGCTGAGGGCACGGCGCAGGGCACGACGTCCGGCACCACGAAGGTCACCGTGCTCACGCTCACGGCGATGGTCGTGGGCTCCATGGTGGGGGCGGGCGTCTTCTCGCTCCCGCGCCGCTTCGCGCAGGAGACGGGCGTCGCGGGCGCGCTCGTGGCGTGGGTCGTCGCGGGTGCGGGCATGTTCACGCTCGCCCTCGTCTTCCAGCGGCTCGCGGTCCGCAAGCCCGGGCTCGACGCCGGGGTCTACGCGTACGCGAAGGCGGGCTTCGGGGAGTTCACGGGCTTCTACGCCGCCGCCGGGTACTGGGCGAGCGCGTGCGTGGGCAACGTGACGTACTGGGTGCTCATCATGTCGACGCTCGGGGCGTGGGTTCCGGCCCTGGGCGCGGGGGACACGGTGCTCGCGCTCGTGCTCTCGTCGGTCGGGCTGTGGCTCTTCTTCGCGCTCGTGCGGCAGGGGATCCGGGAGGCGACGGCGATCAACCGGATCGTCACGATCGCCAAGCTCGTGCCCATCCTCGTCTTCGTCCTGCTCGCCGTGCTCGCGTTCGACCCCGCGGTCTTCGCGGCGAACCTCCACGGCGCCTCGTACACCGGGTCGCTGTTCGACCAGGTGCGCGACACCATGCTCGTCACCGTGTTCGTCTTCCTCGGGGTCGAGGGCGCGAGCGTCTACTCGCGGCACGCGCGCCGCCGCGAGGACGTGGGGCGGGCGACGATCCTCGGGTTCACGAGCGTGCTCGCGATCTTCGCGTCGGTGACGATCGTGTCCTACGGGATCCTGCCGATGGCCGAGATCGCGGAGCTGCGCCAGCCGTCGATGGCGGGCGTGCTGGAGGCCGCGGTCGGGCCGTGGGGGAGCGTCTTCGTGGGCGTCGGGCTGATCGTCTCGGTCCTGGGCGCCTACCTCGCGTGGACCCTCATGGCGGCGGAGGTCCTCTTCGTCGCGGCCCAGGACCGGGACATGCCGCGGTTCCTCACCCGCACGCGCCGGGAGGACGTCCCGGTGAACGCGCTGCTGCTCAGCACGGCGCTCTCGCAGGTGGTCCTCGTCGTCACGTACTTCTCCGACGACGCGTTCGACTTCGCGCTCGACCTCACCGCGTCGATGACCCTCATCCCGTTCCTCCTGGCCGCGCTCTACGCGCTGCGGCTGCGGCTCACGCGCGAGACGTACGACGGCGCCCCCGCCCGCACCCTGACGGGCGACCTCGTCGTGGCGGTCCTCGCGTCGGCGTACACCGCGTTCCTGCTCTTCGCGGCCGGGCTCGACCTCGCGCTGCTCGCGTTCGTCTTCTACGCGCCCGTCACCGTCCTCTTCGTCATGACGCGCCGCGAGCAGGGGCGGCGGGCGTTCGGGCCCGCGGAGCTCGCGCTGCTCGGCGTCGTCGTGGCGCTCGCGGTGCTCGCCGTCGTCGGGCTCGCGGCGGGGTGGGTGTCGCTGTGAGACCACCGGACCGTACCGACCGCACCACCGAGAGGGAGCACCCATGAGCGTCGCGTCCGCCGTCCCGTCCACCGTCCCGCCCGCGCAGCACGGCGTCCACTCGGAGGTGGGGCGCCTGCGCAAGGTCCTCGTCTGCGCACCGGGGCTCGCGCACGAGCGGCTGACCCCGACGAACTCCGACGACCTCCTCTTCGACGACGTCATGTGGGTGGAGGCCGCCCAGCGCGACCACCTCGACTTCGTCAACAAGCTGACGAACCGGGGCGTCGAGGTCGTCGAGCTGCACGACCTCCTCGCGCAGACACTCGCGATCCCCGAGGCGCGGGCGTGGGTGCTCGACCGCAAGGTCGTGCCGAACCAGGTGGGCCTGGGGCTCGTCGAGGGCACGCGGGCCTACCTCGACTCGCTGAGCGAGCGCGAGCTCGCGCGGTTCCTCGTGGGCGGCCTGGCGACGACCGACCTGCCCGACGACTACCGCACCGGCTACGTGAACCTCGCGCGCGAGTCGACGGGCGGGTTCGAGTACCTGCTCCCGCCGCTGCCGAACACCCTGTACACGCGCGACACCACGTGCTGGGTCTACGGGGGTCTGACGCTCAACCCGCTGTACTGGCCGGCGCGCCAGGAGGAGACGCTCCTCATGAAGGCGGTCTACGCGTTCCACCCCGAGTACCGGGAGTCGACGGTGTGGTGGGGCGACCCGGAGCAGGACTGGGGCCAGGCCACGCTGGAGGGCGGCGACGTCATGCCGGTGGGCAACGGCGCGGTGCTCGTCGGGATGAGCGAGCGCACGTCGCGCCAGGCGATCTCGCAGCTCGCGAAGGCGCTGTTCGACGCGGGCGCGGCGGAGCAGGTCGTCGTCGCGGGCATGCCGCGGCTGCGCGCGGCGATGCACCTCGACACCGTGTTCACGTTCGCGGACCGCGACCTCGTCACGGTGCACCCGGCGATCGTCGACGGCATCCACACCTTCACGCTGCGGCCGTCGGACCGTGCGCCGGGCGTCGAGATCACCGACGAGGGCGACACGCCCTTCGTCGACGTGGTGGCGCGCGCCCTGGACCTGCCCGCGCTGCGCGTCGTGGAGACGGCGGGCGACGCGTACGCGTCCGAGCGGCAGCAGTGGGACTCGGGGAACAACGCCGTCGCCATCGAGCCGGGCGTCGTCGTCACCTACGACCGCAACACCCTGACCAACGCGGCGCTGCGGCGCGCGGGCGTCGAGGTCGTGACGATCGTCGGGGCGGAGCTCGGCCGCGGCCGGGGCGGCGGGCACTGCATGACGTGCCCCGTCGCGCGCGACCCGCTCGACTGAGACGCCGCTCGGCGGACCACCGGCGCGGCACGGCTCCCGGGATACCCTGCACGAGCCGCCCACGACGAGAGGACCCGCCCGATGTCCGACCCCACCGAGCCGTACGAGCCGGTCGACGACCAGACCGTCATGCGGCCGCCGCGGCGGTACGGGGACGACGGCGCCGCGACCCCGGGCGGGACGCCGCCCCCGCCCGGACCGGGGCAGCCCCACGCCCAGGTCCCGTACGGCACGGACCCGTACGGGCAGCGCGGGGCGCCGCCCGCGCCGCAGGGGTACCGCGGCCCGGACCCGCACGCGACGATCCCGCCCGCGGACACGGGCGCGACCTGGCCCCCCGCGGAGACCGGCGCGACGTGGCCGCCCGCCGCGACGTCGTCGGGCCACACGGCACCCCCGCCGTCCGGGCACACCGCGCCGCCGCCGCCCGGGGCGTACGCGGGCGCGCCCGGCGCGCCCTACGGCGCCCCGCCGCACGGCACCCACCCCACGGCTCCGTACGGCAGCCCGTCCGGGCCGTACGGGGCGCCGTCGGGCCCGGGCTACGGCGCGCCCGACGACGCGACGGTCGTCCCGACGGCGACCGCGCCGCCGTCGGACCCGTACGGCTTCTCCCCGTACGCGACGCCGCCGGGCCGCGGCCGTCGCCCGTGGCTCGTGCCGGTGCTCGCCGGCCTGGGCGCGTTCGGGCTCGTCGCGGGCGCCCTCGGCGTGTGGCTCGGGCTGCGCGACGACGCCGCGCCCGACCCCGGGCCGACCTCGGCCGAGCAGGCGCCCGCGACGTCGGACGCGCCGACGGAGCCGGAGCCGGAGGAGACCGAGGACCCCGCGGACACCGACGTCACGGACGACGAGCCGTGGCTCGCGCAGGAGTACCGCGCGGGCGCGGAGATGGACCCGGAGAAGGGCCCCGAGCTCGCGCCGATGTCGTGGGCGTACTTCTCCGACAACGACTACCTCGTCAACGACGACCGCATCGCCCTCGTGGCGCGGCGGGACTTCGCGTGCGACGACGTCCCCGCGATCCCCGCGATCCAGGCCCTCGCGGGCTCGTGCCAGGCGGGGTTCGAGGCGCGCGTCGTGTCCGACGACGGCCCGACCGTCGCGCTCGACGTCGTCGTGCTGGACGTCGGCTCGAAGGAGGAGGCCGAGCGCGCCGCCGCGGCGTTCAACGACGCGCCGGAGGGCGACCCCCTGGCCGACACCACCGGCCCGGCCCACCCGACCCTGGCCGCGGCCGTCCCGCAGCCCGGGTTCCAGGGCTCGTACGCGATCCTCGACGACGGGGACGCGCCGTCGGTCATGCTGAGCACGGGCACCGTCGTGATCATGTACCGGCTCGGGATCGACGACGGCCTGGAGCGCGACCAGGTGCTCCCGGTCGCGCAGGCGGTCGGGTTCGTCGTCACCGACCACGAGCTGGCGAAGTCGTTCGACGAGAAGAAGTTCGCGAAGCCCAAGGCCGGCTGAGCGGGCGGTCCCGGCGCTGGCTACGCTGGGAGCGGTGATGGATCCCGCCGGGGCGCAGCCGCCCGAACCGCCGCCCGGGCTGATGGTTCCTGACTCGTCGCACGTCGGCGGGCAGGGCGCTGCCCGCGGGAGGAGGCCGCATGAGAGCACGGCCGCACGCGGGGGCGGTGCCCCAGCCCGCGCTCGACAGGATGGTCCCGTTCGCGGGGCACGCCGTGGTGGTGGGCGTCGTCCCGGGCGGTGACCCGCTCGTCGTCCGCACGGCGGCGGCCTGGGCGGACGCCGCCGGGTCCCGGCTCGTCGCGGCGTACGCCGACGCGTCGCGCGCCGTGGTCGAGGAGCACCCGGACGGGTCCGTGACGCACGCGCCCCTCGACCCGGACTCCGCCGACGACGCCTGGCAGGGCACCGCCGAGCGCCTGCGCGCCGAGGTCGGCGCGGAGCTCGCGGGAGCACGCGTGCCGTGGGAGCTGCGCTACCTCGCGGGGCGGCCCGACCGCGCGCTGACCCACCTCGCGCGCGCCGTCGACGCGGCGGTGATCGTCGTCGGCTCGCGCGCGCCGGGCTCGCTCGCGCACGTGCGCGAGCTCGTCGAGGGGTCGGTCGCGGTGCACCTGGCCCACCACCAGCACCGTCCCGTGCTCACGGTCCCGCTCGCCGTCGTGGACTGGAAGGAGATCCGCACCCCGTGGGAGAGGTGACGCGCCGGACCCCGCTGCTCGCGCTCGCGGGCCTCGTCGCGGCCGGGGGAGCGGTCGGCACGACGGCGCGCGCGCTGCTCGAGCAGGCGTTCGCGCCCGTGCCGGGCGCGTGGCCGTGGACGACGTTCTGGATCAACCTCGTCGGCTCGTTCGTGCTCGGTGCGCTGCTCGAGACGCTGCTGCGCGCGGGCCCCGACTCGGGCCGGCGCCGGGCCGTCCGGCTCGGGTGCGGCACGGGCGTGCTCGGCGGCTTCACGACGTACTCGACGTTCGTCGTCGAGGTCGAGCGCCTCGCGAGCGGCGGGCACGCCGCCCTCGGCGCGGCCTACGCGCTGGGGAGCGTCGCGCTGGGAGTCGCGGCGGCGGTGGGCGGCGTCGCGCTCGCGGCCGCGGCCCGACGGCGGCGCGTCGCCCGGGGCGGTGGCGCGCGGTGACGGGGCTCCCCGAGCTGCTGCTCGTCGCCGTCGCTGGCGGGCTCGGTGCGGCGTCCCGGTTCCTCCTCGACACGGTCGTCGCGCGGCACAACCGCTGGTCGACGCCGCTCGGCACGCTCGTGGTCAACGTGACGGCGTGCTTCCTGGTGGGGCTGCTCACGGGCTGGGGGGCGACGCACCCGGGCCAGGGGGACGTCGTGGCGGTGCTCGGCGTCGGGTTCCTCGGCGGCTACTCCACGTTCTCGACGGCGTCGGTCGAGGGGGCGCGGCTCCTGCTCGCGGGCCGAGGTGCGGCCGCGCTCGTGCACGCGCTGGGGATGCTGCTCGTGTGCTCCGCGGCCGCCGTGGCGGGGATCGCGCTCGCGGGCGGGTGACGTGACGCCCGTGCCGGTGCAACCAGGGGGTTGCGCTCGATGGAGCACTGTGCAACTGTGGAGTTGCACAGCGAGACCTTCCCCACGGAGAGGACGCACCATGACCACCACCAACGAGCCGGCCGTCGTCGACACGGCGTCGTACACCGTCACCCGGACCGTGACGATCGACGCCCCGGCCGCCCGCGTCTGGGCGGCGCTCACCCAGGAGGACCTCATCAGCCGCTGGTTCGGTCAGCGCACGTCCCTGCCCGACCTGCGCGTCGGCGGCGAGGGCGTGTTCAGCTGGCCCGACGTCCCCGACGTCCAGGTGCGGATCGAGGAGTACGACCCCACGACGACGTTCGCCTTCCGGTGGGGGACCCCGGTGGGGCAGCCCCTGGACGAGACGACGTCGACCGTCGCGCGCTTCACGCTCGAGCCGCAGGGCCCGACGACCGTCCTGCGCGTCGTCGAGACCGGGTTCGAGCGCACCGCCGACCCCGAGGCGCTGCTCGAGAGCCACCGGCAAGGGTGGACGAGCGAGCTCGACGAGCTCGTCGAGCTCCTCGAGGGCGCTCTCGCGGGCGAGGGCGGGCCCGCGTGAGCGCAGCGGCGACGGAGCTCGCCCCCGTGTTCTCCGCGCTCGCGGAAGACACCCGGTGGCGGATCCTCCAGGAGCTCGGCAGCGCGGACCTCTCGGCGTCCGCGCTCGCCGAGCGGCTCCCCGTGAGCCGGCAGGCCATCGCGAAGCACCTCGCCGTGCTCGCGGAGGTCGGGCTCGTCGAGTCGGTGCGCGTCGGGCGCGAGGTCCGGCACCGGGCCGTCGGGACGCGGCTCGGCGAGAC
Source organism: Cellulosimicrobium sp. RS (assembly GCF_046159675.1). Lineage (NCBI taxonomy): Bacteria > Bacillati > Actinomycetota > Actinomycetes > Micrococcales > Promicromonosporaceae > Cellulosimicrobium > Cellulosimicrobium sp. RS. The sequence goes on along the minus strand of NZ_JBJXVU010000005.1, from coordinate 160,099 downwards.
CGCGCGCGCCCTCGAGGCCATCGGCGCGGCGTGGGACCGCCGGCTCGCGGCGATCAAGCGGATCGCGGAGGCGTAGCGGTCGTCGGTCAGGAGCCGGGAGCGGGGACGGGGTGCGCCGCGAGCGCCGACGCGACGGCGTGCAGGTTGTGCGCCATGAGGCGCCCGGTCTCGCGCGCCCACTCGTGCCCGTGGCCGGTCTGGACGTAGTCCGGCCCGGGCCCCGGGCCCTGGTTCCAGTAGGTCCACGCCTGCCCCGGGATCGTGTAGCCGATGTCCGCGAGGGCGCCGCTCACCTCCGAGATGACGTGGTGCGCGCCGTCCTCGTTGCCCGTGACCACGACCCCCGCGACCCGGTTGTACGCGACCGGGATCCCGTCGGGCCCTTCCTCGGAGATCATCGCGTCCATGCGCTCGAGCATGCGCTGGGCGAGCGACGACGGGCGCCCGAGCCACGTGGGCGTGAGGACCACGAGGATCTCCGACGCGACCAGCCGCTCGTGCACGCGGGGCCACTCGTCGCCCTCCCCGACGTCGGTGACGACGCCGGGCGGCACGGCGAGGTCGACGAGGCGGACGTGCTCGACCTCGACCCCGCGGTCCTGGAGCGCCTCGGCGACCACGCGCCCGAGCGCCTCGGTGTTGGACGGCTCCGGAGAGCTCTTGAGCGTGCAGCTGACGAACAGCGCCTTCATGGGGTCCTCCCGTGGCGCCGGGCGGTCGTGCCGCCCGGGACGGCCGGCGGCGGCTGGCTCCACCGTCCCGTCCAGCGTCACGGGGACGCGCGCCGCTCGCAACGCGCGACGGCGTCAGGGGAGGGCGGCGTCCTCCTGCCGGTAGCCGCGCGCGAGCCGGACCTCGCCCTGCCCGACGGCGGCGACGTCGTCCCACGGCACGAGGAACGTGCCGCGGTGCCGACGCCGCACGAGCTGCGGCACGGGCCACGGCGCCGTGACGCCCGTGCGCTCGTACCCGAGAAACGAGGTCCCGGTCCGCGGGCTCACGAGGATCCCGACGACCCGCGCGCGCCCGACGCGGCTGCGCCGTCGCACCTGATCGCTCAGCGCGCGGTCCTCGGGGTGCGCGTCGTCGGGGTCGGCCCGGCCCGCGGGCGGGCCGTCGTCGGGCAGCGTGTCGAGGGCGAGGCGCACGTCGACGAGGAACCCGAGGTCCTCCCCGCCGGGCCCGAGGACGCGCGCGTCGAGCAGGTCGCCGAGGATCACGACTCCTCCTCGGGGTCGTGCCGGCCGCCCGGGATGCGGCCGACCACGTGCTCGCGCAGCCAGTCCTCGGTCCAGTGCAGGTCGAGCGAGTCCGCGCGGACGGTGAGCTCGAGCGCCGTGCCCACGTGCCCGACGTCGGACCACGGCACGCGCTCCCAGCGCGACGCGGGCGGGCGGCCGCCGAGGAGGCGCGTCACGAGCACCGGCCCGGTGAGGACCGCGCCGACCTCCGCCGGCTCGCCGGGCACCGCGTCCCGCGGGCCGTCGTCCGGCGAGCGGTCCGGCGCGGCGTCGTCCGCGGCGGCGGAGGCGACGAGCTCGAGGTCGTCGACGGTGGTGACCGGCTCGCCGTCGACGTCGAGCACCTGACGGCTCAGCAGGTGCAGGCGCGCGTCCACGACGCGCACCCCCGTCGGCGCGGTGGTGTCCCGGCTCATGACCCTGCTCCCGTCGCGATCATCAGGGGGATCGCCGCCACCGCCGCGACGACGACGATCACCAGGTACACCATGCCGAGGGCGTTGGTCACGCGCCCGTTGACGTGCTCGCCCATGTACTCCGGGTCGTTGGCTACGAGGAGGATCGGCACGTACGTGAGGGGCAGCGCGACCGCGGAGAACACGACGGACATCTCGGTGACCGCCACCGGGTCGACGCTCGTCATGAGGATCGCCACCGCGAGCAGCAGCGCGACGACCATCGTCAGGTGGAAGCGCACGGCGCGCGCCGGGCGGCGGAACTTCCCCCACGACCAGCCGAGGTACTGCGCGAGCGTGTACCCGCTCGACAGGGCCGTCTCGAGCGCGGCGCCGAACGTCGCCGCGACGATCCCGACGATCACCACGGCGAGCAGCAGCGTCCCCCCGGCCTCGGCGACGGGCAGCACGATCTGCGACAGCGACGACACCTCGATGCCTGCGGGCAGCAGCACGACGGCCGCGCACGCGGCGATCGCCACCGACAGGAGCCCGCCGAGGGGGAACCCGACGAGCACGTTGACGCGGTTCTGCGCGAGGTCCTTCGCGGTCCAGCCCTCCTCGACGGCCCCGGACGAGAAGAAGAACACCTCGTACGGCGTCATCGCGGCGCCGAAGAGCGCGACGGCGTAGTACCAGTACGTCGCGACGTGCTCCGTCTCCGGGGGCGACGGCGGCACCGCCTGGCGCAGCAGCTCGCCCCAGTCCGGCCCCAGCAGGAACAGCGCGACGCCGAACCCGACGAGCAGCAGCCCGAGCAGGCCCGCGACGTTCTCCATGACCTGGAACTTCACGCGCCACAGCACGAGCCAGACGGCGAGCGCCGCGACCGGCATCCACAGGCGCGGCTCGACGCTGCTCGCGAGGTGCAGCGCGAGCGCGATGCCGCCGATCTCCGCGGTGAGCGTGAGGAGGTTGATCGCGAACGACGCCGCGAGGTTCGCGCCCGCCGCCCGGGGGCCGAGGCGCTCGCGGATGATCTCGAACGTCGCGCGACCGCTCACCGCCGCGACGCGGCCCGACATCGACGCGAACAGGCAGATCCCGACGACGCCCACGACCACGACCCACACGAGCGACAGCCCGAACCGCGACCCCACGACGGCGTTCGTGACGAGGTCGCCGATGTCGACGAACCCGCCGATCGCCGTGAGGATGCCGAGCGCGACACCGAGGAGCTGCTTCACGCGCCACCCGCCAGGACGAGCACCGTGTCGAGGTCGTCGGCCGCGCGCGCGAGGTCGGCCTCGAGCTCGGACGCCGTGAGCGGCACCGCCCCGGCGGCCGACAGGTCGCCGCCCGCCTCGCGCGCGACCCAGGCGCGCGCGGTGACGACCTCGGCCGTCGCGTCGGCGACGGCCGCGAGCCCCGCGTCGCGCTGCGCGGAGGAGACGTCGTCGGGCGGGACGAGCGTGGTCAGGGCGGTCGTGGACTCCTCGAGGACCCGGACCTGGTCGAGCACGGCGGCGTCCGCCACGGGGGTCGTCACACGGTCGGCGTCGAGCAGCCGCACGGTGAGCCGCGTCGTCTCGACCGCGGACCCCGCCTGGGCGACCGCGTCGGCGACGGCGGCCGTCGCCTGGCCCGGCTCCTGCCGGCTCGCCGTGCAGCCCACCGTCGTGCCGAGCGCGAGCCCGAGCAGCAGCCCGAGCGCGGCCCCGGACCGGGTGATGCGCGCACGACGTCCCACGTCAGCGATGGTGCCGCTGCTCCGGGAGGCCCGCACCCGGACGGGCCGGCGGTCAGGCGGCCTGGACGCCCGCGAGCACGCGGTCGAGCGCCGGTCGCGGGTCGGCCCCGGCCGGCAGGTCCTGCGCGACGGCGACGACCGACTCGGCGATGTCGCGCACCTTGACGTTGGCGAGGCTCGACGAGCGACGGAGCGACGCGAACGCGGCGTCGGGGGTGACGCGGTAGGCGAGCGCGATGATGCCCTTGGCCTGCTCGATCGCGGCGCGGGACTGTGCCCACAGGCCGATCTGCTCGTTCGCCTGGGCCCGTGCGCCGACGCCGACGACGCTCGTCACGTCGAGCACGACGCCCCGGGCGACGGGTACGCCGGTCGGGTCGGTCCAGGCGACGTCCACGAGCACGATGACCGCGCACTCCCGGCCCCTCGCGTCCCGCATGACCTGCACCTGCACCGGCGCCTCGCCGGACACGGCGCGCGCGATGGCGGTGAGCGTCTGCGCACGGTCCTTGCCCGTGGCCCGGTGGTGCCACAGGAGCAGCTCCGTCGTGGGGACGACCTCACCGGGGGAGTAGCCGAAGAGCTCGAGGAGCGGGTCCGACCACCACCACCGGTCCTCCTCCGGGTAGTACCGAAACTCCCCGGCGGCGACGGCGCCGGGAGAGGGCACCCACGTCGAGAGGGCGGCGTCGGCCGAACCGTTCACTTCTGCTCCTTGCGGCCTCGAGGGCGGCGTCCGGGCCGCTGCATGACCCCGTCGCCCCGGCGCACATGCTCCCGCACCGCGCCCCCGGGCGACGAATCGCGTGCTCAGGGGCGCGGCGGAGCGGTTCGACGCCGCGCTACGGGCGGTCCGGGGCCGTTCCCGCGGGCGCCTGCGCGGAGTCGGCCGACGCGTCGGCCGCCGGGCCGGAAGCCCTCTCGGCCGCCCGCCCCGGGCGCGACGGCACGAGCTTGAGGCCCACCACCGCCGCGATGATCCCGGCGATGAAGACCACCTTGCCCACGCTCACGGACTCGTCGCCCGTGAGGATGGCGTAGGTGACGGTGAGCGCCGCGCCGACCCCGACCCACACCGCGTACGCGGTGCCGATCGGGATGTGCTTGGTCGCCCAGCCGAGGCCGAGCATGCTCAGCGCGAGCGCGACGAAGAAGACGACGGACGGCCCGAGGACGGACAGCCCGTCGGACGTGCCGAGCGCCGTCGCCCAGACGGCCTCGAAGACGGCGCTGACGAGCAGGATGATCCACGGCACGGTCAGCTCACCGCCTTGAGCCCGATGACGGAGCCGACGAGCAGCACGAGCAGGCCGACGCGCGCCACGGTGGCGCGCTCCTTGCCCGTGACGAAGCCCCAGACGACGGTCAGCGTCGCGCCGATCCCGACCCACACCGCGTACGCGGTGCCGGTGGGGAGCGTGGTCATCGCCCAGGCGAGACCGACCATGCTCAGCGACATGGCGACGAAGAAGACGACGGTCGGGCGCCACCGGCGGAAGTTCTCCGACGCTCCGAGTGCGGTGGCCCACACTGCCTCGAGCAGGCCCGAGAGGACCAGGACGAGCCAAGCCATGACAAGTAACCCTCCTGAGTCAGTCTTGTCCGTGCGGGTACTGCTCCCTCGTCCGCAGAGCTACCTCGACGCAACTCTGGTACTAACGTACCACATTCGACCTCTCCAGCCGCCAGCCGCGGCTCACGGTCGTCAGCTCGCGGAACCCCCAGGCGCGCAGCTGGGCGATCTCCTCGTGGTCCGTCGCGTCCGTGCCGACCAGGACACGGTGCACCCCGGCGAGCTCGAGCCACGCCCGGGCCTCGGCCAGCACCCCGGCCAGCAGGGCGTCGTCGGCCCCCGGGCCGGGCGCGAGGTCCACCAGCTCGGCGGTGCCTCCCGTCGCGGCCTGTCGCTCGGCGCGGCCGAGGGTCGTGTCGAGCTCGACGTACGCGGCCGTCTCCGTGCCGCGGTGCGCGGTGAACCGCACGCCCCCGCCGGGGCCGAGCGTGCGCCGCAGGGCGACGTCGTCCGGCACGGGGACGGCGCGGGGGAGCGCCGAGGTCGGGGCGAGCAGCACCGTCTCGGCGTGCTCTCCGGGACGGAAGCCCGCGCGCTCCAGGGCCTCGCGGACGTGCGGCCACTGCTCCGGCACCCCGTAGACGCCCGCGAACGGCAGCTGCCCGTCCGCGTACGCGACGCGCACCTGCCACGCCGCGAGCTGTGCGTGGCACGCGGCCGTCAGCGCGTCCGCGGCCGCGCGGGCCTCGGCGGACTGCTCCGGGTCCTCGTCGTCGGGCGGCGTGAGGAGGAGCCACTGCACGAGGCCGGCGTCGCGGTAGTCGTCGCTCGCCTCCGGCCCGGCCGTGAACCGGTGCAGGTGCGCGGCGCCCACGACCCGGTGCCGGGACTCGACGACGAACGTCGCGCGCTCGACGACCCACGGGTCGACGACGTGCTCGTCGGGCTGGCGCTCCAGGCTCCCGAGCACGCTGTTGACCGAGAGCCGCGCGCCCGGCACGACGGCGGAGAGGTGGGAGTTGACGAGGTCCGTGAGCTGGTCGCGGTCGTCGCGACGGAAGGTCCGGACACGGGGACGTGCAGACATGCGGCTGTCTCCAGGCAAAAGGATGAGCTGGGAAGGCCGCCACGCGATGCGGTACGCGGGCACCCTAGCAGCCGCGGTCGGCCGCGGTCAGGGGCGCAGCAGCGCCTTGATCGCGCGCCGCTCGTCCATCGCGGCGTAGCCCTCGGCCGCGTCGTCGAGCGAGAGCTCGAGGTCGAACACGCGCGCGGGGTCGATGCGCCGCTCCAGCACGAGGTCGAGCAGCTCGGGCAGGTACCGGCGCACGGGCGCAGGGCCGCCGGACCAGTGCACGTGCCGGTAGAACATGTCGACCGCCGGGAGGTCGACGCCGTGCGGCAGCCCGACGACCCCGACGTGCCCGCCCGCACGGACGGCACCGAGCGCCTGGCTCATGGAGTCCGGCGTGCCCACCGCCTCGACGACGCTGTGCGCGCCGAGCCCGTCGGTCAGCTCGCGGACCCGCTCCACGCCCTCGTCGCCCCGCTCCGCGACGACCTCCGTCGCGCCGAACGCGCGCGCGAGCTCCTGGCGCGGCGCGTGCCGGCTCATCGCGATCACCTGCTCGGCGCCGAGCTGCGCGGCGGCGAGGACCGCGAGCAGCCCGACGGCGCCGTCGCCCACCACGACGACCGTCTTCCCCGGGCCGGCCTCGGCCGCCCGGGCGCCGAACCAGCCGGTCCCCAGCACGTCCGACGCCGTGAGCAGCCCGGGCAGGAGGTCGTCGTCGGGGCGTTCCGGCGTCGCGACGAGCGTCCCGTCCGCGAGCGGGACGCGCAGCAGCTCGGCCTGGGCGCCGCGCACGGGCTCCCGGTGCACGCACGACGTCTGGTACCCGGCCCGGCAGATCGGGCACGTGTTGTCGGACGCGAAGAACGACCCGACGACGAGCTGTCCCGGGCGCACGGTCCGGACGTCCGCGCCGACCTCCTCAACGGTGCCCACGTACTCGTGCCCCATCGCGACGGGGTGCTCGACCCGGTTGACGCCGCGGTACGTCCACAGGTCCGACCCGCACACGCACGCGGCCTCGACGCGCACGATCGCGTCGGTCGGCGCGAGCAGGCGCGGGTCGTCGCGCTGCTCCACGCGGACGTCGTACGGGGCGTGGATGACGGTCGCGCGCACGGGGGCTCCTCGGGGTGGGCGGGTGGCGGTCGGGACGTCGTCGAGCCTACGGCGACCGGTGGCGCGGGGCCTGTGCGGCTGTCGAGAGCCTGAGGTCAGCCGTCGTCGGTCCGGAGCGTCTGGACGGCGTGCTCCTCGTCGTAGGCGAAGCTGAGCCGCCTCGTGACGACCTCCTCGGCGACGTCGTCGAGCGTCGTGGACCGGGCGTAGGCGTGCGCCCGGAGCACCGCGAGCGCGTCGCCGGGCGGGATGCGGAGCTGGGCGGTGACCATGCCGGTCGCCTGGTGGACCTCCGCGCGGGGCGCCCAGTCCAACGAGTCCAGGTCGCCCAGCAGGGAGAGCCCGACGGTGTCGGCGAGGAGCTGCACGTCCTCCGGTCCCCGCGCCAGCGTCCGGGAGGAGGTGACGAGGCTCAGCACGCCGACGACCCGCCCTCCCGCGTGCATCGGCACGGCGTGGTACGCGCCCGGGCCCGTGATCGCCTCGACCGCGTGGGAGAAGACGGGGAAGTCGTGCTCGTCGCGGCCCTCGTCGGCCCCGCTGACGACGATGTGGTCCTCCGAGAGGGCGCGCTGGACCGGGCCCTCCCCGATCACCTCGCCCAGCCCCTCGATCCGGGCCGCGAGGCCGTCCGCCGTGGACACGGTGAGCCGGTCGTCCGCCGTCGGCGCGACCGTCAGCGCCGCGCTCCGGGCTCCGAGGACGGTCGCGGACGCCTGGCACAGCCGCGTGGCGAGGGGCAGGCTGCGGTCGGCCCGGGAGAGGGCGCGCGAGAGCAGCTCCAGCAGATCCGGCGCGGCGCCCACGGTGTGCCTCCCTACCTCGTGCACGGTCAGTCTGACAGCGCTCCCCGCGCTCGCTCGTCGGCGGTGCGCGGACGGCCCCGCGGCGCTCCCGGTCCGGGCAGCTCCCGGACCGGTTGCAGGAAACCGCCACCGGGCTAGAGTCCCGGAGTCGAGTCTGGACCTGGCTCACCACCCCGCTGAACGACGACGGAGACGACCCATGTCCGTGGAGAACCCCGCAGCGCTGCACCCTGTCTCGCTCGGCGACGGCACGACGCCCGGGCAGTTCCGGGTCGACCTCGCGACCGACGTCTGGTGGTGGTCGCCGGAGACGTACCGCCTCCACGGCTTCGAGCCCGGGGAGGTCGTGCCCACGACGTCGCTCGTGCTCGCCCACAAGCACCCCGACGACCGCGACCGCGTCCGCGACCTGCTGGAGCGGGCCCGCGTCGACGGGGAGCCGTTCTCGAGCATGCACCGCATCATGGACGCGCGCGGCGCGGAGCGGGTCCTCGTGCTCGTCGGGCACGGCCGTCGCGACCGGGACACCGGCCGGGTCGTCGAGCTGATGGGCAGCTTCGTCGACGTGACGGTCGCCGTCCGGGACCGGGCGGAGCAGCAGGCCGAGCGCGACATCGCGGCCGCGGCCCGCAGCCGCGGACCGATCGAGCAGGCCAAGGGCGTCGTCGCCGCCGCGCTCGGGGTGGGGACGGAGCAGGCGTTCGGGCTCCTCAAGCGCGTCTCGAACGACCGCAACGTGCGTCTGCGGGAGCTCGCCCGGCGGGTCGTCGAGGAGGGCACCACGCCGAGCCCGGACCGGGCCCGGCGCGTCGTGTCCCTCCTGCGGTAGGCGGCGGGCCGGGCGGTCAGCGCCGCGCGAGCGCCCGGACGACCGCGGCGACGTCGCCGGGCGCCTCCTCGGCCATGAAGTGGCCCGCCGTCGTCGTGAGGTGCTCGAGGTCGGGCGCCCAGCGCCGCCAGACGCCCGCGGCGTCGTACCCGAGCTGCGCGCCCCAGTCCTGCTGCACCACGGCGACGGGCATCGCGAGCCGGTCGCCCGCGTCGAGCGACGCCTGGTCGTGCTCGACGTCGATCGTCGCGGTCGCGCGGTAGTCGGCCACGATCGAGTCGACCGCGTCGCGGCTCGACGCGAGGTAGTGCGCGCGCACGTCGGCGGGGATCGCGGCCGGGTCCTGCGTCCACGCGTCGAGGAAGGACCCGAAGAACGCGTCGGCGCTGTTGCGGATCATCGTCTCCGGCAGGCCCGGGGGCTGCGCCATGAGGTACAGGTGGAACGCGACGGCGGCGTCCACGCCGTGCAGCACTCCCCACGTGTCGAGCGTGGGCACCACGTCGAGGATGCCGAGGTGGCTCACGCGGTCGGGGTGGTCGAGCGCCGCGCGGAACGCGACGAGCGCGCCGCGGTCGTGGCCCACGAGGACGAACCGGTCGACGTCGAGCGCGTCGGCCAGCGCGACGACGTCGGCGGCCATGGTGCGCTTGGCGTAGACGTCGGGCGTCGTGGCGGCGGGCTTCGCGCTCTCGCCGTAGCCGCGCAGGTCGGGCACGACGACGCGGTGGTCGCGCGCGAGGTCGGTCGCGACGTGCCGCCACATGTGGCGCGTCTGCGGGAAGCCGTGCAGGAGCACGACGGGCGTGCCCTCGCCCGCGGTCTCGGCGCGCAGCGCGACGCCGGGCGCGACCTCGACGGTGCGGGTCTCGAAGCCGGGGATGTGCATGGGGTGTCCTCTCTCGGGGCGGTTCTCGGCCGTGCCGGGGTCGTGCCCGGTCGGTTCGTCGCCATCCTCCGGGCGGCGGATCAGCGTCCGATCAGTGCCGCCCGATCCGTGCCGTCCGATCAGTGCCCCGGCGCGGCGAGAATGGCGGGGTGGTGGAGCTGCGCGTCGAGGTGCTCGGGCCGGTCCGCGTGCTGCGCGACGGCGCGGACGTCGACCCCGGCGGACCGCGCCAGCGCGAGCTCCTCGCGCGCCTCGCCGCCGCGCGCGGGCGCCCGGTGCCGTTCGACCGCCTCGCCGACGACCTCTGGGACGAGCCCGGCGCGGGGACGGGCGACCGGCGCGGCGCGCTCGCGACGTTCGTCGGCGACCTGCGGCGGCGCCTGGAGCCCGGGCGCGCGCCGCGCACGCCCCCGCGCGTCCTCGTCACCGCGCACGGCGGCTACGCGCTGCGGCTCCCGGACGACGCGCTCGACGCGGCGCGCCTGGAGGCGGCCGTCGCCCGGGCGAGCGCGTCTCCCGGGGCCGGGGACGCGGCGTCGGGCACGACGCGCGCGCTGGCGGACGCCGTCGCCGCCTGGCGCGGCGAGCCGTACGCCGACCTGCCGGACCGGGAGTGGGTGCGGGCCGAGCGCCGGCACCTCGTCGAGGTGCACGCGCGCGCCGTCGAGCTGCTCGCGGACGCGCTGCTCGGCGAGGGCCGGGCCGCGGAGGCGGTCGTCGTGCTCGACGCGCACGCCGCCGCGCACCCGTGGCGCGAGCACGCGTGGGCGCTGCTCGCGCTCGCGCTGTACCGCGACGGGCGGCAGGCCGACGCGCTCGACGTCCTGCGGCGCGCGCGCCGCCGGCTCGCCGACGAGCTCGGCCTCGACCCGGGCCCCGAGCTCGTCCGGCTCGAGCGCGACGTGCTCGGCCACGCGGCGTCGCTCGACGGCCCGACGCCGGGGCCGCGCCTCGCCGTCACGGCCCCCACCGGCTCGCGCACGCACCTGCGGTCCACGGTCGACGTCGCGCGCACGCTCGCCGTCGCCGGGGGCGACCACCTCGCGACCGCGCAGGAGCAGCGCGTCGCCGCGGCGCTCGCGGCCGAGGCGACCGGCGACCCGGTGCTCGCCGCGCGGACCGTCACCGCGTACGACGTCCCGGCCGTCTGGACCCGGAGCGACGACCCGGCGGCGGCCGACGCGCTCGTCGGCGTCGCGCGGCGGACCCTCGGGCGCCTCGGCCCGGACGCGCCCCCGGTGCTGCGGGCGCGTCTGCTCGCGGTGGTCGGCATCGAGCACCGCGGGACGCGCGACGCGTGGGCGTGGGCCGCGGCGGAGGACGCCGTCGGGATCGCGCGCGACCTCGGCGACCCGGCGACGCTCGCGCTCGCGCTCAACGCGCGGTTCCTCCAGTCCTTCCAGCGGCCGGGCGCCGGTCCCGAGCGGGACCGGACCGGCGCCGAGCTGGTCGCCCTGGCGGAGGACCACGACCTCCCGACCTTCGCGATCCTCGGCCACCTCGTCCGGATGCAGGCGGCGGCGGCCGCGGGCCGGTTCCCCGACGCCGACGCCCACGCCGCCGCGGCCGAGGAAGTCGCCGCGGGCTACGAGTCGCCCGTGGTCCCGATGCTCACCGCCTGGTACCGGGCGATGCGCGACGCCGAGACCGCCCCGCCCGACGCCGCGGCGCGCGCGTACCGCGCCGCCGACGACCGGCTCGCCGGGGTGCGCATGCCCGGCGTGCGCGACGGGCTGCTCCCGCTCGCGCTCCTCACCGTGCGCGTGCGGCACGGGCGCCCGCTCGCCGGGATCGAGATCGCCGACCTCGGCCCGTACGCCCCGTGGGCGGAGCCGCTGCTCGTGCTCGACGCGGGCGACCCCGACGCCGCCGCACAGCTCGCGCTCGCGGCGCCCGAGCCGCCCGCCGACCACCTGCGCGAGCTGCTGTGGGCGCTGCGCGCGGAGACCGCCCTGCGGCTCGGGGACCGAGCGCTCGCCGGGCAGGCCCGACGCGCGCTCGCCCGCACCCCCGACGAGCTCGCCGGGGCCGGGTCGGGCCTGGTCTCGCTCGGGCCGGTCCGCGGCTGGCTCGACCGGCTCGACGAGCGCCGCGCGTCGTAGGAGCGGCCGTTCGGGGGCGGGCGTGAGGCCGCTCAGCGCTCCGGGAGCAACCCCGCCACGAGCGCGTCGACGACGTCGTCGGTCGGGATGTCGGGGTCGATCGGCGTGGTGAGACGGTCGAGGAGCAGCCCGTCGATCGCGTAGTGGAACAGGGCGATCTCCCGGCGTCCGCCGGGCAGGCCGGCCGACCGGTTGAACGCGACGTCGGCCTCGAATCCCGCGCGCAGCCACGGGCCGAGCACGGCCGCGAGCTCGCCCCGACGGCCGGACTCGAGCCGCAGCTCGAACAGGGCTCGGGTGACGTCGGCGTCGGTCGACAACCGGCGCACGATGTCGCGGAGGTAGTCCGCGAACAGCGCGCGGTCGGGCGTCTGGGCCGCGCGTCGGGCGAGGTCCTCGGGTGTCGGCGCGAGCCGCTCCCCGATGCGCTCGAAGAGCCCTGCGACGAGGGCGTCTCGGCTCCGGAAGTAGTTCGACGTCGTGCCCGTCGGGACCCCGGCCTCGTCGTCGATCGCGCGGTGCGTCAGGCCGCGCGACCCCTCGCGGGCGAGCACGGCGATCCCGGCGTCCGCCAGGGCGCTGCGCCGTGCGGTGTTCTTCGCCATGCGCCGAGGCTATCGCAACCACTGCACCTGTTGTAGTCTCACCGGCAACCACTTCATCTGTAGTTGTCAGGAGACATGATGCGCGAGCTGACCTACTACGTCGCCGTGAGCCTCGACGGGTACATCGCCGGGCCGGGAGGCGAGTTCGACGCCTTCCTCGCCGAGGGCGACCACATGGCGCCCATCTGGTCCCGGTACCGCGGCACGGCGCCGACGGACCTGGCCGAGGCCGCGGGGCTCCCGGTCGCCGACGGCCCCTTCGACACCGTCCTCATGGGCTGGAACACCTACGCCGTCGGCCTCCCCGACCACCACCTGCCGAACCCCTACCGGCACCTGCGACAGATCGTCTTCACCCGCACGCACGAGGCGCCCGAGGGGAGCGAGGGGGTGCTGTTCACCGGCGCCGACCCGGTCGAGACGGTCCGCGCGCTCAAGCGGGAGGACGGCCAGGGGATCTGGCTGTGCGGCGGGGGAGCGCTCGCCGCCGTGCTCGTCGACGAGATCGACCGGCTCGCGCTCAAGGTGAACCCGGTGATGCTCGGCGCCGGCGTCCCGCTGTTCGGCGAGCGGGACTACGCGCCCCTCTCCTGGAGATCGACGGGCACGCAGACGTTCCGCTCCGGCGTCACGCTCGCGGAGTATGCGCGGGCGTGAGTGCGGGTCCCGCCGAGACGACCGTGCGCCTAGACGTCGAGCGGTCCCCGCACGACCGAGTCGCCCGAGTGGGACGGGTCGCCGTCGAAGTGCTCCTCGGAGACGTCGACCACCGGGAACTCGGCGAGGTCCAGGCCGTCGGGCACGTCGAAGCGACCCTCCGTGCCGTCGAGCACGCCGAGGCTCACGAGGCCGCTGAGGTCCTCCGCGAGCAGCCACACCTCGCGGTACGTGCCGTCGGGCACCGGCGCGTCGACCGTCACGACGACCTGGCGCCGCCCGTCGGGCCGCTCCTCGACGCGCGCGTCGCCGCTCGCGCCCTGCCAGTCGGGCAGCGGGTCGAGCGTCGCGCTCGCGACCGTCGTCTCGGGCGGCTCGACCTCGCGGCGCTCCCAGAGGACGCCGCCCACGCCGCCGACGACGAGCGCGGCCGCAGCCGCCGCCGCGACCGGGACCCAGACCCGTCGGCGCCGCGACGCGAGCGGCACGACGACGGCCGTGCCGGTCGCGCCGCCGTCCTCCGTCCTGGGCTCGGCCGTGTCCCGCGGGAGCGTCGTCGCGGCCGGAGCGTCGGTGACCGCCCTAGGGGCGACGACGGGCGGAGCGGCGGCGCTCGTCAGGCCGAGCTCGGCCTGGACCCGCGACCACACCGCGGCGTCGGGGGCGACGAGCTCGTCCGCCGGGTCCGCGCCGTCGAACGCGTCGACGACGCGCGCGAGCCGGGCGACGGCGTCGGCGCACTCCGGGCAGGAGGACAGGTGCGCGCGCGCGTCGTCGTCGAGCACGTCCTCGCCGAGCGCGAGGAGCGCGAGGGTCTCGTCATCGATGTGCTGCACCGTCCACCTCCAATCGGTCGCGCAGCCGGATCAGGCTTCGTCGTACGTGGCTCTTGACCGTACCCAGCGGCAGGCCGAGCTCCTCGGCGATCTGCACGTGCGTCAGGTCGCGGAAGAACGCGAGCTCCAGGATCGTCCGCCCCGGGTCGCCGAGCCGTCGCAGCTCCTCGGTGAGGAGCACGCGGTCGGCGACGCGTCCGACGTCGCTGTCCTCGCTCGCCGCGCGGCCCGGGTCCGGGGCGGTCGTGGCCGCGGCCTCCTCCGACCGGCGGACCCGCGACCGGGCCTCGTGCGCGTCGGCCACCGTGTGCCGCGTGATCCCGACGAGCCAGGCCGGGAGCCGGGCCCGGTCGGGGTCGAACCGGCCCCGGCCGCGCCACGCCGCGACGAACACCTGCTGGGTGACGTCCTCGGCGTCGGCGCGCGTGCCGAGCGAGCGCAGCGCGATCGTGTGCACGAGCGCTGACCAGCGCCGGTAGGCCTCGGCGAGCGCCTGCTCGTCGCCGTCGGCGAAGTCGCGGCCGAGGCGCCACAGGTCCGGGTCGGTGGTCCCGGTCTCGGTCACGTTCAGGGCGGGTCCTCGAGGGTCGGTGCCGACCACCCGGGCGGCAGCGGCGAGCGGGTAGCAGCGATCGTAGCGCCCGTGCGGGCCGTCACCGCGACGGGACCGCGGTCACGACGACGTTGTCCGAGTACGAGCGTCGTTCGGCGTCCCAGCGGCCGCCGCACGTCACGAGGACGAGGCGGCGCTCGCCGTCACGGTCGAACAGCGCGTCGAGCGGGACGTCGGGCTTCGCGATGCTCCTGATGTCGGTCACTGTGTAGGTGTACGAGGTGCCCGTCGCGTCGACGACGTCGACGCTCGCGCCCGTCGTGATCTCGCGGAGCCGCGCGAACGGCCCGACGCCGTCCGGGTCGTCCACGTGGGCCGCGACCAGGGTCGTCCCGGTGGGGCTCGCCGGGGCCGGTCCGAACCGGTACCACGCGGCGACGTCGCCGGAGCCCGGCAGCGCCATGCGCCCCTCGGGGTCGACGCCGGCCGGCTCGACGGGCAGGTCGATCCCGAGGTCACCGACGACGACCCGTGCGGGTGCCGGCGGCGGGGGAGCCGGGACGTCCCGGGCCGGGCGCACCGGCACCGGTGCGTCCCGGGCCGGCCCGGGCGTCCCCGCGGTCGCCTCCCCGCCCTGGTGGGGGGCCGGGGTGGGGAGGGGGTCGGCCGACGGTCCGAGTCCGTCGGCAGACCCGTCGGCGGACGGCAGGGAGCATCCGCCGACGACCGCTGCGGTGACGAGCACCGCCCCCAGGAGGGTCCGGAGGCCGGCCCGCGCGCCCCGGGCGGGGCGCGCGGGACCGGCGGTCGTGCGCTGCGTCATGCCGTCCGGTCGCTCCGGACGGCGTGGGCCGCGTGCTGCTGGCGCCACGCGCGCGCCAGCATGAAGGTGGCCGCGACGAGCAGCAGGCCGAACAGCGACGCACCGAACGCGATGGCGACGCCCGTGGCGGTGCTGCTCGGCGCGTCGGCCGCGAGGCCCGAGAGCCCGGCCGGGACGCCCGACGGCGACGAGTGCAGGCCCTCGACCGTCTGGGTCGCGAGGGCGAGGTTGCCGTCCTCGAGGCTGCCCCACGCGTAGGCGATGGTGTTGACGCCCTCGGCGACCGTGAGGTCGGCCGGGCCGAGCACGGGCTCCGTGGTGCCCGCGGCGGCGACGGTCGCCGAGATCGTGCCGGCCGGCAGGTCGAGCACGGCCTCCTTCGGGTTCTCCAGGCCGGTCACGACCGCCTCCCCGCCCGCGAGGACGTCGACCGCGGGCGCCGCGGCGACGTGGCGCACGGTGAGCCGGCCCTGGCCCGCGGCCGTGGGCTTCGTGTCGTTCGTGAAGAGCGTCGCGGTCGGCTGCCCGCCCGCGTCGAGGTGCGCGACGGCGGTGTAGCTCGTGCCGCCCGCGAGCTGGAGGTCGACCGGGCCGATGACCGGGGAGCTCGTGTCGGTCGCGTCGGGCGCCGTGATCGCGACCGTGTACGTCCCGGCGGGGAGATCGAGCGGACCCGCGAGGTCGCCGGGCTGGAAGTCGTCGAGGGTGAGCTCGTCGTTCACCCAGACGTCCACGGGCGTGTCCGGCACGCCGTGCAGGACGGAGAGCGAGGCGCCGTCGTCGGTGGCGGCCTGGGCGGGGAGCGCGACGGCCCCCAGCGCGACGAGGGTCGCTGCGCCCGCGAGCGCGGCGGTGCGTCGTGCGGTGCGGTGCATGGTGTCCTCCGGTGGTCGAGCCCGGTCCGTCCCGGGCGCTCGATCTGCTGACACCCCCTCTTCCCCCGCAGGTGCGGATCTGGATGCACACGCATCAAAAAAAGTGCCCGGCCCCGCGGGTGCGGGGCCGGGCACGGGGGACCGGTCAGAGGTTCTGGGGCCGCAGCACCGCGCTGATGCCGTGCGCGATCTGGACGTTGCCCTTGTTGAGGTCGAGCTTGCTCTTCACGAGGAACGGGTCGACGTCGTTGCGGTCCTGGTCGACGAGGCGGACCAGGGCGAGGCGCTTGCTCAGCACGTCGACCCGGAACGTCGCGCCCTGCGCCGTGGTGAGGACGGCGTCGTCGGACCGCAGCGCGGTGCCGGAGTCGATCGTCGCGCCGGGGACGACGTGGTAGAGCAGCACCTGCTCGATCGCGTCGATGCCGACCGCCCCGGCGAGCGAGGTGAGCACGCGCTCCTCCGTGGGCTGCCAGCGGTGCGTGAGGTCGAACGCGAGGAGCTGGAACGCCCGGTCGTTCGGCAGGAACGCGGTGAGCGGCACCGTGCCGTCGGCCAGGACCGCCACGGGGCTGTCCGGCTTGGCGGCGAGGACCGCGGCCACGGCCTGGTCGACGATGTCGAAGTCGTACCAGTTGCGGTCGAACGTGTCGCCGTCGGCCGCGAGCACGGAGGCGAGGCTCGCGGTGCCCGACGGCGGCGCCGTCGTGGGGGCGGGTGCCGCGACGGCCGGTGCGGCCGCGGCGGTCAGGGCGAGGAGCGCGGCTCCCGCCGCGGTGAGCGTGCGTCGGAGGTTCATCGTCGAGTCCCTTCGTCGTGCACGGGACGGCGGTGCGCCGTCGGACGCCGGACGGCGTCCACCTCTCCTTCACCCGGACCGCCGCCCGCGGATGCACCCACCGCCGACGACTTCCTGACGCGCTCGACGCGCCGCCCGCTCAGCCCTCCGCGTCAGGCCCGTCCGTCGCGCCGCCCCCGAGGGGGCGCGCGAGCGCGCGGACCGTGTCGATCGTGTCGGCCTCGGCCGCCGTCTTGTCGTCGCGGTACCGGACGACGCGCGCGAAGCGCAGCGCGAGCCCACCGGGGTAGCGGGTCGAGCGCTGGAGGCCGTCGAACGCGATCTCGACGACCTGCTCGGGGCGCACGTGCACGACATACCCCTCGTCGGAGGTCTGGAGCTCGCGGAAACGCTGCGTCTGCCACGCGAGCATCTCGTCGGTCATGCCCTTGAACGTCTTGCCGAGCATGACGAACCCGCCCTCGGGGTCGCGCGCGCCGAGCCAGATGTTCGACAACCACCCGCTGCGCCGGCCGGAGCCCCGCTCGACGGCGAGCACGACGAGGTCGAGCGTGTGCCGCGGCTTGACCTTCACCCAGCCCGCACCACGCCGCCCGGCCGCGTAGGGCGCGTCGAGCGACTTCACGACGACGCCCTCCTGGCCCTCCGCGACGGCGGTGTCGAAGAACGCGGTCGCGGCCGCGGCGTCGTCGGTCACGAGGCGCCGCACGACGAGCGGCTCGGCGGCGTCGGCGAGCAGGTCGTCGAGCACCGCGAGCCGGTCGCGCAGCGGCTCGTCCAGCAGGTCGCGGCCGTCGGTGTGGAGCACGTCGAAGAAGAACGGGGAGAGCTCGAGCGAGGCCGCGAGCTCGGCCTCCTCGGCGGCGCTGCGCTCGCCCTGGGTCGCGGAGCGGGCGGCGGTCTCCTGGAACGGGCGGGGGACGCCGTCGGGCCCGACGACGAGCGCCTCCCCGTCGAGGACGAGCGCCCGGGCGGGGAGCGCCCGCACGGCCGCGACGATCTCGGGGACGCGCTCGGTGATGTTGTCGAGGGAGCGCGTGAAGACGCGCACGTCGTCGCCGTCGCGGTGCACCTGGATGCGGATGCCGTCGAGCTTGACGTCCACGGCGACGGCGGTGCCTGACGCGTCCTCGCCGCCCGGCGCGGCCCCGAGCTTGTCGAGCGCGGCGCCGACGTCGGGTGCGGACTGCGCGAGCATCGGCCGCACCGGGCGGCCGACGGTGAGCCGGAACGCCGCGAGCGCCTCCGTCGCGGCCTCCGGGCCGCCCGCGGTGAGCGCCGCGCGGGCGACCGGCCCGGTCGCGCCCGCGAGCATGACCGCGCGCCGCACCGCGTCGGCGGGGACGCCCGCAGCCTCGGCGACGGCGTCGACCACCACGGAGTCGAGCGCGCCCTGGCGCAGCTCGCCCGAGACGAGCCCGGCGAGGAGCGACTGCTCGCGCGCCGTCGCGGCGCCGAACAGGGCGGCCGCCTCGGCCTGGCGCGCGGTCGACGACCCGGGGCCGGAGAGGTCCGCCATGCGGGCGAACGCGGCGTCGACGTCGGTCAGCGTGAGACCGGGCTCCTCCGCGGGCGCGGGGAGGTCGCGCAGCGACCGCCACCCGAGCCCGGTGCGGCGCTGGCGCAGCTCGCCCGCGAGGTACGCGACGGCGATCTCCACCTCCGCGCTCCCGGCCTCGGCGCCGTCCGCGACGCGCCGCAGCAGGTCGGCGATGGCCGCGCGCTTGGCGAGGCGCGAGCGCGTGGCGGCGACGGCGTCGGACGTGGCGGCGACCTCGGCGAGCAGCATGCCCCATCCTCGCGCCGACCACCCACGCCTCGCCCGCCGGGGCGCGCTCAGGGGGAGGGGGCCACCACGACGTCGACCCGCCCGACCGACGGCAGGACGTGCCGCAGCGCGTCGTCGGCGCGGGCCGACGTCCGGTCGGCGACGGCGACCGAGGTCTCGGGCGGGACGAGGACGCGCGCCTGCACGGTGAGCCGGTGCCCTGCCCAGCGCAGACGGACGTCGTCCACGCCGTCCAGACCGTCCACCGCGTCGAGCGCGCGGCGGGCGCGGTCCGTGAGCGCGGGGTCGACGCCGTCCAGCAGCCGACGGCCGACGTCGCGCGCGGTGCCCCACAGGAGGACGAGGATCGCGACGGTGATGAGCAGGCCGACGGCGGGGTCGGCGAGGGGGACGCCGACGAGGACACCGAGCGCGCCGAGCACGACCGCGAGCGAGGTGAACCCGTCCGTGCGCGCGTGCACGCCGTCGGCGACGAGCGCGGCGGAGCCGATGCGGCGCCCGACGCGGATCCGGTAGACGGCGACGGCCTCGTTCCCGGCGAACCCGACGACGCCCGCGGCGACCACCCACCCGAGGTTCTCCACGGGCTGCGGGTCGGCGAGGCGCCGCACGGACTCGACGCCTGCGACGACGGCCGAGAGGGCGATCATCGCGACGATGAACAGGCCCGCGAGGTCCTCGGCCCGGCCGTAGCCGTGGGTGTACCGGCGCGTCGCGGCACGACGACCGAGCACGAACGCGATCCACAGCGGCACCGCCGTGAGCGCGTCGGAGAGGTTGTGCACCGTGTCGGCGAGGAGGGCGACCGAGCCGCTCACCGCCACGATGGCGAGCTGCGCGAGCGCAGTGAGCCCGAGGACCACGAGCGAGACCTTCACCGCGCGGATGCCCTGGCCGCTGGCGACGAGCTCGTCGTCGATCGAGTCGGCCGCGTCGTGGGAGTGCGGCACGAACACCTCGTGCAGCCAGCCGCGCAGGCCCGTCGGGTGCGCGTCGTGATGATGGTCGTGGTCGTGGTCGTGGTCGTGGTCGTGGTCGTGGTCGTGCGGGTGGCCGAGGGCGGCCGGCCGCGGCGCCGTCACCGCGCGGCCTCGTCCGCACTGCCCGCGGCCGGCTTCTCCGCCGCCTGGTGCGCACCGTCGGCGTGATGCTGCGGGTGGTCGTCCACCGCGTGCTGCGCCTGGAAGACGGCCTGCGTGACGAGCGTGCGTGCGTGCTCGTCGACGAGCGAGTAGAAGACGCGGTTTCCCTCCTGCCGGGCACGGACGATCCGGCCCCACCGGAGCTTCGCGAGGTGCTGGGAGACCGCGGTCGGTGACTTGCCCACCACCTCGGCGAGGGCGTTGACGGGGAGCTCGGCGTCTCGCAGGGCGAGGACGATCCGGACCCGCGTCGCGTCGGCGAGCAGCGAGAACACCTCGGCCGCGAGCTCGACGTAGGGGCTCTCGGTGCCGAAGGTGCAAGCCTTCGTATCTTCACGCATACGCAGATAGTAGCGGTCCGGCTGACCCCCGTCCTTGCTCGGACGACCGCCTCGGTCTCGCCGTGAACGACGCCTCACGGGTCGGAGCAGCGCGCCCCCGTGGCTGCGAGGGCACGAGCCCCCGGACCGCCGAGCGTGGCGCACCGGTCGTACAGTGACCGCCGTGACGACCGAGCCTCCCCCTGATGTCGGCGTGGACTCCGGCGCCGCCGCGGGCACGGCTCACCGGCGACGCCGCCGTGGCCTGCCGCCGTGGCTGCTCGCCGCGGTGGTCGTCGTCGCGCTCCCCGCGACGGGTCTGCTCCCCGCGGCGGACGCGCGCGACCTGCTCGTGCGCACCGGGCCGGTCCTGGTGTTCCTCCTCGCCATCACGGTCGTCGCGGAGCTGTGCGCGGGCGCGGGCCTGTTCGACGCCGTCGCCGCCCGGGCGGCGCGGCTCGCCCGAGGTCGGCGGATCGTGCTGTGGGTGCTCGTCGTCCTGCTCGCGACGGCCAGCACCGTCGTGCTGTCGCTCGACACGACGGCGGTGCTCGTCACGCCCGTCGTGCTCGCCCTCGCCCGCCGCACGGGCACCAGGCCCCTGCCGCTCGCGCTCACCGTGCTCGCGCTCGCCAACACGGCGTCGCTCCTCCTGCCGGTCTCGAACCTCACCAACCTGCTCGCGGCGGACCGGTTCGGCACCGGGTACGTCGGGGTGATGTGGGCGCCGGCGCTCGCGGTCCTCGCGGTGACGGTCGTCGTCCTGCTCGCGCTGCACGGTCGCCACCTGCGGGGACGCTTCGACCTCGCGGGCCCCGGCCCGACGCCGCCCGACCGGGTGCTCCTGCGCGTCACCGGGGCCGTCGTCGTGCTCCTCGCGGTCGCGTTCGCGCTCGAGCTGCCCGTCGCGCCGACGGCGCTCGCGGGCGCGGCGGTGCTCGCGCTCGCGACGTGGTGGCGGCGCGTGCGCCCGCTCGTGCCGGTGCGCGAGATGCTGCCGTGGCGGTCGGCGCTCGTCGTGGCGGCGCTGTTCGTGGTCGTGGAGACCTGGCACGCGCACGGGCTCGGCGACCTCCTCGCCGCCGTCGCGGGCACGGGGACCGGGCCGGGCGACCTCGCCCGCCTGGCCGCGACGGGCGTCGTCGCGGCGAACCTCGTGAACAACCTGCCCGCGTTCCTCGCGCTGCTCCCCGCGGCGGGCGAGGACGTCGAGCGGCTCGCGACCCTGCTCGTCGCGGTCGACGCCGGGCCGCTGATCACGCCCTGGGCGTCGCTCGCGACCGTGCTGTGGTGGCAGCAGTACCGCCGTCACACCTTCGGGCAGGAGGCGCCGCCCGCGTGGCACGTGATCCGCCAGGGCCTCGTGCTCGCGCCCCTCGCCGTCGCGGCGGGGGTCGCCGTCGTGGTGCTGACCCGGCCGACGTGACCCGGCATCACGGCCGAGCGGTCATGACGAAGCCCGCGCGAGGAGACGAGACGAGATCTCCGGACGCGGGCTGCGTGCTGTCTCAGGCTGAGAGCTTGTGGTTGGCGAGACGGTTCATCGAGATGCCCTGCGCGGCAGCCTCCTCGACGAGCCGACGGTGCATGGCCGGGGGGATCCGCACGCGGAACTCGCCGGAGTAGTGGCGCTCGGACAGGGGCTCGGGGACCTCTTCGCCAGAGGCTGCGAGGTCCTCGACCACCTCGGAGGCGAGCTTCCGGATCCCGGCGAACGCGGCGGCCGACTCGGGCTCGAGCCAGGAGAGGGAGGGTAGCTCGAGAACCGTACCGACGAACTCTCCGTCGTCTGCGGACCAGGACACGCGGTAGCTGTAGTGCTCGGCGGCGTTCACTTCTCCTCCTCCGTGGAGTCGTTCTCCTCGTGCATGGCCTCGAGCCTGTCGATCGCCTCGAGGACCTGTCTGACCTGGTAGGCCTTGGCCCGGCCGTTGCTGTTCTGGATGTTGACCCGGGGGTCACCGGGCCACGGCATGGCATAGACGTGGTGCGAGCCCCCGCTGCGTCTGGGCTCGCCGAAGTAGTGGTCGCACACGGCGGCGAGCTCGTCGAAGCGAACGCTGCCGGGGCTGTTCCGCATGCGGTCCAGCACCTTGTCTCGCTTCGTCACAAGACCTACGGTACCAATAGTGGTACCACCCGTGCTGTGGCCCGGCGTGCTCGGCCGCACAGGTCCGGGTGCGCTCCTCGCGGGGCCGTGGTCGGATGGGGAGCGATGACTTCGCGATCGATGACGACACGAACCGTCCGCGCCGCCGCCTCGTCGCTGGCGGCGGTCCTCCTGCTCGGCGGGGTCCCCGCCGCGGCTGTCGCGGGCCCGGGGGGTGAGCCAGCCCGCACCGGTGCCGCCACGGCGTCGGCCCGCACCGGACCCGCCACGACGACGGCCGCCCAGGTCGAGGCACCCGTGCCCGAGATCGCGTGGGGCCCCTGCGACGGCGACGGCCTCGAGGCGTTCGAGTGCGCGACGGCGCAGGTGCCGACCGACTACGACCGCCCTCACGGCCGTACGACGACCATCGGCCTGACGCGGCTCCCGGCGTCCGACCCCGAGCAGCGGATCGGGAGCCTGTTCACCAACTTCGGCGGCCCGGGCGGGCCGGGTGTCGAGACGCTACACCTGCTGGGGGGCTCGCTCTTCGACGACGACGTGCTCGCGCGGTTCGACGTCATCGGGTTCGACCCGCGCGCCGTCGGGACGTCCGACCCCGCGACGTGCTTCCGCGACCAGGAGCGGGAGAACGCGTTCCTCGCGGGCCTGCCCGCGTTCCCCGTGACCGACCGCGAGGAGGCGCGCTACCTCGGCCAGATGGCGGCGTTCGGGGCGTCGTGCACGCTGTTCTCCGGCGACCGGATCGCGCACGCGTCGACGGCGAACGTCGCGCGGGACATGGACCTGCTGCGCCAGGCGGTGGGCGACGAGCAGCTCAGCTACGTGGGGTACTCCTACGGCACGGTGCTCGGCGCGACGTACGGGGCGCTGTTCCCCGACCGCGTCCGCGCCCTCGTGCTCGACGGCACGATGGACGTCGACGCGTGGTCGGGCGTCGGGTCGCGCGAGCTGATCGGCGCCCGGATCGGGCAGGCCGCCGGCGCGACCGAGACGTTCGGCGAGTTCACGCGGCTGTGCGCGGAGGCGGGGCCGTCGGCGTGCGCGCTCGCGTCGCTCGGCGACCCGGCCGACGTCGTCGAGGCGACCTACGCCGCGCTCCGCGGGGCGCCCGTCGACGTGCCGCTCCCCGACGGCACGAGCGTGCGCGTCGGCTACCCGGACACGGTCGCGCTCGTCTTCCAGTACCTGTACGAGCCCGTCGCGTGGGGCGACCTCGACCTCACGCTCGCGTCGCTCGCCGTGCTGAGCGGCGCCGTCGAGCCGCCCGCGGCCGCGGACCGGCAGCGCACCCTCGGCGCCCTGCCCTCGCTGGGGGAGCTGCTCCGCCGCGCCGGATTCGCCGAGGACTACGCGTCGGTCGGCGGCGCGCTCGCGAGCCTGTGCGTCGACACGACGACCCCCGGCCGCCCGTGGCAGTACCCCGCGAAGGTCGACGCGCTCGACGCGCAGTACCCGCACTTCGGGCGCTTCCGCGGCTGGGTGGGCGTCCAGTGCGAGTTCGTGCCCGTCGAGGACCGCGACGCGTTCACGGGCCCGTGGGACCAGACGACGGACGCCCCCGTGCTCGTGGTCGGCACCCGGTTCGACCCCGCGACGCCGTACGGGTTCACGCAGCCCTACGCGGACCGCTGGCCCGACGCCCGCGTGCTCACCGTCGAGGGCTGGGGCCACACGATCATCGGCAAGAGCGCGTGCGCGGACGCCGCCGTCGCGCGGTACCTCGTGGACCTCGACGCGACCGACGGCGCGACGTGCGAGCAGGACGCCGTGCCGTTCCAGGGCCCGTCGGTCCCGCTCGGCGAGGCGCTGCGCCTGCCGGTCGTCTGACCCGCGGGGCGCTGCCCGCTGGTCCCCGCGGTCACGGCCGTTCGGCCCTGGCGACCCGTCCCGGCGCATGCCCACCCTGGAGGCATGACCGGACCGGGCCGCCGCGTGACGGAGGCCGCCCGGCGCTACCCGTGGGTGGTCGCCACGGTGGCGGTGGGTGGTCTCGCCGGCGTGCTCGAGGCCTGGGGGCCGGCCCTCTCGGCCCAGGTCGTGGTCTCGGCGTTCGCGCTCGTGCTCGTCGTGGTCCGGGCGCGCGGCATGGTGGCGGACCTGCGGGCGGGCACGTACGGCGTCGACCTGCTCGCCGTCCTGTCCGTCACGGCCACGGTGCTCGTGGGGGAGTACTGGGCCGCCCTCGTGGTGTGCCTCATGCTCTCGGGCGGCGAGGCGCTCGAGGACTACGCGAACGGGCGCGCGCGGCGCGAGCTGTCGAGCCTGCTCGCCGGCGCCCCGCGCGTCGCCCACCGGGCCGGGCCCGGCGGGGAGCTCGAGGACGTCCCCGTCGACGACGTGCGCCCCGGCGACGAGGTGTGGGTTAGGCCAGGGGAGGTCGTTCCCGTGGACGGCGTCCTGCTCAGCAAGGCGGCCACGTTCGACGAGTCGTCGCTGTCCGGGGAGTCGCTCCCGGTGGAGCACCGGCGCGGGGACGTCGTGCTTTCCGGGTCGGTCAACGGCGGCGGAGCGGCGCAGGTCCGGGCGACCGCGACGGCCGCTGGCTCGCAGTACCAGGCGATCGTCGAGCTCGTGAAGCAGGCGCAGGAGTCCAAGGCGCCGTTCGTGCGCCTCGCCGACCGCGTGGCGGTGCCGTTCACGGTCGCCGCCCTCGCGCTCGCGGGCGCAGCGTGGGCGCTCAGCGGCGAGGCGACCCGCTTCGCCGAGGTGCTCGTCGTCGCGACGCCGTGCCCGCTGATCATCGCGGCCCCGGTCGCCTTCATGTCCGGCATGTCCCGCGCGGCCCGGAACGGGATCATCGTGAAGTCGGCGGGCACGCTCGAACAGCTCTCGCGCGTGCGCACCGTCGCGTTCGACAAGACGGGCACGCTGACCCACGGGGCGCCGGTCGTCGTGGAGGTCCTGCCCGCGGGCGACCGCACGCCGGACCGCGTGCTCGCGCTCGCGGCCGCCGTCGAGCAGTACTCGGTGCACCCGCTCGCGGCGGCGATCGTCCGCGCGGCCCAGGAGCGGGACCTCGCGCTGCCCGCCGCACGGGACGCGACGGAGGAGACCGCCCGGGGAGCCCGCGCGACGGCGGACGGCCACGCGGTGGCGGTCGGTCGGCTGGCCTTCGTCACCGCGGGCGCGCCCGCGGGCGTCCCCGTGCCCGGCGCGGGCCGCAGCGCCGTCCACGTGGGCGTCGACGGCGCGTACGCCGGGACCGTGCTCCTCGCCGACGAGCTGCGGGCCGAGGCCCGCCCCACCGTCGCCGCCCTCCACGCCGCGGGCGTGCGGACCACCGTCATGCTCACCGGCGACGGCGCGGCGACCGCCCGGCACGTCGCGGACCAGGTGGGCATCGACGACGTGCGCGCCGGCCTCCTCCCGCAGGACAAGGTCGACGCGGTGCGTGCGCTGCCGGACCGCCCCGTGATGATGGTCGGGGACGGCGTGAACGACGCCCCGGTCCTCGCGGTGGCCGACGTCGGCATGGCCATGGGCGCACGGGGCTCGACGGCGGCGACCGAGTCCGCGGACGCCGTCGTCGTCCGCGACGACCTCGCGCGCACCGTCGGCGCCGTGCGGATCGGCCGCCGCACCGTGCGGGTCGCGTGGCAGGCCATCGGCATCGGGATCGCCCTGTCCGGGCTGCTCATGGTCGTGGCCGCGACGGGGCGGCTCCCCGCGCTCGCGGGGGCGTGGCTCCAGGAGGTCGTCGACCTCGCGTGCATCCTCTGGGCGCTGCTCGCCACCCGCCCGGGCAGGGACGAGACGCCGCCCGGACCGTCCCGGTCGGCACCCGCCGCGGAGGTCGGCGAGCCGCTCGTGCCGGCGGCGTCGTCCCGCTGAGACCCGGCGTCCACCCGCCCACGGGCGGACGAGAGGGTCGGACCCCGGATCACCGGCACCGTCTCCGAGAATGCTCTGAGAATCGGCGGGCACGCTGTCTCGCATGAGCATCCTCACGACGCGCCGGACGTCGGCCCCGCAGGCCCAGCAGGCCCAGCAGGCCCAGCCTCAGGACCGGGCCACGGCCCGGGCACGGCGCGGAGCGGGCGCACCCGCTCCGGGCGCGGTCGTCCTGTGGGCGGTGCTGGTCGGTGTCCTCGTGCTCGTCGTCGCGTTCTGGTGGCGGGGCACGCCGCCGTCCGCCGGGGCGTCCCCGGCCGGCGCGCTCACCGGCGTGGGGGAGCTCGTGGGGCTCGTCGCGTCGGTGCTGGTCTGCGCCCAGCTCCTCCTCGTCGGGCGCGTGCCCTGGTTCGAGCGTGCGGTGGGCCTGGACCGGCTCGTCGCGTGGCACCGCGTCCTCGGGACGGCCGTCGTGCTCCTCGTCCTCACGCACACGCTCCTCATGGTGGCCGGGACCGCCCTGCCGGCGCAGGCCGCGTCCTGGTGGCAGGCGCTCACCCTCGTGCTGGCGGAGCCGGACATGACGGCCGCGCTGGTCGGCACCGGCCTGTTCGTGGTCGTGGGGGTGTCCGGCGCGCGCCTCGTGCGGCGGCACCTGTCGTACGAGGCGTGGTTCCTCGTGCACCTGACGATCTACGCCGGGGTGTACCTCACGTTCGCGCACCAGGTCACGGCGGGCGCGCACTTCGTCGCCGACCCGACGGCCCGCGCCGCCTGGGTGCTCCTCTACGCGGGCACCGCCGCGGCCCTGCTCACGTGGCGCGTGGTGCTGCCGCTCCTGGGCGTGCTCCGGGACGCGCCGCGGGTGAGCGCGGTCGTGCCGGAGGCCGGGGGGATGACGAGCGTGTGGGTGTCGGGTCCGGCGCTCGCGGACGCCGGGGCACGGGCGGGCCAGTTCTTCCTCGTGCGCTTCCTCGCGCGGGGCCACGTCGTCACCGCCCACCCCTACTCGGTCTCCGTCGCGCCCGACGGCGAGCACCTGCGCTTCACCGTCGGTGGCCTGGGCGACCACTCGCGCGCGGTGGCCCACCTGCGGCCGGGGACGCGCGTGCTCCTCGAGGGACCGTTCGGCCGCTTCACCGCCGCCCGGGCGCGACGCCGCGGTGTGCTGCTCGTCGCCGGGGGCGCGGGCGTCGGGCCCGTGCGGGCGCTCGCGGAGGACCTGGTCGCGCGCGGTCACGACGTCGTCGTCGTGCACCGCGCCCGGTCCCGGGCGGACCTCGGCCTCGGCCACGAGCTCGCCGACGCGCCGCTCACGTACCTGCCCGTCGTGGGCCGCCGGGCCGACCTCGGGTACGACCCCCTGGGCCCGGGGCGGCTCGACGCCCTGGTCCCCGACATCGCGTCGCGCGACGTGTTCGTGTGCGGTCCGCCCGCGATGGTCGCCACCGTCGAGGACTCGGCACGCCGCGCGGGCGTGCCGCGGTCCGCCGTCCACCACGAGGAGCTGAGCCTGTCATGACCGGACGCCGCTGGAGAGGGACGATCGTCTACGCGGGCAGCGTGCTCGCGCTCGGGGCCGCCGCGCTCGCGCGGTACGGCGGGGTGCCGGGCCTCGCCGGGGACGGGTCCGCGACGTCGGCTGGTCCCGCCGCCGTCGTCGCGGGGTCGGAGCCCGTGACCCCCACGACCCCGACGCCGGCCCCCTCCACCGCGGGCTCGACGGACCCGGGCACGTCCCCGGCGAGCCCGGGCACCGGCACGCCCGACCCGACGCGGGCGACCGTGACGGGGTCGGTCGTCCAGACGCGGTACGGGCCGGTGCAGGTCGCGGTGACGTTCACCGGGACGCACCTCGACGCGGTGCAGACCGTGCGGTCGCCCAGCGGGGGAGAGAGCTCCCAGATCTCCGCGCGCGCCACGCCGCTGCTCGCGCAGGAGGCCGTGCGGGCGCAGTCCGCGCGCATCGACACCGTCTCCGGGGCGACCTACACCTCCGAGGGCTACCGCGAGTCCCTCCAGGCCGCGATCGACGCGCGGGGCTGACGGTGCGCCGGACGGAGACGGTCATGGGGCTGCCGATGTCGCTGGACCTGCGCGCGCCCGACGACGAGCGTGCGCAGGCTGCCGCCCGCGCGGCGTTCGCGGTGCTCCACGCCGCGGACG
Source organism: Cellulosimicrobium sp. RS (assembly GCF_046159675.1). NCBI lineage: Bacteria > Bacillati > Actinomycetota > Actinomycetes > Micrococcales > Promicromonosporaceae > Cellulosimicrobium > Cellulosimicrobium sp. RS. The sequence continues at coordinate 131,874 of NZ_JBJXVU010000005.1, read as the reverse complement.
CGCGGTTCAGCGGGCGACGCGCGGACAGCGAGCTGTCCCGCCACCGGCGCGGGCTCGTCGCGCGCCCCTCCCGGGACCTGCGCGAGGTGCTCGACCTCGCGGAGGCCGCGCGCGTCGCGAGCGGTGGCGCGTTCGACGTGCACCGGCCGGACGGCACGCTCGACACCGACGGCGTCGTCAAGGGCTGGGCCGCGCAGCGCGCGGTGGACCGGCTCGTCGCCGCGGGGTTCTCCGACCTGTGCCTCAACGCCGGCGGGGACGTCGCCGTCCGTGGCGGGCCGGAGCCCGGCCGGCCCTGGGTGGTGGGCGTGCGCTCCCCGGCGCGCGTGGACGGGCTCGTGGCGCGGGTCGAGCTGCACGACGGCGCGGTGGCGACGTCGGGGACGTACGAGCGCGGTCTCCACGTGTGGGACGGGCGCACGGGTGCCGCCGCGCGCGGGCTCCTGTCGGCGACCGTCGTCGCGCCCGACCTCACGACCGCCGACGTCCTCGCGACGAGCGTCCTCGCGCTGGGCGAGGAGGGGGTCGCGTGGGCGGTGGACCAGGGGGCCGCCCTCGTGCTCGCCGTCCTCCCGGACGGGACGGTCGTCAGCGACGGGCCGGCGGGCCGAGCGGCAGCGTGAGCACGAGACGGGCCCCGTGCGGTGCGTCGGGGCGGTTCGTCGCCTCCACGGTGCCCGCGTGCTGGGCCGCGACCTCCGCGACGAGCGCGAGCCCCAGCCCGTAGTGGCGGCGCCCGCCCTCGTCGGGTGCCGGCCCGGGGCGGCGCGAGGCGAAGCGTGCGAACAGGTCGCCGGCGTCCTCGCCCAGCCCGGGTCCGTCGTCGTCGACGAGCGCCTGCGCGGCCGACCCGGCGCGCCGCACCGTGACGACGACCTCGTGCGTCGCGTGGTCGACCGCGTTGTCCACGAGCGCGGTGAGCGCGCGGCGCAGCGCGGCCGGCGCCCCCGCGACCGTGAGGTCGTCCGTCCCCGCGCGCCGCAGCGCGACGGAGCGCGACGCCGCGCGCGCCTCGGCCGAGCGCACGACGGCGTCGGCCAGCGCCGCGAGGTCGACGGGGACGAGGTCCACGGACCGCGTGTCCGCGGCCGTCAGCAGGTCGTCGAGCACGTCGCTGAGCGCGGCCGTGTCCTCGAGGAGCCCGTCGACGTCGCGCGCCACCTGCTCCGCCGTCCCCGGGCCCGGTCGTTCGAGCCGGCGACGCAGGAGCTGCGCGCGCGTCGAGAGCAGGGTGAGGGGGGTCCGCAGCTCGTGGCTCGCGTCCGCCACGAAGCGCCGCTGCATCGCGAGGGCCTGCGCCGTGGGGAGGACGGCGCGACGCCCGAGCCACCAGCCCCCGACGGTGGCGAGCACGACCCCGACGGCCGTCGCGACACCGAGCGCGAGGAGGAGGCGCGCCAGCTCCTCGCGCGTCTCGGACGGGTCGAGGACGGCCTGGACGACGCCGTCCCGACGCTCCACCGTGAGCACCCAGAACGTGCCTGCCGAGGTCGTCACCCGCTCCCGCGCGCTCGTCCCCGTGCGTGCCACCTGCTCGACGAGACCGAGGTCGGGCAGGCCGGCCGGCATCCCGGGCGACGCCTCGACACCGCGCGGCGAGGCCACGGCGACCCAGGTCCCTGGGCCCGCGTCGGTGACCTCGTCGGCCGACGCCGCCGACTCGAGCCGACGGTCGTCCGCCTCGCCGAGCGCGCGAGCCACCACGGCGAGGACGACCGCCGCCACCACGAGCAGGCTCACGAGCACGAGGAGACCCGTCTGCACCGCGAGGCGCCGGCTCGTGCGCCGCAGGAGGTCGCGCTCCGCGCCCGTGATCACAGTGCGCCCCACCGGTACCCCAGCCCGCGCACGGTCGTGACCGCGCGGCGGCCGAGCTTGCGGCGCAGGTAGTACACGTAGGTGTCCACGACCCCCGGGTCGGACGCCTCGGGGAACACGCGCTCCAGCAGCTCGTCCCGGCCGAAGACCTGGTGCGGGTGCCGGGCGAGGACCTCGGCGAGCGCGGCCTCGCGCGCCGAGAGGTCGGCGGTCGTGCCTGCGTCCGTCGTCACGCGGCGGGTCCCGAGGTCGAGCGTGCCGCCCGGGAGGCGGATCGCGCCCGCCGCCGGGGACGCCTGGCCCCGCCGGCGCAGCGCGCGCAGCCGCGCCAGCAGCTCGTCGACGTCGAACGGCTTCCCCACGTAGTCCTCGGCCCCGGCGTCGAGGCCGGCCACACGGTCGGCCGGGTTGCCGAGCGCCGACAGCACGAGCGCGGGCGCCGTGACGCCGCGCGAGCGCAGCCGGGCGAGCAGGTCGAGCCCCTCGACGGCGGGCAGGCCACGGTCGAGGAGCAGCAGGTCGTACTCGCGCGCGAGGCCGAGGTGGAGCCCGCGCTGGCCGTCGTGCGCGACCTCGACGGCGTAGCCCTCGCTCCCGAGGAGCTCCACGAGCATGTCCGCGAGCATGCGGTCGTCCTCGACCACGAGGACCCGTGCCTCGACTGTCATGCGGTTCCGCCTCGTCTCCCGGACGTGTCCATTCTGACCGCCGGGCGGTCGGGCACAACTGCGGCCGACGCACCGCCGCCCTCCCGGAGCGGGTCCTCACGGACGGTCGCGACGTGCGACAGTGTTCCGGGCGTTCGAGCACAGGACGCCCGCCGTCCGACCGTGAGGCGCCCCGTGGCCACCTCGACCTCCTCGTCCGACCCCCCGGCCGCCGCCCTGGCCGAGGCGGAGCGGCTCGCCGTCGCGCTCGAACGCCGGGCGATGTCCGCGAGCGATGTCTCGTTCACCATCGCCGACGCGCGCGCTCCCGGCATGCCGCTGGTGTGGGCCAACCCCGCGTTCACGGCGACGACCGGCTACACCGCGGACGAGGTGCTGGGGACGAACTGCCGGTTCCTCCAGGGTCTGGGCACCGACCGCGAGGCGGTCGCGAGGATCCGCGCCGCGGTCGACGACGGCAGCACGGTGGGCGAGACGCTGCTGAACTATCGCAAGGACGGCACGGCGTTCTGGAACCAGCTCACCATCTCGCCGGTCCACGACGACCACGGGACCCTCACTCACTTCGTCGGCGTCCAGGCGGACGTCACCACCCGGGTCGAGGCGGAGCGGTCCCGCGAGGCGGCTCTCGACGCGGCGATCTCCGCGAACCGTCGGCTGACCACGACGACGCGTCTCGTCGAGCGGCTGGGCGAGCTCCTCGACGTCGAGGACGTGCTGGCCGAGGCGGCGCACGCCGTGGCCGAGGTCTTCTCGGGCTGGGCGGTCGTCGTGACGTACCCGGACCGTCGCTCGCGCACCGACGTCGCGTCGCACGACCCGGCGCTCGCCGCTGCGGCAAGGCGCCTGTCCCGGACGCCCGGCTGGGCCGACCGGTCGCTCGCGGCGGTCGACGTGCTCGGGGGCGGCGCGCGGTTCGCGCGGCCGTTCGACGTCACGCCCGACCTCGTCTCGCCGCACGCGGACGAGGAGGAGCTCGCGGCCATGCGCGCGCTCGGGCTCGGCTCCGCTATGTCGGTGGGGCTGCGGGCCCGGGGCCGGGTCGTCGGCGTGCTCGCCGTCGTCAGCCCGCAGGCCGGGTTCTTCGGTGACGAGGACGCCGTGATGTTCGAGGACCTCGGGCACCGGATCGGCCTCCTGCTCGACAACGCGCGGCTCTACGAGCGGGAGCGCGACGCCGCGCACACCCTGCAGGAGCGGATGCTGCCTCGCCTCGCCCCGCTCGACGACCTCGACGTCGCCGTGGTCTACCGGCCCGCGGCCGGCGCGTCGGGCGCCGCGGTCGGCGGCGACTGGTTCGAGGCACTCGAGCTCCCCGGCGGCCGCGTGCTCCTCGTGGTGGGTGACGTCGTCGGGCACGACATGCACGCCGCGGCGGCGATGGGCCAGATCCGGTCGGCGCTGCTGAGCGTCGCCGCGGACGGCACGACGCCCGAGGAGGTCGTCGAGCGCCTGGACGGGCTCGTGAAGCGCTTCGGCCTCGCGGACGTCGCGACGTGCGTCGTCGCGACGCTCGGGCCGCCCGACGCGGACGGCGGGCGCGAGCTCGTCTACTGCCGGGCCGGCCACCCGCCGCCCCTGCTCCGCACGCCCGACGGCGCCGTCCGCCCGCTCGACGAGTCGCTCACCACGCCGATCGGGGTCGTCACGCCCCGGCCCGTCACGGCCGCCCGGCTGCGACCGCGTGCCGGGAGCGTGCTCGCGCTGTACACCGACGGCCTCGTGGAGTCCCGCGCCCGGGGCCAGCGCGAGGGCGTCGCGGAGCTCGCGCGGGCCCTCGGCCGCGCCCCGGCGGACGCGGACGCTGCCGCCGTCCGGGACCACCTGCTCGACCAGGCCGGGGGCCGCAGCGACGAGGACGACACGTGCCTGCTCGTCGTCCGCCTGCCGCGCGCGGACGAGGCCGCGGCGTCCGACGGCGGTGCGCCGCCCCACGCCTGAGCGGCGGGCGTTACGGACCCTCGGCGAGCGGCCCCCGCAGCCGCGCCCGGTCGTCCTCGGTCCCGCCCCGGAGCCGGCGCGCGAGCGTGTCGCGCCAGCGCGCGGGGAGCGTCGGGAGCGCGGCGAGCGCCGCGGCGGCCGGGAGGTCGTCGCGGTCGAGGTTCATCACGCGGTTGACCTCGCGCACCGTCGCGCTCCGGCGCGGCCGGTCGACGACGACGGCGGTCGTGCCCGACCGCACCGTGCCGGGCGTGAGCACGCGCAGGTACCAGCCCGTGCGACCCGACGTCTGGACCCGGTCCGGCAGGTCGACGAGGCCGTGGACCGCCGCGAGCTTGTAGCAGGGGCGGCGCGGCATGCTCACCTGGAGGGTCGCCGTCCCGAGCGTGAGCACGTCGCCCAGCAGCAGGTCGTCCTCGGTGAGCCCGCGCGTCAGGAGGTTCTCCCCGAACGCGCCGGGCGGGAGGTCCGCGCCGAGCTCGTCGCGCCACGCCGCGTAGTGCTCGACCGGGTACACGCACACCGCCTTCTCGGGGCCGCCGTGCACGCGCCGGTCGGCCTGCGCGTCGCCCTCCAGCCCTTCCGTCCCCACCGCGACGGGGCCGAGGCGCGGCCGCTTGCGGAACGCCGTCGGCACCTCGCGCCCGCGGTGGGCCACCGTGCCCACCCCGCCGGTGCGCACCTCCAGCACGACGGCGCTCGCGGGCCCCGGGGCCGGCACGGGGGAGCGCGGGTCGCCAGGTCGGGACGGTGCGGCGGGGCGGGACGGTGCGGCGGGGCGGGACGGCACGGTGGCTCCTCTCAGGCGGCGCGGCGCAGGCCGACGGCGGGGAAGTCGACGGGGACGTCGAGCGCCACGTTGACGTAGTTGGTGAACAGGTTGAGCGCGACGTGCGCGACGACCTCGACCACCTGCTCGTCGGTCCACCCCGCGTCGCGCACCGCCTGGACGTCCTGCGCGGTCACGTGACCGCGCTCGTCCACGAGGGCGAGCGCGAAGCGCAGCAGCGCCTCGACGCGCGGGTCGGACGCGGTGCCGTCCTGCGCGGCGGTGAGGTCGTCGCGCGCGACGCCGGCCTTGCGCCCGAGCGCGGTGTGGGCGGCGAGGCAGTACTCGCACGCGTTCCGGTTCGCGACGGCGACGGCGATCTGCTCGCCGACGGCCGCGCCGAGCGTGCCGGTGCCGAGGGCGCCGAACGCACCCCACATGCTCTGCAGGGCGGCGGGCGAGTTCGCGACCGCCCGGAACATCGCCGGGACGCCGCCGAACGCGGCACGGATCTGGTCGAGCCCGTCGGCGACGGGGCCGGTGGCGGACTCGGGGCTGAGGAGGGGGACACGGGACACGGGGATCTCCTCCGGGTGCGGGGACGCCGGTCCCGGGCGGGGCCGACGCAGTCCAGCCTGGTCGCTCGCGTCGGACGACGGGGAACGAATCGTCCTCGGAACGTGTCCGATCGTCTGGCATCCTGGGGTGATGGCTCCCGTCGACCGGCTCTCGCACCTGCTCGAGCGGTTCCGCGTGCGGACGCACCTCTTCCACACCGGGCCGCTGTGCGGCGTCACGACGTTCGACGCGCGGCCCGGGCGCGGGTTCCTGCACGTGCTCCGGCGGGGCGAGATGGACATGACCCACGTCGGCGCGGACGGCCGGGTCGAGCGCCGCAGCGTCGACCGCCCGAGCCTGCTCTTCTACCCGCGCCCGCTCGACCACGCGTTCCACAACGCACCCACCGCGGACTCCGACTTCGCGTGCGCGACGCTCGACGTCGAGGGCGGCGCCACCCACCCGCTCGTGCGCACGCTGCCGCCCGTGCTCGTGCTGCCGCTCGCCGACGTCGCGGGGCTCGAGCCCGCGCTCGACCTGCTCTTCCGCGAGATCGACGACGTCCGCTGCGGCCGTCGCGTCCTCGCCGACCGGCTCTTCGAGGTCGTGCTCGTGCAGCTCTTCCGGTGGATCCTCGACCACGCCGACGACCTCGCGCTCCCGCCGGGGCTGCTCCCCGGCCTCGCCGACGAGCGCCTCGCGCCCGTGCTCGTCGCGGTGCACGAGGCGCCGGGGGAGCCGTGGACGCTCGCGTCGATGGCGCGCGCGGCGCACCTGTCGCGGAGCGCGTTCGCGGCCCGGTTCACCGCCGTCGTCGGGCAGCCGCCCGGCGACTACGTGACCGGGTGGCGCCTCACCGTCGCGCAGGACCGGCTCCGGGCGGGCGCCTCGGTGAGCCGGACCGCGACCGAGCTCGGGTACGCGACGCCCGCCGCGTTCTCGCGCGCGTTCAGCCACCGGGTCGGCCGTTCGCCGCGCGCGTGGCTGGCCGAGCGCGCGGACCCGGTCGCGCCGCCCGTGGCATCCTGACGCGGTGCGGTCGAAGGGGCGGGTCGAACGGTGCGGGCCGAACCGAGGCGGGTCGAGCCGGTGCGCGTCGAGCCGCTGAGCGAGGACGTCCTCGTGGACCGGGTGGTCGAGCGCGTGCTCGCCGTCGGGCGTGAGCAGCCCCGGGCGGTCCGCCTCCTCGTCGACGGCCACCCCTCCACGCGGCCCGAGGACCTCGCGGATCGTCTGGTCGCGCCGCTGCGCGCGGCGGGTCGCCCGGTCGCGCGCGTGCGCGTGCAGGACTTCTGGCGTCCCGCGTCGCTGCGCCTCGAGCGCGGGCGCGAGGACCCCGACGCTCTTCTCGACGAGTGGGTCGACGTGGCCGGGCTCCGGCGCGAGGTGCTGGATGCCGTCGGGCCGGGTGGTACCGGCCGCTACCTGCCGAGCCTGCGCGACCCCGCGACGAGCCGGTCGACGCGCGCCGCGTACGTCGAGGCCGAGCCGGGCCTCGTCGTCGTGCTCGACGGCGCGCTCTGCCTGGGCCTCGGCCTCGCGCTCGACCTCACCGTGCACCTCGCCCTGCGCCCCGCGACGCTCGCGCGCCGCACCGCGCCCGACGCGGCGTGGACGCTCGCCGCCTACGGCCGGTACGCGCAGGAGGTCCGTCCCGAGGACGTGGCGGACGTCGTCGTGCGGGTCGACGACCCGCGGCACCCGGCGCTCGTCGTCCGCTGAGCGGCCGTGGCCGTGGCCGTGGCTGCGGGGGCGGCGGGCCGGAGCGGGCGCGGTCAGCGGGGGAGGTGCGTCTCGACGAGCTCGACGATCGCCGGGTCGTCGGGCAGGGTGCGCGGCCGGAACCGGTGCACCTCGCCGCCCGGCAGGACGAGGAACTTCTCGAAGTTCCACGTGACGCGCCCCGCCTTGCCGTCCGCGTCGGGCGTCTTCTTGAGCTCCGAGTAGAGCGGGTGCGCATGGCGGCCGTTGACGCGCACACGGTCCACCACGGGAAACGTCACGCCGTAGGTGAGCGAGCAGAACTCCTGGATCGCCTCGTTGCTGCCGAGCTCCTGGAGGAACTGGTTGCTGGGGAACCCGATCACGGTGAACCCGCGGTCGCGGTACTTCTCCTGCATCGCCTCGAGCGTCGCGTACTGCGGCGCGAGCCCGCACCGCGACGCGACGTTGACGACCAGCACGACGTCGTCCGCGTGCTCGCGCAGGGTGCGCGCCGTCCCGTCCATGGCGTCGAACGGGATGTCGTACAGGCTCATGGGACCTCCTCGGGCGAGGCGCCGGCGCGTCCGGGCCCGTCCCATCCTCGCACCGCGGGTGTGACGTCGTGCGGAACCCGTCCCCACCCCCGGTCGAGCGCGCGCGAGCCTGCCCGTGGCGTGCTGAAGTATGTGCGCGATGCCAGCAGCCGAGAGAAGGGACGCCTCCATGCGCCCGTGGACCCCGAAGACCGACATGGTGCGCCGGTTGTACGTCGCAGGCCGGGAGGCGACGAGCCCGGCCGAGGCGCTCCGGATGTCCCCGCAGGAGCTCGCGGAGGAGTTCGACCGCTGGCTCGAGGGCGTCCGCGCCGCGCGCGAGCAGTAGGAGCGGCGGAATCTCGGTGGCCTCCCGCGCCCGCGCGGGACAGACTCGGGGCATGACGACGCGGCTGCCGGACGACGGCCCGGGCCACGGACACGACGGGGGACCGGACGACGGCCCCGACACCACCTCGCCCGTGACCCGGGCGGTGGTCGGCGTGGTCGTGGGCATCGCGATCTTCGCGTTCGTCGGCGTCGTGGGGTACTTCGCCGTCGTGACGGTCGGGATGCGGTCGTGGGCCGACCAGCGGGGCGCCTCCGCCGAGCGGTCGGTCGCGAGCGCCCCGGCGAGCACCTCGGCCGGCGCCGGGACCGGGCGCGAGGCGACGCTCGACGCGTCGAACGAGGCGTACCGCCAGCGCCAGGGCACGCCCGAGCGCGACGCCGAGGCGGCCCGCTCGGTGCCCGCCGTCCGCGCCGCGCTCGACCCGGTCGCGGACGGCTCGGCGGTCGACGCCGACGAGGTCGCGGCGGCGCTCGCCGCCGCGGGGTTCGAGACCGTGCAGGTCGTGGGCACGACGGCGTCCGGCGAGGTCGCGACGACCGTCGGCGTGGGCGTCGCGGTGCCCGGCGGCTGCGTGTTCGGGGGCGTCGCGCCCGACGCCGTGACCCTCGAGGCCGGGGGTCCGATCGCGGACGGCGGCTGCCTGGAGATGCCGGCGCACTGACGCCCCTCGCACCGGGCGCCTGCGGCCGCGAGGCCCGGCCCGGGCGGTCCGGGAGGCCGCCGGGCGGGTCGATCTCGCGACCTGCGGCTCCACCTGGGTACGGTCAGCGGGGCGGGCGACGGAGCCCGCACGGCTGACGGAGGATGAGAGATGCGGATCGAGGGCGCGGTCGCGCTGGTGACGGGCGGGGCGTCGGGCCTCGGGCGCGCGACGGCGGAGGGCCTGGTGGCTGCCGGCGCGCGCGTCGTGCTCGCCGACCTCGCGTCGTCCGACGGCGCGGCGGTCGCCGAGGGCCTCGGCGACGCGGCGCGGTTCGTCCCCACGGACGTGACGAGCGAGGACGACGTCGCGCGGGCCCTGGACGCCGCCGACGCCCTGGGCGGGGCGCGCGTCGTCGTGAGCTGCGCCGGGATCGTGCTCGCGCAGCGGGTCCTCGGCCGGTCCGGGGTGCACGCGCTCGACGCGTTCCGCCGCGTGGTCGACGTCAACCTCGTCGGCACGTTCAACGTCGTCCGGCTCGCCGCGGAGCGCATGCTCGCCCTCGACCCGCTCGGTCCCGACGGCCCCGACCCCGACGGCGAGGAGCGCGGCGTCGTCGTGCAGACGGCGTCGGTCGCGGCGTTCGACGGCCAGGTCGGGCAGGCGGCCTACGCCGCGTCCAAGGCCGGGGTCGCCGGCCTCACGCTGCCGCTCGCGCGCGACCTCGCGCAGCACCGGATCCGCGTCATGACGATCGCGCCCGGGATCTTCCGCACCCCGATGATGGCGTCGCTCCCCGAGGCGGCGCAGGAGTCGCTCGGGGCGCAGGTGCCGCACCCGAGCCGGCTCGGGCGCCCGGAGGAGTACGCGCACCTCGTGCGCGCGATCGTGGAGAACCCGATGCTCAACGGCGAGGTGGTCCGCCTCGACGGCGCCATCCGCATGGCGCCGCGCTGAGCCGCAGGACCGCCGGGGGCACGGGCCGCCCGACGCACAGGACCCCGGGCACGCGCCCGGAGGAGAGGAGAGGGACGATGCCGCCGTACACGACGGCGACCGACTTCCGGGCCGACCTGCTCGCCCGCGCGACGGCGGCCCAGCGCCGCGCGTCCGCCCGGAGCTTCCCGGGCGACGGCACCGTCGCCGGGGTACGCATGGGCGACGTGTTCGTGCTCGCGAAGAACGCCCTCGACCTGCCGGTCGACCAGATCGAGCTGCTGCTCGAGGACCGGATCCACGAGGTGCGGGCCGGCGGGTGCTCGATCATGGGCAAGGCGGCGACCGCCCGGCGCGTGACGGTCGAGCGGCACGCGGAGCTCGTGGAGCTCTTCCTGCGCCGGCACGACCGCATCGACACGTGGGACCTCGTGGACCTCACCGCGTCCCAGGTGCTGGGGACGTGGCTGCTCGACCGCCCGCGCGACGTGCTCGACGACCTGGCGCGCGCGCCCGACTGGCCGCGCCGTCGCTCCGCCGTCGTCGCGACGGCGGCGTTCCTGCGCCGCGGCCAGGTCGACGACACGTTCCGGCTGTCGGCGATGCTGCTCGACGACCCGGAGCCGTACGTCCAGAAGGGCGTCGGCTGGATGCTCCGGCACGCGGGCGACGTCGAGCCCGAGCGGCTGCGGGCGTTCCTCGAGGAGCGGGCCGCCACGATGTCGCGCGACGTGCTGCGCGCCGCCGTCGAGAAGCTGCCGCCCGCGGAGCGCAAGGAGTGGCTCGCGCGCTGAGCGCCGGGGTCGCCCTCAGCCCCGGGACGGCATCCGGCCGCAGCAGGGCTCGAGGATCCGCAGCCCTTCGCGGCGGGAGAACCAGACCGTGAGCACGGCGGTGGCGCTGCCGAGGAGCGCGAGGTCGACGAGCAGCACGAGCGGCTCGATCGCGCCCTGCTCCATCGACGAGGCGCTGAAGGGCGCGAGGAGGAACAGGAAGAGGTTGTTGGCGACGTGCACAAGCACGGCCAGCTCGAGCCCGCCCGTCTTCCAGACGAGGAACCCGGTGCAGAGCGCGAACGCCGCGATGCCGATCTGCCCCACCCCGTCGTACCCGTGGCCGACGACGAAGAACGGGACCGGCAGGACGATCCCCCACACCGGCGAGCGCAGCCAGGTGCCGAGCATCTGCTGGGGCAGGCCGCGGAACGCGTACTCCTCGGCGGCGCACTGCAGCGGCCCGAGGAGGAGGATGCACCCCAGGCTCACCAGCAGGGCCGGGGTCACGGCGGGGGTCGCGAGGTCCGACGGCGGCCGGAGCAGGAACCCGCCCACGGTGACGACGCCGTAGAGCGGCACGACGAGCGGCACCGCGCTGCCGACGAGCCCCCACCGGAACCGTCCGGTGACCGAGTGGATCGTGCCGCGGCGCCGACCGCCCCAGCGCACGCCGAGCACGACGGCGGGCAGCAGGAGCGCGATGAGCCCGAGGCCGATCGCCCAGTCCAGCGGGTTGAGCGGGTCGGAGAAGTCGTCGGACGGCGTCGGCAGCCCGGGCCGGTAGGGCACCAGCACGGCGTAGGCGACCGCGACGACGGCGACCGGGGCGAGGAAGGCGAGGTAGAGGAGCGCCGTCGCGCCGAACGTGGTGAGCGGGCTCCACCACCGTGCGGGGCGAAGGTCGACGCGGGCCGCCCGGTGGTAGGCGAAGGTGGTCGCGGTCGTGCTGTCGAGCGTGGGCTGGGACACGGGACCGAAGAGCGGCGGGCCGGGCACGGGTGCCGTCGGGACGGGGCTCTCGTCGAGCGAGGGGTGCATGCGTCGAGCCTGGTCGGGCGGCTCGGGCCGCGGTATCGGTCATCGGTCTGATTTCCCGTCCTCAGCCGGGGCGCCGGGCTCGTCGGTGCCTACAGTGCTCCGGTGAGCATGTTCGCGCAGCGCCCGGCGTGGCGTCGGGTCCTCCGCGAGACCGGCCTCCTGGCCGCGGTCGCCCTGTCGGGTGCCCTGCTGTTCCTCGGCAACTTCGCGCTCAGCGTCGACACGCCGGGAGCGCAGGACGACCCCGTGCGGTTCGCCGCGCTCCTGTTCCTCGACCTCGCGTTCGGGGTCGCCGCGTGGGTCGTCGTGCTCTGGCGCCGCAGCGCGCCCTTCCTCGTCGCCCTGCTGCTCGCCGTGCTCGCCGTCGTCTCGACCGCGGCGGTGCCGGCGGCCCTCTTCGCGTTCGGGTCGCTCGCCACCCGGCGCCGGCTGCGCGAGCTGGCGCCGGTCGCGGCGGTCTGGCTCGTCGGCGTCCTGACGGTGGCCGCCCTGGGGATCGACCTGGTCGGCGTCGCGCTGCCGTGGTGGGAGGTGGTGGCCGCGGTGGGCGCGACCGCGGTCGTCCTCGCCGTCGCGCTCGCCGCGGGCCTCGCGGTCGGCGCGCGGCGGGACCTCGTCGCCGCGCTGCACGAGCGGGTCCGGCTGACCGCGGAGGAGCAGCGCCTCGGCGAGGAGCGAGCTCGCCACCAGGAGCGCACGCAGATCGCCCGGGAGATGCACGACGCCCTCGCCCACCGCCTCTCGGTGACCGCGATGCACGCGAGCGTCCTGCGGCACCGGACGGACCTCGACGCCGCGGACCGGGACGAGGCCGTCGCCGCCCTGCACGACAGCAGCCGTCAGGCGCTCGCCGACCTGCGCGAGCTCCTCACCTACGCGCGGGGCCCGAGCCGGTCGGACGACGACCGGCCCCAGCCGACCCTGGACCGGCTCGACGAGCTCGTGGCCGAGACGCCGCTCGCCCGGACGGACTGCGCCGTCGACCTCGAGCGCCTGCCCCCGACCGTCAGCCGGCACTCGTTCCGGATCGTCCAGGAGTGCCTGACCAACGCCCGGCGGCACGCCCCCGGGCAGCGCGTCGACGTCGCCATCAGCGGCGCTCCCGGCCGTGAGCTGGCCATCGTGGTGCGCAACGCTCTCGCGGGGCCGCGGCAGGGTGCGCCCCGACCGGGCCTCGGCGTCATCGGGATGCAGGAACGGGCGCGGGCCGTGGGCGGGTCCGTCAGCGTCCGCCCGGGCGTCGACGAGCACGTGGTGTCGGTGACGATCCCCTGGCCCGCCGCGTGAGCCGCCCGTCGCCCGACGTCGTCCGGGTGGTCACCGTCGACGACCAGCCGGAGGTCCGCTCGGCGCTGCGCCTGATGCTCGGTGGCGAGCCCGACATCGCCGTGGTGGGCGAGGCGGTCGACGGGGACCACGCGCGCGACGTCATCGAGGCCTGCCGGCCGGACGTCGTGCTCATGGACCTGCGCATGCCACGCTGCGACGGGCTGGTCGCGACGGCGCGCGAGACCGCGCTCCGGCCGGAGACGGCGATCATCGTCCTGACGACCTTCGACACGGACCACCACGTCGTGCGCGCCCTGCGTGCCGGGGCGTGCGGGTTCCTCCTCAAGGACGCGCCGCCCGACGAGCTCGCCCACGCCGTCCGCGCGGCGGCCCAGGGGCGGCCCGTCCTCGCGCCCGCGGTGCTGCGGCGGGTGATGACGCTCGCCGCCGAGAACACCCGACCGCCGGACAGCGCCGCGGTCGACGCCCTCGCGACGCTCTCCCCGCGCGAGCGCGAGATCGCGCGCGCCCTCGCCCGGGGGATGTCGAACGCGGAGATCTGCGCGGCGCTGTTCATCTCGCTCGCCACCGTGAAGACGCACGTCAGCCGGGTGATCGCCAAGCTCGGCGTGGAGTCGCGCACCCAGGTCGCCGCCCTCGTGCTGCGGAACGACCCGGAGCACGGATGACCGCGGCGGGGGTTCCCGCGGCGGGCCGGGCGGCGTACGGTGAGCGCACGCGGCCCGGACATCCTGGCAAGAATCTCCCTTTTGACTCTCTGCTGTGAAACTTTGTGCCACACTGGCCCCGTGAGCAGCAGCACGCCCGGGGGGCCGTGGGTCGTCGGGCTCGACGTCGGGGGGTCGGGGAGCCGCCTCCTCGCCCGTCGCCTGCCCGCTGCGGCGGGCTCCGGTGCGAAAGCGGACGACGTCGCGCTGACCGGCCGACCGGTCGCGATCGGGCCCACGGGGAGCGACGCCGCGGACGTCGTGCGCGACCTCCTCGACCGGCTCCGGGACGCGGTCCCCACCCTCGCCGCGGACGGCGTCGCCGCTGCCGCGGTCGGTGCGACCGGCCTCGCGTCCCTCGTGCGCGATCCCGCCGAGCTGCACGCCGCGCTGCGCACGGGCCTGCCTCCCGCCGAAGGTCTCGGGGTCGACGGCGACCCGTCCGTCCGGCCCGGCCCGCGTACCGCCGTCGCGGCCGACGCGCTCACCGCGCACCTCGGCGCGCTGGGTGGCCGTCCCGGCGCCGTCGTGGCGGTCGGGACGGGGGCGATCGCGCTCGGCACCGACCTGCGGACCGTGTGGCACCGCGTCGACGGGTGGGGCCACCTGCTCGGCGACCTGGGCTCCGGGTCGTGGATCGGCGCGCAGGGGCTGCGTGCCGCGGTCGCCGCGCACGACGGCCGCGACTCCGGCGGTTCGGCGGCGCTGCTCGCCGCCGCCGTCGCGCGGTTCGGCCCGGTGCCGTCGTGGCCCGGGCAGCTCTACACGCGCCCCGACCGCGCCCAGGTGCTCGCGTCGTTCACGCCCGACGTCGCGGCCGCCGCCCGTGCCGACGACCCCGTCGCGCGGCAGGTCCTCGCGGGCGCCGGGACCCACCTCGCGACGACGCTCGCCGCCGCGCTCGTCGACGGCGTCCCGCCGCTCGCCGCCGCGACCGGCGGGGTGCTGGGGATCGGCCCGCTCCTCACCGACGCGTTCCGGGCGCGGCTCGCCGTGCTGCGGCCGGACGTCGCGCTCGTCGACCCTGCGGGCACGCCGCTCGACGGCGCGCTGCACCTCGCCGCGCGCCTCGCGACCGAGCCGGGCTCCGTCGTCGAGCACGCGCCCTGGCTCACGCTCGGCGACCACGCCGCGCCACCGACCGCCGCACCACCGACCGCCGCGCCACCGACCGCCCTGCCGCCGGGCGCGCCCGGCACCGCCCCGCACCCGACCACCGCCGAGGAGACTCCATGACCGCCGACGGCCTCGTCCGCATCCGCCAGGCCCTGCCGAGCCTGCGGCCCGCCGAGGCGCGCATCGCCGAGGCCGTGCTCGCCGACCCGGCGGCCGTCGTGGGCAAGACGATCACGGAGCTCGCCGCGCTCGTCGGGACGTCGCAGGCGACGGTCGTGCGGTTCTGCCGCGCGGTCGGGTACGCCGGGTACCCGGAGTTCCGCATCGACCTCGCGCAGGCGACGAGCCGCCGCGCCGTCGAGCAGGAGCGCGCGAACGTCGCGCACGGCGAGATCGACCCCGACGACACGCTGCACGACGTCGTCACGAAGATCGCGTTCCACGAGGCGCGCACCATCGAGGAGACGGCGCGCATGCTCGACCTCGACGCGCTGGAGCAGGTCACCGCCGCGGTCGCGCAGGCGACGCGGATCGACCTGTTCGGTGTCGGGTCGAGCGGGCTCACGGCGCAGGACCTCGCGCAGAAGCTCCAGCGCATCGGGCTGCTGTGCTTCGCGTCGCCGGACCCGCACGTCCAGCTCCAGTCCGCCGCGCTCCTGGCCGAGGGCGCCGTCGCCGTCGGCGTCTCGCACAGCGGGCTCACCGTCGAGACGAACGACGCCCTGCGCATCGCGCGCGACCGCGGCGCGACGACCGTCGCCGTGACGAACTTCCCCGAGTCGCCGCTCGTCGAGCACGCGGACCTCGTGCTCACCACGACGGCGCGCGAGACGCAGTTCCGGTCCGGCGCCCTGTCGAGCCGCATCGCGCAGCTCGCGCTCGTCGACTTCCTGTTCGTGCGCGTCGCGCAGCGCCTGTACGACCGCACGACCGCGAACCTGCGCGCGACGTACGAGGCCGTGCAGCCCCACCGCCTCGGCTACGACCGCCGGACGCGCCCGTGACCGCCGTCGAGACGCCCGGCCTCGAGCTGCGCACGGACCTCCTGACGCGGGTCGCGCAGGCGCACGACGCGTCGCACTACCTCCTGCGGCCCGAGGTCGTCGTGCGCGCGCACGACCGCGACGGCGTCGTCGCCGCGATGCGCGAGGCGTCCCGCCGCGGGCTGCCGGTGACGTTCCGCTCCGGCGGCACGAGCCTGTCCGGCCAGGCGTCGGGCGCGGGCGTGCTCGTCGACACGCGCACGCGCTTCACCCGGGTCGAGGTGCTCGACGGCGGCGAGCGCGTGCGCTGCGAGCCCGGCGCGACGCTGCGGCTCGTCAACGCGCACCTGCTGCGGCACGGGCGCCGGCTCGGCCCGGACCCGGCGAGCGAGATCGCGTGCACGATCGGCGGGGTCGTGGCGAACAACTCGTCGGGCATGTCGTCGGGGACGGCGCGGACCGCGTACCGGACGGTCGAGGCGATGACGGTCGTGCTCGCGAGCGGGACGGTCGTCGACACGGGCGCGCCCGACGCCGACGCGCGCCTGCGCGCCGCCGAGCCCGCGATCCACCGCGGTCTCGCGGAGCTGCGCGACCGCGTGCGGGGCAGCGCGGCGGCGCGCGCGGAGATCGAGCGCCAGTTCTCGATGAAGAACACGATGGGCTACTCCGTCAACGCGTTCCTCGACCACGACGAGCCCGTGAAGATCCTCGAGCACCTGCTCGTCGGGAGCGAGGGCACGCTCGGCTGGGTCGCCGACGTGACGTTCCGGACGGTGCCGCTCCTCGCGCACGCCGCGACGACCCTCCTCGTGCTCGACTCGCTCGAGCACGCGACGGACGCGCTCGTGCCGCTCGTCGCGTCGGGCGCGGAGGCGATCGAGCTGCTCGACGCGGCGTCGCTCCGCGTGGCCGCGGCGGACCCGGCCGCCGACCCCTCGATGCGCTCGCTCGCCTCCGGGGCGGGGATCCACCGGCAGACCGCGCTCCTCGTGGAGTACCGGGCCGCGACCCCCGAGGGCCTCGCGCCCTTCCAGGAGGCGGCGCGCGACGTCGTCGGCTCGCTCGCCGGCTCCCTCGCCGTCCCCGCCACGGTGACGACCGACGCCGCGACGCGCGAGCGCCTGTGGCGCGTGCGCAAGGGCCTGTACACCGCCGTCGCGGGCGCGCGGCCCGCGGGCAGCACCGCGCTGCTCGAGGACGTGGCCGTCCCCGTCGCCGACCTCACCGCGACGGTGCGCGACCTCGGCGCGCTCTTCGAGCGCCGGGGCTACGGCGACGCGGTGACGTTCGGGCACGCCAAGGACGGCAACCTGCACTTCATGATCACGCCGCGCCTCGGCGACCGCGCCGAGCTCGACCGGTACGCGGCGTTCAGCGACGACCTCGTCGACCTCGTGCTCGGCCACGGCGGCACGCTCAAGGCCGAGCACGGCACCGGCCGCATCATGGCGCCGTTCGTGCGGCGCCAGTACGGCGACGAGCTCTACGCCGTCATGCGCGAGGTCAAGCGGCTGCTCGACCCGCACGGCCTGCTCAACCCGGGCGTCGTGCTCACCGACGACGACCACGAGCACCTGCGCAACCTCAAGGTCGAGTCGTCGGCGGGCGGGGACGACGCGGCGCTCGTCGACCGCTGCGTCGAGTGCGGGTACTGCGAGCCGGGCTGCCCGTCGCGCACCGTGACGACCACGCCGCGCCAGCGGATCGCGCTGCTCAAGGAGATGGCCGCCGCGCCGCCAGCGGAGCGCCGTGAGCTCGAGCGGCAGTACGCCTACCAGGGCGTCGCGACGTGCGCCGCGGACTCGCTGTGCGTCGAGGCGTGCCCCGTGGGCATCGACACGGGCGTCGTCATGAAGGGCCACCGCGCGCGCTCACAGCCGCGGCTCGTGCAGCGCGGGGGAGCGGCCGCCGCCGAGCACTGGGGGACCGTGGTCACGGGCCTGCGCGCCGCGCTCGGCGTCGTCGAAGCGCTCCCGACGCCGCTCGTGCGCGTCGCGTCCGACGTCGCCCGCGGGGTCGTCGGGACGGACGTCGTGCCGCGCGTCGACGCCGACCTGCCCGGCCCGGGGCCGCGCCGCGGGACCACGGCCGTCGTGCCCGACGGCGGCGACGCCTCCGCGCGCGCGGTGCTGTTCGCGTCGTGCATGGGCGAGCTCTTCGCGCCCGCCGGGGCCGGCCTGCCCGCGGGCGCGTGCGGCGGGGACGGCGCGAGCCGCCCGGTCGGGGCCGAGGCCGCGTTCCGGGCGCTGTGCGAGCGGGCGGGCGTGGGGCTCGTGGTCCCCGACGGGATCGGCGGCCTGTGCTGCGGCACCCCGTGGTCGTCGAAGGGCCTGCCCGACGGCGCGGCCGCCATGGCCCGCAAGGTCGTGGACGCGCTGTGGGTCGCCACGCGCGAGGGCGAGCTGCCGGTCGTGTGCGACGCATCGAGCTGCACGCACGGCCTCGTCGAGACGGCGCGCCACCTCACCGGGACGGACCCGCGCGACGAGCGGGCGCGCGACCGGTTCGCCCGCCTGCGGGTCGTCGACGCCGTGACGTTCGTGCGCACCGACGTGCTGCCCGGCCTCGCGGCCCGCGGGGTCGACGTCGCGCGGGCGGGGGACGTCGTCGTGCACCCGACGTGCGCGACCGTGCACCTGGGCGCCGTGGACGACCTGCGGGCCGTGGCGGAGGCCGTCGCCGAGCGCGCCACCGTGCCGACGGCCTGGGGCTGCTGCGGGTTCGCGGGCGACCGGGGGATGCTGCACCCCGAGCTCACCGCGGGCGCGACGCGCGCCGAGGCGGACGAGGTCGCGCACCGCGCCGGCAGGCTCCCCGAGGGTCGCTTCGACGCGTACGTGTCGAGCAACCGGACGTGCGAGATGGGCATGTCCCGCGCCACGGGCGAGGACTACGTCCACGTGCTCGAGCTCCTCGAGGCGGCCACGCGCCCCGGCGCGGCCGTCTGACCCCCGCGCGGTCGAGCCGGGAGCGGGCGCTCGGCGCGGTCGCTGCGACGCGGGGAGGCGGCAGACCGCTCGTCGCGGTGCATAGGGAGTGCTGACCGGTGGACGCCACCGCCGGCACGCTCCCAGGAGGACGACCGGATGGACGGCATCACCGCGATCGCGCAGCGGGTGGCTGCCATCGAGGCGACCCTCAGTCCCGCCCGCGCCGTCGACGTCCGTGCTGTCGATCCCGGTGCGGCGCAGGCGGTCGCGACCGGCTCCGGCGCGCGCTTCGACGAGCTCCTCAGCACGGTGCTGGCGGGCTCGACCGGCACCGGCAGCACCCCGGTGGCGGGCGCGACCGGTCCGGACCGGACGCGCACGGTCGACGGCGTCCCCGGCGACCTCGCGGCCTACGGCAACGGGAAGATCCCCCGGACCGCCCTGCAGGAGGTCGGCACGACCGGCCACCGCCTCTGGGCGCCCGCGGGCCAGGCGCTCGAGGGCCTGCTCGCCGAGGCGGCGCGCGACGGCGTCCGCATCGGCATCACGGACTCCTACCGGTCCTACGACGCGCAGGTCGACGTCGCCGCGCGCAAGGGCCTGTACTCCCAGGGCGGGCTCGCCGCCGAGCCGGGGACCAGCCCGCACGGCTGGGGCATCGCGGTCGACCTCGACCTGGACGACCGGGCCCAGGCGTGGATGCGCACCAACGGCGGCCGCTTCGGCTTCGTCGAGGACACCCCGCGCGAACCGTGGCACTGGGTGTACCGGTCCTGACCACCGCGGTCGCGACCTTGTGCGGTAGGCGTCGCAACAACCGCTCGGCCGCGGTCGCGACCTCGAGCCGCCACGCTGGGGGTCTGGTCGGCGGTCACCGGGCCGGCAGCCCCGACCGTGCTCGCAGGTCGTCACCGGACGTCGTCGCGCCCTCGGCGGCGGCGCGACGGGCCCCGTCGACGTCGTCGAGCACGCAGGGCTCGGACAGCCAGAACAGCGTCTCGCGCAGCGACTCGAGGTAGTCCCCGGCCATCAGCACCGCGGCACCGCGCCCCTGCCGGGTGATCCGCACGATCTGGAGCTCTCGCTCGGCCTCGTCCACCAGGGCCGACAGCCTGTCCCTCGCCTCGCTGAGAGCTACCGACTTCATGCGCTCATACTGTCCGGACTACGAGCCTGTGAATAGCCTCATTCTTGCCAAAGAGGCACCCCTTCTTCCCGTGCTCGCGGCCTTCTCGGCCCACGGGACGCCGGGAGGCCCGCGCAGCGGGCGTGCAGGCCGTCGGCCTCGACGTGCTCGACGGCGGATCGTTGGCGGGATCTCTGCGCGCTCGAGGTCAGTTCCCGAACCCGACAGCGCAGTCAGGATTCGGCTGCGTTCCTGCCTGTAGTCCGTGCATCGGCGGACTTTCGACTTTTGATTGACACCCGACAGAAGCCTCGTAGGATGACGACCGAGTGGTAGGTGAATTTCACCCGACCGCTACGGCCCGACCGCCTCCGCGCGTGCCCCGGTGCACGTGGTGGCACTCTCCGTCCGCACGACGACGTGCGGGGGGATCGCGCTCGACGACGAGACGAGGAGGACCACCGGGCAGGGGGCGCGCAGCCCTCCCACCAGCACAGACAGACCGAGCCGCCCTGATTCCGTCGTTGGCGCGACGGGGGCGACCCGGTCCGGATGACCCCTCACAGGCGACTGAACCTCACAGGAGCGGCATCAGATGAAGGATATCGACCGGCGTACGCGCCGGAACCGGCGGGTGACCGCGGCTCTGGCCGCCGGCGCCCTCGCGCTCACGGGCCTGGGCGCGGCGACGGCACCCGCCGTCGCGCACGACGGCGTCGACCACGGCGCGGAACCGGGCGCCGAGGCGGCGCTCGACTGGTCCAACTACGAGCGCGTGCTGCTGACGAAGGACGTGGGCGAGCCCATCGACCTCGCGATCCTCCCGGACTCGCGCGTCCTGCACACGGCCCGCAACGGCGACGTGCGGCTCACGGACCCGGCGACGGGCGTGACGCGCGTGATCACGACGCTCGACGTCTACGCGAACTCGGAGGACGGTCTCCAGGGCGTCGCGCTCGACCCGGAGTTCGAGGACAACGGGTGGGTCTACCTCGTCTACGCGCCGCGCGACGCGGACGGCGACGGCGTCGCGGACACCCCGACGGGCAACGCGCCCAACTCGCTCCCGGCGGGCGAGGACGAGAGCTACTGGGACCGCTGGGTGGGCGTGAACCGCCTCGCCCGGTTCCAGTGGACGGGCGACACGATCGACCTCGCGAGCGAGCAGGTGATCCTCGACGTCGAGGTGCAGCGCGGGCAGTGCTGCCACGTCGGGGCGGACATCGACTTCGACGGCGACGGCAACCTCTACCTCACGACCGGCGACAACACGCCCGCGAGCACCCCGGGCGCGAACGGCTTCGCGCCGAACAACGACGCCCCCGGCATGAACCCCGGCTTCGACTCGCGTCGTGGCGCGGGGAGCACGAACGACCTGCGCGGCAAGATCCTGCGGATCCACGTCGAGGACGACGGCTCGTACTCGATCCCCGAGGGCAACCTGTTCGCGCCGGGCACCGAGGGCACGCGCCCCGAGATCTTCGTCATGGGCGTGCGCAACCCGTTCCGGTTCGAGGTCGACCCGGAGACGAACTCGCTCTCGTGGGGCGACTACGGCCCCGACGCGACGAAGGCGGTCGCGGAGACCGCGGGCCGCGGGCCCATGGGCCTCGTGGAGTGGAACGTCGTCTCGCTCGACGACCCGCACAACGCCGGCTGGCCCTACGTCCAGGGCGACAACTTCGCCTACAACGACTGGGACTTCGCGACAGGCACGCCGGGGGAGTTCTTCGACCCCGAGAACCTCGTCAACGACTCCCGCTGGAACACGGGCCTGCGCGAGCTGCCGCCGGCCCGCGCCGCGACGCTCTGGTACGGCGACAACCCGGGCGACCAGCCGTGGGACGAGCTCGTGAACTTCGGCTCCGGCTCCGGCCAGGCGCCGATGGGCGGCCCCGTCTACCACTACGACGCCGACAACCCGTCGACCACGAAGCTCCCCGCGTACTGGGACCGCAAGGCGTTCTTCGGCGAGTTCTCGCAGGACTACCTCGCCGCGTTCACGGTCGACTGGGAGACGTTCGACGTCACGCACATCGAGGACTTCCTGCCGAACGCCGCGCTCGCCGCGGCGGGCCAGCCGCCGCACGACAACCCGATGGACCTCGAGTTCGGTCCCGACGGCTCGCTCTACGTGCTCGACTACGGCGACGGCTTCTTCCGCGCCAACCCCGACGCGGGCCTGTACCGGATCGACTACGCCGAGGGCAACAAGGCGCCCCAGGCGCGCTTCACCGCGACGCCCACGTCGTCCTCGCAGGCGCCGCTCGAGGTGACGTTCGACGCGTCGACGTCGTCCGACCCCGAGGGCGACGACCTCACCTACGCGTGGGACGTGGACGGGGACGGCACGTTCGACGCCGAGGGCGTCCGGACGACGCACACGTACACGGAGATCGGCGCGTACACCGCGCGCCTGCGCGTCACCGACGCGTCGGGCAAGTTCTCCCTCACGTCGCGCGTCATCTCCGTCGGGAACCAGGCGCCCGAGGTCACGATCGAGTACCCGGCCGACGGCGCGTTCTTCGACTGGGGCCAGGCCGTCCCGTACAAGGTGACCACGACCGACGCCGAGGACGACCTCGGCGGCGGCGAGGCGCCGACGCCGCACCTCACGTCGGGCGACCAGATCGGGGAGTGGCTCGCGGACGCGATCGGGCACGACGCCCTCGTCGAGACGCTCGGGGTCGACGCCGAGACGCTGGGCGAGGCCTCCGGCTTCACCCTCGACGAGCTCGTCGCGATCTCCGGCGGCGCCGTCACCGCGCAGATGGTGGCGGACGTGCTCGAGGCGTACGCCGCCGCGTTCGAGGACCCGCAGGCGGGCTCGGGCACCGTGTGCTCGCGCGTCGCGTGGACGTACGGCCTCGGGCACGACGAGCACGCGCACCCCGAGTCCACGGGCACGGGCTGCACGGGCGCGTGGCGCACCGACCCCAACTCGCCCGAGCACGGCCCGGGCGCGCTCCTGTACGGGGCGGTCGTCGTCACGTACACCGACGCGGGCCACAACGGCCTCCCGCCGGCCACGGGCGAGGCGACGCTGCGCCTCAACCCGAAGGAGCAGCAGGGCGAGCACGCGATCGGGCGAGAGGGCGTCGAGGTGTTCGCCGACGCGACCGCACGGGGTGGCAACGCCGTCCGCGGGCTCGGCGCGGGCGACTTCCTGCGGTACGACCCGGTGAGCTTCGCCGGGATCGACGGCGCCGTGGTCCGCGCGAGCGGCGGCGGCGAGCTCGAGCTCCGCTGGGGCGCGGCCGACGCCGAGCCGTTCGCGACCGCCGTCGTCCCCGCGGGCGAGGGCTGGCAGGACGTGGAGATCACGTTCGACGCCCCCGAGGGCTCGGGCACGCTGTTCGTGACGTCGTCCGACGAGCTCGCGGTGGACGCGATCACCATGGTGGGCGCGGGCGCGGCCGACGTCACCGCCCCGACCGTCGCGCACACGCTCGCGCCGGAGACGCCCACGGGCGTCGGCGGCGTGTTCAACGAGCCGGTGCGGTTCTCCGTGCAGGCCACCGACGACGGCGCGGTCGCGAGCGTGCAGTACTCGCGCGACGCGGGCGCGACGTGGACGAACCTCGCGGCGAACCAGCAGTACGGCGTGACGTTCTCGCAGGACGGCGCGTACGACCTGCTCTACCGCGCGACCGACACGGGCGGCAACGTCTCCGAGGCCGGCGCGGTGTCGTTCACGATCGACCTCGACGCTCCGGACGAGCCGACGGTCGCCTCGGCCACGACGGTCTCCGTCGGCGCCGCGCGCGTCTCCTACGGCGCGCCGGGCGAGGCCGTCGTCACGGTCACGGGCGAGGGTGGCACGCCCACGGGCGAGGTCGTGCTCACCACGGGCGAGACCGAGGTCGGGCGCGGGACGCTCGCGGACGGCACGGCGACGATCGCGATCGACCCGTCGCTCGCCGTCGGGACGCACACCCTCACCGCGACGTACGGCGCCGACGGCGTCTACACGGCGTCGGCGGGGACGGTGCGCCTCACGGTGGCCCAGGCCCGGTCGACCACGACGGGCAGCGTGGCGCCGAACCCGGTGAAGCCCGCCGTCGCGGCGAAGGCGACGCTCCACGTGGAGTCGTCGACCGGCGTCGTGCCCACGGGCGACGTGCAGGTGACGGTGCGCAGGAACAACGGCACCGTCGCGTCGCTCACCGGGACGCTCGACGAGGCGGGGGACGTCGTCGTGACGCTCCCCAAGCTCGCGGCGACCGGCACCTACCAGGTGCAGGCCCGCTACCAGGGGTCCGCCGGGGTCGCGCCCAGCACGGTGAACCTCACCCTCACGGTCCGCAGCTGACCGTCCCACCGGTGGCCCGGGCGACCCGCCCGGGCCACCGGCCCCCAGGCGTCCCCGGGTGCGGTCCCGGGGCGGCTCACCTCGAAGGAGAGACATGAGTTCACACCACCACCCGACGGTCTCGGCCAAGCCGATGACCCGTCGCAACCTGCTCAAGGCGCTCGCGGCGTCGTCGGTCGCCGTGGGCGTGGGGGCCGCCCTCGGTCCGTCGGCGGCGAACGCGCTCGGCGGCGCCCTCCCGACGGCGGTCGCGCCGTCCGGCGGGCGCAACCGGCTCGTGCCGGTGAACCGCATCGGCATCCAGCTCTACACCGTGCGGGACAAGGTCAGCTCGCTCGGGTTCCGGGCCGTGTTCGAGGAGCTCGCCGACATCGGCTACTCCGAGATCGAGTTCGCGGGCTACACGCAGGGGAGCGTCGGCGCGATCACCGTGCCGGAGATCCGGCAGCTGCTCGACGACTACGGCCTGCGGGCCGTCGGCGCGCACGTCAACCTCACCCCGGCGAACATCGACGCCGAGATCGAGAAGGCGCTCGCGCTCGGCATGCCGCACCTCGGCCAGGGCGGACCCATCGCGGGCGGCTACGGCGGACCCATCCCCAAGGCGCAGTGGCTCCAGGCCTGCGAGACCTGGAACCAGATGGGCGAGAAGGCCCGCGCGGCGGGGCTCAAGCTCTACTCGCACAACCACGCCCAGGAGTGGGCGTTCACCAGCGACGACCCGAACCAGCGCGTCTACGACCTGCTGTGGGACAACCTCGACCCCGAGCTCGTGTTCTTCGAGATGGACGTCTACTGGGCGTACGTGGGCCGCCACCTGTACCCCGGGTTCGAGCCGATCGACTACGTCGCGCGCGACCCGCGCCGCTTCCCGATCCTGCACCTGAAGGACGGCAAGACCAACGAGTCCAGCGGCAACGGCTACGACATCATCGAGTTCGGCGCCGGCGACATCCCCTACCAGGCGTTCCTCTCCCAGCTCCGCGACCGAGGGCAGCGGTTCGGGCTGTACGAGCAGGACAACGCGGCGACCGTGGCCGAGCCCGGCAACGCCCTCAACTCCCTGGGCAACGCCCGCCGCAGCTACGGCGAGATCTCCTCGCTCCGCGGCTGACGCGGACCGACCACACCTGACAAGGAGCATCACATGAAGTGGAAGTGGAAGGTCCCGGCCGCCGCGCTGCTCGCGGTGGCCACGGCCACGGCGGTCGCGCCCGCGGCGCAGGCCGCCGACGTCGAGTGCACGACCGACCTCGGCGACCGGACCGTCAGCGGCGACCTCGTCGTCCCCGGGGGCGCGGACTGCGTCCTCGGCGGCGCGACCGTCGAGGGCGACATCGTGGTCCAGCCGGGCGGCTGGCTCGACGCGACGTCCGTGACCGTCGGGGGCGACGTCGTCGCGACCGACGCGTACGGCGTGCTGCTCGACGGCACGAGCGTCGCCGGGGACGTCAGCGTCTACTCGGCGGGCACCCGGAACGGGTTCCTGTACCTCAACGACCTCACCGTCGGGGGCGACGTCGCGGCTGGGGGCGTGGACGTCGAGATCAGCGACTCGACCGTCTCCGGCGGGCTGCTCACGCAGGAGGCGAGCTACGTCGACCTGCTGCGCACGTCCGTGCGCGGCGACGTGACGCTCGACGGCTCCGCGTTCGGCGTGACGGTCGCGGGCGCCGTGGTCGGGGGCACGCTCACCGTGAGCAACGGTGCGCGCGACCTGCTCGTCGGCGCGACGGCGTCCGGCGAGGCCGACGAGTGGGGCAACGCGGTCGCGGGCGACCTCGTGCTCAGCGGCAACGCCGGCAACCTGCGGGTCGCGGGCACGGCGGTCCAGGGCACGATCCGCGCGACGGGCAACGACCCGGCCGCCGTCTTCGGGCCCGGGAACACCGCGGGCGGCGTCGAGGGAGACCACACCGGTGAGGAGCCGGGGGCTGCGCCCGAGGGCGACCAGGCCGTGGCCGTCACCGTGCCGCAGCAGTCCGGGGGCGAGCTCACGTGGTCGCTCGAGGGCTCGTCGCGCCTCGTCGACCTCGGCGTCGCCGACGAGGAGCTCAGCTACTACCAGGCCCAGGGCCAGCTCGTCCCCGTGCGCGTGCAGGACACGCGCGCGGGCGACCCGGCGTGGTCGGTCACCGGCCAGGTGTCCGACTTCACGGCGGGCGGCCAGACGGTCGACGGCAAGCACCTCGGCTGGACGCCGGGCGTCATCGAGAACGGCGGCGACGCGGTCGCCGGCGCCCCGGTCGCGTCCGGGTTCGACGAGGGCGAGGGCCTCAAGCAGGCACGCACCCTCGCGCGGGCCGACGAGGGCCACGCGCGCGGCGCGTCCGTGGTCGGCGCCGAGCTCGACCTCAAGATGCCGCTCGACACCCCGCGCGGCACCTACACCGCGACGATCACGCTCACCGCACTGGGCTGATCCCGCGGGACACCGCAGCCCGGCCCGGCACGGGTCGGGCGACCGGTCGGCCACCACGCACGCCGTGGTGGCCGGCCGGTCCGGCGGCTCTCGTCCGAGCCGCCCCACCTGCACCGACGAAGGACCGAGCGCATGACCCACCGCCGCACCTCTCCCGCCCCCGCGTCCCGCGCCCTGCGCGCGCTCGCCGGGCCCCTGCTCGCGCTCGCGCTGACCGCCGCGCCCGCCGCCGCCGCGCTCCCGGGGGACGCCGCGGCCCCCGGCCACGTCGCGCCCGCCGCGCGGACTGCCGTCGCGACCGACGACGCCCCCGCGCCCGACCCGGAGCAGACCGTGCAGTGGGGCGTGCGTCCGGGAGACACCGCCCAGGGCGTCGACCGGCCCAACTTCGCGTACTCGCTCGCGCCCGGCGGCTCCCTGCGCGACAGCCTCGTCGTCTCGAACCACGGCGACACCCCGCTCGCGCTCGCCGTCTACGCCGCCGACGGCTTCCTCACCGACGACGGCACGCTCGACCTCCTGCCCGCGGGCGAGGAGTCGACCGCGCTCGGGACGTGGATCGCCCTCGACCAGGCCGAGGTCGAGATCCCTCCGCAGGAGCGCGTCGAGGTCCCCTTCACCGTCACCGTGCCCGACGACGCGACGCCGGGAGACTACGCCGCCGGAGTCGTGTCGTCCCTCGTCGTGGTCGCCGAGGACGGCGTCACGACCGATCGGCGGCTCGGCTCGCGCGTGCACCTGCGGGTCCAGGGCGAGCTCGCCCCGGCGCTCGCGGTCGACGACGTGCGGCTCGCCTACGACGGCACGCTCAACCCGTTCGCGCCCGGCAGCGCGACCGTCACGTTCACCGTGACGAACGAGGGCAACGCGCGCGTCGCCCCGGCGACCGCCGTCCGCATCTCCGGGCCGTTCGGGCTCGGCGCGACGTCCGCGACCGACGTCGACGTGCCCGAGCTGCTCCCCGGCTCGTCCGTCGAGCGGACCGTCGAGGTCGACGGCGTCTGGCCGCTCGGGCGCGAGGTCGCGACGCTGACGGTCGGCGGCGAGGTCGTGCCGCTGCCCGGGACGGTGCCCGACCCGGAGGTCGTCGTGCCGGGCGTCGTCGCGACCGCCACCACCTGGGCCGTGCCATGGGTCGCGCTCGGCCTCCTCGCCCTCGTGGCGCTGGTCGTCGTCTGGCGCGTCCGCGCGCGGCGCCGGGCGCGGACCGCCCAGCAGCGCGCGGTCGACGCCGCCGTCGCCGCCGCGCTCGCCGAGCGTGCCGCGGGTGGGGCGGACGAGCCGACGACCGAGGACTCCCCGCGAGACCCCGACGCCGTCGGCAGCCCCGGTGCCTCCGGCAGCGCGGTCGCCGGCTCTGCAGGCTAAGGGGCCGAGGAAACGCGTGCCGTGAGATCACACCGTACGACGCGCCGGCCCTGTGGCGAGGCGCTGAGTCGGGGGATCAGTGCAGGTGGATACCCAGACGTCTTCGGGCGGTGCGGAGTGCGGGGTCGGTGAGCTCGAGCGGATCGTGAGACAGCACCTCGTACTCGGTCGCGACCGCTTCGGCGACGGTGACGTCAGGCCCATGTCGGTCGAGATCGACCCAGAGCGCGTAGCACTGGAGGTCTGTGCCATGGCGCGAGGGGTAGACGATGCCGGCGGGAAGCGATCCGTCGGCCAGCACGGTGCGCGAGAGCCACCAGGCTGCCTGGGTGGTCGCAGTTCGGCGAGGGCCGGTGAGGGTAGCCACGTCGATCGACAGCGGCTCGTCGCGCAGCCCGCGCGGAGCCCACTGCTCTGCCGTCGCGCGTAGATAGGCCAGGGAGTTGCTGGAAGCGATGTCGACGACGCGACCGGCGCCGACGCGCCGGAAGGAACTGATGGTGCGGACGTCACGCCACTGGCGAGGGACTGAGCGCGTCGGCATGTGCCCGAGCCGCTCCCACTGCTGCTCGACCGGTTCGGGGTTCTGGTCGTCGAACAGGTCGGCGAGCGGTAGGGGGACGAGTTCGGCGTAGGCGAGGGACTCCATGAACGCGCCGACGGGATTCACGGCCCCGTAGAGGGTCGCCCAGCCGCGCAGGTCGAACCTGCCCCAGGTCTTGTTCGGGCGGCCTGCGCGTGGAGGAGGGTTCAAGGGGCCGTACGACGTCTTGTGAACCCGCCACAGCGCCTTCGGGACGGTGACGACGTCCGGGAGCGGCGCACCTGCCGTACGGGAATCCGCGGCAGGTGTGCCCTTGTTCAGTCGTGCCATGTGCCGGTGACGAAGGCCTCGGCCGCCTGGGCGACCTCCTTGGCGCGGCCCTCGCGCAGCGCGAGTACCGGTGAGGTCTCGCCCAGGAGGGGGTTGTTTCCGAGGAACCACGTGCGCGCCACATGGTCGGACTCGGCATCGGCGATCAGCAGCCACACGCGATGAGCGGTGTAGATGCGATCCTGAGCACCCTGGCCCGGTTCGGTCTCCTTCGCCCACCGGTAGGGAAGCTTGCTGTCGCGGCTTCCTGCGAGTGCCGCGACCGCGGTTGCGCCCAGGTGTGTGTTCAGTCGCCGCACGACTTCGTGAATGTCCATCCGGGTCGAGCGCATGTGTGCGTCGACCATCGCGTCGAGAGCCATCAGGCCACCCTTCCTACCACCTGCTTACCACCCGAGAATACACCGGTGTCTTCCGGGAATGCTCTGCCTGCCACGGGCGCCCCGCGGCAGAGGCGCCTGAGCGACCCCGCCGCGCGGCCGCAGGCTCAGCCTCCGGGCCGTGCGACGTCGTCGTGCGGGACGAGCACCCGCACCCCCGGCCGGTCGAGGACGGTCGTCGTCGTGGCGTCGAGGGTCTGCCAGGTCTCGTCGCTGAACCCGTTGCCGGTCGACCGCACGAGCACGGCGGACGACCCCGACGTCAGGTAGCGCAGCGCCTCCTCCTGCCACGCGAGGTTCCGACGGCGCGGCACCGGCTCGCCGGCGGCGTCCCGCGCGCCGTGGTCGTACGAGTACCCCGACAGGTCCACGGGAAGCTCGCAGCCGCGCTCGAGGTCGCGGCTCAGCACGTCGAGGACGGCGAGGACCCCGGGGGAGTCGGCGCGGACGCAGCCGTCGTCGGGGACCGCCGCCGCCACCTCGGCCGTCGGGAACGGGGCGATGCGCGGTGCGGTCTGCACCGCGGCCACGAGGAGGGCTGCGGCGCCGATGCTCAGGAGCGCCCCCGCCGCGACCCGGCCCGGGCGGGGCAGGAGCGAGCACGCGGCGGCCAGGACGAGGACCAGCGCCGGTGCCGAGAACGCGGCGTACTGCGGGTACGCGGACGGCGAGAGCAGCAGGACGCCGACCTGCACCGCGAGCAGCACGACCCACAGCCGCCCGCGCCGCCCGACCCACGCCGCGACCGCGGCGACCGTCGCGAGCGTCAGCACGGTCCACGCCACCGCGAGCTGCTCCTGCTCCGGCACGAGGTCGCGCAGGCCGCCGGTCCCCGTGAGCCACACGAGCCGCTGCTCGAGGTCCGTCGTCGCCGGGGGCCGGGTGAGCTGGTCGAGCACGACCATGCGGACCATGTCCGACCCCGCGGCGAGGAGGAACGGGCCGAGCACCGCCACCAGCGCGACGACGGCGGCCGCGGCCGCGCGGGCCGCGGTGCGCCACCCGGCGCCGACCAGCAGCCAGAGGAGCACGACGAGCAGCGGCACCACGCCCCAGATCTTGACCGTCGCACCGAGCCCGAGGACGGCACCGCCCGCCCAGAGCCACGGGCGCTCGCGGCCGGTGCCCTCCCGGTGCCGGTCGAGGCCCCGGAGCAGCAGCACGACCCCGCCGAGCAGGCACAGGGAGCCGAGGGGTTCGAGGAGCGTGAGCCGCTCGGCCCACGCCGCCGCGTACGACAGCGCGTAGAGGACGCCGCCCACGACGGCCGCCGTCGTGCCCCACCGGCGCGCCACGCGCGTCACGAGCACGGCGTTGGCCGCGCCCACGAGCATGATGCCGACGCGCGCGGCGACCAGGGCGTGGTCGTCGCTCGTCCACGTGGTGAGCGCCGCGAAGGGCGTCAGGGCGAGCGTCGAGCCGGGCGGGTGCAGCAGCAGGAAGTCGCGGTAGGGCACGCGGCCGTGCACGAGCGCCACCGCGGCCGAGAAGTACACGCCGTCGTCGTAGCCGCGGTACCCGCCGATCCCGGCCGAGCCGCCGACGAGGTGCCACCGCACGAGGAACGCCAGGCCCGCCACGACGGCGGCCACGACCCACCCCCACCGCGCGGCAGCGGGCGCTCGGCGCGGGGCACGGGCTGCCAGGCTCACACCCGCCAGTGTGCGCCGGGGCCGCGGCGGGCGCGCGACGCGTCCTCCTAGCGGGACCCGACCGGGCGCTCCCGGCCGGGCTCCGGCAGGTCGTCGGCCGGGGCGGGCGCCGCCGGGCGCGGCAGCGGCCGGACCTGGCCCGCGACCGCGAGCGACAGCACCGTGGCGGCGCAGATCACGAGGAGCGCGTGGCGGGCCCCGACGCCGTCGACCAGCAGGCCGAGGAGCGGGGGAGCGCTGAGCATCGCGACCGTGGAGAACGACGTCGCGACCGCGACGCGGGGCGCGGCGTGCGCGGGGTCGTCGGACGCGGCAGCGATCGCGACGGGGTTCGCGAGCGCGGCACCGCAGCCCCACAGGACGATGCCGACCCACGCGAGCGGGAGCGTGGGCGCGAGGCCGAACACGAGGAGCCCGACGAGCGCCGAGGCGCCCGACGCCCGGAGCACGGCGACGCGACCGAACCGGTCGATGAGCCCGGTGCCCGCGAACCGGAACACCGTCATCGCGCCGACGAACGTCCCGTACGCCACCGCGCCGAGCGCCTCGCGCACGTCGAACCCGTCGACCACGGCGATCGACAGCCAGTTGCCCGCCGAGCCCTCGGAGAGCGACGACGCGAGCAGCACGAGCCCGATGAGGAGGGTGCGCGGCTCGCGCCACGCGGCGAGCGCCGCGCGGACGCCCGCGCCGCGCCGGGGTGCGGGGGCGCCGTCGGCCGCCGCCGTGCGCGCCGCGGCCCGCTCGGGCGCGATCGCCGTCGCGGGCGCGATGAGGAGCGCGCGGGCGGCCGTGACGACGAGCGTGACGACGACGACCTGCGTGGCGATGCCCACGTGCGCCCACGAGAACGCGGCGGCGACGAGCGCCCCGCACGCCGCCCCGATCGAGAAGGCCGCGTGGAAGTGGGGGAGGATCGCACGCCCG
This sequence comes from Cellulosimicrobium sp. RS, assembly GCF_046159675.1. Taxonomy (NCBI): domain Bacteria; kingdom Bacillati; phylum Actinomycetota; class Actinomycetes; order Micrococcales; family Promicromonosporaceae; genus Cellulosimicrobium; species Cellulosimicrobium sp. RS. The sequence goes on along the minus strand of NZ_JBJXVU010000005.1, from coordinate 100,051 downwards.
ACGTGCTGCTCCACCGACGCCGCGCAGATGTTGATGGGGACGTTGGTCAGCGCGCCGCACATGCCGTTGAGGAACGCGCCCGCCGCGAACACGCCGACGCTGCCGGTCGCCGTGCCGAGCGCGACGAGGCCGAACCCGACGACGTTCGCGGACGTCGCGACGACGAGCGTCGTGCGGCTGCCGAAGCGCGCGACGACCGCGCCCGTCACGACGACGGCCGTGAGGGTGCCGACCCCGCCCACGACGAGCAGCGCGCCGAGCTGGCCCGAGCTCAGCCCGAGCGCCTCGCGCACCGACGGCAGGCGGCTCATCCACGACGTGCCGACGACGCCGAACAGCGCGAACTGCACCATGAGCGCCCACCGCGCGCGCGAGACCACGGCGCGGTCCGTCAGGGCGCGCGCCGTCCCGGAAACCGGAGGGTTTGTTGACACTTGCCCGAGTCTACGGAGCGAGCGGGCCCCCGGGCCTCCGTTTTCCGCGGCGGCGACCCGTCAGAGGCGGACGGTCCCCGCGACGCACGTGACGCTCGACCCGCCGACCCAGACGGTCCCGGCGCCGTCGCGCTCGACGTGCACGCGCCCCGCCCGGCCGAGCGCGGCGCCCTGGGCGGCGACGTAGCGCCCGGGGAGGCGCCCGTCGCGCGTGAGCCACTGCCCGACGACGGCGTTGAGGCTCCCGGTGACCGGGTCCTCGGGGATGCCCATGGCGAGCGCGAACCCGCGCACCTCGACGGCGGTGCCGTCGGGGCCGCCGTCGTCCCCGTGCAGGCCGGCGACGCCCACCGAGAGGTCGGGGTGCTCCGCGCGCAGCCGGGTCCAGTCGGGCGTCAGCCCCGCGACGCGCGCGGCGGAGTCGAGCAGGACGACGCGCCAGCCCGGACCGTTGTCGAGCACGCGGTGGTCGAGGACGGCCTCGTCGGGGACGCCGAGCGCGGCGACGATCGCCGCGAGGTCCTCGGCCGGGACCGGCTCGTCGGCCAGCAGCGCGGGCGCGGCGAACGCGAGCCGCTCCGTGCCCTCCTCGCGCCGGATCGTCACGAGCCCGACGCCGCACTCCTGCACGACGACGTCGCCCGCGCGGGGGGTGCCGCCCGCCTCGAGCCACGCGTGGCACGACCCGAGGGTCGGGTGGCCCGCGAACGGCAGCTCGCCTGCCGGGGTGAAGATCCGCAGGCGGTAGTCGGCGCCGCCCGCGGCGCCGTCGGGCGTGGGCGGCAGGAGGAACGTCGTCTCCGAGAGGTTGGTCCAGCGCGCGAAGGCGGCCATCTGCTCGTCCGTGAGGCCGACGGCGTCGAGCACGACCGCGACGGGGTTCCCGAGGGTCGGCGTGCGGGTGAAGACGTCGACCTGGGCGAACGGGCGGGACGCGGTCCGGTCGGCGATGTCGCCGTGGCGTGCGGTCATGCCGTGAGCGTACGTCCCCGCTGGTGGGACCACTTTTGTCGACGGTGCGACGGAAGTTGTAGACACATCGATAGAACGGGGGCTAGCCTGTCCAGCGTTGTCATCGACGGAGCCAGGCAGGGGTTACGCTCCGTGGACTCGTAGTCCGACCGAGTAAGGAGCAACGATGCTCGAACGCACCAGCCTGCCGGTGTCCCGCCGGATCAGGTACCGACGCGGCGCGGCCGCCCTCACCCTCGGCGCCCTGGTCGTCGCGGGCTGGGCCGTCCCCGCCGCGGCAGAGCTGCCCGAGCAGGAGCCCGGCGTCACGCTGCGGACCTTCCAGCTCGCGCAGAACCCCGGCGGGGTCTGCACCCTGAAGTCCGGGCAGACGCCCAACGTCGACAAGCTCATGCCGACCATCGACTGGTCCACGGCCGAGCAGTTCGGCGCCGAGGACAACTTCATCTCGCAGGTGAGCGCGAACCTGCACGTCCCCGCGGACGGCCAGTACCAGTTCCGCGTCACCAACGACGACGGCGCGCTCGTCTACATCGACGGCCAGCTCGTCCTCGAGAACGACGGCCCCAACGACTCGACCTCCGTCGAGGGCAGCGCGACGCTCACCGCGGGCGTGCACGACCTGCGGGTCGACTACTACGAGGGCAGCGACAAGCAGCGCCTCACGCTCGCGTGGAAGACGCCGGGCAGCTCCTCCTTCCAGGTGATCCCGACGTCGGCGCTCAGCACCGAGGCCGGCGTCGTGCGCGTGACCGCGCCCGGCTACAAGTACTGCGAGGGCGCGACCGACACGGCCGGCGACGGCCTGCGGCTCGACTCCGTCAACCCCAACTACGAGCTCGTCGACCTGCGCCCCGCGGGCTTCGAGCCCAAGGTCTCCGGGCTGGCGTTCACGCCGGACGAGCAGCTCGCCGTCGTGACCACGGGCGAGGTCAGCTCCGGCGGCTGGCGCCCCGACCCGGTGTCCGGCGAGGTGTACTTCCTCGACGGCGTCACCACGGCCGACGGCCCCGAGGACGTCACGGCGACGCTCGTCGCGGACGAGCTCCTCAACCCCATGGGCATCGAGGTCGTCGAGGACTCGATCTTCGTCTCGGAGCGGTACCAGCTCACGCAGCTCACCGACCCCGACGGCGACGGCTTCTACGACACGCACACGAAGATCGCGGAGTGGCCCGACGGCGGCAACTTCCACGAGTTCGCGTTCGGCCTGATCCACGACGAGGACTACTTCTACGTCAACCTCTCCGTGGCCATCAACAACGGCGGCGCGACGACGAACCCGCAGCCCGCGGCCAACCGCGGCACGTCGATCAAGATCGACCGCGAGACGGGCGAGGTGAGCTACGTCGCGGGCGGCCTCCGCACGCCGAACGGCATCGGCTTCGGCCCCGAGGGCGAGATCTTCGCGACGGACAACCAGGGTGCCTGGCTGCCGTCGAACAAGCTCATCCACATCCAGCAGGACAAGTTCTACAACCACTACACGAACCCGGCCGGGCCGTTCGACTCGAACCCCGTCGCCCCGCCGGCCGTGTGGCTGCCGCAGAACGAGATCGCCAACTCCCCGGGCAACCCGATCCTCGTCGAGGACGGCGAGTTCGCGGGCCAGATGCTGCTCGGCGACGTCACGTACGGCGGCATCCAGCGCGCGTTCCTCGAGAAGGTCGACGGCGAGTTCCAGGGTGCGGTCTTCCGCCACACCGCGGGCCTCGAGGTCGGCGTGAACCGCGTCATCTACGGCCCCGACGGCGCGCTCTACGCCGGCGGCACCGGTGAGGGCGGCAACTGGGGCGAGTCCGGCAAGCTCCGGTTCGGCCTCCAGAAGCTCGTCCCCGTCAACGAGGACTCCTTCGACATGAAGGAGATGCGCGTGGTCGAGGGCGGCTTCGAGATCGAGTACACCGACCCGGTCTCCGACGAGGTCGTCGAGAACCTCGCCGACGCGTACCAGATCAAGCAGTGGCGCTACGTGCCGACGCAGCAGTACGGCGGCCCGAAGGTCGACGAGCAGCCGCTCTTCGTCACGGACGCCCAGGTGTCCGAGGACCGCACGACCGTCACGCTGAAGATCGACGGTCTCAAGCCCGGCCACGTCGTCTACGTCCGGTCCCCGCGCCCGTTCGCCTCGGCCGACGGCGCGGAGCTCCTCAGCACCGAGGCCTGGTACACGCTCAACTCGCTGCCCGGCTACGTCGCCCCGGCCGACCGCGGCTGGTACGAGGCGGAGCTGGCCCAGCCTCTCGGCGGCTCGAGCATCGGCTCGGACCACAGCAACTACTCCGGCTCCGGCTTCGCCGCGGGCATGACGAGCGTCGGCTCCGGCCGCACGTTCTCCGTGACCGTCCCCGAGGCGGGCACCTACCCGGTGAACGTGCGCTACGCCAACGGCATCCACCCGTACACCGAGCTGCGGTCCAAGAACGTCTCGCTCCACGTGAACGGCCAGGACCTCGGCCAGTGGAACTTCCCGACCACGGGGAGCTGGAAGGACTGGGGCGTGCAGACGCGCGACCTCGAGCTCCAGGCCGGCACGAACACCATCACGCTCGCGTACGAGACGGGCGACCAGGGCAACATCAACATCGACGTGCTCTCGATCGGCGAGAACCCGGACATCTGCACCCCGGGCGAGGTCGAGGACGGCTACACCGCCCTCTTCGACGGCACCCTCGCGAGCCTCCAGGAGGGCTGGCGCATGGCCGGTCCGGGTGGCTTCGGCCGCCAGGAGGACTGCTCGATCCAGGGCGCGGGCGGCATGGGCCTGCTCTGGTACAACCAGGAGCTCGGTGACAGCTACAGCCTGAAGCTCGACTGGAAGCTCCTCAAGGACGACAACGGCGGCGTGTTCGTCGGGTTCCCGAACCCGGGCGACGACCCGTGGGTGGCCGTCAACAAGGGCTACGAGATCCAGATCGACGCGACCGACGCCGCCGACCGCACCACGGGTGCCATCTACACGTTCCAGGGTGCCGACGCCGCGGCCGTCGAGGCCTCGCTCAAGCCGGTCGGCCAGTGGAACGCGTACGACATCCGCGTCGAGGGCGACCGCATCCGGGTCTACCTCAACGACGTGCTGGTCAACGACTTCACGAGCAGCGACCCGGCCCGCCTGGTCAACAGCTTCGTGGGGATCCAGAACCACGGCAACGGCGAGATGGTCAACTACCGGAACATCCGGTTCAAGGAGCTGACCGACGAGCCCGTCGAGGAGCTCGCGATCTCGACGACGGTCCAGACCCGCTGCCTCGCGGGCAAGGTCTACGTCGCGGTCCGTGCCACGAACGACGACACGGTGCCGGCGGACGTCACGCTCACGACGCCGTTCGGGACGAAGACGGTGACCGGCGTCCAGCCGGGTGCCTCCGCGTACCAGTCGTTCGCGACGCGTGCCACGTCGGTCGAGGCCGGCGTCGCGCAGGTCTCCGCGACCGGTGACGGCCGGACGTTCGAGGCGGACGCCGCCTACGAGGCCGTCAGCTGCGGCTGAGCCGATGACCCGGGGCGGGCGGCGTGAGCCGTCCGCCCCGGGTCGCACCGGGCGGGGGCGGCGGCACGAGCCGCCCCCGCCCGACCCGTCTCGTCCGGCGCCCGGCAGGGCGTCCCCGCAGGGCGGAGCGCGGTCCGACGGCGCTCCCACCCTCGCGTAGGGTGCTCACGTCCGCGCGCTGCCGCACGGACGCACCGCACGAACGTCGTGGGCGAGCCGGCCGAGGCCGACCCCACGACTCCCCGACGAGTTCCCGACGAGGGGAGCCCCCATGACGCTCGGACGCCTCCTGCACCGGACCGGACGGTTCGCCGCCCGCCGCCGGGGCGTGGTCCTCGCCGTCTGGGCCGTCCTCCTCGTCGCGGGCGCCGTGCTCGGCGGGGCGGTCTTCGACAAGACCTCCGACGTCGACCCCGCCCCGCCGGGCAGCGCGTCCGCCCTCGCGGCGGAACGCCTCGAGGAGCTCGCCCCCGAGGGGGAGACCGTCGTCGCGGTGCTGTCCGGCCGCGACCACTTCTCCGCCGACCTCATCGCTCAGGCGAGCGAGGTCATGCACGGCATCCGCGCGATGCCCGGCGTCGTGGAGCTCTCCGACGCCTACACCGGCGGCGGGCTCATCGCCGACGACGCGCAGGGCTCGCTCGTCGTCGTCGAGCTCGACCCCGCGCTGTCCGACGACGAGGCGCTCGCCCTCGCGCACCGCGTCGCCGACGCGCTGCACACCGTCGACACCCCCGAGGTGCTCGTGGGCGGTGCGCTGCTCGCGGAGGAGGCGTTCGTCGAGCAGGCGATCACCGACGCCGCGGTGGGCGAGGGGATCGCGATCGCGGTGCTCCTCGTCGTGCTCGTCGTCGTCCTCGGCGGCCTGCGGGCCGGCCTGGTCCCGCTGCTCTCCGCGCTCGCCGCGATCGCGGTCGCGCTGCTCGTGCTCAGCGGGCTGCTCGGCGTGGTGCCCGTCAACGAGTTCGCCGTGAACGTCGTGACGCTGCTCGGTCTCGGCCTCACGGTCGACTACTCGCTGCTCGTGCTCGCGCGCTTCCGCGAGGAGCGCGCCGCGTCCCCGGGCCTCCCGCTCGACGAGCTCGTCGGGCGCACGCTCGCGACCGCCGGCCGCGCCGTGCTCGCCTCCGGCCTCGCGGTCGCCATCTCGCTCGCCGGGCTCCTCCTGCTCGGTGACTCCCTGCTCTCCGGCATGGCGGTGGGCGGCGCGATCGTCGTGCTCGTCGCGACCGCCGCCGGGCTCACGCTCGTCCCCGCGCTCGTCGCGACGTGGCACCGCGCGATCCCCGCGCCGGGCGCGCGCACCTGGTCCCACCCGTGGACGGGCCGCGGCGGCGCCGGCACGCTCGGCCGGCTCGCGCGCACCGCGCAGCGCCACGCCGTGCTCGTCACGCTCGGCGCGACGGCGCTCCTGCTCGCGCTCGCCGTGCCCCTCGGCTCGCTCACGCTCGGCAGCTCGGAGGTCCGCTCGCTGCCCGCCGACGCCGAGGCGCGCCTCGCCGCCGACGCCACCATCTCCCGCTTCGCCGACCTCGGCGTCGCGCCCGTCACCGTGCTCGTGGAGGGCCCGGTCGACGACCCGGCGGTGCCCGACCTCCTCGACCGGGCCGCCGCCCTGCCCGGTGTCGAGGACGCCATGCAGGACACCGGCTACCCGCCCGAGGTCACCGTTGTCGACCTCACGCCCGACGTCGGCCCGGGCGGTGACGCGACGGCCCAGGAGGCGCAGGACCTCGTGCACGCCGTGCGCGCCCTCGACACCGACCTGGAGGTGCGGGTCGCCGGACCGGCCGCCGAGGTCGTCGACACCCAGGAGCACCTCGCGCAGCGGCTCCCGCTCGCCGCCGGGGTCGTGGTGCTCGCGACCTTCGTGCTGCTCTTCCTGCTCACCGGCTCGCTCGTGGTGCCGCTCAAGGCCCTCGTGCTCAACCTCCTCACGCTCGCGGCGACGCTCGGCGTCCTCGTCTCCGTGTTCCAGCACGGCGTCGGCGCCTCGCTCCTCGGGTTCGAGCCGTGGGGCGCGCTCGACGTCACCACGCCCCTGCTCGTCGGCATGCTCGTGTTCGGCCTCTCGACCGACTACGAGGTCTTCCTGCTGTCCCGCACCGCGGAGGAGTGGCGCGCCCGCCCGCCCGGCGAGGACCCGCGCGTCGCGAACGACCGGGCCGTGCTCCGCGGCATCACCGCGTCCGGCCCGGTCGTCACGACGGCGGCCGTCGCCATCGGCATCGTGTTCCTCGGCTTCGCGGCGGGAGAGCTCGTCGCGATGAAGGAGGTCGGCGTCGGGATGGCCGTCGCCGTGCTCCTCGACGTCACCGTCGTGCGCGGGCTGCTGCTGCCCGCGACGATGACGCTCCTGGGCCGGTGGAACTGGTGGCCCTCCTGGCGCGGGGGAGAACCCGGGTCCGCCGACGTAGAGCCCGGGTCCGCCGAGGGAGACCCCGGGTCCGCCGAGGGAGAGCCTGGGTCCGCCGAGGTAGAGCCGCGGTCGGTCACACGTCGCGCATGACCTCGGTGACGAAGCGCGCGGAGCGCTCGCGGAGGCCGTCGACGCGGAGCTCGACGAACAGCTCGCGCATCGACTCGTCGTCGCCCATCTCGGTGCGGGTGGGCGCCCGGCGGACGTTCTGCGAGCAGAGGAACTGCGTGCAGATGAGGGTGCCGACGGTGTTGCCGCGGCGCCCGGCGGCCCCGGCGCGGCGCGCCACGTAGAGGCTGACGTCGTCCGTCACGACGACGTCCTCGCACCACGCGCACACCGCGCGCTTGCGCCGTCCGCCCGTCTTGGCGTCGGTCGAGCGCAGCAGGACGCCGCGCGGCTCGTCGTCGACCTCCACGACGGCGTACGCGAGGAGCGGGGCCTTGCGGTCGCGCCACCCGAGGTAGTCGAGGCGGTCCCAGTCGAGCGTGTCGAGGTCGGGGAGGGTCGCCTGCGCGGCCTCGCGCTTGGACGCGTTGACGAACGACGCGCGGATCTGCTTCTCGGTCAGGGGGTTCATGGGTTCGCTGCTTCCGTGTCAGGACGGTCCGCGGCCCGGCGGGCGTGCACGACGACGCGTGCTCGCCCGGGCGCACGACGGCGCCTCCGGGGGCGGGGAGGACGGCGTGCCCGCAGCCGTCGCGTCGTGACCGGCGCGGCCGGGCGACGACGGGGTCGTCGGACGGCGGTGCGCCCCGGAGCGCGGCGGGCGTCGGGGACGACGGCCCGCGGCCCGGTGGTCTCAGCGGGTGACGGTGCGGGGGGAGAGGGCGCCCGAGCAGGCCGCCATGGCCACCTCGCAGCCTGCGGTGCCGTGCATCCGCGTCTCCTCGTCCCGTGCGGCGCGCCGTCGGCGCGATCCTGATCCGTGGTCGTGCCCGTCGGGCACGACGGACGGCTGCCCACGGCAACCGTCACTCTCGATGGTGCGCCTCGGCACCCGCCGTCGTCAACGTGATTGCCGCCGGGCTGCCGCGCGACCCCGGCCCCGACGGCCGACGTCGCCCCTCAGGACGTGGCCCAGACACCCAGCTCGTTGCCGCTCGGGTCGAGGAAGTGGAACCGGCGGCCGCCGGGGAACTCGTACGGGCCCTCGACCACCTCCCCGCCCGCGTCCCGCACGGCGGCGAGCGTCGCGTCGAGGTCTTCGGAGAACAGCAGGACGAACGGACCGCCGCGGGTCACGTCGCCCGACTCGGCCAGACGCAGACCGCCGGCCTCGTCCGCGCCGGACTCCGCCGCCGTGCGGATGCCGGCGTACCCGGGGCCGTAGGGGACGAACTCCCAGCCGAAGGCCGCGCCGTAGAACGCCTGCGCGGCGGCGAGGTCGGTCACGGGGAGCTCGACGTAGTCGATCGAGTGGTGGATGCCGTGCGCGTGGGTGCTCATGCACCCATCGTGACGTGGGCCACCCACGGTCGGCGCGCGGGCCGCTCGCAGACACCACCGCGGCGGGCGTTTCCCCGGTGACCTTCGACCCCGACCGGGTGACGAAGTGCCGGGTCCGGCGAGCGGGTCGCCCGGCCAGACTCGGAAGTTCCGCCGTCCACCGTCCGGGAGGAACTCCGTGCCCGTCGCCCTGCCGTCCCCGTCCGAGACCGCCGCACCCGCCGGGGAGCGGCTGGTGTTCGTGGAGGTGGTGGTGCCGTCCGGGGTGTTCTGGGCGGGGGAGGCGCGGAGCGTGACGGTCCCGGCGGCGTCGGGCACGCTGGGCATCCTGCCGCGGCACCAGCCGGTCGCGGCGTCGCTCATGGCGGGCCGGGTGCGTCTGCGCACCCCGGACCGCCCGACGGCCGAGCTGCGGATCGGGGGCGGGTTCCTCGTCGTCGACCAGGACGAGGTGACGATCCTCGCCGACGACGCGACATGGGTGCGCGCTCGGTAGCCCGCTACGCGGGGTCGGTCGTCGTCCCGAGCTGCACGACGACGACCCGGTGCCCGTCGGGGTCGTGGACGTGCGCGAACCGGTCGCCGGTCTCGGCGTCGGCGTCGGGCCCGACGAACGGCTCGACCCCGGCCGCGGCGAGGCGTGCGAGGGTCGCGTCGAGGTCGTCGACGTAGAGCACGAGGTTGGGCAGGCCGTGGCGCACGAGCGGGGCGCCGCCCTCGGGGAGCGGCACGAGCCACAGGCCGGGCTCGTCGACGCGTCCGGGGCCGACGTGGAGCAGGGGGAACCCCTCGGTCTCTCCCTGGAACAACGTGCGGAAGCCGAACCCGTCGGCCCAGAACGCGGCGCTCGCGTCGAGGTCGCGGCAGAGCAGGACCGTGCGCCCGATCGTCGTCGTCATGCGACGAGCCTAGGGCGCACCGCCGACGCTGCGCCGCGTGGGGCCGGCCTCCCGGGGCGCGCCCGCGCCGTCGGGCATACCGTGGACGGTATGGCGACCGACGGCGGCATCCGCAGGACGATCAGCGACCTCGTGGCGCAGGAGCGCGAGCTCCGCGAGCAGCTCGCGCAGGGTGAGATCACCGGGGGCGAGGAGCACGAGCGGCTCCGCGCGATCGAGGTCGAGCTCGACCAGTGCTGGGACCTGCTGCGCCAGCGTGGCGCCGCCCGGGAGTTCGGCGGCGACCCCGATGCGGCGGCGGTGCGAGACCCCGGTACGGTGGAGAACTACCTGGACTGATCGCCGACGGCGACGTCCGGCTCCCGTTCCGACCTCAGAAGGAGAACCCCATGACCACGTCCAGCGAGCAGGCGGCGCACAGCCCCCTCCCCACCGGGACCGAAGGGCGCGACATCCCCGGTCACGCGGGCGCGGTCGCACGGTTCGTCGTGGCGTTCGCGCTGTTCGTCGGCGGGCTCGTGCTCATGGGGTCGGGCATGTCCGGCGTCGACGGCGGTGTGTGGCTCTTCGTGGGCGGCCTCGCGGCGGCGACGCTCGCCTTCGCCCTCCCGATGGCGGGCACGGGCACGACCGAGCGCTGACACCCTCGACACGGAGGCCGGGTCCTGACGGGACCCGGCCTCCGGCGTCTCCGGGGTCAGCCGAGCGTGGCCCGGACGGCCTTCGCCGCGGTGACGAGGTGCTCGAGCGACGGCACGGTCTCCTCGTAGCGGCGGGTCTTCAGGCCGCAGTCGGGGTTGACCCAGACGACGCGCGGGTCGATCGACTTCACGGCGAGCTCCAGCAGCTCGGTGACCTCCTCCGTCGAGGGCACGCGCGGGCTGTGGATGTCGTAGACGCCCGGCCCGATGCCGCGCGAGTACCCGGCGTCGCGCAGCTCCGGCACGATCTCCATGCGCGAGCGCGCCGCCTCGACCGACGTCACGTCGGCGTCGAGGCCGTCGATCGCGCCGATGACCTCGCCGAACTCCGAGTAGCACAGGTGCGTGTGGATCTGCGTCGCCGCCTCCACGCCCGACGTCGCGAGCCGGAACGACCCGACGGACCAATCGAGGTACGCCGGCTGGTCCGCGCGGCGCAGCGGCAGGAGCTCGCGCAGCGCGGGCTCGTCGACCTGGACGATCCCGATGCCGGCGGCCTCGAGGTCCGCGATCTCGTCGCGCAGCGCGAGGCCCACCTGGTTCGCCGTGTCGCCGAGCGGCTGGTCGTCGCGCACGAACGACCACGCGAGGATCGTCACGGGCCCGGTGAGCATGCCCTTGACGGGCTTCTCGGTGAGCGACGCCGTGTACGCGGACCACTCGACCGTGATCGGCGCGGGCCGCGTGACGTCGCCCCACAGGATCGGCGGGCGGACGCAGCGCGACCCGTACGACTGGACCCAGCCGTTCGCCGTGACGGCGAACCCGTCGAGGTGCTCCGCGAAGTACTGCACCATGTCGTTGCGCTCCGGCTCGCCGTGCACGAGCACGTCCAGGCGCAGCTCCTCCTGGAGCGCGACGACGCGCGCGATCTCCTCGCGCATCGCGGTCGTGTAGTCCGCGTCCGACAGCTCGCCCTTCGTCCACAGCGCGCGGGCCCGGCGGATCTCGGGCGTCTGCGGGAACGAGCCGATCGTCGTCGTGGGCAGCAGCGGCAGGTTCAGGCGCTCCTGCTGCGCGGCCGCACGCTCGGCGTAGTCACCGCGCGCGAAGTCCGCGTCGGTCAGCGCGGCCGCACGCTCGCGCACCGCGGGCACGACGACGCCGCTCGCCTCCGCGCGCGACGCCACCGCCGCGCGGGACGCCTCGATCTCCTCCGCGACGGCGTCGCGACCCTCGGTCAGCGCGCGGGCGAGCGTCGCGACCTCGCCGACCTTCTGGTCCGCGAACGCGAGCCAGTCGCGCAGGCGCGGGTCGAGCGTCGTGCCCGACGCCGTTCCCGCCTCGGCGAACGTCTCGTCCTCCACGTCGTGCGGCACGTGCAGCAGCGACGTCGACGTGCCGACGGCGACCGCGCCCGCGCCCAGGGCCCGGACGGTGTCGACGATGTCGAGCTTCGCCGCGAGGTCGGCGCGCCACACGTTGTGCCCGTCGATCACGCCCGCGACGAGCGTCTTGCCCGCGAGGCCGGGGACCTCGCCGTCGGCCGCTGCCGGGACCGCGCCCTTGACGAGGTCGATCGCGATCGCGTCCACGTCCGTGCCGGCGAGCAGCGCGAGACCGTCGCGGGCCGCGGCGCCGTCGCGCTCGGCGGCGGCCTGGAGGCCGCCGAACGGCGCGGCGACGAGGATCGCGGGACGCGCCTGCGCGGCGTCCCGGGCACCGACGGAGAGCTCCGTCGCGAGGGCGCGGTACGCGGACCCCACGGCGGCGGCGAGCTCGGCGAAGGGCACGTCGACCGAGTCGGTGACGAGGATCGGCTCGTCGAGCTGGACCCACGGCGCGCCGGCCGCGGCGAGTGCGCGCAGCAGGTCGGCGTAGGCGGCGACGACGTCGTCGAGGCGGTCGAGCGGCGCGAACCCGGCGGGCGCGTCGTCCGCGGCCTTGGACAGCGCGAGGAACGTCACGGGCCCGACGACGACGGGCCGCGTCACGACGCCGGCCTCCTTCGCCTCGACGAACTCGCGCGCGACGCGGTCGTCGACGAACCGGATCGGGGTGTCCGGGCCGATCTCGGGGACCAGGTAGTGGTAGTTCGTGTCGAACCACTTGGTCATCTCGAGCGGGGCGTCGTCCCCCTGGCCGCGCGCCACGGTGAAGTAGCCCGCGAGGTCGAGGCGGCCGGCGTCGTCCGTCAACGACGCGAACCGCGACGGGACCGCCCCGAGGGCGGCGGCGACGTCGAGCACCTGGTCGTAGAAGGAGAACGAGCCGGGGACGGACGCGTTGTCGGCGCCGAGGCCGAGCTCGACGAGGCGGCGCACGGTCGCGAGGCGCAGCTCGCGGGCCGTGGCCTCGAGCTCCTCGGCCGACGTCTTGCCGGCCCAGAACGCCTCGACGGCCTTCTTGAGCTCGCGGCGGCGCCCGATGCGCGGGTAGCCGAGCACGGTCCCGGCGGGGAATCCGACCGGGTTCTGGGTAGGGGAGGGTACGGAAGTGGCCATGATCGAAACCTCTTGCTGGTCCGGAGGACCGGTCAGACGGGCGCGCCGTGCGTGGCGGCGCTCGTCGTGGGCAGGGAGGTGCCGGTGACCCACGGCCCGCTGGCCAGGTCCGGGACGAGCGGGGCGGCGGCGGCGCTGGCGCCGCCCCCGGTCCCGCCCGACCCGCCGCCGAGGTGGACACCCTCGAGCAGGTCAAGAGCGGCGCGGTGCTTGTTGAACGTGTACACGTGCAGACCGGGCGTGCCCGCGTCGAGGACGCGCTGCGCGAGGTCGACCGAGTACGCGATCCCGTAGGCGTGCTGCGCCTCCGGGTCGGGCAGGGCGTCGAGCGCGTCCAGCAGGTGCTGGGGCGCGCGCACGCCCGTGAGCTCCTCGACGCGACGGAGCCGCGCGGGCTCCGTCGTGGGCAGCAGCCCGGCGAGGATGGGGATCGTCACGCCGGCCGCACGGGCCTCGGCGACGAAGTCGGTGTACGACGACGCGTCGTAGAAGAGCTGCGTGATCGCGAAGCTCGCGCCGGCCTGCTGCTTCTGCCAGAGGCGGCGCACCTCCTGGGCGCGCGTCGTGCCGGCGGCGGGGTTGCCGTCGCAGAACGTCGCGACGGCGATCGTCAGCGGCCGGGCCGCGCCGCGCAGCGCGACCGCCGGGTCGGACGCGCAGCGCGACGCCTCGACCTCGCGCAGCAGCGCGACGAGCTCGGTCGACGACCGGACGCCGTCGGGCGCGGGCTGCCAGTCCGGCTGGTCGCGCGGCGGGTCGCCCCGCAGCGCGAGGAAGCTCCGCACGCCCTCGTCGAGGAAGTCGGTGATGACCGACTCCACGTCCTCGCGCGACGCCCCGACGCACGTGAGGTGTGCGATCGGCAGCACGGGCGTGCCCTGGAGCAGGCGTCCGACGACCTGGCGCGCGGTCGCGCGGTCGGTGCCCGCGGCGCCGTACGTCACGGACACGAAGTCGGGGTGCGTCGCGACGAGACGGCGTGCCGTCTCCCAGAACTTCGGGGCCGCGTCCGGTCGGCGCGGGGGCATGAGCTCGAACGACACCGTCGGCCGAGGACGGCCCGGACGGTGCGCGAAGGATGCCTCTGAGGTCATGCGTCACTCCATCGACCCTGGCGTTAGCACCTTTGTCCTCGGGAGGCTTCCGTCGGCGGGTTGCTGCGGTGTCGTCGAGCCAGGACTCTCGACCGCTCTGGATGGTTGGCACGATCCTACGACCCATCCGACATGCGGTCGAGAGCGCCCGCCAGGTGAGATGCGGAGGGATCGGCCGGAGGCGTAGCGGCGCCCCGCGCTACGGATCTCAGGCTCTCTACGCTACGAATTTCAGGTTTCCTACGCTACAGATTTCAGGTGCTCGAGCGAGGTCCCAGACACCGACCATGGCGACGGGTCGGCGTCGGCCTCGCAGGTCTCAGGCCCTCCGGCGCTCGGGCACGTGCAGACGCCGGAGGAACCGGTCGGTGCGCAGCGGCGGGCCGCGCCGGTCGAGGAGAGACACGACGACGACGGTCGCCGTCGCGAGCGGGATGGTCCAGGCAGCGGGCTGGGCGAGCAGGGCGCGCACGATGCCGGGGACGCCGTCGGCCATGTCGCCGGACGGGCTCCCGTACCCCGCGGCGACGAGCGCGGACGACGCGAGCAGCGCCGTCGCGCACAGGACGGCCCCCACGACCATGCCCGCCACCGCGCCCCGCGCGGTGAGGCCGCGCCACCACACGCCGAGCAGGATGACGGGGGACAGGGCCGACGCCGCGAAGACGAACACCGTCCCGACGCTCGTCACGAGGCCCTGCGGGATGGTGACGAGCGCGAACGCGAGCGGGATGAGCGTGCACGCGACCGCGGACCAGCGGAAGGACCGCACGGTGCCGCCGAACAGGTCCTGGCTCACGACGCCCGCCAGCGCCACCACGAGCCCCGACGACGTCCCGAGGAACGCGGCGAACGCCCCGGCGACGACGAGCGCGGCGAGCAGCTCGCCGCCGAGCCCGGGCACGAGGCGGGTCGGCAGCGCGAGGACGACGGTGTCCGCGACGCCGGGCGCCGCGAGGTCGGGCGCGACGACCCGCGCCACGAGCCCGAGCGTGCTCGACACCATGTAGAACACGCTGATCATGACGAGCACGACCACGGTCGTGCGGCGGGCCGAGCCGCCGTCGGGCGAGGTGTAGAAGCGCACGAGGACGTGCGGCAGGCCGGTCGTGCCGAGCAGGAGGGCGAGCAGGAGCGAGACGGTCGCGTACGCGTCGAGGCCGCCCGGCCCGGCCTCGTGGGGGAACACGGCGGCGGGGTCGAACGTGACGACGGCGCCGCCGGGCTCGAACGCCCCGCCGAGCGCCATGAGCACGACGACGAGCGGCACCGCGAGCGCGGTGAGCTTGACCCAGAACTGGAACGCCTGGACGAACGTGATGGAGCGCATCCCGCCCGCGGCGACGACGGCGCTCACCACGACCGCGATCCCCACCGAGCCGACCCACGGCGGCACCGGGGCCACGCTCGTGATGACGAGCGCCGCCCCGTGGAGCTGCGGCACCACGTAGAGCCACCCGATGACGAGCACGAGCACGCTCGTCACGCGGCGCGCGACCACGGAGTCGAGCCGGGCGTGCACGAAGTCGGGGATCGTGTACGCGCCGCTGCGCCGCAGGGGGCCCGCGACGAACAGCAGGACGAGCAGGTAGCCCGCCGCGTACCCCACGGGGAACCAGAACGCCTCCGCGCCGGACAGCAGCACGAGGCCCGAGAGCCCGAGGAACGTGCCCGCGGACAGGTACTCGCCGCTGATCGCCGACGCGTTCCAGACCGGCCGCACGGTGCGCGACGCGACGAAGAAGTCGCTCGTGGTGCGCGAGATCCGCAGGCCGTAGAACCCGATGAGCCCGGTCGCGAGCAGGAGCAGCGCGATCGCGACGAGGGGCAGCGTGCTGGTCACGGCGCACCGCCGTCGTCGGGGCCGGGCTCGTCGGGCGCGCCCGCGCTCTCGGCGAGCGCGCGGTACCGGCGCTCGTTGCGCGCCGCCGCGACCGCGAAGACGACCGCGAACGCGACGATCACGGGGTAGAAGCCGTACGCGTGCACGAGCCACGGCAGCGGCACGCCGAGCACCACGACGTCGTCCAGCGCGGGCACGCCGCTCATCGTCACCGTGAGCAGCGTGACGACGGCGAGGAACGACGCCACGCACGCCAGCCCGAGCCGGAGCTGGGCCCGGACGAGCCCGCGCGTGTACGCGGTCGCGGCGTCGTCGGGCTCGCCAGCCCGCGCCGTGCCCGACGCCGCGCCGCCCCGCGGGGCGGTGCCCTCGCCGGGGCTCGGGCCCGCGGGGACGTCCGTGGACCGGACGCGCACGCGCGCGTCCCGACGCGGGTCGGTGCCCGTCACGGCGCGCCCCGGTGCGGCCCGAGGAGCGCCTCGCGGACCGCGGGCACCATGCGGCGGCTCACCGGGACCTCGTGCCCGGCGACGACGAGCGCGGGCTGCGCCCCGCCGAACCGCGCCGCGGTCACGGCCGCGCGGTCCACGAGGTACGACCGGTGCACGCGCAGGAACCCCGCGGGCGCCCACCGCTCCTCGAGGTCGGAGAGCGGCTCGCGCACGAGGAACTGCTCGGTGTCCGTCACGAGCCGGGAGTAGTCGCCCTGCGCCTGCACCCACCGCACCGCGCTGCGCCGGACGAGCCGCGTCGTCGTGCCGACCGTCACGACGAGCGTCTCGTCGGCCGGGGCGGCGCCTCCCGCCGGGCCACCGGCCGCGGGCGAGGGAGCGGCGGCGCTGGCGGGCGCTGCCGCGTCGGTCGCGGGGGCGCGCCCCGCCGCGGTGCGCTCCGCGACCCGCTCGACGACGCGGTCGACGGCCCGCGCGAGCCGCTCGCGCCGCACGGGCTTGAGCACGTAGTCGACGGCCTCGACGTCGAACGCCTCCAGCGCGCGCGCCTCGTCGGCGGTCACGAACACGACCGCCGGGCGGTCGGCGAACCGGGAGAGCGCGCGGGCGAGGTCGAGGCCGGTCAGCCCCGGCATGTGGATGTCGAGGAACGCCGCGTCCACCGTGCGCGACGAGAGCTCGCGCAGCGCCTCCGAGCCGCTCGCGACCCCGCGCACGGTGCGCACGCGCGGGTCGCGGCGGAGCAGGGCCACGAGCTCGTCGAGCACGGGCCGCTCGTCGTCGGCGACGAGCACGTCCAGCCCGACGGCGTCGCCCGCCCCGCCGGGGAGACCGCCGGCCGGAGCCGGGTCCGGGGTGGTCACGGCACGCTCACCTCCGTCTCGTGCAGCGGCTGCGACCGCGGGACGCGCAGCCGCACGAGCGTGCCCGAGCCGGGCGCGGTCTCGATGTCGAGCGCGTGGTCGTCGCCGTAGAGCTGGCGCACGCGGGTGTCGACGTTGCGCAGGCCCACGTGCGTCGTGTCGCGCGACGTGAGGAGCTCGCGCACGACGGCCGGGTCCATGCCGACGCCGTCGTCCTCGACCGTGATCTCCGTCTGGGTGCCCTCGTCGCGCGCGGTGATGACGATCGTGCCGCCGTGCTCGCGCGGCTCCAGGCCGTGGCGCACGGCGTTCTCGACGAGCGGCTGCACGGAGAGGAAGGGGATGACCGCCGTCAGCGACTCCGGCGCGATCTGCAGGGTGACGGCGAGGCGCTCGCCGAACCGGGCGCGCTCGAGCTCGACGTAGGAGTGGATCGAGCGCAGCTCGTCGGCGAGGGTCGTGAAGTCGCCGCGCCCGCGGAACGAGTAGCGCGTGAAGTCGGCGAAGTCGAGCACGAGGTCGCGCGCCCGCTCGGGGTCGGTGCTGATGAACGACGCGATGGCGCCGAGCGCGTTGTAGACGAAGTGCGGGCTGATCTGGGCGCGCAGCGCGCGGAGCTCGGCCTGGGCGAGCGCCGTGCGCGACGCCTCCAGCTCGGCGAGCTCGAGCTGCGCCGCGCACCACTGCGCCACCTCGCCCGTCGCGCGCACGAGCGGCGGCCGCACGGTGTCGGCGAACGCGACGACGACCCCGGCGACGCGCCCGCCCGCGACGACGGGCGCCCCGACGGCGTCCTCGACGTCGCCGCTCTCGACGTGCCGCCGTCCCGTCGCGAGGACGCGCTCGGCGACGCGCCGCGCGTCGGGCTCGAGCGTCGAGCTCCCGTCGAGGGCGACCGCGCCGTCCGCCGTGACGACGGCGAGCGCGTCGGCGCCGAGGAGCTGGCGCAGGGAGCGGGCCGCGCGGCCGACGTCGTCGCCGTCGAGCCCGTCGCGCAGGTGCGTCGCGGCGCGCGACGCGAGGTGGAGGGTGCGGAACGTCGCCCGGTCGGAGTCGCTCCCGAGCTCGCGCGACCCGCGCGCGAGCCGCCAGGCGAGCACGAGCCCGAGGGTGAGCAGGACGCCCACGACGAGACCGGCGGCGGCGCCGGCGAACACGGGCCCGGACATGCAGTGATCGTATCCAGCGCGGCGTCACCCACCCCGGTGGGGCAGATAAGGTTAGGCAGTCCTATCCCATGACGAAGGAACCTCCTGTGCCGATCTCCCGGACCACGTCGAGCCCGCGCGTGCGCCGCAGCGTCACCACCACCGCCCTCGTGCTCGCCGCGACCCTCCTCGCGGCGTGCTCGTCCGACCCCGAGCCCGCGGCGACCGGCGCGCCGGCGCCGGACGACACCGCGACGGGGTACGCCGTCGAGCACGCGCGGGGGACCGCCGAGCTCGACGCGGCGCCGCAGCGCGTCGTGACGCTCGAGCCCGTCGAGACGGACACCGCCGTCGCGCTCGGCGTCGTCCCCGTGGGGGCCGCCGTGCTGAGCGTCGAAGCGGGCGTGCCCGCGTACCTCGGCGAGGAGGCGCAGGCGATCGAGGTCGTCGGGACCGTGCCCGAGCCGAACCTCGAGGCCATCGCGGCGCTCGAGCCGGACCTCATCCTCGGCACGGAGTCGCGCCACTCAGACCTGTACGACCAGCTCGCGAGCGTCGCGCCGACCGTCTTCATGGCGACCCAGACCGACCCGTGGCAGGACAACGTGCTGCTCGTCGGGCGCGCGCTCGGCCGGGAGGCGGACGCCCAGGCCCTGCTCGACGCCTACGACGCGCGGTGCGCCCAGCTCCAGGAGGACTACGACGTCTCCGGGACGGCGCAGCTCCTGCGCCCGCGCGACGGCATCGTGTCCGCGTACGGGCCGCGGTCGTTCGCGGGCAGCACGCTCGAGTGCGTCGGGTTCACGACGCCGGAGCAGGAGTGGGGCGAGGACATCTCCGTGGACCTGTCCCCGGAGCGCGTGACCGAGGCCGCCGCCGACCTCGTGCTGGTCTCGGCCGCCGACCCCGACGACGCGTCCGCGGTCCCCGCGGAGATCCCGCTCAACGCCGCGTCGTTCCCCGACGTGCGCGTCGTGGACCAGTCGTCCTGGATCAGCGGCGTCGGGCCGCTCGGCGGGCAGGCCGTGCTCGACGACGTCGAGCGCTTCCTGCAGGACCGTGCCGGCTCCTGACGCGGCGGCCGGGCCCCCGGCGACCGCCGGGAGCCCGGCCGGGTGCCGGTTCCACCGGTCGCCCAACGTGCTCTTCCCGACGACCGTCGCGCGCGTGCACGACGTCGGCCCGCGCCTCGTGCGCGTGACGCTCGCCGGTCCGGACCTCGCCGTGTGCGCCGACGTCGGGCTCGACCAGCGAGTGAAGATCCTGCTCCCGGGGCCGGGCGCGGACCGCCTCGCGCGCCGGGCGCGCCTCGCGGACGAGAGCACGTGGCGCCGTGAGTGGTCCGCGCTCGACGACGACGAGCGCCCCGTCATGCGCTCGTACACGCCCGTGGCCGTGCGGTCGGAGGCCGCCGAGGTCGACCTCGACCTGTACCTGCACGAGCCCGCGGGCCCGGCGAGCGCCTGGGCGCGGCGGGCGGCGGTCGGGGACCGCGTCCTGCTGTCCGCGCCGCACGCGCGGTTCGGCGTGACCGACCACGGCACCCAGTGGGACCCGGGCCCCGCCGTCGGGCACGTGCTCCTCGTCGCCGACGAGACCTCCGCGCCCGCGGTGCGCGGGATCCTCGCGAGCCTCGGACCCGACGTCCGGGCGCACGTGCTCGTCGAGGCCGACGACCCGGCGGACGCCCCGCTCGGTGACGTGCCCGCGACCGTGCACGTCGAGCGCGTGCCCCGCGCGCGACGCCGGGGCGCCGAGCGGGCGGTGCTGGGCGCCGTCCGCGACTGGGTCGCGGAGCACGGCCGGTCCGCGGCCTCCGCGGGCGACGGCTTCTACGCGTGGTGCGCGACGGAGAGCGCCACGGTCGCGCGCGCCCGGGCCGAGCTCGTGGCGGCAGGCGTGGCGCGGTCGCGCGTGCACGCCCAGGGCTACTGGCACGACCGCGCCCGGCCGGACGCGACGCTCAGACGAGGAACGCGACCATGACGACGAACGCGACCAGGAAGAACAGCAGCACGCCGACCCCGACGAGCAGGCCCAGCGCGACCGGGTGCGCCTGACGCCACGGCACGAGCCGGGGGTCCATCGCCCGCAGCTGCACGGGAGTGACCGGCTGGTGGACCGGGTTGAGCGGGACGCCGCGGTGCGCGAGGTCGAGCGCGAGGGCCGAGAGCTGGTCGCGGTCCCACATCTGCCCGACGAGCAGGGCCAGGCGCTTCGTCGGCCCCACGACGATGAGGTGGTGCGTCGGCGTCGTGCCCCCGAACCCCATGCTGTCGACCGTGACGACGCGCTCGATCTCGGCGACCGTGAACCGCCGCGGCCGGCCCCACCCCTGGACCGTCACGGACCCGTCGCCGAACGTGACGCGGGAGCGGTCGGTGAAGTGGCGCGCGAGCACGTACGTCAGCGGGATCATCGCGAGCACGACGCACGCGTACCCGACCGCGAGGGCGACGTTGCGCGTGCTGATCCCCAGGGAGACCGCCGTCAGCCCGAGGATTGGCACGAGGATCGCGACGTACGTGAGGTTGGCGCGCAGCACACGGCGCTTGGCGTCGTCGTCCAGGGTCAGCTCCGTCACGGGCGGCATCGTCCCACGGCACCCCACCCCCGCGCCGGGCGGCCCGCCCGGACGGTCGGTGCAAGGTTCGACCGCCGGGCGACACGATCGAGACATGACCCGACGACGTCCCCCGTGCAGGGCGACGGCCCTCCCGGTGCTCGCCGTGGCGCTCCTCGCCTCGTGCGCCGGGCCGGGTGCCGACGCGCCCGCCCGCCCCGGGGAGGCGTCCGGGCCCGTGCACACGACGACCGCCGAGCCCGTCTCTCTGCCCGACGGCGCAGTGCCCGCCACCGCGGGGGACCTGGTCGGCCGCTGGCAGCCCGAGACCGACTACGCGACGGACCCGCACGTCGTGCTCGCGGAGGACGGCACGTGGACCGGGACCGACGGGTGCAACGTCGCGGACGGCACCTGGCGCGTCGGCGCCGAGGGGCGCCTGGTCGTCACCTCAGGCGGGCACACCGAGATCGGCTGCGAGGGCGAGCCGGTGCCGTACCTCCTGGCACTCTCCTCCCGCGCCGGGCTCGACGGTGACGTGCTCGTGCTCGTCGACCACGACGGCGCCGAGCTCGCGCGGCTGGAACGGGGCTGACTCACGTACCGCCCGTCCTGGGCTACCGGTAGGCGTCGGCCCGGTAGGCCATCCGCATCACGGTGACCAGACGCTGGTCGTCGTCGATGCGGACCAGGACGCGGAACCCGATCCCGACGTACCCGGCGCGCTGGCCGGCGAGCTCGGCCCCGAGCGCCTTCGTCACCCGGTAGGGGTTCGACGCAAGTGGTTCGTCGCAGAAGCGGATCACGGCGTCGGCCAGGCGTGGTGGGAGCTGGTAGAGCATGCGCGCGGCCGGTGGGCTCAGGCGCACCTCCCACCCACCGTCGACGTCGGTCACCGTCGCGAGGCCAGCTGCTCGCGCACCTCAGCGAGGCTCAGGGTGCGGCCCTGCGCCACCGCCTCCTCGGCCTCGGCCATCTCGGCCGCGTGGTCAGGGTCGGACAGCCATGCCAGCGTCTCCATGAGCGTCGCCAGGTCTTCCGGCGCGATCAGCACCGCCGCTGCCTTCCCGTGACGGGTGATCGTCACCGGTTGGTGGGTGCTCTCCACCTCGTCGACCAGGGCGGACAGGTTGGTCTTCGCTTCGCTCATGGGATAGGTCTGCACCCCATGATTCTAGTCTCTATTCAGACTCGAATTCTAGTCTGAAGATGAGGCGCCTTCTCGGTGTCCATCTGGTCGGTACGGGTGCTCAGGAACCGCGGAACAGGCGCTTGCGCGACCGCGGGTGGCCGGGGGAACCGGCGGGCAGGTCGTAGGCGCTCGTCCACACCGGGACGTCGTCGGGCGGGAACGCCCCGGCGCGGACCGCGGCCTCGTGCAGGTGCCGCGCGACGGCGCCGAAGCTCTCGCGGCACGAGAGCTGGCCCTCGACCAGGGAGAGCGTGACGACGGTGCGGTGCGCGGCGCCGTCGGGCTGGACCGTCGCGACGGCCCGCCCGTGGGAGAAGAACGCCGCCGCACGCGGGGTGACCAGGCGGAGCACGTCGAGGTCGTCGAGGAAGAACGCGCGGGCCGCGCCCCCGACCTCCCACAACGACGCGCCCTCGCGGTGCGCGGCGTCGGACGCCCGGCGCTTCCAGCGCAGCGCGTCGAACGCGGCGGCGACCCACCCGGCCGCCGTCTCGGGGTCGGTCGCGAGCACGAGGGTGCACGCGGAGAACGTCCCCCGCGGCGGGTCGGACGTGATGCGGACGGGAGGGCGGACCACGCCCGTCACCGTAGCCCGTGGGGGTCGGGCCCCTCGCCGAGGCCGGCGAGCGCCCGCAGCAGGACGTCGTGACCGGACCGTGCGGCACCGGGCAGCCAGGCGGCGAAGACCGCGCCGAAGGCGAGGGGGAGGAGCGCGACGAGCCACGCGACCCCGTTCTGGTAGACGGCGCCGAGCGTCGCGATCCCGGCGGCCGCGGCGAGCCAGATCGCCACCAGCACGAGGTCCAGCCCGCTCGGGGCGACCGTCCCGCGCACGCGGACGCCGTCGGGCTCCTCGGTGAGCCGGGCGCGCAGCACGCTGTGCCCGCTCGCGTGCACGCCCCGGGCCCAGCGGCGCGCGACGAGCACGTCGTCGCGCACGCGGACCCGGACCTCCTGCCCGCGGCGGGGCAGCTCCGCGGCGCGCTGCCGGACGTCGGCGACGGAGACCCGCGGCAGGAGCAGGTCGAGGGGGACGCGGAGCACGGCGCCGAGCCTAGGCCGTCAGCAGCAGCGCGACCCCGGGTTGGCGTCCTGCTCGGCGTGCCGCATGCGCCAGAACTCGCGCTCGGTCATGACGACGCCGCCCGGGTGCACCGCGCGCTGGTGCGCGGCGTAGGTCGCGTACGCGTCGTCGCCCATCACCTGCCGCACGTACCAGCGGACGCGGGCCGCGCCGTCGTGCACGCGGGCCGCGGCGGTGCGGAGCCCCGCCACGACGGTCGCGCGGACCGTCGTGGCGGGACCCTGCGTCCCCTGCCGCACCGTCACCGGTGCCCCGTCGCGGCAGGGCGCTTCTCGGGCGGCAGCGCCGCCCACTCCTTCTGGATCGCCTTCTCAGTCTTCGTCGCGAACAGGTCGGCCGGGGCGAACCGGCGCGACGCGACGGGCGGGTCCTCGTGGTTGGCGCCGCCGCCGTCGCGCAGCGCCTTCGCGGTCACGAGGACCGACGCGACGATGACGACGATCGCGAGGACGACGAACACGATCGAGAGCGTGCCCTGGACGAACGTGTTGCGGACGACCGCCTCCATCGCCTCGACCGAGCCGGCGGTGCCGAACGACGTCTCGCCGGCGGCGAGCGCGTCCTTGAACGCGTTGTGGTTGGCCCAGTACCCGACCGCGGGGACGGGGGAGAAGATCTTCTCGATCGACGCCCAGATGGTGATGACCGCGGTGAACGCGAGCGGTGCCGCGACGATCCACAGCCAGCGCTGGTAGCTGCGCCCGCGCTTGGCGACGATCGCCAGCACGACGGCGAGCGCGATGGCCGCGAGGAGCTGGTTCGCGATGCCGAACAGCGGGAAGAACGTGTTGATCCCGCCGAGCGGGTCGGTGACGCCGAGGTAGAGGATGCTGCCCCACCCGGCGACCATGATCGCGGTGCACAACCACACGCCCGGCCGCCACGTGACGTCGCGGAACCTCGGCGACACGTTGCCGAGGGTGTCCTGGAGCATGAACCGCGCGACGCGCGTGCCGGCGTCGACGGCGGTGAGGATGAACAGCGCCTCGAACATGATGGCGAAGTGGTACCAGAAGCCCATCATCGCGGTGCCGCCCACGAGCTGCTGCATGATGTGCGCGAGGCCGAGCGCGAGCGTCGGGGCACCGCCCGTCCGGGACACGATCGACGGCTCCCCGACGGCCTCCGCGGTCGAGGTGAGCATGTCCGGCGTGAGGTGGACGCCCATGAGGCCAAGTCCGTTGACGAACGCGACCGCGCCCTCGACCGTGCCGCCCGTGGCGGCGGCGGACGAGTTCATCGCGAAGTAGATGCCGCGGTCGATGGAGATCGCGGCGACGAGCGCCATGATCGCGACGAACGACTCCATGAGCATGCCGCCGTAGCCGATGAAGCGCGTCTGGCGCTCCTTCTCGACGAGCTTCGGCGTCGTGCCCGACGCGATGAGCGCGTGGAAGCCGGACAGCGCGCCGCACGCGATGGTGACGAAGAGGAACGGGAACAACGCCCCGGACACGACCGGGCCCGTCTCGCCGCTCGCGAACTCGCTGATCGCGGGCACCGTGATCTCGGGCCGCACGACGATCACCGCGACCGCGAGGACGACGATGACGCCGACCTTCATGAACGTCGAGAGGTAGTCGCGGGGCGCGAGCAGGAGCCACACGGGCAGGACGGCGGCGACGAAGCCGTACACGATGACGCCGACCGCGATCGTCGTGCGGTCGAGGTGGAAGAGCTCGGCGCCCCACGCGGTGTCCGCGATCCAGCCGCCGCCGACGATCGCGGCGAGCAGCAGCACGAAGCCGATGACCGAGACCTCGGTGATCTTCCCGGGCCGGATGTACCGCAGGTACACGCCCATGAACAGCGCGATGGGGATCGTCATCGACACGGAGAACACGCCCCACGGGCTCTCGCCGAGCGCGTTGACGACGACGAGCGCGAGGATCGCGACGATGATGATCATGATGAGCAGCGACGCGACGATCGCGGCGGTGCCGCCCACGCGGCCGAGCTCCTGACGCGCCATCTGGCCGATGGTCCGCCCGCCGCGGCGCATGGAGAAGAACAGGACGAGGTAGTCCTGGACCGCGCCGGCGAGCACGACGCCGACGATGATCCAGATCGTGCCGGGCAGGTAGCCCATCTGGGCGGCGAGCACCGGGCCGACGAGCGGGCCCGCGCCGGCGATCGCGGCGAAGTGGTGGCCGAACAGCACGTGCCGGTCGGTCGGGACGTAGTCCTTGCCGTCCTCGCGGGCCTCGGCGGGCGTGGCGCGGCGGTCGTCGGGGCGCGTGATGTAGCGCTCGATGACCTTGGAGTAGAAGCGGTACCCGATGAGGTACGTGCACACGGCGGCGAACACGAACCAGATCGCGTTCACGGTCTCGCCGCGGACGACCGCGAGCATGACCCACGCGATGCCGCCGAGCAGGGAGATCGCGGCCCACAGGGCGATCTTCTGCGGCGTCCAGCGGGTGCGCGCCTGTGCCCCGGGGAGCTCCTCGGGCACCGCGGTGGGGGGCAGGGACGGGTCCGGCGCGATCTCCGGGTCGTCGTCCGCGGCGTTCCGCGCCGCGCGGGTGTCTGTCGTCATCGAGCCTCTCCAGGGTCGCGTCGTTGCGGTCCGACCACGGAAGGCTAGGAACCGCGGCGGACCGTGATCCACGTCACGACGGCGGGCGGTCGAGGTGTGCGACGAACGGTGGTCGGTGTGCGACGAGCGGCGCAGGAAGAAGGTTGCGCGCGGCTCGTAGCCTGGGGCGGTGCAGACGCTGACGACGCCCCGACTGACCCTCCGCCCCTGGCAGCCCGACGACGCCGACGCCGTCCTCGACATCTACTCCCGCTGGGACGTGATGCGGTACGTCGGGACGACGCCGCGCGTCCTGGAGCACCGGGACGAGGCGCTCGCGCGGGTCGCCGCGTGGGCCGAGGTCGACGACGGCACGTACGGCGTCTGGGCGGTCGTCCCGCGCGAGGACGACGGCGCCGGTCTGCCCGACGGCGTGCCGGTGGGGACGATCCTGCTCAAGTCGATCCCGGCGTCGGGCACGGGGGACCCGTTGCAGCCCTCCGGCGACACGGAGATCGGGTGGCACTTCCACCCCGACGCGTGGGGCCGCGGGTACGCGTCGGAGGCGGCCTCGGCCGTCCTCGCGCACGCGTTCGCGCGGGGTCTCGACCGGGTCGTCGCGGTGACGCACCCCGACAACGCGGCGTCCCAGGCGGTCTGCCGGCGGATCGGTATGACCCCCCGCGGCAGGACCGACGCCTACTACGGCGTGACGTGCGAGCTGTTCGACGTCACCGCGGCGGAGGGGGTGCGGGCGGCCCGACCCGCGTGAGGCGGCGGACCGCACCGAGGACGTCGACGTCGTCGTGCGGCTCGGTGTCGAGCGCGCGGTGGATCGTCATGCCCTCGATGAACGCGTCGAGCACGCGGCACGTCGCGGGGTCGAAGTGGCGGCCCAGCGCGGCGCGGCTGCGACGCATCCAGTCGTTGGTGAGCGTCCGGTAGGCCGGGTCCCGCGCCGCGAGCGTGTAGAGCTCGTGCGACAGGACGAGGTCGCGCTGCGTCGCGAAGACGTCGTGCGTGATGAGCGTCGTGACGGCCTGGACGGCCTCCTCGGGCGTGCGCGCGTCGCCCATGCGGCGCTCGAACTGCGCGGCGGCCTCGCGCGTGAACCGGCCGAACGCCTCGCGCAGCAGGTCGTCCATCCCGGCGAAGTGGTACGTCATGGAGCCGAGCGGGACGTCGGCCGCCGCCGCGACGCGCCGGTGCGAGGTCCCTTCGACCCCGTGCTCCGCGATCACGTCGAGGCACGCGTCGATGATGCGGTCGCGGCGCTCCGGGTCGTGGCGGCGCGCGCGGCCCGTCGGGCCGGGAGGCACGGGGGTCTTGGTCACGGCTCAGATGTTCTCGCGGATCACGCGCGCCGGGTTGCCGACGGCCACGACGTTCGCGGGCAGGTCGCGCGTGACGACGGAGCCCGCACCCACGACGGTGTTGTCGCCGATCGTCACGCCCGGGCACACGATGACGCCGCCGCCGAGCCACACGTTGTCGCCGAGCGTGATGGGCTCGGCGGCCTCGAGCTTGTCGCGCCGCGGCTGGGGGTCGACGGGGTGCGTGGGGGTGAGGAGCTGGACGTTGGGGCCGATGAGGCAGTCGTCGCCGACGGTGATCGCCGCGACGTCGAGCGCGGTGAGCCCGGAGTTGACGAAGGTCCGGTCGCCGAGGTGCACGTTGCTGCCGAAGTCGACCGCGAGCGGGGGCTTCACCGACGCGCCCTCGCCGAGCGAGCCGAGCAGGTCGGTGAGGATCTCGCGGGCGCCGTCGTCGTCGCCGTCGAGCACCGCCCGGTGGTAGGCGTCGACGAGGCGCAGGCCGCGGTGGACGCCGCGCGCGATCTCCGGGTCGTCGGCGACGTACAGGTCGCCCGCGGCCATGCGCTCGTAGCTGGTGCGGTCGTCGCCGGCGAAGTAGTCGGTGGTCATGCGCGGGTCTCCTGGGACTCGAGGGTGCGGTCGTGCGGGGCGGGGCGGTGCCGCGAGGTGGTGGCGCGGCGCGGTGCGAGGACGCCGGCGAGCAGCACGACGACGACGCCCGCCAGCGGGAGCACGAGCAGGCCGGTCCGCAGGCTCGTGGCGTCGGCGACGAGCCCGACGATCGGCGGCGACAGGAGGAACCCGAGCCGCATGAGCCACGAGACGAGCGTGAGGCCCGTGCCCGCGCGCAGCCCGGGGAGCTCGTCCGCCTGCTGCATCGCGGCCGGGACGAGGGTCGCGACGCCGAACCCGGCGGCGGCGAACCCGGCGATGGTGCCGGGCACGGAGGGGAACGCGAGCGCGAGGCCCGTACCGAGCGCGACGAGCGCACCCCCGGTCCGGGCGACGGCACGCTGGCCGAAGCGGTCCACGAGGCGGTCGCCGACGAGGCGCCCGACGAACTGGGCGCCGACGAGCGCGACGAAGCCGGCGGCGGCGAGCGTCGCGGGGGCGCCGAGCGACCCGGACAGGTAGACCGCGGCCCACGTGCTGCCCGCGTCCTCGACGAGGGTGCCCGCGACGGCGACGAGCACGAGCGCGGCGAGGACGGCGGCCGTGCGGCCCCGGGACGCGCGCGCGAGTGCTGCGCCGGCCCCTGCGGGCTCCGCGCTCGCCGGGGCGCCGGCCGCCGCACCCGCCTCGGCCTCGGCCGGGACGGCGTCGGGCGCCTCGCCGTCGAGCCCCGGCAGGCACCAGCGCAGCGCGACGAGCGCGACCACCGCGAAGAGCGCGCCCGTGATCGCGAGGTGGACGCCGAGGGGCAGGCCGAGCGCGATGGCGGCGGCCGCCATGCCCCCGCCGACGACGGCGCCGACCGACCACAGCGCGTGGAAGCCGTTGATGATCGAACGGCCGTAGCGGCGCTGGACGCGCAGCCCGTGCGCGTTCTGCGCGACGTCCGTGAACGCGTCCATCGCCCCCGCCGCGAACAGCGCGACGACGAGCAGCGGCAGGGCGGGCGCCAGGCCCGCGAGCAGCAGCCCGGCCGCGGTGAGCACGGTGCCCGCGACCGCGACGCGCGCCGACCCGAACCGGCGGACGAGCGCCGCGGCCGCGAGCCCGGCAGTGATGGCCCCCGCGGGGAACGCCGCGACGGCGAGCCCGTACGTCGCGTTGCCCAGGTCGAGCCCGGCCTTGATCTCGGGGTATCGCGGCACGAGGTTCGCGAACAGCGCGCCGTTCGTGAGGAACAGCGCGGCGACGGCGACCCGCGCGCGCCGGACGTCCGGCGCCGGGCGCGCGAGGGTGGGAGACGGCATGCGGACGATCGTACACACGATGTGTACGGCCGTACACATCGACTCAGTCGACGGTGTCCTGGACGAAGCGCGTCAGCACGTCCGCCATCGCCGCGGGATCCCAGGAGTGGAACGCGCCCTCGATCGCGCGGACCTCGCCGTGCGGCACCGCGTCCACGATCTTCCGTGCGGAGAGCGGCATCTCGGGGAACGTCGACGTCCCGTACGCCGCGAACACCGGGACCCCCACGCGCGCGAGAGTCCCGTCCTCGATCGCCGCCGACGCGCGGACGAGGGACTCGCCGTCGGCGCGCTGGCTGCGCGAGCCGCGCGCGAGCCGTTCGAAGTCGGGGGAGCGGCGCATGCCCTCGAGCCACTCGGGCGGCATGTCCTTCATGTACTGCTCGGTCGCGCCGACGTAGTCCTCGGCGTCGAGCCGGCGCTCGAACTCGTCGATCCACTCCTTCGTCGTCGCTGCGTCGTCGCCCAGCGGCGCCTCCCACAGCACGAGGCCGGTCACGGGCAGGCCGGCGAGTACCGCCGCGAGCGCGATCGTGCAGCCGGACGAGTGCCCGCACAGCACCGCCCCGCGGCCCGTGCCGCGGTCTGCGACGGCGATGACCGCCGCGAGGGCGGACAGCTCGCGCTCGAGGTCGAGCACGCCGTCGGCCGGGCTGTCGCCCCGCCCGAGGCGGTCGTGGACGAGGGTCGTGACGCCCTGCCGGGCCACGCGCTCCGCCGTCTCGGTGGTCACCGGGTCGATCGCGCGGAACGGCCCCGCACCGGCGACGAACACGAGGCCCGGGCCCTCGCCGCGCAGGTCGTAGGCGACGGCGTCGCCCCGGGCGGTGGTGACGCGGCTCGTCGTGAGGCGGTCGGTCATGGCTGCTCCCTCGGCTCGGCGGCGGCCGGCGTCCGGCCGCCACCGAGGAGGACCGGCGCGGGACCCGGGACTCATCGACCGGGGCCCACGCCGCCCGGGTGCGGCGGCGCGGCGTCGTGGTCTGCGCCTAGGCTGGCGGGCATGGACACCGAGGAGCGCCTGGCCGTCTTCATCGACTACGAGAACCTCGCGCTCGGGGCGCGCGAGCACCTGGGCGGCATGACGTTCGACTTCGGCCCGATCGCCGACGCGCTCGCCGTGCGCGGGCGCGTCGTCGTGCGGCGGGCGTACGCGGACTGGTCGTACTTCGACGAGGACCGTCGCTCGCTCACGCGCCACCAGGTCGAGCTCATCGAGATGCCCCAGCGCATGGGGGCGTCCCGCAAGAACGCCGCCGACATCAAGATGGTCGTCGACGCGATCGAGATGGCGTTCGAGCGCGACTACATCTCGACGTTCGTCATGTGCACGGGGGACAGCGACTTCTCCCCGCTCGTCCACAAGCTGCGCGAGCTGAACAAGCGCGTCATCGGCGTCGGCGTCGAGAAGTCGACGTCCCGCCTCCTGCCGCCCGCGTGCGACGAGTTCCTCTTCTACGACCGGCTCGAGGGTGTCGACGTCCCCGACGAGCCGGAGCCCCGCTCGGTCCGCGGCGGGCGCGCCGGGGCGCCGTCGGGCGGCGCGAAGGCGAAGCGCACCGGGGGTCGCACGTCCGGGCGCCGCAAGGCGACCGAGATCGCCGAGCCGGAGGTCGAGACCCCGGCCGCGGCGGCGCTCGCGGAGCTCGGCGAGGCCGTCGGGCGCTCGTCGCGCCGGGGCGAGCCCGTCGTGACCGAGAACGCCGAGGTCGACGGCGAGACGACGCCCGTCGAGCAGCCGACCGACGAGCCCGCGCTCGTCGCGACGACCCCCGAGGCCGACGACGACGCGCCGTCGGGCGAGGACGTCCCGATGGAGGTGCGCGTCGCGCAGACGCTGGCCGACCTCGAGGCGTCCACGAGCGGCCCGGTCACCGCGTCGGTGCTCAAGCGCACGCTGCTGCGCAAGGACCCGACGTTCAGCGAGGCGGACTACGGGTTCCGCAACTTCGGCGAGTTCCTGCGGTTCCTCGCCGACCGGAGCTTCGTGGAGCTCGCGCCCGGCCCCGCGACGGGCGACCCCGAGGTGTCGCTGCCCGCGCAGGGCGACACGGACCAGGCGTTCGCGCTCGTGCGCGACGTGGTCCGCGAGGAGGGCGGCTCGACGGTCCTGTCCGGGCTGAAGAACGCGATCCGCAAGAAGCGCCCCGACTTCAGCGAGAAGGCGCTCGGGTACCGCGGGTTCCTGCAGTTCTGCAAGGCGGCGCAGGCCGCCGGCGCCGTCGACCTCGCCTGGGACGACGACGCCGACGACTACCGCGTGACGGTCGCCTGACGCTCACTCGGCCGTGGCGCCGGGCGCCGGGGACCACCCCGGCGCCCGGTCGCGGCGCTCGGACGGGCGACCGCTCCCGCGAGGAGCGTCGCGGTCAGCGACCGACGAAGGCGAGCAGCGCCTCGTTGACCTCGGCCGCGTGCGTGACGAGCAGGCCGTGGGGAGCGCCCTCGACCTCGACGTACTCGGCGTCCGGCACGAGCTGGCGGAAGCGGCGCCCGGTCGCGTCGATCGGCAGGATGTTGTCCTTCGTGCCGTGCAGGATCAGCGTCGGCTTGCCGGCCGCGCGGACGGCCTCGACGTCGGCCCGGAAGTCCTCGATCCAGGTCGGCACGACCGCGTACGCGGCGACGGGCGCGGAGCCGATCGCGGTGATCCAGCTCGCGTGCACGGCGTCCTCGCTGATGCGGGTCCCGAGGTTCTCGTCGAGGTTGTAGAAGTCCTTGTAGAACTGCGTGTACCAGGCGTAGCGGTCGGAGCGCGCGGCCTCGACGATGCCGTCGAACACGGACTGCGGGACGCCCTCCGGGTTGTCGTCGCGCTGGACGAGGAAGGGCTCGAGCGAGGCGAGGAACGCGAGCTTGGCGACGCGCTCGTGGCCGTGGTTCTTCACGTAGCGGGCGAGCTCGCCGGTGCCCATGGAGAAGCCGACGAGGATCACGTCGCGCAGGTCGAGCGTCTCGAGGACGGTGTCGAGGTCGGCTGCGAACGTGTCGTAGTCGTAGCCGCTGCCGACCTTGCTCGACGCGCCGAACCCGCGGCGGTCGTAGGTGATGACGCGGTGGCCGGCGTCGAGCAGCTCGCGCTTCTGCAGCTCCCAGCTGTGGCCGTCGAGCGGGTAGCCGTGGATGAGGACGACCGGCTGCCCGGTGCCCTGGTCCTCGTAGTAGAGCTCGATGTCGGTGGAGTTCTCCTGCCCGACGGTGATGTACCCCATGGTCGTGCTCCCTTCGCGGCGTCGGGAGAACGGTCGTTCTCCCGTGAGTCGCTACACTAGAGAACGATGGTTCTCCGCGCAAGCGGTACGACGTGAACAGGAGATGAGCGATGCTCGACGACGCGAGCGCCCGTGCGGCCGTGGTGGCCGCGGCCGACCGGCTGTTCTACGCCCAGGGCGTGCAGTCCGTCGGGATGGACGCCGTCCGCGCCGAGGCCGGGGTGTCGCTCAAGCGCATCTACTCGCTCTTCCCGTCCAAGGACGACCTCGTCGTCGCCGTCCTGCGCCAGCGCACGCGCCGGTGGGACGAGGGGATCGCGCAGGCCGCCGCGGGAGCGGCCACGCCCCGTGACCGCCTGCTCGCGGTGTTCGACTTCCTCGACACGTGGTTCCGCGAGGACGGCTTCCGCGGGTGCGCGTTCATCAACTCGTTCGGCGAGCTGGGCGCGACGTCGCCCGGGGTCGCCGCCGCGGTGCGCGAGCACAAGGAGTCGTTCCAGCGGTACGCGCGCGACGTCGTGCGCGAGGCGGGCCTGCCCGACGACGTCGCGCTCCAGGTCGTGCTGCTCGCCGAGGGTGCGCAGACGACGGCGGCCATCACGCAGGACCTCGACGTCGCGCGCCAGGCGCGCCGGGCGGCCGAGGCGATCCTCGACGCGGCGGTCCCTGCGACCGCCTGACGTGCTGGGGCGTTCACGGGGGCGGTCGGGCCGCCCGCGCGCCCGGGGTGGCGGGGAAAGCGAGATGGGAGCGATCCCACGACACGCCGAGAGAGCGCTTGCTCGGCATGATCCCGCCGCCGTAGGTTCGCGACGGAGGGCCGAGGAACGGCCCCCGCCCCGGTGCAGAGTCGCGCCGAGAGCACGTCGCGCACCGTGGCGAGACGCAGGCGGCACCGCCGCCGGACCTGGAGGAACGATGGACCTCGCACGTCACCGCTCCCTGACCCCGCCCCTGACCCCGCCCCGCACCCCGGCCGGGCCCCGACCCCGCGCCCGGCGGCGCCTCGCGGGCGCGCTCGTCGCCGCGCTCACGGCGGCCGCCGCGGCGCTCGCCGTCACCGTGCCCGCGACGTCGGCCGCAGCCGCACCCGGCGACCTCCTGTGGTCCGACGAGTTCGACGGCGCGGCGGGCTCGGCGCCGAACCCGGCCGTCTGGAACCACGAGACCGGCGCGCACGGGTGGGGCAACGCCGAGCTCCAGAACTACACGGCCTCGCGCGCCAACTCCGCGCTCGACGGCCAGGGCAACCTCGTCATCACCGCGCGTCGCGAGGGCGACGGGCCGTACACGTCGGCCCGCATGACGACCCAGGGCAAGTACCAGCCGCAGTACGGGCGCATCGAGGCGCGCATCCAGATCCCGCGCGGCCAGGGGATCTGGCCGGCGTTCTGGATGCTCGGCGGGAGCTTCCCCGGGACGCCGTGGCCGTCGTCGGGCGAGATCGACATCATGGAGAACGTCGGGTTCGAGCCGCACCGCGTGCACGGCACGGTGCACGGCCCGGGGTACTCCGGCGGCTCCGGCATCACGGGCATGTACCAGCACCCGCAGGGCTGGTCGTTCGCGGACACGTTCCACACGTTCGCGGTCGACTGGAAGCCGGGGGAGATCACGTGGTTCGTCGACGGCCAGCAGTTCCACCGCGTCACGCGCGCGAGCGTCGGCGCGAACGCCTGGGTGTTCGACCAGCCGTTCTTCCTCATCCTCAACGTCGCGGTCGGCGGGCAGTGGCCCGGCTACCCCGACGGCACGACCCAGCTCCCGCAGCAGATGAAGGTCGACTACGTGCGCGTCTACGACAACGGCTCGGGCTCGTCGAACCCGGGGAACCCCGGCACCGGCCTGCCCACGGGGACCGGCGCGGTGCGCGCCGCGAACGGCATGTGCGTCGACGTCCCGTGGGCGGACCCGACCGACGGCAACCAGGTGCAGATCGTCACGTGCAGCGGCAACGCCGCGCAGACCTGGACGCGCGGCTCCGACGGGTCCGTCCGTGCGCTCGGCAAGTGCCTCGACGTGCGCGACGGCGCGACGACGCGCGGCGCCGCCGTGCAGGTGTGGACGTGCAACGGGACGGGCGCGCAGAAGTGGGCCTACGACGCGGGGAGCAAGGCGCTGCGCAACCCGCAGTCCGGGCTCTGCCTCGACGCCACGGGCGGCGCGCCCCTGCACGACGGCCAGCGGCTGCAGACCTGGACGTGCAACGGCACGACCGCCCAGCAGTGGACGCTCTGACACCCGGCTGACCTGGCTCCGCGGCGACCGGCCGCGCGGGCGGGGCACCCCGGGGTGCGTCACCCGCGCGCGGTCGCCGCGTCGTCGGGCGGGTCGACGCGCGGGCCCGGCTCGCCCTGCTCGCCCGGTCCGGGCGAGCGGGCGCCCGGCTCGCGCGGGCCGAGCCGGCTCGCGACCATCGGCAGCACGATCACCGACAGCACGCCCGCGCCGACGAGCGCCGCCCCGACCTGCGACGTCATGGCGCCCTGCTCGACCGCGATCTCCGTGAGCGCGACGAGCAGCGGCAGCGCGGTCGCCGCGTAGAGCGCCGTCTGGACGCGTTCGACCGACGGCAGCTCGCGCCGGAACCACAGGAGCACCGGGCCGCCCCGCACGACCACCATGAGCGCGAAGAACGTCAGCGGCAGCAGCGGAGACGCGACGATGGAGTCGATGTCCAGGCCCATGCCGGAGCTCACGAAGAACACCGGCACGAACACGCCCCACGCGACCGCGTCGAGCTTCTTCTCCAGCGCCTCGACGTCGCCGGGCGCCCAGCGTCGCAGCACCATGCCGCCGACGAACGCGCCCAGCACCGCGTCGAAGCCCAGGCCCGCGGCGAGCGCGAGCAGCACGACGAGCAGCAGCACCGTGAGGCGCAGCGTGCTCTGGCCGGTCCCGTGCTCCGCCGCGCTGAAGAGGCGGTCGCCGCCGAGTGCCTTGAGGCGCCCCAGCCGGCCCGGCAGCGCGGACAGCGCGACCGCGACGACCGCGAACAGGACGAGCAGGATCGCCGCGACCCCGCTCTCGCGCGTCCCGAGCAGCACGGCCATGGCGACGATCGGGCCGAGCTCGCCCACCGCGCCGACCACGAGCACCGCACGGCCGAGCCGCGAGCCGAGCTGACCGCCGTCGCGCAGGATGGGGAGCACCACGCCGAGCGCCGTCGTCGTGAGCGCGATCGCCCCCGCCGCGACGGCGTGCGGCGAGTCGTGGCCCACGATCGCGAGGACGAGCACGGCGCCGACGACGAGCGACGTCAGCCACGCCGCTCCGGCCCGCCGACCGACGCGCTCGCGCAGGAGGCTCGGCTCGAGCTCGTACCCGGCCAGGAGGAAGAGGAAGCCCATGCCGAGGTCCGAGAGGAGCGTGACGTCGTCGGGCGTGGCGAGGTCGAGCGCGGACGGCCCGACGAGGATGCCGCCCAGCAGCAGCACGACGACCTGCGGGACGCGCGACCGCACGGGCATGAGGCCCGTGAGCAGCGGCGCCACCAGGGCGACGACGAACACCGGCACGAGCGGGGCGTAGACGTTCACGGACGGCTCCCGGTGGTCGGCGGCGGCGAGCACCAGGATGGCGCAGCGGCCGAGGTCGCGCGCGGGAAGCGGCGGGCGCATCTTGACGGCGGTCGCGGCCCGGCCTAGCGTCGGCCGGGCCGCGTGACGCGCGGCACCTGGATCGGCAGACAGGACCACTGAGCCGGCGCACCGTGGCGCCGGAGCCGCGCCCCGGTGAGCGACGAGCCACCAGGAGGCACCATGACCAGCACCGACGCAGCGACCAGGACGTGGGTCCGCGACCCGCTCGGCGTGTTCACCGCCGACGACTCCCCGGGCGCCCCGGACGCGCGCGGCGGCCTCGTCGTCGAGGGCGGGGTGATCGTCGAGCTCGTCGCGGCCGGCGCGCAGCCGTCCGCTCCCGTCGACGAGACGTTCGACGCGTCGCAGCACGTGCTCACGCCAGGCCTGATCAACACGCACCACCACTTCTACCAGACGCTCACGCGGGCCTGGGGGCCGGTCGCCGACGCCCCGCTCTTCCCCTGGCTGCAGCGCCTCTACCCGGTCTGGGCGCGCCTCACGCCGCGCGACCACGAGCTCGCGACGACCGTCGCCCTCGCCGAGCTCCTGCTCTCCGGCTGCACGACGGCGGCCGACCACCACTACGTGTTCCCGGACGGTCTCGACGACGCGATCGACCTCCAGGTCGCGGCGGTCCGGCGGCTCGGGATGCGCGCGACCCTCACGCGCGGCTCCATGACGCTCGGCCAGGACGACGGCGGCCTGCCGCCGCAGTCGGTCGTCCAGGACCTCGACACGATCCTCGCGGACTCGCGGCGGCTCGTGGACACGTACCACGAGCGGGGCGCCGGGGCGCAGGTGCAGATCGCGTTCGCGCCCTGCTCGCCGTTCTCCGTGACGACCGACGCGATGCGCGAGAGCGCGGCGCTCGCGGAGGAGCTCGACGTCCGCCTGCACACGCACCTCGCCGAGACGGTCGACGAGGAGGACTTCTGCCGCGAGCGCTTCGGGATGCGCACGGTCGACTACCTGGAGTCCGTCGGCTGGCTCACGGACCGCGCCTGGCTCGGCCACGGCATCCACCTCGACGACGACGAGGTGCGCCGCCTCGGGGCGGCGGGGACCGGCGTCGCGCACTGCCCGACGTCGAACATGCGCCTCGCGTCCGGCATCGCCCGGGCAGCGGAGCTGGAGGACGCGGGCGCGCCGGTCGGTCTCGGGGTCGACGGCTCGGCGTCGAACGACGCCTCGACGATGATCCTCGAGGCGCGCCAGGCGCTCTACCTCCAGCGCCTCCGGTACGGCGCCGACATCCCCGTGACGCGTGCGCTCGGCTGGGGCACTCGGGGCTCGGCGCGCGTGCTGGGGCGGGACGACGTCGGCGTGCTCGCGGTGGGCAAGCAGGCCGACCTCGCGCTGTGGCGGCTCGACGAGCTGCGCTTCTCGGGCGCCCACGACCCGGTCGCCGCGCTCCTGCTGTGCGGCGCCGACCGCGCGGACCGCGTCATGGTGGGCGGCGCGTGGCGCGTCGTCGACGGCGCGATCCCCGGGCTCGACCTCGGCGCCCTGGCGGCCGAGCACTCGGCGGCGGCCCGGCGCCTCGTCGCGGGGTGAGCCGCGGCCGGCGGGGACGGATCGGGCCGACGCCCGGGCGTCCCCGCCGGCTCAGAGCTCGCGGTAGTAGTGGACGACGGGCAGGGCGGTGAAGCCGCTCGACTCGTACAGGGCGCGCGCGGCGCCGTGGCCCGGGTCGCCGCCGGTCCAGACGTTGGCGTAGGCGCACCCGGCGTCGCGCATGAGCGCGAGGGCGGCCTCCACGAGCCGGCGGCCGATGCCGTCGCCCTGCACGTCGGGGTCGACGGCGATGATCTCCAGGTCGGCGGTGCGGGCGCCCTCCGGCGCGGGCTCGCCGAGCACCGTGGTGGCGAACCCGACGACCCGGCCGTCGCGCTCCGCGACGACCGTCGTCGCGGGGTGCTTCTCGCACGCGCCCCGCACCTCCGCCGCCTGGCTGCGGCGCCAGTCGGGGTAGGCGAGGTCGTAGAGGCGCTCCCCGAGGATCTCGCGCCAGGAGGCGAACGCGTCCTCCCACGCGCGCAGCGACAGCGCGACGACCGCGTCGAGGTCGGCGGGGCGGTAGGGCCGCAGGGTCGTGGTCACCGGTGGAGCGTAGGGAGGACGCGCGACGTGGTGCCAGCGCTTTGCCGCGTCGCACGGGCGACGTCACGGGCGGCGGCGGACGGGCGACGTCGGGCGGCCGCATCCGTCCTCGCTGGCCACGTACGAGTTGCGGGCCGGGACTTGACACAGGTCACACTAGGCGTTCGAATAGTGGAAGTAGTTTTCCGCCAAGCGGAACGATAGCTGACGAGGAGGTCCGCTATGAATGCGCGAGCCACGAGGGCCACGGACGGCGCCGAACGGCGTCCGGTACGCCCCGAGGACGAGCGGCTGCCCATCGGGTCGACGTTCGGGTACGGGTTCCAGCACGTGCTCACGATGTACGGCGGCATCATCGCCCCGCCGCTCATCGTGGGGAGCGCCGCGGGCCTGACCGGCGCCGAGATCGGGATGCTCGTCGCGGCGTCCCTCTTCATCGGCGGCCTCGCGACGATCCTGCAGACGGTGGGCATCCCGTTCTTCGGGTCCCAGCTGCCGCTGGTCCAGGGCGTGTCCTTCGCGGGCGTGTCCACGATGGTCGCGATCGTCAACGGCGGCGGAGGGATCCCGGGCGTCCTGGGCGCGGTGCTCGTCGCCTCCGTGATCGGCCTGCTCATCACGCCGTTCTTCGCGCAGATCATCCGGTTCTTCCCACCCGTGGTGACGGGCGTCGTCATCACGACGATCGGGCTCACGCTCATGCCCGTCGCGGCCAACTGGGCAATGGGCGGCAACGCGAGCGCGCCCGACTACGGCTCGGTGAGCAACATCGGCCTCGCCGCGCTGACGTTCGCGATCGTCATCCTGCTGTCCAAGGTCGGCAGCGGCACGATCTCGCGCCTGTCGATCCTCATCGCGATCGTCGTCGGGACGCTCATCGCCCTCGCGCTCGGCAAGGCCGACTTCTCCGGCGTGGGCGACGGCCCCGTCGCCGCGTTCCCGTCGTTCCTCGGCTTCGGGGCGCCGACGTTCGAGATCGCCGCGATCATCTCCATGCTCATCGTCATCCTCGTGACCCTCACCGAGACGACGGCCGACATCATCGCCGTCGGCGAGATCGTCGGCACCAAGGTGAACCGCAAGCGCATCGCGGACGGCCTCCGGGCCGACATGGCGTCGTCCATCGTGTCGCCGTTCTTCGGCTCCTTCACGCAGTCGGCGTTCGCGCAGAACGTCGGCCTCGTGGCCATCACGGGCGTGAAGTCGCGGTTCGTCGTGGGGGCGGGCGGCGCGATCCTCGTGATCCTCGGCCTGCTGCCGGTCCTCGGCCGCGTCGTCGCCGCGGTGCCGACGCCGGTCCTCGGCGGTGCGGGCGTCGTCCTGTTCGGCTCGGTCGCGGCGTCGGGCATCCGCACGCTCGCCAAGGTCGACTACTCGCGCCCGATGAACCTCATCATCGTGGCGGCGTCGATCTCGTTCGGCATGATCCCC
The DNA here is from genome assembly GCF_046159675.1 of Cellulosimicrobium sp. RS. Lineage (NCBI taxonomy): Bacteria > Bacillati > Actinomycetota > Actinomycetes > Micrococcales > Promicromonosporaceae > Cellulosimicrobium > Cellulosimicrobium sp. RS. The sequence goes on along the minus strand of NZ_JBJXVU010000005.1, from coordinate 60,924 downwards.
ATCGCCAAGCCCGACTTCTACGACCAGTTCCCTACCTGGTTCGGGATCATCTTCCACTCGGGCATCAGCTCGGCCGCGGTCATGGCGATCCTGCTCAACCTGCTCTTCAACCACCTGAAGTTCGGCACGCCGCCCGACCCGTCGGTGTTCGCCGCCGGGGCGGAGCACGGTGCGAACGCCGTGGACGACGAGGACCTCGACGACCTCCAGGACGACGGCGTCCTCAACGGCTCGACGCGCCGACCGGTCGCCGTCGACGCCTCGGCGCCGACGCCCGACGCCCCGGCGCCGGACGGCGACGGACGTCAGACCGGCACCGCCGCCGGAGCGGGCGAGCGCGCCGACGACCCGGCCGCACCGGGCGACGGCACCGCCGCGCCGCGCCAGCACGCCGTCGCCCCGCTCCCGCGGACCGCGACCCCGTAGCGACGGCACAGCGTCGTGCCCGACGCCGCCCCGCACCCCGAGCGTCCCTCACGCCGGGTGCGGGGCGTCGTCGCGCCCGGGCCGTGTAGCGTCGTGGGTCGGCGTCGAGCACGGCGTCCCGACCCCGACCGCAGGACCGCACCATGAGCACCCCCACGCCCGAACGCCCGGCACCGTCCGCGAGCGGGGCCCCGGCCGAGACCCGGCCGTCGACGACCGACCCGACCGCCGACGCGACCGTCGACCGCGGCGCCGACCCGAGCGCCGGCCCTGGCGCCGCCCCGGGAGCCGACCACCTGGGCAGCGGGCTGCGCACGCGGCACCTGACGATGATGGGCCTCGGCTCCGCGATCGGCGCCGGGCTGTTCCTCGGCTCCGGCGTCGGGATCGCCACCGCCGGCCCGGCCGTGCTCGTGTCGTACGCGATCGCGGGCGTCGTCGTCATCCTCGTGATGCGGATGCTCGCCGAGATGGCGAGCGCGCGCCCCGCGAGCGGGTCGTTCTCCGTCTACGCGGAGGAGGCGCTCGGGCCGTGGGCCGGGTTCCTGCTCGGCTGGCTGTACTGGTTCATGCTCGTCATGGTGCTCGGCGCCGAGATCACCGGGGCCGCGCGCATCGTCACCGGCTGGTACCCCGACGTGCCGCAGTGGGGCGTCGCGCTCGCCGTGGTCGTCGTGTTCGCCGTGATCAACCTGTGGGGCGTGCGGCAGTTCGGCGAGCTCGAGTTCTGGTTCGCGTTCGTCAAGGTCGCGGCGATCGTCGGGTTCCTCGTCGTCGGCGTGCTGCTCGTGCTCGGCCTGCTGCCCGGGACGGAGCCCGTCGGCACGTCGAACCTGCTCGGCCAGGGCGGCTTCGCCCCGGAGGGATGGGGCGGCATCGCAGCGGGGCTGCTCGTCGTCGTCTTCGCGTTCGGCGGCATCGAGATCGTCACGATCGCCGCCGCCGAGGCGCGCGAGCCGCGCACCGCCGTCGCGCGCGCGACGCGCAGCATCGTGTGGCGGATCCTCGTGTTCTACCTGGGCTCGGTCGCGATCATGGTGCTCGTGCTCCCGTGGGACTCGCCGCTGCTCGCCGAGAGCCCGTTCGTCGCGGTGCTCGACCTCGCCGGGCTGCCGGGCGCGGCGCGCGTCATGGAGGTCGTCGTCGTGGTCGCGCTGCTCTCGGCGTTCAACGCGAACGTGTACGGCACGTCGCGCATGGCCTACTCGCTGGCCGGGCGCGGCGACGGCCCGCGCGCGCTGCGGCGCGTGTCGCGGCGCGACGTCCCCTGGGTGTCGGTGCTGGTCTCCGTGTTCTTCGCGCTCGTCGCGGTCGGGCTGAACTGGCTCCTGCCGGAGGCGCTGCTGGGCATCCTGCTCAACGCCGTGGGCGCCGCGCTGCTCGTCGTGTGGGTCCTCGTCGCCGTCTCGCAGCTCCGGCTCCGCCGTCGGATCGAGGTGCAGGCCCGCGCGTCGGGCGAGCCGATGACGCTGCGCATGTGGGGCTTCCCGTGGCTCACGTGGGCGGTGCTCGGGGGTCTCGCCGCGCTCGCCGTCCTCATGCTGACCGACGCCGCCGCGCGCGCCCAGCTCGTGTCCACCGCCGGGCTCGTGGCCGTGATCCTCGCGGTGTACCTCGTCACCCGGCGGGGCCGGGTGCGGCGCGGTGCGGCGGTGGGAGCGCGCGCCGACGGGTGAGCCGTCGTCCACGGCGTGCACGGACGTGCGCCCCGGACGGTGCACAATGAACGGATGACCTATCGCGTCCTGAGGCTCATCCTGTCGCTGCTCGCCTACGTGCTGCTGCGGCCCCAGGTGACAGGACGCAACAACATCCCGCGCCACGGTGCGGTGATCCTCGCGAGCAACCACCTGTCGTTCATCGACTCGCTGCTCATCCCGATCGTCGCGCCGCGGCACGTGACGTTCCTCGCCAAGGCCGAGTACTTCACGGGCCGCGGGATCAAGGGCCGCCTGTCGCGGTGGTTCTTCACGACGATCGGCATGATCCCCGTCCAGCGCGACGACCCGCGCGCCGGGCAGCGCTCGCTCGAGGACGCGCTCGAGGTGCTCCAGCGCGGCGGCGCGTTCGGGATCTACCCCGAGGGCACGCGCTCGCGCGACGGCAAGCTGCACCCGGGCCGCACGGGCGTCGCGTGGCTCGCGCTCGCCGGGCACGCGCCCGTCGTCCCCGTCGCCGTGCGCGGCACGGACAAGGTCCAGCCGGTCGGCAAGCGGATCCCGCGCCTGCACCGCGTCGAGGTGCACTTCGGCAAGCCCATCGACCCGCAGCGCCAGATCACGGCCGGGACCAAGCCGGCGCAGGCGCGGCGCGAGCTCACGGACGAGGTCATGGCGTCGATCCACCGCATGAGCGGCCAGGACCTCGCGGCCTGACGGCGGTCAGCCGCCGATCGAGCTCAGCCCGAACGCCGTCGCGAACCCGAGCACCGTGACGAGCCCGGTGACCGGTCCGCCGAACTCCGTCGCCTCGGGGATCATCGTGTCGACGAGCATGGTGAGCAGCGCGCCCGCGGCGAACGCCTGGGTGACCGCCACGACGGCGGGCGACGCGCCGTCGAGCGCGAGGTAGCCGATCCCGGCCGCGAGCGCCGAGACGAGCGTCGTCGACCCCCACAGCACCCACAGCCGCAACGGCTTCGTGCCGGCCTTGAGCAGCCCCGCCGTCGCCGACATCGCCTCCGGCAGGTTGGACACGAAGACGGCGGCGAGCATCGCGACGCTCACCCCGCCGCCCCCGATGAGCGTCGCGCCGAGCACCACGGACTCGGGGATGCCGTCGAGCACGGTGCCGAGCGCGATCGCCGCGCCGCCGGTCCCGCCCGCGGCCTGGACCGACTCCTTCTGCACGCCCGTGGAGCGCTTGCGGCCCTCGCCGCCCATCCGGTCGATGATCCGGTCGCCGACGAAGAACGTCAGCGCCCCGCCCGCGAGACCCGCGAGCAGGACGAGCCCGCTCGCGCGGGTCGACGCGTCCTCCACGAGGTCGTAGGCGACCGCGCTGATGAGCACGCCCGAGCCGAACGCCATGACGAGCCCGATGAGCCGCTGGCCCGGCGGGCGCCAGAAGACGAGCGCGGCCCCGAGGAGCAGCGACGACGCCCCGACGAGGCCCCACCAGAACCCGGTCACGCTCCCATTGCACCAGCGGGCGTGCCGGGGCGCGCGGCGTCGCGCAGGTCGCGGTTCCCCCGTCGAGGGGATGTGCCGCGCGGGCGGCGCGGTGAGACTGGGGGCCATGACGACCGACGCGCGCCCGCCGCGAGGGTGGGGACGGGTGCTCGCCCCGCTGCGCAGCACGGCCACCGTGCGCGCCGGGGTGCTCCTCGTGGTCGGCGGCGTCGTCGCCGGGGCGTACGTGGTGCTCGTCGCGGGGTTCGTGCAGATGTTCGCGTCCCTCCAGACGCCGCGCGTCGCGACGGTCGTCCTGGCGCTCGTGACGGCGGTCCTCGCGAGCACGCCCCCGTTCCTCGCGCCCGTGCGCACGCTCGAGATCGCGGCGGCGCGGACGTTCCTCGACGTCGACGTGCCGCTCCCCGCGGCCGGTGCCGCCCCGCCGGGCGCGGCGACGCGCTGGCGGGCCGCGGCCTGGTACGCGCTGCACCTGTCCCTCGGTGCCGCGGTCGTGGTCGTGGTGCTGTTCGGGGTCCCGGTCGCGACGCAGCTCGTGCTGTCCGCGACGGGCGTCGAGCCGGTGCTGCTCGCCGACTGGCGACCGTGGGAGGCGCTGCCTGCGTGGACGTGGCTGCTCACCGCGGTGCTCGTGCTGCTCGCCGTCCCGTACGTCGTGGTGCTCGCGCGCGCCGTGCTGCGCCAGGCGGCCCTCCCGCTGCTCGGCCCGGACCAGACGGAGCAGATCGCGGAGCTGGAGGCGGCCGCGGACCGTGCGGCGGAGCGGGGCCGGCTCGCGCGCGAGCTGCACGACTCGGTCGGCCACGCCCTGACCGTCACGACGCTCCAGGCGGCCGCGGCGGCACACCTGCTGGACTCCGACCCGCCCGCGGCGCGCCGTGCGCTCGCCGCGATCGAGGAGACGGGCCGCAGCGCGATGGCGGACCTCGACCACGTGCTCGGCCTCCTGCGCGCGGACGTCCCGGGGGCGCCGCCCCGCGCCCCGGCCCGCACGCTCGCCGACCTCGACGCCCTGCTCGACGACGCGCGCGGCACGGGCGCCGACGTGCGGCTCGCGCGGGACGGCGCCGCGCTGCCTGACGTCCCGCGCGCCGTGTCGCAGGAGGCGTACCGGGTCGTGCAGGAGGCGCTGACCAACGCGCTGCGCCACGCGCCCGGCGAGCCCGTCGCCGTCGAGGTGGCGCCCGGTCCCGGTGACGCGCTGGTCGTCGAGGTGCGCAACCCGCTCGGGGCGGGCGCGCGGCGTCGGGCACCCGACGGCGGCGCGCGCGAGCACCGCGGCCTCGCGGGCATGCGCGAGCGGGCCCACCTGCTGCGTGGGGAGGTCGCGGCCGGTCCCGCGCCCGACGGCGGCGCCTGGGTCGTGCGCGCGACGTTCCCGCGCGCGGGGTCGTCGCGATGAGCGCGGGCCCGGGCAGGAGCGGTCCCGTGACGCGGGCGGTCCGCGTGGTGCTCGTCGACGACGAGCCGCTCGTGCGCGCGGGGCTGCGCGTCATCCTCGACGCGGAGCCGGACCTCGAGGTCGTCGGCGAGGGGGGAGACGGCGCGGAGGTGCCAGGCGTCGTCGCGCGGACGCGGCCCGACGTCGTGCTCATGGACGTGCGGATGCCGCGCGTCGACGGGATCGCGGCGACGCGGGCGCTGCTCGCGCGGGACGGCGCCCCGCGCGTCCTCGTGCTCACGACCTTCGAGAACGACGACCACGTGCTCGACGCGCTCCGGGCCGGGGCGCACGGGTTCCTGCTCAAGCGCGCTCGCCCGGAGGAGGTCGCGCAGGCGGTGCGCGTCGTCGCGCGCGGCGAGTCGCTGCTCTTCCCCGACGCCGTGCGACGCCTCGCGACGGCGCACCCGCCCACGGGCGACGCGCTGCGCGGCGCGCGCCTGACCGAGCGGGAGGGGGAGGTGCTGCGGCTCGTCGCGCAGGGGCTGTCGAACGCGGAGATCGCGGCCGAGCTCTACCTCGGCGTCGAGACCGTGCGCACGCACGTGGGCAACGTCCTCGCCAAGCTCGGCGTCCGGGACCGCACGCAGGCCGTGGTGCGCGCCTACGAGTCGGGGTTCGTGCGGGCGGGCTGACGCGCGCGCCGACCGCCCCGGTGCGACGATCGCGCCATGGACCTCTCCGTGCTCACCCGCCCCGCCCCGCCCGTGCCGCCCGTCGCGACGGTCGCACGCGTCGCGCTGGGGCTCGCCCTGGTCGGGGCCGGGATCAGCCACCTCACGGTCGCGCGCGAGGAGTTCCAGGCGCAGGTCCCGTCCTGGTTCCCCGTGGACGACGACGTGACGGTGCTCGCGTCGGGCGCCGTCGAGATCGCGCTCGGCGGGTCGCTCGTCGTGCTGTCCCGGTGGCGCGTCGCCGTGGGGCTCGTCGCTGCCGCGTTCTTCGTGGTGATCTTCCCGGGGAACGTCGGGCAGTGGCTCGAGCACCAGGACGGGTTCGGCCTCGACACCGACGCCAAGCGGTTCGGGCGCCTGTTCTTCCAGCCCGTGCTCGTGGCGTGGGCGCTCTGGTCCACGGGCGCCCTCCGGGCGCTGCGTCGGGCGCGCCCGCGCGACTGATCCCCTGACGCGCCGGCCGGTCGCTGCCGGACCGGTCGCGCCGGAGCGCGGTCACCCGCGCGGGGGAGCGGGCTCGCCGCGCCGGGGGATCCGCTGGCGGGCGGGGTCCGGGAGCGTCGAGGCATGACCACCTCGACACCGCACCCGCCCCTGTCCGACCGCACGCCGGCACCCGCGCCGTCGGCCGACGACCACCGACCGTCCACCCGCGGCGGACCACCCGCCCGTCCCGGGCGGCCGTCCCGTGGCCGCTGGGTCGCCCCCGCCGCAGCGGCGTGGTGGACCCTCGGCGGCGTCGTCGCGCTCGTCGTCACCCTGACCGGCGGCACGCTCGCCGTCGGTGCCGCGAACGACCTGTCGTTCGGCGCCCTGAGCAGGGTCCCGGGCGCGACCCTCACGCCGTGGGTCGCGGTCCTCGCGCTCGTCGGTGCGGCCACCGCGCTGCGCGCGTGGCTCGGCGGACGGCGCGGTCCCGTCGCCCGGGCGGACCGCGCGCTGACCGTCGCGGCGACCGCGGTCGTCTCGGCCGGGGTGCTCGCCCTCACCGACGCGTCGATCCTCGCCCGGCTCGGGTACCTGCCGGTCACGCTCGTCATGGCGCCGTTCGACCCCGTGATCCGCGCCGCGTTCGAGGACTTCCTCGGCGCCGGCCCGCTCACGCAGCTCGCGCTCCTCGGCGGCGGCGCCCTGCTCGTCGCCTCGACGTGGCGGTTCGTGCGCCGCGGGGCCGGGGCGTGCGCGTCCTGCGGGCGCCGCCACGACGGCCGCGACCCGGCGTGGACCACGCCCGCCGCCGCGGCGCGCTGGGGCCGGACCGCCGCGCTCGTCGCCGCCGCGATCCCCACCTTCTACGCGGTCACGCGCATCGCCTGGGTGCTCGGCATCCCGCTCGGCTTCTCGCCCGACGACGTCGCGCAGCTCGCCGGGGACGACGGCTGGGTCGCGGCGCTCGGCCTGGGCGGCTTCGCGCTCGTCGGCGCGGTGCTCACGCTCGGCCTGTTCCAGCGCTGGGGCGAGGTCTTCCCGCGCTGGGCGGTCGGGCTCGCGGGCCGCCGCGTGCCGGTCGGGCTCGCGGTGGTCCCCGCGACGGTCGTCGCGGTCGCGGTGCTCCCCGCGGGGCTCTCGCTCATCGTCCTCGGGTTCGGCGAGAGCCGGCTGGCCCTGACGGCGGACTCGTGGGGCGCCGTCGGGCCGACGCTCCTGTGGCCGGTCTGGTCGCTCGCGCTCGGCGCGGCGACCTACGCCTACTGGCTCCGCCGCCGTGGCGCGTGCCGGGTGTGCGGGCGCGGCTGAGCCGGACGGCGTTGGCCTGGAGCACGCACCAGGACCCAGAATCGGGAGCGCGTACCGACAGCGCAGAGAGAGGCTCCTCATGTCCGACACGCTCACGCCGCAGGCGGCCGCCGCCCGAGCAGGCGTCAGCCTCGACACGCTCCGCTACTACGAGCGGGAGGGGCTCATCGGGCCGATCGCCCGGACGGCCGGCGGGCACCGGGCCTACGACGGGGACGACCTGTTCTGGATCGGGCTGGTGACGTGCCTCCGCGACGCCGGGCTGGGGATCTCCGAGCTGCGCGAGTTCACGTCGCTCCTGCGCCGCGAGGGGAGCCCCGCGGACCGCGTCGCGTTCCTCCAGGGCCATCGGCGGGAGCTGCACGAGCGCAGGGCGCGGATCGACCTCGCGCTCGGCGTGCTCGACGAGAAGATCGCGTACTACCGCGAGCAGGCGGGAGAGGCCCCGGGGCCGAGCGTCGAGGGGGACCCGGCTCCGCCGTCGCGCACCGCTTGACCTGGAGCGCGCTCCAGCATCGAGCATCGGGGCATGACCGCACAGCAGAACGCCCCCCAGATCGTCCTCGGGACCATGGACCACGGCACGCGCGTGGAGCAGACCACCGCGTTCCGGCTGCTCGACCGTTTCGTCGAGGCCGGTGGCCACTGGCTCGACACCGCCAACTGCTACGCCTTCTGGACCGATCCGAGCGGGCTGGGCGGCGCCAGCGAGCGCGTGCTCGGCGCGTGGCTGCGGGCGAACCCGGGGGCACGGTCGGCCGTCGGGCTCGCGACCAAGGTTCGTCAGGACCCGCTGGTCGCGCACGCGTGGCCCGAGAGCGCGGAAGGGCTCTCCGCGTCCGCCGTCCGGGCCGGGCTCGACGGGAGCCTCGAGCGGCTCGGCGTCGACCACGTCGACCTGCTGTGGGCGCACGCGGAGGACCGGACGGTCGACCTCGCCGAGACCGTCGCCGCGTTCGGGGAGGCGGTGGCCGAGGGGCGTGCCACCCGGATCGGCGCGGCCAACCATGCGTCGTGGCGGGTGCAGCAGGCGCGTGACCTCGCGCGTCGGCAGGGCGTGGCCGAGTGGTCGGCGCTGCAGCTCCGGCACTCCCTCGTGCAGCCCCGCCCGGGGACCACGGTCCCGGAGGCGGGCCACAAGCTCCTGGCCCCGGACGACCTCGACCACGCCCGCACGCAAGGGCTCGACCTGTGGTGCTACACGCCCCTGATGATGGGCGGGTACACCCGCGCGGACCGCCCGTTCTCCGCGGGCTACGCCCACCCCGGGACCGAGCGCGTGCTCCGCGTGCTCGACGAGGTCGCCCGGGAGACCGGCGCGACGCCGAACCAGGTCGTCCTGGCCTGGCTGATGAGCCAGGGGATCTCGCCCATCGTCGGGGCGAGCAGGATCGAGCAGGTCGACGAGGCGATGGCCGCGCGCGACGTCACGCTGTCCCCGAGCCAGCTGGACCGCTTCGCCGACGCCCGCTGACTGCTCACGCCCGCTGACCGCTCACGCCCGCTGACCGCCGCGGCCGACACCCCCGGAACGGTGACGACCCCGAGCCTGCTCCCCGTCGAGCACGACGTTGCTGTCGGCATCGGCCTGATGACGACAGCAAGGTCGTGCTCGGCGGGGCTGCTGCGGCTCGGCCGGGCTGCTGCGGCTCGGCGGGGCTACTGCGGCTCGACCGGGCCGTCCTGGCCGGCCACGAGGTCGCCGCAGCTCGTCTCCTGCGCCGTCGTGACGACCGGGTCGTCGGCGGCGGCGCCCTGCGCGACCGTCTCCTCCTCGCCGTTCGTCGCGACCTTCGCGCCCGTGTCGAGGTCGACGAAGGTGCGCGACACCGTGAAGGTGGAGCCGTCGTCGGGCACGGCGTTCAAGCCCGCGAGGCGCAGCGCGCCGTCGACCTCGGTGCAGCCGACGCCCGTGCCGAAGCCCGTGAAGCCCTTGTCGAACGTGTAGGGCTCGTCCTGCGCGTTCTGCGTCGGCGTCAGGGCGCAGTCGGCGGCCGAGAGCAGCAGGACCTCGCGGCCGGTGTCGACGAGCGCGATCGGCGCGGTCCCGTCGCCCGCCGCGACGAGCTGGACGATCGCGCTCGCGGGCTGCGGGCTCGCCGACTCGACGGGTGCGGAGAACGTGGCGCCGGACGCCGTCGTGATGCCGAACGTGCGGTCCGCGCCGCCGGTGAGCCACGCCGTGTCCGGGCGGCCGTCGCCGTCGACGTCGACGATCTCGTGCGTGCCCGCCCCGGCGGGGACGCCGTCGCCGGTCGCGGGGCACCCCTCGGCGGCGGGGGTCGAGGCGCCGTCGGTGGGCGACGCCGCGTCGGTGGGGGACGGGCTCGCGGGAGCGCTGGTCGACGGCGCGGGCGTCTCGACGGCGGGGCCCTCGTCGGTCGGGCGGTTGACCAGCCACACGACGAGCGCGATCACCAGCACCGCGACGACCGTGACGACGATCCACGGCCACGTGCGGCGCGTCGGCGCGGGCTCGGGGTCGGGCGTGGGGAACGGGCCTCCGGGCGTGGTCATGTCCTCAGGCAACCACTCCCGCCGGGGCGCGGCATCCGGAACCGCGGAGGACCGACGGCACCGGTCTCAGCGACGCAGGACCTGGGCGAGCGAGCGGGTGAGCGCGTCGCCGTCGGGCCCGTGCGCCGTCGGGACGCCCCCGACGTCGCCCGGCAGGCTGCCCGGCGCGGGCAGCGGCGAGCCGTGCGCGAGGACCTGCTGCGCGGGCGTCAGCTCGCGGATCGCGACGGCCGCGACGTGGCCCGGGTGGCGCCGCGCGGCGCGCGCGTAGATGTCGGGGTCGTGCTGGCCGTCGTCGCCGATCAGCAGCCAGTCGACGTCGGGCAGCTCGCGGAACAGCCGGTCGAGCGACGTGTCCTTGTGCTCCGGGCCGCTGCGGAACCAGCCCGTGTTGGTGGGGCCCCAGTCGGTGAGCAGCAGCGGGCCGGGCGGGAAGCCGTGGCGCTGGAGGAAGCGTCGCAGGTTGGCGGCGGTGTTCCACGCGCCCGTCGACACGTAGACGAACGGGGTGCCGGGCCGCGACGTCGCGATGCCGCGGTACAGCGCCGCCATGCCCGGCACCGGCACACGGGCGCTCGAGTGCCGCACGAACGTGTTCCACGCCGCGATGAACGGGCGCGGGACGGCGGTCACCATCGCGGTGTCGTCGATGTCCGAGACGACGCCGAGCCGGCGCCCGTCGGCCACGACGAACACCCTGCCGGTCGCCGTCGCGCCCGCCGACGTCCGGAACGAGACGTCGTGCCAGCCCGGCGCGAGGTCGACGTCGATCACCCGGTCGAGGTAGCCGCCGCGGTCGGACACGAGGTCGACCGTTGTGCTGCCCACCCGCACGCGGACCTCCTCGCGCGGGGCCGGGGCGGTGAAGAAGTAGCGCCAGCCGCGGCGGTCCGCGGACTCGCGCTCGTGCAGCGCCGGGTCGAACGCGGGGCTCGCGAGCAGCACCCGGCCCAGCACGCGCACGCGGCGCGGGCTCCCGTAGCCGGCGAACGGCTCGACGCGCGGGCGCCACCCGCGGGCCTTCTGGAAGCGGGAGACGACGGCGCGCCACCGGTCCTCGAGCCGCGCGGCCCGGTGGGGGCGCTGGCTCGGGGTCGGCTCGCTCGTGACGGTCGGTACGGGTGCGGTCTGTGGCATGGCTCGGGGCGCTGTCCTCGGTCGGGGGTGGCGGGTCCAACCCTGTCACAGCCTGCCCACGAGCGCGGGGTGTCGCTCGGGGCGGCGGTCGTCGCTCTGGACGGCGGCCGTCGCCGACGAGCGCGTGCGGGCCCGGCGGGCCGTGCCTAGCGTGGCCGCGTGAGCGACGAGACCTCCCGGAACCTTGCGGACCTGCCCGGCCGTCCCGTGCCCGACGGCGTGACCGACGCGACCGTCGACGCGCTCGGGGCCCTGAGCGAGGCGCTCGAGACGACGGAACGCGCGCGCGGGCACCTCTACACGTTCCACCAGCTCACCGGCGAGGCGGACCTCGCGCTCGGCGACGCGGTCGAGAAGCTGCGCGCCGCGGGGCACGCGGAGGTCGCGGACCGGATCGAGGCGGACCTCGTGGGGCGCAACGTCGTCCCCGGCCGTTGGACGTTCCAGCTCGTCGAGGAGTACGACGACGGCTACTGGTCGGCGTTCCGCGAGCACGAGCGCGCCGCGCGCGACGAGCTCGCGGGCGGCGCGCGGCACCTCTTCGAGGCCAGGATGAAGCAGGACCGGCGCACGGTGGGCCGTCCCGGCCACGAGGCCGACCCCGACGACGTGCGGTGACGCCCCGCCGGTCGGCGCAGGTCCCCTGCTGGCGCCACCGATGAGTCCGGGCGCGCTCGTCGGTCCCAGGGGCAGGACCGACGAGAGGACCGCCATGACCACCGCCGACCAGCCGGCCGCCCGACCCGCCGACCCCGACGCACCGCAGGGCACGCTCGTCCCCGGCTTCAGCTCTCCCGGCGCGAGCCCCGTCCCGTGGGAGACGGTGCGCGGCGCGCTCGAACGGGCCGAGATCTCGTGGATCTCGACCGTGCGCCCCGACGGGCGCCCGCACGTCACGCCGCTCATGACGGTCGTCGCCGACGGCCGCCTCCACGTGACCACCGGGCCCGACGAGCGCAAGGCCCGCAACCTCGCCGAGAACGCACGCGTCGTCCTCACGACCGGGACGAACGCCTACGAGGACGCGCTCGACGTCGTCGTCGAGGGCACCGCCGCACGCGTCACCGACGACGCCGCGCTGCACCGCCTCGCCGAGCGGTGGCGCTGCAAGTACGGCGACGACTGGGCGTTCGACGTCGGGGACGGCGTGTTCTTCCACGACGGCGACCCGGCACTCGTCTTCGCCGTGCGGCCCGAGGTTGTGTTCGCGTACGAGCGCACGTCCGAGCACGCGGCGATGCGGTGGCGGTTCGACGCGAGCGACGGCCGGGCGGTGCACGCCGTCAGTGGCGAGGATCCCGGATCGCCGCGGTGAAGAGCGGCCAGCCGGTGTCGTCGGCGGACACCGAGAAGACGTAGGGCCGGTCCACGCGGAAGGAGATGCTCTCCGCCACGCCAGACGCCGCGTCCTCGGCCACACCGATCTCGGTGACGGCCGCCGCGACGGTGCCCTCGGCGTCGACCTGGAGGAGCGCCTGCTGCCACGCCTGCGAGACGTAGAGCTTGTCGTCGCTGATGCCGCGGAGGTTCGGCGGCGTGACCGAGTCGAGGAGCCCGCCCAGCCCGGCGGCGGAGAGCGCGGGCCGGAAGTCCAGCGGGTCGTCGGCGGGGACGTCGAGCGTGGGCAGGGTCAGCGCGACCGTCTGCCCGGGTGCCGCGGCCAGCGCCTCCCGCAGCGCGAGGAGCTGCTCCGGCGCGACGGACGCCGGATCGACTCCCTCGGGCGGCAGCACGACGTCGGCGTGGAACCCCTCGACGTACGGCAGCCGGACCGCGCGCCACCCGTCGTCCTCGGCGTACGCCCACGTCTCCGTGAGCCGCAGCGACTCCACGTCCACCGTGTCGCCGCCCCGGAGCGTGAAGGGCGACGGCGCCGTGTCGCTCACGTCGAACGGTGCCTTCCACCGGGCGGCGAACAGGACCGCGTTCTGGAGCACGAGGCGCAGGTAGATGTCGGGCTCGATGGCGCTCTCCTCGATCAGCCCGCCCGTGTGGAACCGGAGCCACTCGCTGAGCGGCACGATGCCCGACGACGTCCCGAGGTCCGTGTGCAGCACCCCGGCGCCGTACCCGGCCGCGAGCGACTCGAGGTAGGGCTCGTGGACCTCGGCCTCGTCGTCGAGCACGATCTGGTTCGCGACGTGCACGAGCGGCTTCTCCGGCAGATCGTCCGCCCGGACCTGCGCCGGGTCGCCGTCGTAGGCCTCGAGCGACGCGAGGAGGGCGTTGACCGCGTCCGTCCGCTCCTGGCCGGACGCGCCGAGCGCGTCGTCGAGGGCGAGCGCTATGTCGCCCCGCGCGCCCTCGGCCAGCATCGAGAGCGCGACCACGGCGCTCGCGGGCGACACCACCACGTTCCCCTCGGGCGGTGCCGCGGCGAGCATCGTCAGGCCGAGCCGCTCGGTCGCGTCGACCACGCGCGGCGTGGCACCGGCGTCGGCCACGCGCACGACGTCCCGCGCGGTGTCGGCGGTGGCGACGGGCAGGCCCGGGCCCGCCGGCGCGCCGCCTGCGCACGCCGTGAGCGCGGCCAGCGCCGCCGTCGTCGCCAGGGCGGTCAGCGTGCGCCGCGGCGGGCTCGGCTCCCGGTGCGGTCCTGCGGTCGTCGTCGTCATCGATCCCCCCGGCCGTCGGGGGCGGCGCGCTCGCCGCCCTCTCTCCGACCGTGTCGGCGGGAGCGCGGTCCTTGCGCAGCGGTACCGCTGCGGCTCTGACGCGCTCCGCCCCGGTCAGTCGACCGCGGGCCCGAAGCGCTCGGTCTTGATCCGCGCCGGGTCGTGGCCGAGCGCCACGAGCTGCCGTGCGACGGCCTCGACGAACCCCGTCGGCCCGCACACGAAGCACGCGGGCTCGATCTCGGGCGGCCAGCCCCACCCGGCGAGCTCACGCCGCTCGACGCGGCCGGGCCCGCGCATCGAGCCGAGTGGGGTCGAACGGGTGTGGACCACGTGGACGTCGAGCCCGTCGTGCGCGGCGGCGAGGCGGTCGAGGTCCTCGACGTACAGCGCGTCCTCGGGGCGGCGCACCGAGTACACGAGCCGGAACGGCGTGCGGTCGCCGGCGTCGCGCCGGGTGCGGAGCATCGCCATGAGCGGGACGAGGCCCGAGCCGCCGGCCGCGAGCAGCACGGGCGTCCCGGCGTCGCGCTCCGGCGACCAGACGAACCACCCGCCGACGGGCCCGCGCAGCTCGATCGCGTCGCCCACCGCGAACACGTCGGTGAGGTAGGTCGAGACCTCGCCGCCGGGGACCCGCTGGACGGTGACCTCGACGCGCGCGGGGGCGACGCCGTCGGGCGCCGCGCCGTGCGGGACGGCGGGCGGGTCGCCCGGGGAGGGGTCGTCGTCGGGCAGGGGGGTGCGCGTCGCGGCGCTGCCGATCGAGTAGCTGCGCTCGGCGGTGTAGCCGTCGGGCGCGGTGAGGCGCAGGTCGACGTGCTGGCCGGCGAGGTGGCCGGGCCACGCGGGGACCTCGAGGACGAGCGTCCGCGCGGACGGGCTCTCGGCCCACGCGTCGACGAGCGTCGCGACCTGCCAGCGCGACGGCGTCGCGTACCGCGCGCCGAGGCGGACAGGCGCCTCAGTCACCCTGGTACCTCTGCTCGCGCCACGGGTCGCCGAGGTCGTGGTAGCCGAGCCGCTCCCAGAAGCCCTGCCGGTCCATGGGCATGAGGGTGATGCTGTTGACCCACTTCGCCGACTTCCAGAAGTACAGGTGCGGCACGAGGAGCCGCGCGGGGCCGCCGTGCACGGGGTGCAGCGGGGCGCCGTCGAACGTGTGCACGACCCACGCCTTGCCGCCGAGCAGCTCGGCGACCGGGAGGTTCGTCGTGTAGCCGCCGTAGCAGCCGACCATCGCGAAGTCGGCCGTGGACTCGACCTCGCCGAGGAGCGTGTCGAGCGAGACGCCGCGCCAGGACGTGCCGAACTTCGACCAGCGGGTGACGCAGTGGATGTCGACGGTCGGCTCGTCCTGGGGGAGCGCCAGGAGCTCGGCCCACGACCAGGAGCGGGTCGCGCCGGTCTCGGTGGTGACGTCGAAGCGCCAGGTCGCGGTGTCGACGCGCGGTGTGGGCCCTGCCGAGAGCACGGGGAACCCGGTCTCGACGTACTGGCCCGGCGGGAGCGCCACGCCCTGCGGGCGTGGCCGGCCCTGGAAGCCGGGGGTGAGGGTGCTCATGGCTCACGGTAGGCGCGGCCCGCCAGGCCGCGCCAGGGGTCAGGCGTCCGCGTCGCCTGGCGGCGGTGCGGCGACGAGTCGCACGACGGCGTCGCGCAGCCACGCGCGGTACCGCTCGCGCGACCAGCCCGCACCGGCCGCGAAGTGCGTCCAGCCCTCCGGCGCGAGGAGGTAGGACAGGGTCTCGGCGGCCTCGTCCCGCGGCGCGCGCAGCCGGAACCCGTGGTCCGCGAGCACGTCGACGCTCGCGCGCAGGTCCGCGCGACGGCGGTCGAGGAGCGCCGCGAGCTCGACGGCGACGGCCTCGTCGGAGCGGGCCGCCGACGTGAACGCCGACCACAGGGCCGCGACGCGTTCGTTCGCCGCCGCCACGAGCGCGACGAGCCCGTCGAGGAAGGCCTCGGGGTCGGTGGTCCCGGCGACGGCGCGGCCCTCGGGCCGAGCGGCGAGCGACTCCTGACCCTCGGACCCCGCGAACGTCACCTCGAAGGCCGCGAGGAGCAGGGCGCGCTTGGGCCCGTGCGCCTTGACGGTCTCGAGCGACACGCCCGCCCGCTCGGCGACGCGCGCGAGGGTCGTGCGCTCGTAGCCGCGCTCGGCGAGCTCCTCGGCCGCCGCGCGCACGACGCGCTCGCGGGTGCGCGCGGCCTGCTCGGCGCGGAGGTCGGACGTGTAGGCGCGGGGTACCACTATTGACTACCTCTCTAGGGTGATGAATACTCCTGACGGTTACCGATCTTCTCACACGCCGCCTCCCCCTCGGCGTCCTCGCGCGGACGGCCCGGTCCCGCGCCCTTCCCGTCCGACCGGCGCGTCCCGCGCCGCCCGAGAGAGGCACACCGATGGCCACCGTCCTGCTCTGCTCCACCCCCGTGCACGCGCACGTCACCCCTCTGCTCGCGGTCACGCGCGCGCTCGTCGCGCACGGCCACGAGGTCCGGTTTCTCACCGGCGCACGCTTCGCCGCGGCCGTGGAGGCGGCCGGCGCCGAGCACGTGCCGCTGCCCGCCGCCGCCGACTTCGACGACCGCGACCTCGCGGCCGCCTTCCCGGGCCGCGCGGGCCGCACCGGTCTCGACGCGATCCGGCACGACATGCTCGAGATCTTCGTCCGGCCGGGCGCCGCGCAGCACCGCGCCGTCGTCGACGCCCTCTCCGCGCGCCCGGCCGACGTCGTGCTCGTCGAGCCCCTGTTCCTCGGCGCGATGGCGCTCGTCGCCACCCCGGCCGACCGGCGCCCTCCCGTGCTCGCGCTGGGCATCTTCCCGCTCGGGCTGAAGAGCGACCTCACCGCACCGTTCGGCCTCGGCGTGCTGCCCGCGCGCGGGCCGCTCGGGGTGCTGCGCAACCGAGCGCTGCACCGGTTCGTCGAGGGGGTCGCGTTCGCCGCGCCGCAGCGCGCCGCGCAGGAGATGGTGCGCGCGACCGGCGCCACCCCCAGCGACACCTTCTTCCTGGGCTGGCCCGCCGACGCGGACGCCGTCGTGCAGCTCACCGTCCCCGAGCTCGAGTACCCGCGGCCCGACGTCGTCACGCCCGTCCGGTTCGTCGGCCCGCCGCGACCCGTCGCCGCGCACGGCGACCTCCCCGCCTGGTGGGACGACCTCGGCACGCGCCGCCCCGTCGTCCACGTCACGCAGGGCACGGTCGCGAACGAGGACCCGCACCAGCTCCTCGTCCCGACCCTGCGCGCGCTCGCGGACGAGGACGTGCTCGTCGTCGCCGCCACCGGCGGGCGGCCCGTCGAGACGCTCGGCACGCTGCCCGCCAACGCGCGCGCCGCCGAGTACCTCCCGTACGACGTGCTGCTCCCGCGCACGTCGGTCCTCGTGACGAACGGCGGCTACGGGGGCGTGCACCACGCGCTGCGGCACGGCGTGCCCGTCGTCGTCGCCGGGAAGACGGAGGACAAGGCGGAGGTCGCGGCCCGCGTCGCGTGGACCGGGACGGGCGTACGGCTGCGGACCAGCACGCCGCGACCCGCCCAGATACGACGCGCGGTGCGCCGCCTGCTCGACGACCCCGCGTACACCCGGGCCGCCGCGCGCCTCGGCGAGCGCATCGCCGTCGCGCCGGGGGAGGACGGCGTCGTCGCGGTCGTGGAGGAGGTCGTCGCCCGGCGCGCCGCGCCCCGTGCCGCACGCTGACGGGGGAGGAGGATCGGGGGATGCCCAGCGACCTGCTCATGCGCATCCACGGTCCCGAGTTCCGCGCCATGTCCGAGCGCGTGCTGGAGGCGACCGCGCTCACCTCGCGGCTCAACGTGCTCCCGTTCGACGACGAGGACGGCAGGGCCCGGCTCCTCGAGCAGATCCTCGGGCGGCCGCTGCCCCCGCGCACGACGATCTACCCGCCGTTCTTCACCGACCACGGCCTGCACCTCGACCTCGGTGAGCGGGTCTTCGTCAACCAGAACTGCACGTTCCTCGACTACGCCGGCATCCGGCTCGCCGACCGCGTGCTGGTCGCACCGCGGGTCACGTTCATCACCGTCGGGCACCCCGTCGACACCGACGACCGCAAGGTCTGGCTCACCGGCGGCCCGATCGACGTCCACGAGAACGTGTGGATCGGCGCGGGCGCGACCATCCTGCCCGGCGTGACCATCGGTCGCGACGCCGTCGTCGCCGCGGGCGCCGTCGTCACCGACGACGTCCCGCCGCGCAGCCTCGTGGCCGGGCCGCGGGCGGACGTCCGCCGCACCTGGTGAGGGGCCGCCGGCTCAGCACTCGACGACGTTGACCGCAAGGCCACCCGTCGAGGTCTCCTTGTACTTGGTCGACATGTCGACGCCCGTCTGGCGCATGGTCTCGATGACGGTGTCCAGCGAGACGACGTGCGAGCCGTCGCCCTGGAGCGCGAGGCGCGCGGCGGAGACGGCGGTGCACGCGGCGATGGCGTTGCGCTCGATGCACGGGACCTGGACGAGCCCCCCGACGGGGTCGCACGTGAGGCCGAGGTTGTGCTCCATCGCGATCTCGGCCGCGTTCTCGACCTGGGCGGGCGTCCCGCCGAGCACCGCGCAGACGGCGCCGGCGGCCATGGAGCAGGCCGACCCGACCTCGCCCTGGCACCCGGCCTCCGCGCCGGAGATGGACGCGTTGCGCTTGTACAGCGCGCCGATGGCGGCGGCGGTGAGCAGGTACGTGCGCATCGCCCGACGACGGCGGGCCGGGTCGGCGGCGACGTCCGGGTGCGTGCGCAGGAAGTGCCGCCCGACGGCCGGGATGATCCCGGCGGCGCCGTTCGTCGGGGCGGTCACGACGCGCCGCCCGTCGGCGTTCTCCTCGTTGACGGCCATCGCGAAGGCCTGGAGCCACTCGATCGTCGTGTCGGCGCCGCGCTCGTCGGCCAGCTCGAGGCGCTCGCGCTGCGCGCGGGCCCGACGCCGGACCTTGAGCCGCCCGGGCAGGACGCCGTCGCGCTCCAGCCCGGCGTCGACGCACGCGCTCATCGTGTCCCAGATGCGGTCGACGCCCGCCTCGACCTCGGCGACCGGGCGCAGGGCGGTCTCGTTGGCCCACGCGACCGCGGCGATGGACGTCCGCTCGCGCTCGCACACCGCGAGGAGCTCGGCCGCGTTGGCGAACGGGAACGGCACGCCGGCCGGTTCGGTCCGCGGGTCGATCGCCTCGCCCGCGAGCTCGGCCCCGACCTGGGCGGCCTCGTTCGCGGCGGCTGCCTCGAGCTCGGCCGCGGTGAGGACGAACCCGCCGCCGACGGAGTAGTACGCCTCCTCGGCGACCGTCGCGCCGTCGGCGTCGAGCGCGGTGAAGCGCATCCCGTTGGGGTGACCGGGCATGCGCGTCAGCGGCGCGAGGCGCACGTCGTCGCTGGTCATGGTGATGCGGTGGCGACCCAGGAGCGTGACGGGCGCGCCATCGCCGAGCTTCTCCCACGACCCGGGCACGCGCGCCGGGTCGCACGTCTCGGGGTCGAGGCCGAGCAGGCCAGCGACGACGGCGTCCGGGGTCCCGTGGCCGACGCCCGTCGCGCCGAGCGAGCCGCACAGCACGACCCGCAGCCCGGCCACGCTGCCGAGCGTGTCGTCCGCGGCCAGGGTCGTGACGAACGCCTTCGCCGCGCGCATCGGCCCGACGGTGTGCGAGCTCGACGGGCCGACGCCGACGGAGAACAGGTCGAGGACCGAGACGTAGGCGCTCATGCCCACCATGGTCGCACCTCGTCCACGATGCGGGCGGATTTTGCTATAGCGGATCGGTCACGACCGTGCGGAGGCGGACCGGCCCAGCACGACGGGGCACGTCGCGAGGTGGTCGTCCACGAGGCCGCACGCCTGCATGGCCGCGTACGCCGTGGTGGGCCCGACGAACCGGAAGCCGTGCTTCTTGAGCGCCTTCGACAGGGCGACCGACTCCGGGCTCGTGCTCGGGACGTCGCCCCACGTGGCGGGCCGGCCGGAGCGCGCGGGCGGCGCGAACGACCACACCAGCTCGTCGAGCGAGCCGCCGCCGGCCTGGAGGGCGAGGAGCGCCCGCGCGTTGTCGATCGTCGCCGTGATCTTCTGGCGGTTGCGGATGATGCGGGCGTCCGTCAGGAGCCGCTCGACGTCGGGCTCGTCGAACGCCGCGACCGCCTCGGGGTTGAACCCCGCGAACACCTCGCGGAAGGCCGGTCGCTTCCGCAGCACCGTGATCCAGGACAGCCCGGACTGGAAGCCCTCGAGGACCAGGCGCTCGAACAGCGCGGTGTCGCCGTGCACCGGCACCCCCCACTCGGTGTCGTGGTACTCCTCGTAGAGCGGGTCGCCGTCGCCGAAGCAGCGGGCGCCGGGGCGCGGCGCGGGCGGCGCGTCGTCGGGCACGGCGAGCGGGGTGGACGCGTCGGTCTCGGTCGTCATGCGCCCCACTCTGCCGCCTCCCGCCGACACCCACGAGGTCCCTGTGGACGGCGCGCGTCCGGACGCGCGCGCCGAGGATCCTGTGGTCAGGCGTCGGCCGGGGGCAGCGCGACCTCCGCGATCGCGCGCAGCGCGTCGAGGTGCGCGCGCAGGGCGGCGGCGCCGGCGGGCGTGAGGCGCACCCAGGTGCGCGTGCGTCGTCCGGCACGCTCCTTGCTGATCTCGACGTACCCGGCGTCCTCGAGCACCGTGAGCTGCTTCGACAGGGTCGAGTCGGACAGCTCGATGGTGTCGCGCAGGGTCCGGAAGTCCGCCTTCTCGACGCCCGAGAGCGCGGCGACGACGGAGAGGCGCACGGGGGAGTGGATCACCTCGTCGAGCGTGTGGCGCGGGTGGTGGTCGACGGCGGAGCCGTCGCCCGCGGTGGGACGGTGCGTCGTCACGCCGTCACCGCCGCGTCCCGCGGGGCGGGCCGCCACGCCGCGACGAGCAGCGGGACGGCGCTCACGAAAGCCGCGGGCACCCAGTACGCCACGGAGCCGGGCCACACCACCAGCCCGGCGACGAGCACGGCCCCGTAGACCACGGCCCAGGACACGGCGCCGACGGCGATCCGGCGTCGCGTGCCGACGGCCAGGGCGCCCTGCCGCCCCGCCCACGTGGCGCCGACGGTGACGATCGCGACCCAGGCCGCCATGCCGACGACGAAGCCGACGCGGCCGCCCAGCCCGATCGCGAGCACCAGCCCGACGCTCGCGACGGCCCACCCCGTCAGGTAGAGCCGGACCCACCGCCACCCGCGCGCCCGGGTGGCGCCGGCGAGGCGGTCGGCACGGTCGAGAGCGGCTGCCGCGTCGAGGGGTGCGGTGCGGGTCGTGTCGTCGGTGCTCATGGATGCCATCGAAGCATCTACTTTCCATCATGGCAAGTGGTTTCCATGGGGACCTCTCCCTATCGTGCACGTCACCGGTCCCGTGCACACTGGTCCCGGCCGTGCCCCGCCCCGGGCCGCACGACGCCGTCGTCCCGAACGCCGTCCCCGAGGAGCACCCATGTCCGACGCCCTGGCCGCGCTCGCCACCGCCGTCGCGGCAGCGCCCACGAGCGCGCCCCTGCGCGTGCACTACGCGAGCCTCCTGCTCGCCGCGGGGCGTCCCGTCGAGGCGCTCGAGCAGGCGAGCGCCGGGCTGCGGATCGACCCCGCCGACGGCGAGGCGCTGCGGCTCGTGCAGGAGGCGGCCGCGTCCGCCGCGGCGGCGTCGCGACCGGCGGGCGCCGCGCCCGGGCAGGCGCCGGGCGACCCCGCGCCGTCCGGCGACCCTGCGCCGTCCGGCGACCCTGCGCCGTCCGACCACCCCGGGCAGCGCGCTCCCGCCGGGCCGGGGAGCCCGGCGTGGGGCATCGACTGGGACCGGCTGGAGGACGAGCTCGACGTGCGCGTCCCGCCGCCCTTCGTCGAGGAGCCTGCGGTCGGCCCCACAGGCCCCGCCCCCGCCGACCCGAGCCCGGCACCCGAGCAGGGCCACACCGCCCCCGCACCCGGGGGCGGGCAGCCGTTCCTCGTGCCCGCGCGCGACGACGCTCCCGACGACGGGTCGGGCCTGCTCGAGGTCTCGCGCGAGACGGTGACGCTCGCCGACGTCGGCGGACTGGAGCCGGTGAAGAAGCGCATCCGCGAGGCGTTCCTGGAGCCGATGCGCCACCAGGCCATCGCGCAGGCGTTCGGCAAGTCGCTGCGCGGCGGCCTGCTGCTCTACGGGCCGCCCGGCACCGGCAAGACGTACATGGCGCGCGCGGTCGCGGGCGAGCTCGGCGCGCGGTTCCTCACGGTGACGCTCGCGGACATCCTCGACAAGTACATCGGGGAGAGCGAGCAGAACCTCCACGCCCTGTTCCAGCGGGCGCGGCAGCTCGCGCCGGCCGTCCTGTTCCTCGACGAGGTCGACGCGATCGGCGGCAGGCGCGCGCAGTACTCCGGCTCGTCGGGCATGCGGACGGTCGTCAACCAGCTCCTCCAGGAGATGGACGGCATCGGCTCCGACAACGACGGCCTGTTCGTGCTCGGCGCGACCAATCACCCGTGGGACGTCGACACCGCGCTCCTGCGCCCGGGCCGGTTCGACCGCGTCGTGCTCGTCCTGCCGCCCGACGAGCCCGCGCGCGAGGCCATCCTGCGCCACCACCTCGCGGGGCGGCCCGTCGCCGGGATCGACCTGGGCGCCGTCGTGCGGCGCACCGAAGGGTTCTCCGGCGCGGACCTGGAGCACCTGGCGGCCACGGCAGCCGAGAAGGCGATGATGGACTCGATCGCGTCCGGCCAGGTGCGACCCGTCACGATGGCCGACATGGAGTCGGCGCTCGCGGACGTGCGGCCGTCCACGACGGCGTGGCTCCAGTCCGCGCGCAACGTCGTGACGTTCGCGAACAACGACGGCCGCTACGACGAGCTCGCCGCGTACCTGCGCGCGCGGCGCATGCTCTGAGAGGGCGAGGCAGCCGACGGTGACCACGACCACCGACCCGCGCGCCGTCGGCGCGCGCGTCGAGATGCTCGTCCAGATGGGGCGGCCCGAGCGCGCGCTCGACGAGGTCGACGAGGCGCTCGCGACCGTCCCCGACGACCCGCGGCTCCTCCTCGCCGCCGCGTGGGTGCGGCTGCACCTCCAGCGCTCCGCCGACGCGCTGCCCCTCCTGGAGCAGGTGGTCGCCGCCCAGCCCGCGGCCGACGGCGCGCTCTACCTGCTGTCGGTCGCGCGCCAGAACACCGGTGACGTCCCGGGCGCGCGCGACGCCGCACGCCGCGCGCTCGAGCTCGACCCCGACGACGCGCGGTACCACCTCCAGCTCGCCGACGCCCTCCTCTCGGGGCGCGTGCGCGGCGCCGACCGGCGGCTCGCGCGCGAGCGCATCGCCTCGGCGCTCGAGCTCGCCCCCGAGGCCCCGGACCGGCTCGCGCAGGCGGCCCGGCTCTGGTCGCGCCTCGGGGACGACGACCGGGCGCGCGCCCTCGTGCGGCAGGGGCTCGCCGTTGCGCCGGAGCACGAGGACCTCCTCTACCTCGACGCGGCCCTCGCGCTCGACGCGAGCCGCAGCGCCCAGGGGTACAGCGGCGTCCTCGCCATGAACCCCGAGCACGCCGAGGCCGGGTACCTGCTGCACCTCAGCGTGTGGCAGCAGGTGCTGCGGCTCGTCGAGATGCCGGTCCTGCTCGTCGGGGCGGTCGCCCTCGTCGTCGCCTTCGCGATGAGCGACGCCCACGTGGGCAGCGTGCCGGTCTGGGGGGTCGTCGTGCTCCTGTGGACGGGCGTGACCGCGCTGCGCGTCCTGCCCGTCCTGCTCCAGGTCCCGCGCGGGCTGCTGCGCCGCACCCTGCGCCGGACCCCGTTCCGCGGCGGCACCGTCGTGGCGATCGCCGTCGGGTGGGCGGGCGTCCTCGCGGGCCTCGCCCTGCTCTACGTCGTGCGCGACGCCGTCGCCGTCCGCTGGTTCCTCGTCGGGCTCGGGACGGTGCTCGCCCTGGTGACCGTCACCTCGGCCGTCCTGCACGCGGCGATGTTCACGCAGGCGCGCGAGCTCGGGTACCTGCCGCCCGGGACGGCGGGAGCCGCGCGGATCGCGGCCCTGCGCGCGAGCCTGCGGGGCGCGGTCGTGCGCCGCGTCGTCGTCCTCGGGATCGTCGCGGTCGTCGTCGGGAGCATCGGCCCGGGCGCGGTCGCGCGCGAGGACGCCCGGCCCGTGGCGGCGCTGGCCGCGGTGGCGTACGTGCTGCCGCTCGTCGTCGGGACGTGGGCCGCGTGGCGCGTCGCGGCCCGGCAGCGCGCGGTGTCCGACGAGCGCCCGCCCGTGAGCACGGCCGCCGCGGTCCGCGCGGGGCTGGGCGGCGCCGTCCTCGTCCTCGCCACGGTCCTGCTGCTGCTCGCCGAGGCGGCCGCGCTCGCCGCGCTGCCCGTCGCCCCCGACGAGCACGACGCCGACGGTCGCTACGTCCAGGAGGAGCGCGCCCCGCGCGACCCGGGCTCGGCGGTGCAGGAGTGCACCGGGCGCCCCGCCGCGCGCCTCGCGTGCCTCCAGGAGAACGACCGGGTCCGCCAGGAGGAGCTCCAGGAGCGGATGGGCGAGCTCGACGTCCCGACGATCGACGTCCCCACGTTCGACGTGCCGGACCTCCCGGATCTCTCGGATCTCCAGACGCCGGGCTCCACGGGGCAGCAGACTCCCTGATCCCGGGCACCCCGGGCGGGTGACGAGCCCGCGGCCGTGCGGGTGACGCGGGGCGGTGCGACCGTGGCCGCGTGGCAGGACTCGTGGAGACGCTCTCTCGACCCGTCGGCGCGGCGCTCGCGGCCGTGACCGGCACGGTCGCGCGCGTGCGCGGCGGCCGCCCGATGCACGCGCGCGGCGTGCTGCTCCGCGGCACGCTCGTCGTCGCGGAGGACGAGGCGGGCGCGGTCAGCGTCCCGCAGGGCCGCACGCCCGTCACGGTGCGCGTGTCCCTCGGGGCAGGCCTCCCCCGCGGGCTCCCGGACGTCGTCGGGATCGCCGTGCGCTGGACCGACGACGGCGCGCCCCAGGACGTCCTGTTCGCCTCCTCGGGGAGGGGGCGGCTCACGCGCTTCCTCCTCGTGCCGCGCCGCGCGCTGCTGGGCGGCTGGCTGTCGACGCTCATGCCGCTGCGGTCGCCGCACGGTCCCCGCGTGCTCGCCCTGCGGCCGGACCACGACGCGGCGCGGGTCGTCGGCACGCCGGTGCTCGAGGTGCTGGAGGCGACCCCGCTCGGCGCCTGGCACCGGTTCGGCGCGATCGAGCTGCACGGCCCCGAGACGGGTTCCGCGCACGACGGCGACGACCCCGAGGTCCGTTTCGACCCCACCGGTCACGCGCCGCGCCACCTCGGCACGTACGGCTGGGAGGACGCGCTGCGCGCTCGCGGCTACGCGGCCGCGCGCCGTGGCGGCGGGCCTGCAGCCCGGTAGCGAGAGAAGGGCGGCGACCCCGGAGTCCTGTCCACCGGGACCGCCGCCCGCGAGGGCGGCACCGTCGACGTGAGGCCGCCCCCGAGCCGAGGGCCGGGCGGCGAGGACGCCGCCCGGCCGTGCGCGCCGGTCCGTCAGACCGCCGCGAGCCGACGGCGCAGCCCGAGCCCGACGCCCGCGACGCCCGCGAGCACGGACCCGCCGACCAGCGCCGACATACCGAGCGACACCCGTCCGACGGGGCTGTTCTCGACGCTGTCCTTGAGCTCCGTCGTGCCGTCGGAGAGGGTGCCCGTGCCGTCCGCGAGCGCGGCCGCGCCGTCGGCGATGCGGGTGCTGCCGTCGTGCAGGTCGGACGCGCCGTCGGCCAGGGTCGTCGTGCCGGCGTGCAGCGTCGCGGAGCCCTCGGCCAGCGCCGCGTTGCCCGCGGCGAGGGTCGTCGCGCCCGTCGAGAGGGTCGTGAGCCCGTTCTGCAGGCGCAGCGTCCCGTCCTCCAGCCGCGTGGTCCCGCCGAACAGGTCGCCCGCGCCCGTGCGCAGCCGCACCGTGCCGGCGGAGAGGTCGCTCGCGCCGGTCGCGGCCTTCGCCATCCCCGCCTTGAGGTCGGCGGCGCCGGACGCGAGCTCCGACGCGCCTGCGGCGAGCTCGGAGGTCTTGGTGGCGAGCTGGGCGTTGCCGCCCGCGACCCGGGAGGCGCCGTCGGCCAGGCGAGCCGTGCCCTCGGCGAGCGCTGCCGAGGCGGCGGCCGCGTCGGTGTTCCCGGCGGCGAGACGGGCGGCGCCGTCTGCCGACGCCGCGTTCCCGGCGGCCAGGGTCGTCGCGCCGCCCGACACCTTGGCGGCGCCGTCGGCGAGGGCGCGGGTCGCCCCGGCGAGCGAGGCGTTGCCGGCCGAGACCGTGCTCGCACCGGCGGCGAGGGCGTCGGCCCCTCCGGAGAGCTGCGCCGTCCCGGCGGCGAGGCTCTGTGCCCCGCCGGAGACCGCGGCGGCGCCGGAGGCGAGCCCGGCCGCACCCTCCGCGAGCCGCGTCGCGCCCGCGTCCGCCTCCTGGGCGCCGGTGGACACCCGTGCGGCTCCGGTGCTGAGGTCCCGAAGACCCGCCTCGAGCCGGGCCGCGCCCGCTGCGGCGCCGGAGTCGCCCGCGAGCCCGTCGCGCAGGGCGGACGCGCCGGCGACGAGCCCTCCTGCGCCGGCGTCGACCCGCGCCGCGCCGTCGCGCACCGAGCCCGCCGCACCCGCGAGCGCGTCGAGCTTCGCCTTGAGGGCCGGGTCGTCGGTCGCCGCGGCCAGCCCCTGGAGCTGTGCGGCGAGGGAGTCCGCGCCCGCGTGGACCTGGTCGGCACCCTCGGCCACCGAACGCGTCCCGTCGGCCAGGCGGACGGCGCCGTCGCGAGCCGTGGACAGACCTGCCGCGAGTCCGGTCGCGCCGTCCCGGAGCTGGGCGGACGCCGCCGCGACCTGCTGCGCGCCCGGCGCCAGGAGCGCCGTGCCGGCCTGCAACGAGCTCGCTCCGGCGGACAGCTGCTCGGCGCCCGCCGCGACCGTCGCCGCGCCCGGCGCGAGCGAGCCGGCGCCCCGGGCGGTGGCGGCGACGCCGTCGCGCAGGGTCGACGCGCCCGCCGAGACGCTGCTCGCCCCGGTCGCGAGATCGCGTGCGCCGGACGCGGCGCCGGTGAGGCCCGTGGTGACCGTCGACGCGCCGTCCGCGACGGTGCTCGCCCCGACGGCGAGCCGTGCCGTGCCGTCGGCGAGGTCGGACGCGCCGCTGGCGAGCGCCGAGGTGCCCTCGGCGAGCAGCCCGGCACCCTGCGCGGCCGTCGCGTTCCCGGCGAAGAGCTCGGCCGCGCCGTCCTTCAGGGTGCCCGCACCCGACGCGATCTGGGACGCGCCGTCGGCGGCACGGGCGTTCCCCGCGGCGAGGCGTGCCGCCCCGGAGTCGAGGTCCTTGCTGCCCGCGGCGAGGCGGGCCGCGCCGCTCGCGGCGTCGCCCGCCCCGGCGGCGAGGCGTGCCGCCCCGGCGTTGAGCTCGTCCGCCCCGGCGGCGAGCTCGGTCGCGCCGTCCAGCGCGGTGGCGCCGCCCGTGGCGAGCTGGGTGGCGCCGTCGGACGCCTTCCGCGCGCCGGCGGAGAGGTCGCCCGCGCCGGCCTCGAGGTCGTCCGCCCCGTCGGCGAGACGCTGCGCGCCGGCCTGGGCCTCGGTCGTGCCGTCGGCGAGGGTCGCGGCGCCCGCGTCGAGCTCGGCGGCGCCGTCGTCGAGGCGGGTCGCGCCGTCGGCGACCTTGCCGTTGTACACGAGGAGGAACGCGACCAGGCCGGCGACCGCGAGGGCCAGCACGGCGAGCGCGACGGAGGTGAGGACCGTGTGCGTGCGTGACGGTCGGAGAGCGTGCTGCGTCATCTGTCGTCCTTCCTCACGCCCGGCGTCGTCGCGGGGCGGTCGGCACGAGGGGAGAGCTGCGGGAGAGGCGGGTACCGGTCTGCTCGGCGCGGGAGTGCGCCGGTGCGCCCACCACCGTTGGCGGGACGTGGAGTAGCAGGTAGATCCCCAGCGACGCTAGCAACGCCCCGGACACCACGGACAGCGAGTACTAGGTACTTTCGCCGTCACGATTCGGTCACGGGCCCGAAGTATCAGGTACTCCGTGCGCGAGACCGTCGCTCGGAGCAACGGCCGCCCGCCCGGGGCGCCGGAGAGGAGCCCGAGCGCTGCCGTCCGGAGTCGGAGCCGCGCCGCTCATGAGGCGATCTCGGCGCTCATCGGCGAAGGTAGGGCGGTGCTCGACGACGCGCCCGACGCGCGGGCTCCGGTGCGGCTCGACGGTGACGCTCCGGACGGCTGCTGGGACCGGGGCGGAGCGGGGGTCTGGCAGAAGGGGAAGAGGAACAGCACGGAGCGCAGTACGCCGACCGGCGTGTCGTCCTGCCCGGGCACGGCGCGGAAGACCGACGCCGAGCCCGGGACCACCGTCGACGGCTCCGGAGCCCGTCCGCGAGCAGGTGCGGTGATCCGGTGAGGGCGTCGTCACGCGCGGCGCGGTGGGCCGCCGGCCTCACGACCGTGGTCGTCCCGCTGACGGGGGCGGGGTGCTCGTTCCAGAGCTCCGAGGAGGGGGCCGCGGAGCAGGTGGTCACGACCTTCTTCGACCGCCTCGTCGACGGCGACGCCACGGGAGCGGGCGAGCTGCTGAGCGATCCGTCGGTCCTCAGCCCGGTCGCGCTCGACGACGCGGTCTACGCCGAGGCGGTGCGCCCCGTCGAGGCCCGCGTCACCTCCGTGACCGGGTCCGGCCCGGAGTCCTCGGTGGACGTCGAGTACCGGCTCGACGGCGAGGAGGAGACGCGCACCCTCGTGGTCGGCACGGAGACCGTCGGAGGGGAGCCGAGGGTCGCGCTCTGGTCCGACCACGGGCTCCCGGTCGTCCATCCGGGCGTCCCGGTGGAGATCGTGGTCGAGGGGTCGGGCGCGTTCGACCTCGCGACGTCGGGGCCCCTGCGGCTGCTTCCCGGGATCTACGACCTCGAGCTCGCCGGGCCGCAGGACCTCACGACGATCGATCCCGACGGCGGCGACAGCGAGCCGTTCACGGTGGAGTTCCCCGTGGACCCCGACGCGATCCAGCCTCCTCCGGGAGCGGAGCTGCGCTCGCAGATGCTGCACGTCGACCTGGTGCTCCGCGCCGAGGTGGCCACCGAGGCCGAGGCGCGCATCGACGAGCTGCTCGCCTCGTGCACCGCCGCCGGGCTCACGGGCGACGCCTGCCCGCAGAGCGTCGCGGACGGGATCTTCCGCGGGTACGCAGGGGTGGACGTGGCGTCCGCCGTCTGGGCCCAGGACGAGCCGCTCGACCTCGTGACCGGGGAGGAGTTGCGCGCGTCCGCCCCGTACACGGTGAGTGCTCGATGGCCGCAGGGCCCGCTGGAGGTCACCGTGAGGGTCGAGGGCACGGTGCTGCGTGACCCGTCCGGCGCCGTCGTCGTCGAGCTCGACTGAGGCGTCCCTCCCGCCGGGGGGTCGGTCGAACGGCGGACGGGGGCTTCGCCCGAGCGGTGTACGTGCCGACGGAAGATCGGCCAGGAGAGGGCATCGCCCGGCACCCGGGTCTCCCTAGGTTCGGTGGCGTCATCGTCACCGACCCCGAGGGGGGAGCATGATCGAAGCACGCGGCCTGACCAAGAGGTACGGGCCCAAGACCGCGGTGGACGGCATCTCGTTCACCGTGCGTCCCGGGACCGTGACCGGCTTCCTGGGCCCCAACGGCGCGGGCAAGTCCACGACCATGCGCATGATCATGGGCCTGGACCGCCCCACCGCCGGGACCGTCACCGTCAACGGGCGCCCCTACGCCCAGCACCGCTCACCGCTGACCGAGGTCGGCGCGCTGCTGGACG
Organism: Cellulosimicrobium sp. RS; assembly: GCF_046159675.1. Taxonomy (NCBI): domain Bacteria; kingdom Bacillati; phylum Actinomycetota; class Actinomycetes; order Micrococcales; family Promicromonosporaceae; genus Cellulosimicrobium; species Cellulosimicrobium sp. RS. Next base: position 31,461 of record NZ_JBJXVU010000005.1, on the reverse strand, counting down.
CCAAGGCCGTGCACACCGGCCGCTCGGCCTACAACCACCTGCTCGCGATGGCCGCCACCCACGGCATCCCGACCCAGCGCGTGGACGAGGTCATCGAGATGACCGGCCTGCAGCCGGTCGCCAAGAAGCGGGTGGGCGGCTTCTCCCTCGGCATGGGCCAGCGCCTGGGCATCGCGTCCGCGCTGCTGGGCGACCCCAAGACCCTCATCCTGGACGAGCCCGTCAACGGCCTGGACCCCGAGGGCGTGCTGTGGGTGCGCAACCTCGCGCGCTACCTCGCCTCCGAGGGCCGCACCGTCTTCCTGTCGAGCCACCTCATGAGCGAGGTCGCCCTCACCGCCGACCACATCATCGTCATCGGCAAGGGCCGCATCATCGCGGACGCCGCCGTCGAGGACGTCGTCGACGGCGGCACCCGGCGCAGCGTCCGGGTCCGTACCCCGCACGCCACGCGGCTCGCCGAGCTGTTGACGCAGGACGGCGCGACGGTCACCTCGGACGAACCCGGCCTGCTCCAGGTGGAGGGTGCCGAGGCGCCGGGGATCGGAGAGCTCGCCGCGGCGTCGGGCGTCGTGCTCCACGAGCTCACGCCGGAGACGTCCACGCTCGAGGAGGCGTACATGCGGCTCACCGCCGACGCGGTCGAGTACCGCACCGAGCCCGCGGCCGCCGCGGCCGACCCCGACGACACGGTTCGTCCCACCGCTCTCGAAGGAGCCCGACGATGACCACGGCCACGTTCTCCGCCCCGGCTCCCGCGACGACCCTCCGCACGACGGCCCGCCTCTCGTTCGGCCGCGTGCTGCGGTCGGAATGGGTCAAGTTCCGCTCCGTGCGCTCCACCTGGTGGACAATGGGCTCGACCGTGGTCGTCATGATGCTGTTCGGCGTCGTCATGGCCGCGTCCCTGAACTTCGCCGCCACCCGGCCCGAGGAGGCGGGCGCGCTCGGCAGCGTCTCGACGGTGCAGACGCTCGTGCTCGGCTACATCTTCGCGCAGCTCGCGCTCGCGGTGCTGGGTGCGCTGAGCATGACCACCGAGTACTCCACGGGCATGATCCGGTCGACCTTCAGCGCCGTCCCCGCACGGCTCCCGGCGTTCTGGGCCAAGGTCGTCGTCGTGGCGGCGGCGTCGCTCGTCGTGGCGGTCGTCGGGCTGGCGGCGTCCTACCTGGTGACCGCGCCCCTGCTGGCGGGCAACGACCTCGTGCCCGACCTCGGCGACCGGGTCGTGCAGCGGGTGCTGCTCGCGTGCGCGGGCTACCTCACGTGCGTCGCGGTCCTGGCCGTCGCGGTGGGGGCGATCCTGCGGCACCCGGCGGGCACCATCTTCACGCTCGCCACGCTGCTCTTCGTGGTGCCGATGATCACGGAGTTCGTGCCCCACGACGGGGTCCAGGACGTCGTCCGGTTCCTGCCCATGAACCTCGGCACCGCCATGATGGCCGTCACCGCGGCGGACGCCGGCCGGGTCGAGGTCCTGACGCCCGGTGCCGCTGCCCTCGCCCTGGGGGCCTGGACCGTGGTGCCGCTCGCCGTGGCGGCCCTGCTCCTGCGGCGTCGCGACGTCTGAGCGGCGTCGCGACGTCTGACCGGCGTCGCGTCCGACCGGCGTCGCGTCCGACCGGCGTCGCGTCCGACCGGCGTCGCGTCCGACCGGCGTCGCGGCTGACCGGCGTCGGCCGGGTCAGTCGCGGTCGTTCGGCATGAGGGCCCACAGGACCAGGTACGCGATGACCTGGGGGCCCGGGAGCAGGATCGAGACCGCGGCGACGATGCGGACGACGGTCGGGTCCCAGCCGAACCGGCGGGCGATCCCGGCGCACACGCCGGCGATCATCCGGCCGTGGCGCGGTCGGGACAGCGTCGGGCGGTACGCGGCGGTGGAGGCGTCTGAGGTGCTCATGCCTCGACGGTACGAGCGTCCCGGGCGCCCCGGTATCCGGAGGTCCCCCGACCCGACCCTGATCCTCGGGGCGGTGACCCCGAGGGTCGGGGCTCAGCGGGCGAGGGCGGCCTGGAACGCCGCGAGCGCCCGCGGCGTCGCGAGGGCGAACGTCACGGCCGCGACGCCCGGCCCGGGGCGCGATCCGTCCCGGTCCCGGGCTGCCGCCGGGTCGGCGGGCTCGTCGAAGAGGTCGGGTGCGGACCAGCCGCGGACGGCGTCCACCGCCACGCGGGCGACCTCCTCGACGTCCCAGCCGTACGCGCCCGCGCTGATCGCGGGGAAGGCGACGGTCGTGGCGCCGAGGTCGTCCGCGACGTCGAGCGAGCGGGCGAAGCACGACGCGAGGAGCGCGGGGTCCGTCTCGCCGCGGTAGCGGTTCGGCCCGACGGTGTGCACGACCCAGCGGGCGGGGAGGTCGTAGGCGTCGGTGGCGACGGCGTCGCCCACGGGCAGGCCGTCGGGGAGGGTCGTGCGCCGGAGCCGACGGCACTCCTCCAGGAGCCGCGGCCCGGCCGCGGCGTGGATCGCGCCGTCCACCCCGCCGCCGCCCAGGAGGGACGAGTTCGCGGCGTTGACGATCGCGTCGACGTCGAGCGTCGTGATGTCGGCGAGGCGTGCGTCGAGGTCCATCGCTCCATCGTGCCCGGGGACGGGGTTGCTCGCCGTCGACCACGGGGTCCGTGGCGTCCTGGCCGCCTTCCCGACGGCGACCTCGTGCTCGGCGACCCCGGTCAGTCGCGCGAGACCACGACGCTCGAGCTGTGACCGCCGAACCCGAACGCGTCGACGAGCGCGTGCCGGGCCGACGTCGTGGCCGCCTCCCGGACGACGTCGAGGTCGATCGCGGGGTCGAGCGTGTCGACGTTGAGCGTGGGCGGCACGCGGCCGTCGCGCAGGGCGAGGAGCGCGACGAGGACGCCCAGCGCGCCCGACGCGCCGAGGAGGTGGCCCGTCGCGCCCTTCGTGCTCGTGACGGGCGGCGGCATCCCGAGGGCGGCGCGCAGCGCGTCCGCCTCGTTGACGTCCCCGACGGGGGTCGCCGTCGCATGCGCGTGGACGAGCCCGACGTCCTCGGGGGAGAGGCACGCCGAGCGCAGCGCCATCGTGATCGTGCGGGCCTGGTTCTCGGGGTCGCCGCCGACGATGTCGTACGCGTCCGACGTCAGGGCCGCACCCGAGACGACGCCGTGCACGACCGCCCCGCGGGCCCGGGCGTGGTCCTCGCGCTCGAGCACGAGGAGCGTCGAGCCCTCGCCCATGACGAACCCGTCCCGGTCCACGTCGAACGGCCGGGACGCGCGCTCCGGCTCGTCGTTGCGGGTCGACATCGCGCGGGCCGCGGCGAAGGCCGCGAGCGAGAACGGCTGGACGCCCGCCTCGACGCCCCCGCACACGACGACGTCTGCCGAGCCGGCGAGGATCATCTCGCGGCCCATCGTGATCGCCTCCGAGCCCGCCGCGCACGCGCTGATCGGGGCGCGCGCGCCGGCCTTGGCGCCGAGGTCGATCGACAGCCACGCGGCCGGGCCGTTGGCCATGAGCATCGTCACGGTGTGCGGGGAGACACGCCGGTGGCCCTGCTCGTGCAGGACGCGCGACTGGTCGAGCGTCGTCGCGATCCCGCCGTTCGCGGAGCCGACGACGACGGCGAGACGCGTCGGGTCGACGTCGGGCGACCCGGCGGACGCCCACGCCTCGCGGCCCGCGACGAGCGTGAGCTGCTCCGCACGGTCCGTGCGGCGCCGCTCCCGGACGGAGAGCGCCTCGGCGAAGGCGTCGTCGACGCGCGCGGCGATGCGCACGGGCAGCTCGGCCGCCCAGTCGTCGTCGATCGCCTGCACGCCCGGCTCCCCGCGCAGCAGCGCCTCCCACGTGTCGGGGGCGGTGCGCCCGACCGGGGTCACCGCCCCGTACCCGCTGACGACGACTCGTGTCATGGTGTGCCCCTTGCAGCCGAGCCGCCGAGAACGGCGACGGGTGTGGTCGATGGGTCTTATTCCAAGTCATCGCGGCGGCCTTTGTCGCCCTCGCAGGTGTGACGGTGCGCACGCCCGCATCCCGGCAGGAGCGGCGGACGACTGCCGCGAGCGCCCGCCGGCCGCGTACGGTCGGCACAGCGGCCGCCGTCGGGGAGGCCGCTGGACGAGGGCGGGGGAGCCGCGGTGCACCGTGCGGGGACGCGAGGGCCTGCTGCCCGACGGCGCGCGCACCGGGCCGTGGTGGCGGTCGCCGTGGGCGTCGTCGTGCTCGGGACCGGGTCGTGCACCGCCCCCGCGTCCCCGGCGCCCGCGGCCTCTGCCCGGGCGGAGACACCCGCCCTGCCGCCCACGGACGGCGTGCTCGACTACCAGCTCGGCGCCGCGTACGACGAGGTCGACGCGGGGGACGGGCCCGTGCGGCCGGACGTCGTCGTGCGGGACGCGACCGCCGCACCGCTGCCGGGCGTGTACTCGGTCTGCTACGTCAACGGCTTCCAGACCCAGCCGGGAGAGACCGACCGGTGGCTCGACGGCCACGAGGACCTGCTCCTGCACGACGCCGACGGGACGCTCGTCGTCGACCCCGACTGGCCGGACGAGCACGTCCTCGACCCCTCCACGCCCGAGCAGCGCGACGGCATCCTCGCGATCCTCGGGCCCGTCGTCACGGGCTGCGCCGACGACGGCTTCGACGCCGTCGAGCTCGACAACCTCGACACCTGGACGCGGTTCGACGCCATCGACGAGGACGGCGCCCACGCCCTCGCCCGCGCGTACGTCGACCTCGCGCACGACGCCGGGCTCGCCGTCGCGCAGAAGAACGCGGCGGAGATCGCGACCGTCGCGCACGACGACCTCGGCTTCGACCTCGCCGTCACCGAGGAGTGCGCGGTCTTCGACGAGTGCGCCGCGTACACCGACGTCTACGGCGACCACGTGCTCCAGGTCGAGTACCCCGACGCGCTCGCCGACGCGGGCCTGACCTTCGACGACGTCTGCGCCCGCGACGACCGCGCCCCGCTCACCGTCCTGCGCGACCGCGACCTCGTCGGCCCGGACGAGCCGGGCTACGTCTACGCGTCGTGCTGACCGCGGTGTCGACGAGTGTCGGCCGGCAGCGACGGCTGCAGGCGGCCGACGAGCCGTGGCGGTCGCCCCGGCACTCTGGTGCACTGTCCGGTGTGAGCGCACAGACCCCGACCGGGGCGGCTCTCCGGGCACTCGTCCCGGAGCTGATGGCCGGCTACGACGACATCGTGTGGCAGTTCGACGACGACGTGTCCGACGCCCTCTGCGTCGTGATGAGGCCGGTCAGAGCGCCTGAGCGTGTCGCGCGCGTGCTCGTCCACCGCGGCGAGGAGGTCTTCGCGCTGCAGCTCGATTCCCACTTCGGGGTGACGTTCGAGTACGAGCAGGACGAGAAGCCGAATGAGCTTCGTGATCGGCTGGCCACCGCGGTCGCCGCGGTCCGCGGACCCAGCCGCCTCGTCCTGACCTTTGCCGGCTCCACGCAGACACGGAGCGAGCTCGTGCTCGCACCCGACTCGCCCGACGAGCGCAGCGACGGCATCTGGATGGAGCGGCAGACCGCCGAGATTCTCTGGCGCGTGCGACGGCGCCGACTTCGGCGAGAGGTACGCGACTTCCCCAGGCTCTAGCGTGCCCCTCCGTCTGCTCGTCGAGGCCGTGCCGGCGATCGAGCCGTCACCAGCCGTCGGGCGTGAGGAGCGTGCGGATGCGCTTCTCGCTCACCGGGCCGTCGGTGCCGCGCTGCTGCGCGAGCAGCGACACGCGCAGCTCAGGCACTGCTCAGCCCTTCACGTCGTACGCAGGGACTCGATGTCGACGTCACGCGGTGCCATGGCTGCGGTGGTCACGGCCACGCCGACCACGGCGGCGACGGTGAGAGCCGCAAGGACGGCGATCGACGCCCAGTCCGGTTCCCGGACGAGACCGCCCGCGTACTGCCAGGCCAGGCCGCCGAGGACCCCGCAGAGCAGGGCGAGCGACGCTCCTGTCCCGAGGGTCGTCAGCGACTCCCAGCGGTGAGCCGCTCGCAGGGTGGATGCGTCGACACCTGCGGCCAGCAGACTCATGTCGGGGCGGCGTCGCGTCGTCGCACGATCCGCCAACGCGACAGCGAGGGCGAGCACCGTCATCACCGTCCCCAGGAGGAGGCCGAGCCGGACGAACCCGTTGATCATCGCGATGTTGCGTCCACTGTCAGGGTCGAGTCCTGTCGCGGTGGGCTGACTGTATGGGGCCGTCCGGTAGATGCTGGCGAGCGTCGCGGCGACGTCGGCCGACGGAACAGCCGTCACGAGCTGGACGTTCGTCGCGTATGCGGTCCCACCGGCCTCGGTGACGACGGGGCCACGAGCTACGGCATCGAGGACGGCAGCCGGATCGATGGTGACGAGCAGATCGACACCTGACTCGGCGAGGAGACCGGCGACGTTCTCGGGGAGCACTCCGCGATGCGGGAGGTTCTCCGCGAGCGACGCGATCGCCGGGACGTCGTCGACCCGGACGGACGACGGGTCCTCGTCGATCGACGAGGTCAGCACCGCGCCGTCGACGCAGCCGGGAACCGACGCCCCACCGACGGCGCGGAGGAAGGCGTCCACGCGATCGCACGGCGCGATGGCGGCCAGGCGCATCTCCGGCGACGCGGGATCGCTCGCCGCCAACCCGATCGCCGCGGTGGGCAGCTCGTCGAGCAGCGTGGCCGCTCCGCCGTCCGGAAGCTCGGAGACGTCGACGGCGACCGGGACGACCGCGGCGGTGGGGACGCTCACGGCACGGGCGTCCCGTGTCTGACCGATGGTCACGCCTGCGGCCATGACGAGGAGCGCGAGCGCGACGACCAGACGTGCGCCGTCACGTGGGTCGAAGGCGGCTCGCGCTCCGCCGAGCCGTGCCGAGACCGTCTTCCCGTGGACCGCGAGGACACGGCCCGACCAACGGATGACGGAGGGCATCGCGACGGCGAGCCCGGCCGCCGTCACGACGACGGCCGTGGACATGAGGAGGTCGAGGCGCACGGGCGTCACCCCGGGGGGACGAAGCGCCCCCGTGACGACCTGAGCGGAGAGAGACGTCAGGCCGCACGCGAGAGGAACCAGTCTCCACGCGGAGACGGTGCGCGCGGGGTCCGCCTGCCGGATCTCCGCCCGTGTTCCCGTCCCGGTCTCGATCCGTCGACCGATGACGACCGCCAGCGTGAGAAGCAGGACCCCGGGGAGGATCGCCGTCGCCGCCGTGAGCTCTGTGTCGGAGGCGAACCAGGTCGTGCCCAGCAGCCCGGACCGAGCGACGACCCGGTTGACGACGGGAAAGACTGCGACTCCACCGAGCCACCCGATGAACGAGAGCGTCGTCACCTCGAGCATGTTGACGCTACGGATCGTCGAGGTCGACGCACCGAGGAACTGGAGGACTGCGAGCCGCCGTGCTCGGGTCGCCGCGGAGAGCCTGGTCGCAACCCCGAGGAACGCCGCGACCGGTAGTCCCACGAGAACCGCGAGGACGGTGACGAGCGCGGCGACCTGTCCAGGAGGGATGTCCGGGGTGTCTCGGTCGTGCGCGCCCGCGCCCGTCGCCCCCGGCGCGACGACACCCTCACCACCACGAGGTTGCTCTGACGCCGGCACCCCCCGGTAGATGACGAGCTCGTCCGGGCTGCGGAGCCCGGCGTCCCCGACGGTCCCGGCGACCCTCCCCGGGGCCAAGGCCCGGAACGCCGCGGTCGAACGTAGCTCTTCCGCAGCCGGGGACAGGATGACCTCGCCGGAGGCGGGCCATCGGCCGAGGCCCGGGGGCAACGGGAGCTCGCCGTCGAGCGGATCGACGTCCACGCGAAGCAGCATCCGCTCCCCGTAGGCGATGCGTGACACCGTCACGCGAGCCTGGGAGTGCGCGTCGTCGACCGCCGACGTGAAGGAGCGTTCCCACGTGCGGTCCGCCTGCGCCGAGACGACGGTCGCGGCAGCGATGCAGAGGAGTGTGCCGACCATGGCCATGCACACGCCGCCGACGACGAGCGCTCGCGACCACCACCGGCGGTGCCCGCTCGATCGGAGAAGACGAAGCCCGAGGAGCGTCGCGCTACGACGGTTCATGCGACCGGGTGCGGGCGTGCGCCGTGTGGCGCCCCGATCTCGGCCATGTCGACGACCCGGTCCGCCAGGGCCGCGACGGCCGCGTCGTGCGTGGCGAGGACGACCGCAGCGCCGCGGCTCCGTGCCGCGTCGAGCAAGAGCTCCAGGACGCGCCCTCCGGTCGCTGCATCGAGGGCCCCGGTGGGTTCGTCGGCGAGCACGACCGAGGGTTCATGGATCAGCGCTCGGGCAACGGCAGCCCTCTGGGCCTGCCCGCCCGAGACCTGAGCCGGGTACCGCTGGGCGAGCTGGGATATGCCCAGCTCGCCCAGCAGATCACGCGCCGTGCGTGTCGCGACTCGCCGCGGTGACCCGAGCAGCTCGAGCGGGAGCGAGACGTTCTCCAGGAGCGTGAGCTCGGCGATGAGCTCCGAGAACTGAAAGACCATTCCCACGTGCCGCCTGCGGATCGCGCTCCGCTCCTCCGTGGTCATTCCCGTGATGACGTGCCCGGTCACGGCCACCGCCCCGGAGGACGGGACGAGGATTCCGGACAGGCAGTGCAGGAGCGTCGTCTTGCCGGTGCCGCTCGTGCCCGTCAACGCGACGGCCTCACGGCCGACGGTCAGATCGACGTGGTCGAGAATCGGCTGCTCGAGGGGAAAGGCGAAAGAGATCGCGCGCGCCTCGACGGCGACCGTGCGCTCGGTCACCGGGTGTAGGTCTTCTCCGCCGAGCAGTTGTCCGGGAGGAGCGTGCCGCGGTCTCGGCACACCTTGGCGCGCGCCCTCGTCACGTACAGCTGAGGCGCCGCCCAGATGTACTGGTTCAGGTACTTGTCGGCGTCGACCGGTGCGTAGGAGGGGTTGTACCCGTAGCCCTCGCCGGCCAACCGTGAACGACGTCCCTTCATCTTTCCCCCTGGCGAGATGCGCCCCACACCGGCGATTCGATCGGGACGCTAACGAACCTCGTCCGTGGCGTCAAGGACGAGGCGCGTCGTGGATCGCGTTCCCGCCGCGCGTCACCAGCCGTCAGGTGTGAGGAGCTTGCGGATGCGCTTCTCGCTCACCGGGCCGTCGGTGCCGAGCTGCTGCGCGAACAGCGACACGCGCAGCTCCTCGATCAGCCACCGCACCTCGGCCAGGTCGGCGGCGCGGACCGGGTCGGCCGGGCCCTGGGCGTACGCGGCACGGGCGCGCTGGTAGGCGTCCTCGACGTCGTGCACGCGCCACGCGAGCTCGGCGTCGCGGTTCGGGTTCGACTGCGCCTTCTCCAGCCGGTACGACGCCGCCCGCAGGTAGCGAGTCAGGTGCGGCAGGCGTCGGGGCGGGGTCTGCGAGACGAAGCCGTCGTGGATCAGGCCCGCGGCCTGGTCGCGCAGGTCGGTGAGCGTGTTGAGCAGCGCGAGGCTGTTCGACGCGCGGATCTCCGCGTCGAGGTTCCGCGACGCGGTGAGCGCGGCGACCACGTGCCCGACCACCTGGTGCACGTGCTCCTCCAGGTGCGCGCGGACGAACGTGCGCGCGGCCGCGTAGGCCTCGGCGTCTCTGATCGTGGCCGCGTCGGGCTGCCCGCTGCCGCCGCTCGTCAGCGCGATCACCGCGGCGAGCTGCAGGTCCGCGACGAGCGCGTCCGTGTTCCGGTAGGGGCTGGCCGCCAACGTGAGCGACTGCGTCCCGTTCCACCGGCTCGTGATGCGCCCGGTCTGCAGCGCCGTCTCGGTCAGCAGCAGACGCCGCACACCCCGCGCGTGCTCCCGCGCCTGCGCGGTCGCGTCGGCCAGCACGCGCAGCGCGACGACCGGCTTCCCCTTCGCGTCCTGCTCCTCGACGACCGCCGGGTACCCCCGCACCACGACCCCACCCCCGAGGTCGGTCGACACCGTCGCGGGCAGCCGCCCGTCGGTGAGGTCGTCGGGCCAGGTGGTCAGGTCGGTGCGCTCGCTCACCAGGCTCGTGGTCGAGCCCGCGGGCGGTGTGCCGTCGATGCTCGGGCCGGCCGCGCCGTGACTTGGTGCGGTCGGCCGTCCATGTCCGCGCGCGGCCTCGACGCCCGTCGCGCCCGACGACGCGCCGCCCGCTCGTCCTGCACCTCGCCCGGGTGAGCCGGACGCGGAGGCGGGGGAGGGGGCGTCGGATGCGAAGGGCGTGGCGGGCCTGGCGGGAGCGCCGTGAGGAACGAGCGGCGCGGATGGTAGCCCGAGCACCGACGCCCCCTCCGCCGCCGGACCCGACCCCGGGACCGACGCACCCGACCCCGAGACCGACGCACCCGACCCGGGAACCGATCCTGAAGCGGCCTCACGAAGAGCAGCACCCACCGCTCCCTTGACCGCCGCGCGGACGGCGGCCTGGTTCTGCGCGGCGAGACGGCGCTGGAGCGCGAGGAGGTCCTTCGACTCGTCGAGCACGACGGAGCCGCCGCGCCCGCGGGTGTCCTCGACGCGGAACGTCATGCGCAGGTGCGCAGGCAGGCGCGCCTCCTGCTCGGGGCCCCATGCGTCGTCGGGGATGACGACGTCGCGCAGCGCCCGGACGGCGCGCGTGAACGCGACGTGGAACGGCTCGGCCATGTCGCCCGCGCGGGCCATGTCCTCCCAGGCGGGCGTGTGCTCGCGGAGCCAGGCGACGACGTCGCGCGCGACGTCCGGTGCCGGCACGAGCTGGACACGGACCGGCTTGGGCAGCGAGCGGATCGTCGCCGTGGCGAGCTCGTCGAGCAGGCCCGGCACCATCCAGTCGAACCCGTCGGGGACGACGCGGTTGAGCACGGAGATCGGGACGTGCACGGTCACGCCGTCGGCCTCGGTCCCGGGCTGGAACTGGTAGGTGAGCGGGAGCGTCAGCTCGCCCTGAGGCCAGGTCTCGGGGAACTGCGACGTGTCGACCTGCTCGGCGTCGGGCACGAGCTGTTCGAGCGTGAAGGTGAGCAGGTCGGGGTCGCGGCGCTGCGCCGTCTTCCACCAGCGGTCGAAGTGCGCGGCGGACACGACGTCGTCGGGCACGCGCTCGTCGTAGAAGTCGAACAGCACGTCGTCGTCGACGACGAGCCCGCGCTGGCGCGAGCGCGCCTCGAGCTCCTCCGCCTCGGCGAGGAGCTTGCGGTTGTCGTGGAAGAACCGGTGGTGGGTCGTCCACTCGCCCTGCACGAGCGCGTGCCGCACGAACATCTCGCGCGCGGCCTCGGGGTCGACCTTCGCGTAGAGGACCTTGCGGTCCGCGACGATCGGCACGCCGTACAGCAGCACCTTCTCGGTCGCGATCGCCGCGCCGCGCTTGGTCGACCAGTGCGGCTCGGAGTACGTGCGCCGCGCGAGGTCGCCCGCGAGGTCCTCGGCCCACTCGGGCTGGATGCGGGCGACGTCGCGCGCCCACAGCCGCGACGTCTCGACGAGCTCTCCCGCCATGATCCAGGCCGGCGGCTTCTTGCTCAGCGGCGAGCCGGGGAAGATCGCGAACCGCGCGCCGCGCGCGCCGGTGTACTCGTTGCGGGCCTGCTTCTGCGCCCGCCGCAGCGCCTTGGCGCGGGCCTCGCCCTTGAGGTGCGCGACCGACGACGCCTTCACCTCGCCCGTGTCCTGCATCCCGATCTGCGACAGCAGGCCGGACAGGAGCGCCTTGTGGATCGTGTCCCCGTCCCAGGCGCGCTTGTAGGCCTGGGTGTCGGGGGTTGCGTCGGGGGCGGTGGTCGGGTCCGCGGCGGCTGCCCCCGAGGTGCTCGGGCTACCATCCGCGCCGCTCGTTCCTCGCGTCGCTCCCGCCAGGCCCGCCACGCCCTTCGCATCCTCGGGCGCAGCCGCCGCTCGCCCTGGACCTCGCCGCCCGTCGTCACCGGCCGCGCCGCGTGCGCGCGGCTTGTACGACATGTCGATGCCGAGGGGCTTGGACATCTCGCGGAGCTGGGCGACGACGTCCTGCCACTCGCGGATGCGCAGGAAGTTGAGGTACTCGGCCTTGCACAGGCGGCGGAAGGCCGACGACGAGAGCTCGTGCTGCTGCTCGCGGACGTACTCCCAGACGTTGAGGTAGGTGAGGAAGTCGGAGTGCGGGTCGGTGAAGCGCGCGTGCGCCTGGTCGGCTTGGGCACGGACCTCGGCGGGGCGCTCGCGCGGGTCCTGGATCGACATGACGGCGGCGATGATCGCGACCTCGCGCGCGACGCCGAGCCTCGAGCCCTCCCAGATCATGCGGGCGAGGCGCGGGTCCATGGGGAGCTGCGCGAGGACGCGCCCGACCTCGGTGAGGCGCGTGACGCCGTCGGACGTGGCGAGGGCGCCGAGCTCGGTGAGGAGCTGCACGCCGTCGCGCACGGCGCGCGTGTCCGGGGGCTCGACGAACGGGAAGCGCGCGACCTCGTCGGGGGTCTCGACGACGCCGACGGAGATCATCTGGAGCAACACGGACGCGAGGGAGGTGCGCAGGATCTCCGGCTCGGTGAACTCGGGCCGGGCGAGGAAGTCGTCCTCGGAGTAGAGGCGCACCGCGATGCCGTCGGCGACGCGGCCGGAGCGGCCGGAGCGCTGGTTCGCGCTCGCCTGCGAGACGGGCTCGATGGGCAGGCGCTGGACCTTCGTCGCCTTGGAGTAGCGCGAGATGCGGGCCGTGCCAGGGTCGACGACGTAGTGGATCCCGGGCACGGTGAGCGACGTCTCGGCGACGTTCGTCGCGAGCACGATGCGCCGCGAGGAGTGCGCCTGGAACACGCGGTGCTGCTCGGCCGACGACAGCCGCGCGTACAGCGGCAGGATCTCGACGCGCTGCGGGTGCTTCGGGTCGGTGATGCGGTCCTTGAGGTGGCCGGTGAGCGCGTCGGCGGCGTCGTGGATCTCGCGCTCGCCGGAGAGGAACACGAGGATGTCGCCCGGTCCCTCGCGCATGAGCTCGTCGCACGCGTCGACGATGCCGGTCACGAGGTCCTTCTCCTCGGCGCCCGCGCGGCCCTTCGCCTTCGTGCCGCTGCCGGGGTCGACGTCCGGGGACAGCGGCCGGTACCGGATCTCGACCGGGTAGGTGCGGCCGGACACCTCGACGACGGGCGCGGCGTCGGGCAGCGCGTCGACCACGTACTCCGGCGCGCCGCCGAGCTGGGCGAGGTGCGCGGGGGAGAAGTGCTGCGCGAAGCGCTCGGAGTCGATCGTCGCCGACGTGATGATCAGCTTGAGGTCGGGGCGGCGCGGCAGGAGCCGCGCGAGGTAGCCGAGCAGGAAGTCGATGTTGAGGGACCGCTCGTGCGCCTCGTCGACGATGATCGTGTCGTACGCGAGGAGCTCCGGGTCGCGCTGGATCTGCGCGAGCAGGATGCCGTCCGTCATGACCTTGACGAGCGTGTCCTCGCTGGACGTGTCGGTGAACCGCACCTGGTACCCGACGACGCCGCCCAGCTCCGTGCCGAGCTCCTCCGCGATGCGCTCGGCGACCGTGCGCGCGGCGATGCGGCGGGGCTGCGTGTGCCCGACCTGACCCGAGCGGCCTCGGCCGAGCTCGAGCGCGATCTTGGGGAGCTGCGTCGTCTTCCCGGAGCCCGTCTCGCCCGCCACGATGACGACCTGGTGGTCGCGGATCGCGGCGGCGATGTCCGCGCGTCGGGCGCTGACCGGAAGCTGCTCGGGGTACGTGATGGGCGGGACCGTCACGTTAGCGCGCGCCTGCGCGGCCCGGTCGAGCTGCGCGCGGCTCACCTGCCGCGGGCCCGACGTCGTCCGCTCGCCCCGCCCGCGACGCGTCGGCTCCGTGGTCGTCGAGGTGCCCGACGCCGTCCGCTCGCCTCGCCCGCGCCCGCGGCGGTTCCCGCGGCGTCGGCGACCCTCGCGCGGGGTGCCCTCGGCGGCGCCGTCCCGCTGGGGAGGGCGCGCGTCAGGTTGGTTCGCTGCGGGCTCGGTACTCACGACGGTCCATTCTCTCAACCTCTCGCAACTTCATTGCTCTCGAGGAGGGGCCGACCCTGGCGCATCGTGCTGTCATTTTGCTAGCGTCGTACGTGGGAGGTGGTCCAGGTGGCGACGCTGACGATCCGAGGGCTCGACGACGACGTGCGCGAACGGCTGCGGGCGCGGGCGGCGGAGCACGGGCGGTCCATGGAGGCGGAGGTGCGCGAGATCCTCACCTCCGCGGTGACAGCCCCCAGCGGGCTGGAACGGGGGCTGGGCACCTTCATCCACAGGTCGTTCGCCGACGCCGGTCTGGCGGTCGAGCTCGACCTCCCCGCGCGCTCAGAGCACGGCCGGGTCGTCGACCTCTCCGACGAACCGGGCACGCCGGACCGGGAGACCGCGGACACGTGATCGTCCTCGACACGAACGTGGTGTCCGAGGTGATCCGCCCGGTGCCCGAGGCGCGCGTGCTCCGCTGGCTCGACGCGCAGGCTCCGCAGGCGCTGTCGATCACGGCGGTCACCGTCGGCGAGATCGTCCACGGGGTGGCGCGGCTCCCCGAAGGGCGGCGCCGTGACCGCCTCGCCGCGCTCGTCGAGGAGCACGTCACCACGACCTTCGCGGGCCTGGTGCTCCCGTACGACGCCGACGCCGCGCGCGTCGGGGGCACCCTCCTGGCGCTCCGCGAGCGAGCGGGGCGGCCGATGAGCCTGGCCGACGCGCAGATCGCCGCGATCTGCCGCGTGCACGACGCGACGCTCGCGACGCGCAACGTCCGTGACTTCGCCGCTACCGGAGTGGACGTCGTCGACCCGTGGGACCCCGGCACGACCTGACTGACGCGGGAGCCCGCGACCGGTTCGGGTCACGGCGGGGTCGCGCGGGCGTAGCGGGTGGCCAGGGTGCGCACGTGGTCGACGAGAGCCTGCGGTTCCGTCACGTGGAAGTCCAGGCCCAACATGCCGATCCACACCGCGACGACCTCGACGCTGTCGCCGCCGGTGACGAGGACGCAGCGGTCGTCGGCGAGCGGTTCGACCGTGCCGACCGTCGGGTTGATGCGTCGCAGGACCTCGTCGGCGGGCGCGTCGACGACGATCCGGGCGTGCACGGCCCAGCCGGCGCGCGCGACCTCGCGCACGACGAAGTCGGTCAGGTCGCCGGGGAAGTCCACCGGCGCGAACCGCCGCCCGCCTGGCACGCGCAGCACGAGCCAGTCGACGCGGTAGGGAGCCCACGCGCCCGTCGCCGGGTCGCGGGCCACGAGGAACCAGCGGCGCTGCCACGCGACGAGGCGGTACGGCTCCAGCTCGAGCGGCTGGTCGCGGTAGAAGCAGCGCAGGCCCTGGTGGTCGCGCACGGCGTCGGCCAGCGCGGTGAGCGTGTCCGGGTCGACGACCGGGTCCTCGACGTTCGAGTCCGTGTTCGCGGGGCCGGCGGCGCTCGCGGACCGGAGCGCGGCGAGACGACGGCGCAGGCGGTCCGGCATGACCTGCTCCAGCTTGGCGAGCGCGGACGCCCCGGACTCCTCGAAGCCGGCCGTGCCGGTCGCGGCCCGCAGCCCGACGGCGACCGCGACGGCCTCGGCGTCGTCGAGCAGGAGCGGGGGCAGCCGCGCCCCGGCGCCGAGCCGGTACCGGCCGCCCGGGCCGCGCACCGCGTCGACGGGGTAGCCGAGCTCGCGCAGGCGGGCGACGTCGTTGCGGACCGTGCGGTCGCTGACGTCGAGGCGCTCGGCGAGCTCGGCGCCCGACCAGTCGGGGCGCGACTGGAGCAGGCCGAGCAGCGCGAGCATGCGGGCCGAGGTGGAAGCCACGGGTCCCTCCTGGGGTCGACGGACGACGCGGGAGAACTCCTCAGAGCACCGCCAGAATAACGGAAGGAAGCGTTCCTGAACCCTTCCTAGAGTCGGGAGCAGAGCAGGGCACGAGGCCCCGCCCGACCGAGGAGACCACCATGACCGCGTCGCACCGCTCCCCGTCCCTCGAGCACCGCCCGTTCTCCGTCGCCGTCCCGCAGGCCGACCTCGACGACCTCCGGTCGCGCCTCGAACGGACCCGGTTCGCGCCCGCCGCCCCCGGGGACTCCTGGGACTACGGGACGCCCGAGTCCTACCTGCGCGACATGGTCGGGCGCTGGACGGCGTTCGACTGGAGGGCCGTCGAGGACCGGGCCAACACGTACCCGGGCTTCCGCACCGAGATCGACGGCCAGCCGATCCACTACCTCCACGTGCGCTCCCGGCACGACGCCGCGACGCCCCTGCTGCTCGCGCACACCTACCCGGGCTCGTTCCTCGACTTCCTCGACATGATCGACCCGCTCGTCGACCCCGTCGCGCACGGCGGCCGCCCCGAGGATGCGTTCCACCTCGTCATCCCCTCCATGCCGGGCTTCGGGTTCTCCACCCCGGTGGTCGGGGACACGGACTGGACGATGGCGCGCGTCGCCCGCGCCTACGACGTCCTCATGCGCGACCTCGGGTACGACTCCTACGGGATCCACGGCAGCGACGGCGGCGCCATGGTCGGCCGCGAGCTCGCGGTCCTCGACCCCGAGGGTTTCCTCGGCGCCCACGTGCTCCAGCTCTTCTCCTTCCCGTCGGGCGCTCCCGGCGAGATGGACGGCTTCGGCGAGAAGGAGCTCGCCGCGCTCGGGCACCTCCAGTGGTTCCAGTCCGTGGGTGCCTACAACACGATGAACGCGTCGCGGCCGCAGACGATGGCCGCGGGGCTCGCCGACTCGCCCGTCGCCGTCCTCGCCTACCACGAGCTGTTCGAGAGCTTCGGCAACGGGACGAGCCTCGTGAGCGCCGACCAGGTGCTCGCTCAGGCGACGCTCTACTGGCTGACCAACTCCTACGCGACCGCCGCGCGCTACCACTACGCGGAGCAGCGCTCGGGCGCCGAGCCGGTCGTGAGCCGGGGTCGGATCGGCGTGGCCGTCTTCGCCGACGACTTCCAGACGATCCGCGCGTTCGCCGAGCGCGACAACTCCCGGATCGAGCACTGGTCCGAGCACCCGCGCGGTGGTCACTACGCGGCGCTCGAGGTCCCGCTCGACGTCGTCGCCGACCTCCGGGTCTTCTTCGCCTGACGCCCGCGACCGTCGAGAACGGGGTACCGCACGCTCGACCACGACGTCGCCGTCGTCATCCGGCCGATGACGACGGCGTCGTCGTGCTCGGCGCAGAATGGGGCGGTGTCCTCCCGACCCGTGACCCGCCTCGACCTCGTCCCGCGCCGCGTCCGCGTGCACGCCGTCCGGGAGACGTCCGGCGCGCTGCGCCGCCTCACCTTCCGGGACGCCGCCCCGGGCGGGGCCTCGCTCGCGACGCTGCGCGTACCCGGCCCCGACGACCACGTCAAGGTGTTCCTCCCGGACCCGGCCACCGGCGTCCTGCACGCCCCGACGCTCACCGACGACGGCGCCCTCCAGCGCCCGACGGGCGTCGTGTCGATCTCGCGCGAGCTGACCGTCCGGGCGACGCGGACCGTCGACGGGGTTCCCGAGGTCGACGTCGACTGGGTGCTCCACGGCGGCACCGACCCGGGTGCGCCGCCCACCGGCGAGGGTGGCCCGGCGTCGGCGTGGGCCGCACGGGCGGCGGTGGGTGACGAGGTCGTCCTCGCCGGCCCGACGACGAGCCGCGCCGTGCCGGACGGCGTCGGGCGGCTCCTGCTCGTCGGGGACGAGACGGGCCTGCCGGCGCTCGCGCGCTGGGTCGAGGCGGTCGGGGCCGACGTGCCCGTGACCGCGATCGTGGAGATCGGTGACGACGTCGACGAGGCGTTCGTCGAGGACGAGCTCGGGCGCGCGACGACCGAGCTCCTCTACCGCACCGACGGGCCGGGGCAGCTCGTCGAGGCCGTCCGCGCGCTCGGCCCGCTCGACGCCGACGAGTACGTGTTCGCCGCGGGCGAGGCGACCGACCTCGTCGCGGTCCGCCGGGCGCTGCGCGGCTCCGGCGCGCGGCCCGACCAGCTCGCCGTCCACGGCTACTGGCGTCGCGGCGTCGTCAACCTCGACCCCGAGGCACCCCTGGACCCGACCGACCCCGACTGACCCCTCGCCCGGGTCAGCCGCCGTGCAGGACGTCGACGGCGAGCCCGCGCCCGGCGACGGCGAGCCGCGAGTCGTTCGTCCACAGGGCGGAGCACCCGTGGACCTGCGCGGCGGCGAGGTGCAGCGCGTCGGGCGTCCGGAGCGACGAGGAGGCGCGCAGGCGTGCCGCCCGCTCGAAGGCCGTGGCATCGAGGGGAAGTTCGACGAACAGGTCGAGCACGCCCCGGTACCGGTCCTCGAGCTCCGGGTCCCCGGACCGCAGCGGTCCCACGAGGCACTCCAGCCGGACGAGCGGGCTGATCGCGAACTCCTCGTGCCCGTGCCGGGCCAGCAGCTCACGCACGTGCGGGCCACGCTCGGCGTCCTCGACCAGGTAGATGACGAGGCAGGTGTCGAGGTAGATCACTCCCAGCCCTCGCGCGCAGCCTCGATGTCGGCGTCGATCTGGCTCGCCGAGCGGGCGGTCCGTCGCGACGGCGGGTGGTCGTCGAGCCACTCGACGATGGCCGCCCCGGTCCCGTGCGCGAGGTCGGCCCGGACCGGCACGAGCCGCACGAGCGGGACACCGCGACGCGCGATGACCACGTCCTCGCCGGCCGCGGCACGGCTGACGAGCTGGGAGAGGTTGTTCTTGGCCTCGAGCACGTTGACCTGCATCGCCGCTCCTCGGGTGGGGTTTCCTGGCCAGGATATCTGGCCAGTGTGCTCCGCGGAAGGCCCGGGAGGGTCGTGAGGTCCCCTCCCGCGGCCGTCTGCGGGCGGCGTAACGGGCTGCAAGCGGACCGACGGCGCGCCACAGTGGGCCCATGACCCGACTCCTCGTCCTCGGCGGTTCCGACTTCGTGGGGCGCGCCGTCGTCGACGACGCCCTCGCCCGCGGCTGGGACGTCACCGTCCTCAACCGGGGCACCGCCCCCGTGCCCGACGGCGTCCGGCAGCTCGTGGGCGACCGCACCCGGCCCGACGGCCTGGACGCGCTGCGCGCGGACGACGTCCCGCAGAAGTGGGACGTCGTCGTCGACACGTGGTCCTGGGCGCCCGCAGCGGCGCGCGACGCCGCCCGGCTCCTCGCCGGCCGGGTGCCGGGCGACAACCGGTACGTCTACGTGTCGTCGCGCTCGGTGTACCCGTTCCCGCGGCCGCGCGGGGCCGACGAGACGTCGGAGCTCGTCGACGGCGACCCGGACGACACGACCTCCGACGACTACGCCCGCGCGAAGCGCGGCGCGGAGATCGCCGTGACCGACGCGCTCGGAGACCGGGCGATCCTGCTGCGCGCGGGCCTCATCCTCGGGCCGCGGGAGAACGTCGGCCGCCTGCCGTGGTGGCTGCGTCGCGTCGCGCGCGGCGGTCCGGTGCTCGCCCCCGGGCCCGCCGACCTGCCGCTGCAGTACGTCGACGCGCGCGACCTCGCGGCGTTCGCGCTCGACGTGGCGCTCGCGGGTGCGTCCGGGCCGGTCGACGTCGTCAGCGCGCCCGGGCACACGACCATGGGCGAGCTGCTCGCCGCGTGCGTCGAGGCGACCGCCGACGACGCGGCAGCGGCGGGCGACCCGCCCGCCGAGCTCGTATGGGTCGAGCCGGAGGCCGTCCTCGCGGCCGGGATCGAGCCGTGGACCCAGCTCCCGGTCTGGTTGCCGCCGGGCGAGCTGCACGACGCGCTCCACGGCTCCGACACGTCGCGCGCGGCGGCGCTCGGCCTGCGCACGCGCGACGTGCGCGAGACGGTGCGCGACACGTGGGCATGGCTCCGCGCCCTCGACGCCACGGGAGAGACGACGCCGCAGCGCGCGGACCGCCCCGCCGTCGGGCTCCCGCCGGACCTCGAGGCCGCCGCGCTGCGCGCCGCCGGCCGCGGCTGACCCGCCGGCGCGCTGGCCCGCCGCCCGCCGCCCGCCGACCACCCGCCGTCGAGCCGAACCTGCCCTTCGTCGAGCACGACGTTGCTGTCGTTCTCGCCCCGATGGCGACGGCAACGTCGTGCTCGGCGAGGGGGCTGGCCGCGCAGGCGATCGGTGGGGGTCAGCGCTCCGCGAGGAGCTCGCGGACGCGGGGGATGACCTGGGTGCCGTAGAGCTCGATGCTGCGCAGCATCGTCGAATGGGGGAGCGTGCCGGTCGAGTACTTGAGGTCGAACCGGCCCGCGCCGAGGAGGCGGACGGTGCGGGCGATCTTGCGGGCCACGGTCTCGGGCGAGCCGACGTAGAGCGAGCCGTCGCGCACGTCGTGGGCGAACCGCCCGCGGTGGTACGCGGGCCAGCCGCGCTCGCGCCCGATCCGGTTGTTCATCGCCGCGAAGTGCTCGTA
This sequence comes from Cellulosimicrobium sp. RS, assembly GCF_046159675.1. Classification (NCBI taxonomy): domain Bacteria; kingdom Bacillati; phylum Actinomycetota; class Actinomycetes; order Micrococcales; family Promicromonosporaceae; genus Cellulosimicrobium; species Cellulosimicrobium sp. RS. The sequence continues at coordinate 11,190 of NZ_JBJXVU010000005.1, read as the reverse complement.
GACCTCTTCCTGCGCCTGCTCGTCGGTGTCGGCGACGTGGCCGGGCGAGTGCACGCCGATCGGCAGCGCCGGCGTGCCGAGCTCCTCGACCGCGCGGTGGTAGAGGTCCACGTAGGGGCGGAACCGCTCGGGCTCGCCCCCGATGATCGCGAGCATGAGGCCCAGACCGTGCCGCGCGGTCCGCACGACCGACTCGGGCGAGCCGCCGACCCCGACCCACGTGCGCAGGCGCCCGCTCTCGGTCTTGGGCCAGACCTCCTGGTCGGCGAGCCCGGCGCGCGTCGTGCCCGACCACGTGACCGGGCCCTCGTCGAGCAGGTGGACGAACAGGTCGAGCTTCTCCTCGAACAGCACCTCGTAGTCGGCGAGGTCGTAGCCGAACAGCGGGAACGACTCGATGAACGACCCGCGCCCCAGGATGACCTCCGCGCGCCCGCCGGACAGCGCGTCGAGCGTCGAGAACCGCTCGAAGACGCGCACCGGGTCGTCGGAGCTGAGCACGGTCACCGCGGAGCCGAGGCGGATGCGCGACGTCCGCGTCGCGATCCCGGCGAGCACCACCTCGGGCGCGCTGATGGCGAAGTCCGCGCGGTGGTGCTCCCCGACGCCGAAGAAGTCGACGCCGACCTGGTCCGCGAGCTCCGCCTCCTCGACGACGTCGCGGATCGTGCGCGCCCCGCTGAGCAGCACGCCGTCCGGCCCTGCGGTCACGTCGCCGAAGGTGTCGAGCCCGAGCTCGACGGTCGCGGGGTCCGGTGCGGCCGTCGCGCTCTCGGTGGGGATCGGGGAGGTCGTCTCGTCGGTCATGATCTGCTCCTGCGGTCGGGCGACCGTCGGGGGGCCGGTGCTCTCACCGGTGGCGCGGTCGTGCGCGTCTCAACCGTGCCCGGTCCGCGGATCTTCCGCGACCCGTCCGCGGGCGGCCGGCAGGGACGACGACGGCCGCCGCCCCGGGTGGGACGGCGGCCGTCGGTGCCGCGCCGGCGGACCGGCGGGGACGTCAGTACGTCGCGACGTCGCCGCTCGCGACGAGCGCCGCGATGGCGACGATGTAGATGATGAAGCCGATGGCGCCGAGCACGGTGAAGACGATGCTGAGGATGAGGCCCCACTTGGCGAGCTGGTTGTCGAAGCCCGCCTCCTTGCTCTTCTTGCGCGCGATCGCGCTGACGACGATGCCCGCGATCGCGAAGACGAACGCGAGGACGAAGCCGACGATGCCGAGGGTCTTGCCCGGGTCCTCGATCGGGGCCGAGTAGCCGGCGGGGGCCTGCGGAGCGGCGGGGTACTGCTGGGCCATGGTTCTTCTGCTTTCTGGTGGGGCCGACGTGGTCGAGTCCGGACGGGGCGCGGACGGGGTGCCGTCCGCGCGACTGCGGGGCTCATTGTGGGGCATGACGCCTGTGCGTGAACAGGGGGAGTTCTCCCCGGGTGACGTGAACACAGGACATACAGGACAGGCCGGGCGGATCAGCCCGCCGTCGGGTCGCTCGGGGCGTAGAGACGCAGCGCTCCGCGCCGCATGGTGAGACGGACGGTGACCGGCCCGGTGGGGGCGACGTCGTCGAGCGAGAGCGTCTCGCCGTCGTGCGCGAGCACCACGGGCGGCCCGGGGCGCCCGGGCTCGGCGTCGGGGGAGCGGTCCGTCGTGACGGCCTCGCCGTCGGGCCCGACGACCGCGCCGCGCGCGGGGAAGCGGAGCTCCAGGGCCGGGACGGACGTCGCGTCCACGACGAGGTGCCCCCGCACCCCGGGCACGCGCCGCGCGACGCGCGTCCCCGCGTCGCCCGCCGCGACCTCGAGGAACGTGCGCAGCCGGCTCGCGCGCCGCTCGGCCCGGGCCGTGCGGACGTCGAGCACGCCGTCGTCGAGGCGGTGCCGCTCGACCGGTGCGAGGCTCTGCGGGTAGTAGCGGTTGACTCCCGCGAACAGCGACCAGTACTCGCCCTCGTGCCCGTCCACCTCCATGCGCACCCGGTGCGCGCGCCGCAGCACGCGCGCCGCCGCGAGGACGGCCGCCGGCCACTTGCCGAGCCGGTGCTCGTGCTTCTCGCGCTCGGTGACGAGCTCCGGGTAGACACCGGCCGAGAAGGTGTTGAGCACGGTGCGGGGCGGTCCGTCGACCCCGTCGACCTCGAGGTCCGCGACGTCGATCGTCACGCCCGATCCCGTCCGCACCGCCTCGATCGTCGCGCGCATCGACGTGAGGTCGGCCGCGCGCGCGAAGTGGTTGAGGGTGCCGCCGGGGAGCACGGCGAGCGGGAGGTCGTGCGCGCGCGCCGCCGCGGCCGCGGTCGACACCGTGCCGTCGCCGCCGCTGATGCCGAGCGCACGGGCGCCCCGCGCGACGGCGTCGTCGTACAGGCGGCGCAGGTCGTCGCCCTCGGCGAGCACGTGGAGGTCGGCGCGGGGAAGTCCGTCGCGGACCGCCGCGAGCGGGTCCTCCTTGAGCAGCCGGCCCGAGCCCGCCGCCGGGTTGACGACGACGAAGAGGCCCGCGCCGTCGTCGAGCGCGGGGACGTCCGCGGGCGGCCCCGCCGGGACGTCGGGGCGCTGCTCGGCACGGCCGGGGACGAGCACCCGACCCGCGAGCGCGACCCCGACGCCCAGCGCCGCGCCCGCGGCGACGTCCGAGAACCAGTGCGAGCCCGTGTGCAGGCGTGAGTACAGGACCGCCCCGGCGAGCGGCGTGAGCGCCAGCCCGACCGTCGGCCACTCGATGGCGACGCCCGTGACGAACGCGGCGGCCGACGCCGAGTGGCCCGACGGGAACGAGGGCGACGTCGGGGGGTCCGCCACGCGCCGCCACAGCGGGAGGCCGTCGAGCGACGGGCGCACGCCCCCGAACACGGTCTTGCCGACGACGTTCGCGAGGACGCTCGACACGAGCAGCGAGCCGTAGCCGCGCAGGGCGGCGTCGCGCCCGCGCCGCCCGGTGGCGGCGATCCCGACGGCGGCCCCGGCCCACAGCACGCTGTGGTCGGCCCACGTCGAGAGCCGGGAGAGCGCGGTGTCGGCCGCGGCCCCCAGCGCGCGGCGGTTCGTCCAGCGGTTCACCGCGCGGTCGAGGCGGGCGACGCCGGGGAGCGCCTCGTGCGGCTTGACGATCCCGGTGACACGAGGCATCTCGCCATCGTAGGAAGGGCGGTCGGGGACCGCGCGGCGACGGCGCCTCGCGACCCCCTGAGATCGACCCGTGAGCCGCGACGTCGGCCCTCCGAAGGTCGATCTCGACCGTGCGGGTCGACCTCGTGATCGGGACTCAGGCCCCCGCGCGGCTCGTCTCGCCGCGGAGCGTGTCGATGTGCGCCTGCAGGCGCTCCAGCGCGACGGCGACGCCCTCGCCCGCGTCGTGCGCGAGGTCCGTCACGTGGCGGAGCTGGGCGGACGCCGCGTCGAGCGCGACCTGGGCGTCGGCGAGCGCGACGGCCGCGCGACCGTCGGCCGCCTCGTCGTCGTCGGTCGCACGCTCGAGCGCGGAGCGGGCCTCGTCCGTCGCGGCCTGGACCGACTCGACGGCGTCGAGCACGTCGTTGCGGAGCACGGGGTGCAGGGCGGGGAGCTGGGCGTGCACGCGGTCGAGGTCGTTCCCGATGGTCTCCGTCTGGACCTGCGCGTCGGCGATGAGCTGCTGGACCTCGGCGGCGCTCGCCGTCGAGCACATCGGCAGCATCATGGACAGCGCGAGCAGGCTCGCCGCGGCGAACCGGGCAGACGTGCGCGTGCGCTGCGGCGTCGTGGGCTCGCTCGTCCTCGCTGACATGGCGACAAGTCTCCCGGGCGAACCTGAGAAGCACCAGGGAATCGAGGGCGAATTCATGGAGATTTCGCACACAGCGCACGCAGGAGACGTGGTCCGGCGGCCCGCACCGGGTCCGGGCCGCCGAGCGCGGACGATCAGACGCGCGCGAGCCGACGGCGTCGGGCCGCCGCGACGCGCGTCCCGACGAGCCCGTGCCGCGGGCTGAACAGGTACGCGAGCGCGAACGCCACGCCCAGCGCGACGACGACCGTCCCGCCCGACGCCGTGTCGAGGTAGTAGCTGACGTAGATGCCCACGACCCCGCACACCGCCGCGACGAGCGGCGAGATCCACAGCATCCGCGAGAAGCGGTCGGTGAGGAGGTACGCCGTCGCGCCCGGCGTGATGAGCAGCGCGACGACGAGGACCACGCCGACGGCCTGGAGCGCGACGACGACCGTCAGCGCGAGCAGGCCGAGCAGCAGCGCGCCGAGCCGCCGGGGCGAGAGCCCGATCGCGTGCGCGTGCGTCGGGTCGAACGCGTAGAGCGTGAGGTCGCGCCGCTTGAGCACGACGACCGCGAGCGTCACCGCGCCGAGCGCCAGCACCTGGAGCAGGTCCGCGCGCGACACCCCGAGCAGGTTGCCGAAGAGGATGTGGTTGAGATCCGTCTGGCTCGGCGTCACGGAGATGAGGACGAGGCCGAGCGCGAACAGCGTCGTGAACACGACCCCGATCGCGGCGTCCTCCTTGACGCGGGACGTGTCGCGCACCGCGCCGATGAGGAGCACCGCGAGCAGCCCGAAGACGAGCGCGCCGAGCGCGAACGGCGCCCCCACCACGTACGCGAGCACGACGCCGGGCAGCACGGCGTGCGAGACGGCGTCGCCCATGAGGGACCAGCCCACGAGCACGAGCCAGCACGACAGCACGCCGCACACGATCCCGGCGGTCACCGTGACGGCGAGCGCGGTGCGCAGGAACTCGAACGACAGGGGCTCGAGGAGGATGGCGAGGAGGTCGGTCACGGGGCCACCTCCACGCCGAACGCGAGCGCGAGGTTCTCGGGCCGCAGGACCTCCGCGGGCGTCGAGTGCAGCAGGACGCGGCGGTGGAGCAGCACCGCCTCGTCGGCGAGCTCGGGCAGCGCGTGCAGGTCGTGGGTCGAGACGAGGACGGTCGCCCCGCCGGCCGCGAGCTCGCGCAGCAGCGTGGTGATGGTCGCCTCCGTGCGCTTGTCCACACCGGCGAACGGCTCGTCGAGCAGGAGGATCGTCGCGCCCTGCGCGAGCCCCCGGGCGACGAACGCGCGCTTGCGCTGCCCGCCCGAGAGCGCGCCGATCTGCCGGTCGGCCAGGTCGGTGAGCTCGACGCGCGCGAGCGCGTGCTCGACCGCCTCCCGGTCGGCGGGCCGCGTGCGCCGCGTGAAGCCCTGGTAGCCGTAGCGGCCCGTCATGACGACGTCGCGCACGCTCAGCGGGAACGCCCAGTCGACGTCCTCGCTCTGCGGCACGTACCCCACCGCCTGGGCGCGCCGGGCGCGCGCGGGGGGTGCGCCGTCGACCAGGACGGTGCCGCGGTCCGGCCGGACCATGCCCATGACCGCCTTGAACAGCGTCGACTTGCCCGAGCCGTTCATGCCGACGAGCCCGCACACCGTCCCGCGCCCGCTCGACGCCCCGAGCGTGAGCGTCGCGCCGTCGAGCGCGAGGACGTCGCCGTAGTGGACGGTGAGGTCGCGCACGTCGATCGCGGGCGTGCCCGACGGCGCCCGCCCGCCCCCGCTCACGCGTCACCGCCCGCGGTGGTGCCGGTGAGGCCCGCGACGATGGTCTCGGTGTCGTGGCGCAGGAGGTCGAGATAGGTCGGCACGGGGCCGTCGGGCGCGGAGAGGGAGTCGACGTAGAGCGTCCCGCCGAACGCCGCGCCGGACTCGCGCGCGACCTGCTGCATCGCGTCGTCGGAGACGGTGGACTCGCAGAACACGGCCGGGACGTCGTGCTGCTCGACGAACTCGATCGCGCCGACGACCGACTGCGGCGTCGCCTGCTGCTCGGCGTTGACCGCCCACAGGTACTTCTCCGCGAGCCCGGCGTCGCGCGCGAGGTAGGGGAACGCGCCCTCGCAGGTAACGAGTGCGCGGTGGCCCTCGGGCAGCGCGTCGAGCGCCGTCGTGAGCTCGTCGTGCACGGCCGCGAGCTCGGCGGAGTAGGCCGCGGCGTTCGCCGCGTAGTCGTCGGCGTGGGCCGGGTCCAGCTCCGCGAACGCGTCGGCCATGTTCTGCACGTAGACCTGCGCGTTCACCGGCGACATCCAGGCGTGCGGGTTCTCCTTGCCCTGGTACTCCTCGGCGGTGTCGTCGCCGAGCGCGATGGGCTCGACGCCCTCGCTCACGACGACGTGCGGCACGTCGAGCCCGTCGACGAACCGCCCGAACCACGCCTCGAGCCCCATGCCGTTGTCGAGGATGAGGTCGGCGTCCGCGGCCCTGCGGACGTCGCCGGGCGTCGGCTCGTAGCCGTGGATCTCCGCCCCGACCTTGGTGATCGACTCGACGCGCAGGTGGTCGCCCGCCACGTTCTCCGCCATGTCGGCGAGCACGGTGAACGTCGTGAGCACGACGGGCCGGCCGTCGTCGGGCGGGGTCGCCCCCGCGTCCGTGGCGCTCGAGCAGCCGCTCAGCGTCGCTGCGGCGAGGACCGCGACGGCTGCGGCAGCGCGGGATGCGGACTTCCGCGTCGAAAAGTTCGGCATACCGAAAAATCTAGCCGGCGCGTCGGCCGCACGCAACGCCGCTTCCATCCCGGTCGCCGAGGTAGAGCCCAGGTCCCGCGAGGTAGAGCCCAGGTCCCGCGAGGTAGAGCCCTGGTTCAGCGAGGGGGAAGACCAGGGCTCTACCTCGGCAGACCGGGGCTCTACCTCGGCAGACCAGAGCTCTACCTCGGCGTACCGGGGCTCTACCTCGGGGTGGTCGGAGTGGTGCGGGCGCCCAGGCGGCGGCTCACCTCGGCGGCGGCGCGCCCGACGGCGGCGGCGAGCTCCGCGCGTCGGGCGGGCGGGGCGTCGTCGGCCCAGAAGGTGAGGGCGATGCCGGCGACGGGGAGCCCGGTGTGGTCGACGGCCGCGTGCGCGACGGACGCGAGGCCCGGGGTGACCTCGCCGTCCTCCTCGGCCCAGCCGCGCCGTCGGACGCCGCGCAGCACCTCGCGCAGGGCACCGAGGGTCTGCGGCCCGACGCCGGTGCGGTCGGCGAACGCCGCGGCGCCGGGGAAGAGGGCGCGGACCTGGGCCGCGGGGAGGCCGGCGAGGACGGCGCGCCCGCTCGCGGTGAGGTGCGCGGGGAGGCGCACGTCGACGTCGGTCACGAGCGTGGGGCGGCGCGGCGCGCGCTGCTCGACGAGGTAGAGGACCTCGCGCCCGTTGAGCACGGCGAGGTGCGCGCTCTCGCCCGTCGACTCGACGAGGCGCGCGACCACCGGCCGCGCGAGCCGCGCGAGGGGCGCCTGCCGCGCGTACGCCGACCCGAGCGCGAGCGACGCCGTCCCGAGCCCGTAGCGGTGCTCCTCGGGGAGGTGGGTCACGAACCCCTCGTCGACGAGGACGGACAGCAGGTGGTAGACGGTCGAGCGGGGCAGCCCGAGGCCCTGCGCGACGGCGGCCGCGGGCGACGGGCCCGCCTGCGCGGCGAGGAACGTGAGCACGCGCACGGCCTGGCGCGCGGCGGGGACGTCGCTCGGCATGGAGGCCACGGTAGGCCCGTGGCACGATCGAGGCGTGACGACGACGCCCGACGACCAGCGCCTGCGCGACCTCGCGCGCCTGCGGCGCGTGCGCGACCGGATCGACCGGGAGTACGCGCAGCCGCTCGACGTCACGGCGCTCGCGTCCGGCGTGCACGTGTCCGCCGGGCACCTGAGCCGCGAGTTCAAGGCCGCCTACGGGGAGTCGGTGTACGCGTACCTCATGACGCGGCGCATCGAGCGCGCCAAGGCGCTGCTGCGCCGCGGGGACCTGAGCGTCACGGACGTGTGCTTCGCGGTGGGGTGCTCGTCCCTGGGGACGTTCAGCACGCGCTTCACCGAGCTCGTCGGCGTGCCGCCGAGCGTGTACCGACGGCGCGCGGCCGAGTCCGACGCGGGCTCCCCGGCTGCCGCGGAGTCGCGGGCGGCCGCGGCGGCGGGCACCGTGCGCGGCGCTGCGCCGGGCACATCGCCGGGCGCCTCGCCGGAGACCACGCCGGGCACCGACGCGGGCGCCTTCCCCGGCGCGGAGCGGCTGGACGGGATGCCGGCGTGCGTCGCGCGACGCGTCACGCGACCGGTCAGGAATCGAGAAGCGCAGGCCGGACGACGGTCCTAGCGTCGTTCTCATGAACCTCACCATCAACTCCAGCTTCCTGCCCCAGACCGACCCCGACGCGTCGCTCGCGTTCTACCGCGACGTGCTCGGCTTCGAGGTCCGCAACGACGTCGGCTACGAGGGGATGCGGTGGATCACCGTGGGCCCGGCCGACCAGCCGGACACCGCGATCGTGCTGCACCCGCCGGCCGCGACGCCGGGCCTCAACGACGACGACAAGCGCGCCCTCCTGGAGATCGTGGCCAAGGGCGCGTACTTCGGCGTCAACCTCGCGACGCCCGACGTCGACGAGACGTTCGCCCGGATCGAGGCCGCGGGGGCGGAGGTCGTGCAGGAGCCGATCGACCAGCCCTACGGCGTGCGCGACTGCGCGTTCCGCGACCCGGCGGGCAACGAGATCCGCATCCAGCAGCGCTCCTGACCTCCGCACGCAGCACGCCCGCCCTGACCACCCGGCGTCGCGCCGCCGTCGTGCACGACGCGATGAGTCCCGACCGCGCGGCCGGTCCTCACCCCCGGGACGTCCACGCACCACACCCATCCACGCGCCGACCGTCCGGCTCTCCGGCAGACTCTCACCGAGCTGCCGGGAGCGGGCGGTCGGCGCCGTCGACCGGTCGCCCGACCGCGCGACGAGGCTCGACGACGAGGAGACACGCATGAGCACGGCCACGACGACGGGAACCTCGACCTCGGAGCGCCAGGACCCCGACGCGCACGACGTCATCCGGGTCCAGGGGGCGCGGGCGAACAACCTCCAGGACGTGAGCGTCGAGATCCCCAAGCGGCGCCTCACGGTGTTCACGGGTGTCTCCGGGTCGGGCAAGAGCTCGCTCGTGTTCGACACCGTCGCGGCCGAGTCGCAGCGCCTCATCAACGAGACGTACCCGGCGTTCCTCCAGGGCTTCATGCCCACGCTGGACCGCCCCGACGTCGACGTCCTCGAGGGGCTCACGACGGCGATCGTCGTGGACCAGGAGCGCCTGGGCGCCAACCCGCGGTCCACGGTGGGCACGGTGACCGACGCGAACGCGATCCTGCGGGTGCTGTTCAGCCGGTTCGGCGAGCCGCAGGTGGGGCCGCCCACGGCGTTCTCCTTCAACATCCCCGCGCGCAAGGCGAGCGGCATCATGACGTCCGCCACCGGGGAGAAGACGATCGTCCGCAACGCGATCTACCACGGCGGCATGTGCCCGCGGTGCGAGGGGCGCGGCGCGGTCTCGGACCTCGACCTCACCGAGATCTTCGACGACTCGAAGTCCCTGCTCGACGGCGCGATCAAGGTCCCGGGGTACACCGCCGACGGGTGGATGGTGCGCGGGTTCGCCGAGTCGGGGTTCTTCCCGGCCGATCGGCCGATCCGGGAGTTCACGGAGCAGCAGCTCGAGGACTTCCTCTACAAGGAGCCCACCAAGATCAAGGCGATGGGGATCAACGTCACCTACGAGGGGCTCATCCCCAAGATCCAGAAGTCGATGTTCTCCAAGGACGTCGACTCGCTCCAGCCGCACGTCCGTGCGTTCGTCGAGCGTGCGGCGACGTTCGCACCGTGCCCCGAGTGCGGCGGCACGCGCCTGTCGGAGTCGGCGCGCTCCTCGAAGATCCGCGGCGTCAACATCGCGGACCTGTGCGCGATGCAGATCACCGACCTCGCCGCGTGGATCCGCGACCTCGACGACCCGCACATGGCGCCCGTCGTCAACGCCCTCGGCGAGAACCTCGCGTCGTTCGTCGAGCTCGGGCTGGGCTACCTCAGCCTCGACCGGCCGTCGGGCACGCTGTCGGGCGGCGAGTCGCAGCGCATCAAGATGCTGCGCCACCTCGGGTCGTCGCTCACCGACGTCACGTACGTGTTCGACGAGCCGACCATCGGTCTGCACCCGCACGACATCGACCGCATGAACGGCCTCCTGCTCCAGCTGCGCGACAAGGGCAACACGGTCCTCGTCGTCGAGCACAAGCCGGAGACGATCGTGATCGCGGACCACGTCGTCGACCTCGGCCCGGGTGCGGGCACGGCCGGTGGCCGGGTGGCGTTCGAGGGCACGGTCGACGGGCTGCGGGGGAGCGACACCGTCACCGGCCGCCACCTCGACGACCGCGCGACGCTCAAGGAGGAGGTGCGCTCGCCGTCGGGCGTGCTGGAGATCCGCGGCGCGGACGCGCACAACCTCCAGGACGTGGACGTCGACGTCCCGCTCGGGGTGCTCGTCGTCCTGACCGGGGTGGCCGGGTCGGGCAAGAGCTCGCTCGTCGAGGGGTCGGTGTCGCGGCGCGAGGGCGTCGTGACGATCGACCAGAGCGCGGTGCGGGGGTCGCGCCGCAGCAACCCCGCGACGTACACGGGCCTGCTGGAGCCGATCCGCAAGGCGTTCGCCAAGGCCAACGGCGTCAAGCCCGCCCTGTTCAGCGCGAACTCCGAGGGCGCGTGCCCCGAGTGCAAGGGCGCGGGCGTCATCTACACCGAGCTCGGCTTCATGGAGACCGTCTCGACCCCGTGCGAGGACTGCGGCGGACGCCGGTTCCAGGCCGCGGTGCTCGACTACACGCTCGGCGGGCTGAACATCGCCGACGTGCTCGACCTCCCGGTCGCGAAGGCGCGCGCGTTCTTCTCGTCCGGCGAGGGCAAGGTGCCGGCCGCCGCGGCGATCCTCGAGCGCCTCGACGACGTCGGCCTCGGGTACGTGAGCCTCGGCCAGCCGCTCACGACGCTGTCCGGCGGCGAGCGCCAGCGCCTCAAGCTCGCGACCCACCTCGGCGACAAGGGCGGCGTGATCGTGCTCGACGAGCCGACAACCGGCCTCCACCTCGCCGACGTGCAGAATCTCCTCGGGCTCCTCGACCGGATCGTCGACGCGGGCAAGTCCGTCATCGTCATCGAGCACCACCAGGCGGTCATGGCGCACGCGGACTGGATCATCGACCTCGGCCCCGGCGCCGGGCACGACGGCGGTCGCGTCGTCTTCGAGGGCACCCCGGCCGACCTCGTGGCGGCCCGCTCCACCCTGACGGGCGAGCACCTCGCGGCCTACGTGAACGCCTGACCCGCTGCCACCCCGCCGCCCGACCCTCCCGCCCCCTTCCACCCC